>SCQF01000041.1 GCA_004321905.1 Verrucomicrobiota bacterium | reverse complement strand
AGGTCTTTCCGGTATTTCGGGCACCAGACAAGATGATAACACGTGTCATAGATCGCATGACTCGTTCGCTGGAGTGTCATGCACCCTCTATACCACAGCCCGCAAGGGCCTTTCATCAAGAGAGGCTGCCGCCTCCCCTGAACTCCTCCGCTAAGGAGCGCCTTCCTCCCCGTGGCAAGCCACGGGGAACCCGGCGCTTCATTCTTGGAAAAGCATTCCCGGTTTTGCATAACGCGGCGGGCTGTGGTAAAGGACTGCGTGCCGCGGAGCGGCGAGCGAAA
Organism: Verrucomicrobiota bacterium; assembly: GCA_004321905.1. Lineage (GTDB taxonomy): Bacteria > Verrucomicrobiota > Kiritimatiellia > CAIQIC01 > CAIQIC01 > DP16D-bin41. The sequence goes on along the minus strand of SCQF01000041.1, from coordinate 157,190 downwards.
TCAAAACCATGGCCAAGCACGTTCCATTTGTTCACCTGCACTTCCACACGGAATACAGCCTGTTGGATAGCGCCTGTCAGGTGAAGAAAACCATCAAGCGCGCCGTAGAATTAGAAATGGGCGCGCTGGCGATCACCGATCACGGCGTGCTCTACGGCGCGATCGAGTTCTATAAGGAAGCCAAAGCTGCCGGGATCAAGCCGATCCTTGGCTGCGAGGTCTATGTGGCCACCGGCAGCCGGCACGACCGCAAAGCCACGGAGAGCGGTAAACAGCCGAACAATCACCTCGTGCTGTTGGCGGAAGACGAACACGGCTGGGCCAATTTGATCAAACTGGTCTCGCTGGCGCATCTCGAAGGTTTCTATTACAAGCCGCGCATAGATAAGGAACTGCTGGCACAACACGCCCGGGGCCTGATCGGACTTTCAAGCTGTCTCAAAGGCGAGCCGGCAGAGCATTGCGTGGCGGGCCGGCTCGACGCCGCCCAGCGGGCGGCGGGCCACTACGCGGAGATTCTCGGCAAGGGTAATTATTTTCTGGAACTCCAGAATCACGGCTTGCCGGAGCAAGCGAAGGCGAACGCCGGCTTGCGCGAGGTGGCGCGGGCGCTGAACCTGCCGTTGATCTGCACCAACGACGTACACTATCTCCAGCGCGAGCACGCCGAAGCGCACGAGGTGTTGCTCTGTCTCCAAACGCAGAACAAACTCTCCGACACCGACCGGATGCATTATCACGGCGACCAGTTCTACATGAAGAGCGGCACGGAGATGCAGGCGCTCTTCCCCGACGAACCGGAATTGCTGGCGCGGACGGTGGAGATCGGCCAGCGTTGCAATGTGGATTTACGGCTCGGCAAGGAACTGCATTTCCCGGTCTACAAAACACCGGCGGGCGTGACGCAGAAGGAACTCATCATCCAGATTGGTCACGCCGGTTTGCGGCAGCGCTATAACATCGCCGACTGCCGGCAACCGACGAACGATTTCGAAAAGAAGGCCATCACGCGCTTCGACTATGAATTGAGCGTTATCGAAAAAACGGGCTTCATCAACTACTACCTCGTGGTCTGGGATTTCATTCACCACGCCAAGGAAATCGGTATTCCGGTGGGGCCGGGCCGCGGCTCGGGTGCGGGCAGCATCATCGCCTATGCGATGGGCATCACGAACATCGAGCCGCTGCGTTTCAATTTGATTTTCGAACGCTTTCTGAACCCGGAGCGCATCAGCGCGCCGGACTTCGATATTGATTTTTGCCAGCGGCGACGCGGCGAGGTGATTGACTACGTCCGCAACAAGTACGGCGCGGAAAATGTCGCGCAGATCGTCACGTTCGGCACGCTGGGCCCCAAAACAGTGATCCGCGATATTGGACGCGTGCTGGATGTGCCGCTGGGCGAATGCGACCGGTTGGCCAAGATGGTGCCGGAAGACCCCAAGATTGATCTGGAAAAAGCGCTGCAACAAAATCCGGAATTCAAGCAGGTCTGCGAGCGCGACGAGAACGCCAGGCGCATCATGAAATATGCCCGCGTGCTCGAGGGGCTCGCGCGCAATCCCGGCGTCCATGCCGCCGGCGTGGTCATTGGCGAAAAACCTTTGATGGAATTGCTGCCGCTGGCGCGTAGCAAAGACAAAGAAATCATCACGCAATATGAAATGGTGCCGCTGGAGGCCACCGGCCTGCTCAAGATGGATTTCCTCGGCCTCAAAACGCTGACGGTGATTCAAGATGCCGTCACCTATGTCCAGCGCAACCACGCGGTGAAGCTCGACATAGACACGATCTCGCTGGAAGACACCCAGACTTATGAATTGCTGAGCCGTGGCGATGCGGTTGGCGTGTTCCAACTGGAATCTGGCGGCATGCGCGACCTGTTGCGGCGCATGGGCTCGAACAAGATCGAAGACCTGATCGCCTTGATCGCGCTTTATCGTCCCGGCCCGATGCAGTTCATTGATTCCTTCATCAACCGCAAAAACGGTGTGGAAGCGATTGAGTATGCCCATCCATTGCTGGAACAGATTCTCCAGGAGACCTACGGCATCATCGTTTATCAGGAGCAGGTGCAGCAGGCCGCGAACATCCTCGCCGGTTTTTCACTGGGCGAAGGCGACGTCCTGCGCCGCGCCATGGGCAAAAAGAAGCCGGAAGAAATGGCGAAGATGCGGGACAAGTTTGTCGCCGGCTGCCAGCAGACGAACAAGATTCCGCGCGAAAAAGCCGGCGCCATCTTCGACACGATTGACAAGTTTGCCGCCTATGGCTTCAATAAATCGCACAGTGCGGCGTATGCCATCGTGGCCTATCAAACGGCTTATCTGAAGGCCAACTATCCGGTGGAATTCATGGCGGCGCTGCTCACCAGTGAAATCGGCAATCCCGACAAACTCACCAACTTCATTGTCGAAGCCCGCGCGATGGGCATCGAGATTTTGCCGCCGAGCATCAACGAAAGCGATCTGCACTTCACGCCCACAGGCAAAAAAATTCGCTTTGGTCTCGCCGGCATCAAGAACGTCGGGGAAGGCGCTGTTGAAGAAATTATCCGTAACCGCGACGCCGCAGGGCCCTTCAAGGGCTTGGTGGATTTTTGCAATCGCGTGGACGGGCAGCGCGCCAACAAAAAAGTTTTGGAAAGCCTCGTGCGGTGCGGTGCGTTCGACTTCACCGGCGTACCGCGCGGCCGGTTGTTCGCCGGCATTGATGCGGCGATGAGCCGCGCCGCGACCGAACAGCGCGACCGGCGTGCCGGCCAGACCTCGCTCTTCGGTTTGATGGGCGGTGATGATGGCCCGCACACCACCAACGACAACGAACTGCCGACCGGCGAAGTCTGGACCGAAAGCCAACTGCTCGCCGGCGAGAAAGAATTACTCGGCTTTTTCATCTCCGGCCATCCGCTCACACAGTTTGAGTGGATTCTTAATCGCTACAGCCTGATCGGCGAAGGCGCACTGGAAGACGTACCCAGCGGTACGCTGGTGCGCGTCGGCGGGCTGGTCAGTAATTTCCAGAAGCGTTTCACGAAAAAATCACAGGAGGCGATGGGCATCTTCCGGTTGGAACGGTTGGATGGCGCGGTGGAAGCGGTGGCCTTTCCTTCCACGTTCAACGCCTATGGCGTTTATCTTAAGGACGATGCACCGATCATGCTATGCGGCACGGTGGGCCGCGACGACCGGATGGGGCAGCAACAACTCAAGATCACGGCGCAGGAAATTTACTCGCTGGCCGATGCTCCGCGTCACTTCACCGAAAGCGTCCGCGTGCATCTGCCCGAACATCAGGCGACGCCCGAAAATCTGCTGCGCCTCAAAGAACTCATCCGGCAGCATCCCGGTCAAACGCCGCTGAACATCGTCGTATTGCTGCCGTCCGGCGAGAAAGTCTATGTGAACGCGCATGCGACCTTGAAAGTTGCGCCCAACGAGGCCTTCCTGCGCGCGGTGCAACAATTGTTGGGCGAGGACAGCCTCTACATCGCGCCGCGGGCCAGCGTCTGCCTTAAGCCGCCCGCGCCACGCCGCTGGAGCAGTAACGGCGGCGGTGGCGAAGGTTGAGCGACCATGCGGCACACTGAAAGACGACGATTTGCTTTAGGGGCGCTGCTGGTAGGACTCTTATGCGGTGTTGCCATCGCGGCGGCGGGCGAAGAACTTTACAACGGAATCCAGTTGCCTACCATCTGGCCGCCGCGTGACGGCGATCCGAAATCCACCGAGCCGATGACCGTGCCCTATTTGCAGAATCCGCCGAAGATCATCCCGATCAACATCGGCCGGCAGCTTTTCGTGGATGATTTTCTTATCGAGCAAACCGATTTGACGCGCGTTTTTCATCAAGCGCAAAAGTTCGCAGGCAACCCCGTTTTGACACCAACGGAAACAGACGGGGAGGGCCGACAGAAATCATGCGCCATGATTGCCGGCGGTGTTTTCTACGATCCGGCTGAACGCGCCTTCAAAATGTTTTACGATGCCGGAGGGTTGCATGGAGGGTTGTACGGGGCGTTGGCCCTGGCTACCAGCACCGACCTGATTCACTGGAGGCGTCCCAACGTGGGCTTGGCCGGGACCAATTGGCTGCTACCTAAATCGCGCAACTTCAACCTGCAGGATGGCGCCGGTCGCGACCGGTGCCTTTGGCTGGACCTCAATACGGAGCAACTAGAAGAGCGGATAAAATATATGGCCGGTGGCTTTGATGCCGTCCCCGGCGATCCCTTGGACGGAAAACACCTGATGCATCTCCTGAAGACCTCGTCCGATGGTCGCGCCTGGTCCCGGCCTGTGCGGACCGGCCCGGCGGAGGACTACAGCACTTTTTTCTACAATCCGTTCAGGAAAGTATGGGTCTTTAGCATCAAAGGCCCACACGGTTTTCCGTGCCGCGACCGATGTCGTTACTACGCCGAAAACCGTGACTTCCTTGCCGGCGCGGATTGGGGCAAGGCGATGGTCTATTGGACCAACGCCGACCGGCTCGATGAACCCGATCCCGCCATTGGTGAGGCGGCACAGCTCTACTGTCTGAACGCCGTGGCCTATGAGAGCCTGCTGCTGGGTGAGTTCCAAATTCATCTCGGCCCCAAAAACGAGGTGTGCGACGCGGAGAAATCCCCGAAGATTACGGAGCTAAAGCTCGGTTTCAGCCGTGACGGATTTCACTGGCAGCGCCCTGATCGGTGCCCCTTCATTGCGGCAACGCGCAAAGCCGGCGATTGGGATCGGGGCTATATCCACGGCGCCGTTGGCGTGTGCGTGGTGCTGGGCGATAAACTCTATTTTCCGTACTGCGGTTTCTCCGGCTTTGCGCCCGATGGCGCGCGGGGCATGTATTACGGTGGTAGCATCGGCATGGCCACGTTGCGCCGCGACGGCTTTGCCTCGATGGATGCAGGTGCAAAGCCGGGCACGCTGACGACGCGCCCGGTTGTGTTCGACGGTAAAAAGCTGTTTGTGAACCTCGCCGCACCACAAGGCGAACTGCGCGTGGAAATTCTAGACGAACAGAAGCAAGTCATTGCACCGTTCTCCGTGGCCAACTGCACGCCAATCACTGCCGATAAAACACTGCTGGCCGTGGAGTGGAAAGGCACCGCCGATCTCTCCGCACTTGCGGGCAAACCGGTCAAGTTCCGGTTTCAGTTGACGAACGGCAAACTCTACGCGTTCTGGGTCAGCCCGGATCAATCCGGTGCGAGCCGCGGTTATGTGGCCGCCGGCGGGCCGGGATTCAGCGGCACACTGGATGGCGGCGGCGCGCTGACGAGGCAGACGCCATGAAACACACCGCGGCACTCGCGTTTGCGATGGTCTTGGCCGTACTGGTGGCGGCAGCCGAACCTGCCAGCGTTCGTCTGCCGCGCGAGCCGGGCGCGGGCTTGCTCTATTATGCCAAGGCGGACTATGCGTTGGCCGATAACCAAGCTGTGCTCGCCAATCCGCATATCACCGGCGCTTTGTTTCAGGTGATTTGGGGCGAGGTGGAAAAAGAAAATGGCGTGTGCGACTGGCGGCAGGTGGATCAATGGATCGCGCCGTGGCTCAAGGCCGGCAAAAAAGTCGCCCTGCGCGTCCTCTGGTCCACCAGCGGCTATTGGCCCAAGCCCTATTACAAAACACCAACGCCCGTGTGGGTCTGGCAAGCCGGCGCTAAGTTTGCGCTGCACAAACCCAGTGGGACGGAAATCCCGCTGATCTGGGATCCGGTCTATAAACGCTACGCGTGGCGTTTTCTGGAACAATGCGCCGCACGCTACGACGGCAACGCCAGCCTGCTGTTTGTGGATGTGACGCCGGGCGCGGAAACCAATCCGTACCGGTTCGGCACGATTGACCGCCTGAATCCCGAGTTCAAAACGCAATTTGCCAAGATCAAGACGAGCGACGGGCGGACGTACAGCGACGAACTCTGGTTGGCCACGATCAAGGAATGGGTGGATGCCGCTGACCGGACGTTCCGCAAGACGCCGCTCTTGGTGACGCTGAACAAGGGCGGGCTGCAGGGCGGTGGTCATCTCGCCGAGATCGGCAACTATTGTGTGAGCAAGAAATTCTATGTGGGCCAGAACGGCTTGGGTGGTCATAGCTATCGTGAGACAGCGGGCGGACGTGCATCGCCGTTTGTCGGTTGGTCCAGACAGACGAAGCTCTTTTTTGAGATGGCCGCTTCCGCGCGCGGCGACGCGAAGGAACTCATGGCGGTGATGCAAGCGGCGGAACGGATTCGGTGCAGTTATCTGAATGTCTATCCGGAAGATGTGCTCTCCGGTACGCGCGGCCAGCCGGAATTCGATCCTGCTTGCGAGAAAGTTTTGGCCTATGGAGCCGCCGTGATGAGTCGCCATGCAAAATCCAGTGCGGATTCAAAACCAAACGCCAACCCCGGAAAGTGAGTTGACCATGCAATATCTTCGCCTGACGCTGGGAGGCCTGACGCTCGCGGTCAGTATAATGACTGCAAATGCGCAGACAGGGCAACGTTCTTGGATACATCCAAACGGGATGCGGACCAAGGCTGCCGAACCGCAATGGCAGACGGCACCTGTCACTGGCCCCAATCTTCACTATCAGACTTTCGACAGCAAAACGGCCGGAACGAAAGTGAGCTACCTCGTCTATCTGCCGCCCACTTATGAGCAGTCGCCGGCCAAGCGGTTTCCGGTGGTGTTCTGGCTGCACGGCATCGGCGGCTCGCAACAGGGTGTGCCGCGTTTCTGCGAACGACTGACCGCAGCCATCACCCGGAAAAAAGCACCGCCCATGATCGTCGTTTTTGTCAACGGCATGATTGATAGCTTCTACTGCGATGCCATCCAGGTCCGTCGCCCCGTCGAAACCGTCATCATTCAGGAACTGATTCCGCATATTGACGCCACCTACCGGACCTGCGCCACGCGCGCCGGGCGGATGATGGAGGGCTTCTCGATGGGTGGCTTTGGTGCGGGGCATCTCGGCTTCAAATATCCGGAGTTGTTCGGCTCGGTCTCCATGATGGATGCCGCGTTGGTGGATATCCATGTGATGCAAGGTCGCCACGCGGACGTCTTTCGGCGCGTCTTTGACGGCAAAGAGGCGTTGTTTGCCGCCGCCCATCCGCTGGATTTGGTCGCGAAAAACAAGGCGCAGATTCAGGGCAACATGCTGATCCGGCAGGTGGTCGGCCAGTTGGTCGGGCCAAACGCCACGTTTCATGAGGAGTTGGTCCGTCTGAACATCGCGCACGAGTACACGCCGATCGAGGGCATCGGTCACAATATGCTTGGCCTTTACGAAAAACTGGGTGACAAAAACTGGTTTTTTTACACCCAGGCCTTTCGCCTGACGCAACCGTGATGGCGTTCCAAGGCTTGGAAAAAGCCGTCGTTTCGTTTTCCAAACCCTGGAAAAAGATAGTTCTTGAATCAGGCTTACAATATTTCATATGTAAAAGCGTTTTTCATTCATAAAAAGAAAGGCGTGATGCGAAAAGCGGCCAAAAAGTACGCGGTGCCGGCGGTGGAGCAGATGCTGGATATCGTCGAGCACCTGGCCCAGAACCATCGCGGCTACGGCATCACCGAGCTATCCCGTGCGCTCGGCATTTCCACCAACGGCGTCTTCCGCATCCTGAAATGTCTGACTGAGCGCAGCTATACGGAAGAAGACCCGACCGGCGGTTACCGGCTCGGCACGCAATTTTTCACGCTTGGCATGAAGCTGCGGGCGCGCTTCGAGTTGCGGCGCCGCGCGCGACCACACCTGGAGCGGCTCTGCGAGGCGACGGGCGAAACGACGCAGTTGCATACGCTGCGGGAGACGCGGGCGTTGGTGCTGGATTGCGTGACGCCGACGGGCATGGTCTTTTTGCAGGTCCTGCCCGGCAGTCTGCTGGAACCGCACGCCAGCGCGTTCAGCAAGGCGGAACTGGCGTTTCTGCCGGTGGATGAGGCCCGCCGCCGATTGCCGCGCATGCTGAAGGCCCTTACGCCGCACACGGTGACCGACAAAACGAAGCTGTTCGGAGAATTGGCGCAGATTCGGAGGACGGGGCTGGCTTACGATCACGAGGACTATATCCAAGGCATCTATTGCATCGGCGCGCCCGTGCTGGATGTCAATGGTGAACCGGTGGCCGGGGTCGGCGTCACCGGACTGGTCAGTTTGTTTCATTCCAAGACACAACCGGCGCTGGAGCACGCCGTGCTGGCGTGTGCCGGGCAGATCTCCCGCGACATCGGCTACGCGGGTGGACAGTTCCAAGAATTTCTACGAAGTTTGGAGAAAAACACATGAACATATCAAAGTGGATTGTAATCGGTCTGGTCACTCTGCTGGCGACTGCGCGGGCGGCGAATGAAATTGTCATTGAAGCGAAAGACTTCGATGAGGGCAATGTCCGCGTGAGTTTATCAGGGCAGGGTTATGCGGATGGCCCCGCATGTATCTGGCATGGCAACGGCGCACCAGAGCGGGCGGCGTACATGATCGAGTTCCCGGTGACGGCAGACTACACGCTTTCCGCATTGTATGCGGCCAAGGATTCGCGGCCAGTCGAGATCAGCCTTGACGGGAAGCCGGTGCATACTGGATTGGCGGGCGTGACGGGTGGTTGGAATACGAAATCGGCGAAGTGGGAACAGCAATGTACGGTGCGCATTGAGTGCGGCACGCACACCATCGCGTTGCAGAGCGGGGGCGCACCGCCGCATATTTGCGCGTTGCGCCTACAATCCTCCGTCCCGTTTCCCGATGGTTGGCAGCTGAAACGGCTCACACCTGAACAACGCGCTGAGCGCTTGCGATGCAAGGCCGAAGCGGCGCTTGTCCAAACCCAAAAGGCAGTCTTGGAAGGCGTCAACATTGAGGCGGTACAACGTGCCGTCGCAGATTTGGTCGAGACTTTTCCGGGGCGGTACGATGGGGCGACACACCGGAAGGCGCTGGCCGAATTTGCCGACGAGCGTGGCGCCATGTTGAAGTCTTTCGCGGCGGGCAAACCTGCCGAGCCGGCGGCGCTTGAAAAACTGCTGGCTGGTGTTCGGGCTGCGTTGCTGGCCAATCCGTTGCTGGATTTCGATAAATTACTGGTGGTACGCCGAAACTCCCCCGGTAATACAGCCAGAAACATAACAGACTGGCGTCTCGGTTTTGTGCCGATGGGCTTCCAACCCCATCCCGAAATCCCCAAAGCGAATTGGGACAACGAAATCATGCTGCTCTCCGGACTGCGCGGCAAACCGCAACTCAATACGCTGTACAAGCCCGAAAAAGGCCGAATTATCCGCGATGTTTGTTTGGATTTTTCAGCAGATCGGTTTCTTTTTTCAAGTTTTGACAGTAACCACCGGTGGGCGGTCTATGAAATGAACTTGGCGGACAAAACCATCCGGCAAGTGTCGCCAGAGGGCTATCCCGATGTGGATTTTTTCGACGCCTGTTATCTACCCAACGGGAAAATCGTGTTGTGTTCAACCGCCAGCTACTTCGGCTTGCCCTGCACGGGTGGGAATACGCCCATTGCCAGCCTTTATCTACTGGATCCCGAAACCAAAGCCCTCCGCCAACTGACCTTTGATCAAGACAGCAATGCCCACCCCACCGTTTTGAACGATGGGCGAGTGCTTTATCTCCGGTGGGAATACAGCGACATCCCGCACTATTTCTCACGCCGCCTGATGACCATGAATCCCGATGGCACCGGGCAATTGGCGTTTTATGGCAGCAATGGCTGGTTTCCGGTGGGTTTCCATTTTGCCAAGCCGATTCCGGGCACGCCCAGTAGTCTCGTCGGGATCATCGCGGGGCATCATGAATGCGGCGAGTTTGGACGCACGGCGCTTCTCGACCCGGGGCTGGCCTCGAACTATCCGTTCCACTTCCGTCCGGAATCCAAAACGTGGGGCGAACGGGAACTGAAATCGGTTGCGGGGCCGCGGCCTTCGGGTAAGTCAGTTAAAATCGGGAATGAAACACCGTCTGTCCTGATACCAGACATTCTACCGTCGGAACAGACCGGCTTTCTGCAACTGATACCCGGTTACGGCCAGAAGGTGGCCGGAGTCGTCTGCGACATGATTGTCCGCGACTATTATTCCAAGCAGAATCCGGTGCTGACCGTTTCAACCGGCGGGCTTCCGCAGAATGATGGTGACTATTACAGAAATCTCACAAAGAATTCCGTGCTTACCACGCAGCCTTATCCGCTTAGTAGTAAATATTTTTTGGTTTCGCAGAAAAACCGGGAAGATGATCTATGGGGCATTTATCTGGTGGACATCTTCGACAATGCCACCCTGATTGCCGAGGTGGAAGGGGCCGCGTTATTTGAACCGGTTCCGCTGATGGCCCGCGCCAAACCACCACTCATTCCGGATCGTACCACACCCGAAAGTCAGACGGCAGATGTCCACATCGCGGATATTTACACCGGGCCAGGTTTGCAGAGCGTACCGCGCGGAACGGTCAAGAGCCTGCGCATTTTCTCGTATCACTTTGGATACAATAAGAAAGCAGGTCCCAGCCATGTAGGAATACAATCAAGTTGGGACATGAAACGGGTGCTCGGCACGGCCAAGGTCGAGTCCGACGGTTCGGCTTCTTTCCAAATCCCCGCCAACACACCCATATCCATTCAGCCGTTGGATGGCGAAGGGCGCGCCGTGCAACTGATGCGCAGTTGGCTGGTCGGGATGCCGGGCGAACGGGTCTCCTGTGTGGGGTGTCATGAACAGCGCTCAACCACGCTGCCGCTGCGACCCGATATCGCCGGACAGCGACCGGCGGAACCACTCACACCGTGGTACGGTTCGCCCCGTCCGTTTGCATTCTCACACGAGGTCTTTCCAGTGCTGGAAAAATACTGCATGGGCTGTCACAACGCCGCGCCAGTCGTAGGTCCACGCAGCAAGCCTTCCTTCAAAGACCCAGGGGTCGCGTACACCGGCTTGCGTCCGTATATTCATAATCCTGCCATGGAAAGCGACATGAGCTTGCTGAATCCCATGGAATACCACACCTCAACCAGTCCGCTGCTCCAGATGTTGGAGAAAGGACATCACGGGGTGAAGCTGGCAGAGCTGGATAGTGAATCGCGTCAACGCCTCTACTGCTGGGTTGATTTGAATGCGCCGAACAGTGGGAATTGGAACCCGCCGACATATGAAGAGAAGAACCAAGAACAGCGGCGTTGCGAGTTGGCCGAAAAATTCGCCCATGTCGCGGCCAACCCGGAAGCAGAATACCGTGCCGCCGAGACAGCGTTTCAAAAACGCGCGCCGGTGCAATTCATTGCTCCAGCGCCCACCGAACCCGTCCCGCCGGACGATTTGAAGGTGCAGGGGTTCCCCCTGACGGTCACGGACGCACAACGCCTACAACAGACGGGTAGTGCCGAAACCAAGAAAACTGTTGAACTGGGGAACGGCGTCAAAATGGAGCTGGCCCGGATTCCGACCGGAGCGTTTGTGATGGGCAGCTTGGAGGGCGCGCCGGACGAGCGCCCGCGTTCCGTCGTACGCGTGGCCAAACCATTCTGGATGGCCGTCACCGAAGTGAACAACGCGCAATATGCGGCCTTCGATCCGGCACACGATACGCGTTACATTGACATGCACGGCATCAACCGGGTCACACCCGGCTATATCGCCAACCACCCCGATCAGCCGGTGGCACGGATTTCCTGGCAGGAAGCCATGCAGTTCTGCAAGTGGATGAGCCAAAAAACCGGACTCAAGGTGACGCTCCCCACCGAGGCCCAGTGGGAATGGGCGGCCCGGGCCGGCACCGACACGCAATTCTTCTACGGCACCATGGACGCCGACTTCGGTCGCTTCGCCAATTTGGCCGACCAGTCGCTGCGGTGGTTCGATACGAGCTGGGAAGGCCGCGGCAGTCTGCTCCAAAAGCGGTTCCCGTATTCGCCAACGATGAACTTCCCGCTGCACGACGAACGCTTCCAAGACAAGTGGTTTGTGGTGGATTACTGCGGACAGACGGAAGCGAATGCTTGGGGCCTGAAGGATATGATCGGCAACGTCAGCGAGTGGACCCGCTCGGATTACCGCCCCTATCCCTATACCGATGAGGGGCGCAATGAAGAGAATTCCAACGAGCGCAAAGTTGCCCGCGGAGGCTCCTGGGCCAACCGTCCGGCAGATGCCGGTTCGGCGGTGCGCCGCGCCTACGCTCCGTGGCAAAAAGTGTATGACGTGGGCTTCCGCGTGCTGGTGGAGGAGAAATAAGCAACGGCCTTGGGATAAATTGGAGACTATAAAAAGGAAATTATGAAAATATTTTCATTCGCTATGCCGACAAAAATCATCATAGGCGCTGGTGTTCGCCATCAGACGGCGGCGCATTGTGCAGGGCTGGGGCGCAAAGCGCTGATTGTCTGCGATCCGTTTGTGGCGCGGCAGGGCTGGAGTGCCGACTTGCAGAAGGAACTGAGGCAGGAAGGGATCGCGACAGCGGTGTATGACGGCGTGGTGCCGAATCCGACGACGGTGAGTATTGACGCCGGAGCGGAAATTGCTAAACGCGAAAAATGTGACTTTATGATCGGCTTCGGCGGTGGTTCCTCCATGGATACCGCCAAGGCCATTGCCGTGGCGGCTGTGCATGAGGGTTCGATCTGGCCGTATGCCATGGGGGAAAAGGCGATCACGTCCGCCACGCTGCCGGTCGTGGCGGTCACGACGACGTCCGGAACCGGCAGCCAGTGTACGATGTTTTCGGTGATTACCAATCCGGAGACCAACCAGAAACCCGGCATGGGTTCGCCGTTCATTCTGCCGAGAGCGGCGATCGTTGATCCGGAGCTGATGCTTTCGCTCCCGACCGCCATGACCCGCGCCACGGCGTTCGACGTGTTCTGCCATGCGGTGGAGGCGTACACCTCTTCGGCGGCTTCTCCGCTCAGCGACATGTATGCGGAAAAGGCGATCGTCGAAATGGCGCGGAATTTCGGAGCCGTTCTGCAGGACGGTTCGAATCTGGAGGCCCGCGCCGGCATGGCGCTGGCGGATACCTGTGCCGGCGTGGCCATCAATCACGCAGTCGTCTCGCTGGGGCATGTCTTCGCGCATATTATCGGCGGGCATTACCACGATATTGCGCACGGCGACGCGCTCTATGCGGTCTATCGCGAAGTGCTGCGCTTCAACGCGTCCGGGCTGCCGGAAAAACATGCCTGGGTTGCGCGGCAGCTGGTGCCGGGTTGCAGCGATATCGTCGCGGCGTTTGACCGGTTTTTCGGCCTTGCCGGGTTTGAAAACCGGCTGAAAGCAAAGACCCCGGACGCAGGCCAAGTCGGCCGGATGGCCGACGAGGTTTTCACTTATCTCAATTTTGCCGTGGAGCTGAATCCGGTAAAAGTGGATCGGCCCGCCGCGCAGCGGATTCTGGAAGCCTCGATTGCACAAAGGAAGGAATGAAAAAGAAAACAGCCGCTGTTCTGCTCGCCGGCTCTCTTGCCGCGTGGGCATCCGGGGCCGAAATACCCCGGATGCTGCTGGCCGCCGGCAATAAGGTTTTTGTGATGGAGCCCGATAAAACCGTGAGTTGGGTCTTCGACGGTGTGGGCGGAGTTTATGATGCCTGGCCGATGACCAATGGCAACGTGCTGTTTTCTTCCAAATTCGCCGTCTTAGAGGTCACGCCGGAAAAGAAAACCGTCTGGGAATACCGGGTGGAGCCGAATGCCAAACTGAACGAACTTGATTCCTGCCAGCCGCTGGAGAACGGGAATATTCTGATCATGGACAGCGGACACAACCGGCTGATCGAAGTAAACCGGGCCAAAGAGATTCAGGTCGAGATTCCGCTGCCGTCAAAGGCTGAAAGCTCTCATGGGCGTTACCGGATCGGACGCAAGACGACGCGCGGAACCTATCTGGCCGGCATGCTTCAGGATCGGGTGCTGGAATACGCCGCCAACGGAACGCTGCTGCGCGAAATCAATCTGAAAACGCAGGGAACTCAGCAGGGCGGTTTTTTCGTTTTCGATATCGTTGAACTGAAAAACGGCAACCTCCTTATATCCACCGGCTTTGACGGGCGGTGGCTTGAAGTGACTCCGGACAACAAAATCGCCTGGGAAGTGTCTAAAAAAACCATGCCGGAACTGAACATCTGTTTTGCCGGCGGAGCGGTGAGACTTCCGAACGGAAATACGATTCTCTGCAACGGCGACTGGCATGTGAAAAAATCCGCCAATCAAGTAGTGCAGCTTCTGGAAGTAACTCCGGATTATCAGGTGGCGTGGTCTGTTTCTCACAGCGATCTGAAAGGGCGCATTGCTCCGGTTCAGGAAAAAGAAAACAAACTAGCGCAGTTTCAACTTACACAGGTCAAAGTGCTTCCGTAAAAAAATCGAGGATATTATGAAACAAGCAGGATGCTTTGTCTGGTTCGCGCTGATGGCCGGATATGCTCTGGCTGCGGGCGAATATTCCTGCATCGGGCACGGCCGCGGATCGCCGGACCGGGCGGAGCCTACGGTCGCATTTCCGGTGACGGCGGATTACACGCTTTCCAGACTGATCGGCGCGCAGGCGGCAGGTATAAATCTCAACAAGGACTGGACGTTCGCGTTCAACCCGAACACGCCGGAATTTTCGCCGCTGGGTCTGAACAGCTCCCGCTGGAAGGTGGCAGGCAGTCCGCCGTCCGATCCGAAGTGGGGTTCGCCCGCCCGGCTCTTCAATCAATGTCCGACGGAAGGGTGGCTTTCCGGGCCGGGCTTTAAATTTCCGGCGAGTATTGAGGTGGATATGGGCCGGGAGGAATCTTTCTGCGGCATGCGGCTTCATTTTTTCGGGAACGCGCCGAAAGACTATGAACTGTATGCCGGGAACAATCTGACCGCGTCGCCGGATGTCACCGTAACCGCCTCTTCCGAGGAGACCCGGAACGGAAACCGGGCGTCCAATGTGCTGGACGGCGACCAGGATACACGCTGGTGTGCGCAGGGCGGCAAAACCGGCGAATGGCTGATGCTCGATTTCGGCCGGAGTCAACCGCTTTCCAGCCTCAGCATTATCTGGGAAAAAGAGGGCGTTTATCAGTACAAACTGGAAACGTCCCTGAATAAAACAGCCTGGACGCTGGTGGCGGACCGGCAGAAGGCCGCCGAAGCCAGGCAAACAACCAGCGACCGGATTGATGCCGCCGCCCGCTACGTGAAAATTACCGTAACCGGTCTGCCGAAAAGCGCTTGGGCCTCCATTCGTGAAATCACGTTTCCCGAAAGACCGGTCTCCGGCACGCCGGTTGTCCGGGGTACTTTTTCTCCGGCGGCGGTGCAGCTGCTCACCTTTCCACCACAAACCGCCCGCCAGTTCCGCCTGCGGCTGTTGAGCGGAGAAAACCCTAAGAGTTGTCAGATCGGCGAACTGGAGCTGCTGGATGCCGCCGGGGTTGAGCAGGCGAAGCAGCTGATGGCGAAACCGCAGCCGGTAATCGATTTTTCAAAGGCGGCGGATTGCGATTATGACGATTCCGCCTGGCGCAAACTCAGCCTGCCGCACGACTGGAGCATCGAGTGCGCTTTCAACGCCGGCAGTCCGGCGGGCCGGAACAGCGGCTATCTGTCCGGCGGACTGGGTTTTTACCGGAAGACGCTGTTCGTTCCCGCGGAGTGGGCGGATAAAAAAGTGACCGTCAAGTTCGGCGGCATTTACATGAACAGCAGTATCTACTGCAACGGGAAATACGCGGGCGGGCGGAATTACGGATACAGCACCTATGTGGTGGACCTGACTCCGTACTTGAAGTTCGGGCAGAGCAATGTGATTGCGGTGCGGGTGGACAACAGAACCCAGCCGAATTCCCGGTGGTACACCGGTTCGGGAATTTACCGCGATGTGACGCTGCAGGTTTCAGAAAAAGTTCATGTCGCGCAGTGGGGCGTTTTCGTAACCACACCGGAAATCAAGGCCTCGTCGGCTCAGGTCAAAATCCAGACCCGTCTCATGAACGAAACGGATTCTGAGCAGGTCTGTGTGCTGACGACGGAAATCTACGCGCCGGACGGCCGGAAAATCGGCGAAGCTAAAAATGACGCGGTCGTGAAAGCGGCGTCGGAACGGAAATTTGAGCAACTGGTGACGGTTCAGCAGCCGGCGCTGTGGTCGCCGGCGACTCCGGCGCTGTATAAAGCAGTGAGCCTGGTGAAATCCGGATTGGGAAAAACCGACCGGGTTGAAACGGTCTTCGGCATACGCACCGCCGAGTTCGGTCCGGAGTTCGGCTTCAAGCTGAACGGAAAGAAACTGATTATAAAAGGCTTCTGCTTGCATCACGATCTGGGCACCGTCGGCGCGGCCGACTTTCCCCGCGCGCTGGAGCGGCGGTTGCAGGAGCTGAAAAAAATGGGAGTGAACGCCATCCGTACCAGTCACGATCCCTATTCCGAACGGTTCATGCAGCTCTGCGACGAAATGGGCTTTATGGTGCTCGGCGAGATGTATGACAAGTGGAACTTTGGCAACGTATTTATTGATCCGAACGGCAACCGGATTGAATGGAAAGACACCTGGCCACGCGATCTGGCTGAATTTGTTATGCGCGACCGCAATCATCCTTCCGTCATCATGTGGAGCGTGGGCAATGAAGTCGCCGAGCAGATTCGGGACAGGAACGTCGAAGGAACCGGTCCGAATGACGGCGGGATCAGCGTTTTCAACGCGCTGAAAAGTTGTGTGAACGCCGTGGACGGCACGCGGCCGGTCAGCGCCGGTCTGTTCCCCAAGCTCGAACCAGGAAATGAGCCGCCGAAGATGGCCAAAGCGCTGGACGTGGTGGGAACCAACTACATGGAGAAAAACTGGAAAGAGTGGCACCGGAAATATCCGGGCATGATTTTCTACGCCAGCGAAATCACCACCCATGACTGGGGTGCCGCCTGGTTCGACTGGGATAAAACCTATGCCGCCGGCCAGTTCTACTGGGGCGGAACCGACTATCTCGGCGAGGGCCGGGAATGGCCGGATATCGGGTGGTACCGTGGACTCGTCGATCTGACCGGCTTCATCAAAGACGGCGCGTATTATGTGAAAAGTTTTTACAACGAAGAACCGATGGTGCGGATTGCTGTTCAGGATGAAGCCGCCGGCAGCGAGACCATCGTCTGGAACGCGGTGAAGCTGACCAAAGACGAACGTCGGGCGCATTGGAACTGGCCGGGCCTGACAAACGTTACGGTTTATACTTACAGCAACTGTGAAGAGGTCGAACTGTTTCTGAACGGCCGTTCGCTGGGCGTGAAAAAATTGAAAGAGGCGGAAAAACAACGGCCGACCTGGTCCGTACCCTTCGCGCCGGGTTCACTGAAAGCGGTCGCCCGTAATCACGGTGCCGTCGTGGCGGAACATGAAATAAAAACCGCCGGGAAAGCCGTGCGTCTTGTGCTTCAGCCTGAGCGCGATTCAATCGGCGCGGACGGCGACCTCGGCTATATCAATGTGCTGGTGACGGATGCCGACGGAACGGTCGTTCCCGATGCAAATCAGACCGTCCGATTTGAAGTGACCGGGGCCGGCGAAAATTATGCGGTCGCCAATGCGGATATGTGGTGCGCCGAACCTTTCCGGGGAGACCGCCGTTCGGCCTATGGCGGGAAAGCGCAGCTGATCGTCCGCGCTTTGCGGCCCGGCGCTATCAGCGTAAAAGCAACCGCTGACGGATTGACGCCTAGCACGCTAACCGTACAGGCAAGATAGAACGCGGCGTAACGGCGATCAAAGGCCTCCGGTGTTAAATGGTGTGTTTTTGTTTTGTCAGACCGAAAACAGACCGTGCTGCAGCGCGGATGATTGTTTTATATTTAGATTTTAGTTAAGCGGATTTATTTTAAGCTCTTTTAAGCGTAACGCATATAGGTTGTCACGCCGATGGTTGAAACGGGATTTATATTTTTTGAGATGCAGGTATAAGGCGGCACGATTGAGCCCACGAACTTGGCCAGCCGCAGCTTGGCGATGCCCCGGAAGTTCTCGATACCGTAACCGAAAATAATGAAATGAATTTTGAACAGGGACATTACGGAAGGACACCCATGAAAAAGACTCGATTCATTGTCTGGTTCGCGCTGATGGCCGGGGTGGCCTTCGGCGGGGCCTATGAAAAGAACGGCGTGTTTACCGTCAGCCTGCCCGACATCCCGTTTCAGGCGCTGCGGCTGCAGCTTGATAAAATCAACAAAAGTCCCCAGGCCTGTCTGGACGAGCTGGAGGTGTTCGACGGGGCGGGCCGCAATCTGGCTACAAACGGCGCGGTTAAGGTGTCCGGATCGCTGCAGGGCTATGCCATACACAAGCCGGAACATCTGACCGATGGAAAATTCGGCAATGACCACAGCTGGGTTGCCGACCGCATGCCGTGCAGCGTGACGATCGAGTGGCAGCAGCCGGTCAAAGCGAAAACCATGCAGTTTTCCCGCGACCGCACCGGCCGGCTAACCGACCGTATACCGACCGGGTTCCGGGTTGATGCGCTGATCGGAGGGGCGTGGCAGGAAATTGCCCGCTTTCCTGATTCCGCACCGGATGCCGCATACTGGCAGCGCCGGCTCGCCGTTGAATTCAACCCGCCCGCCTTTGAACGGGCCGTGAAGGATCTGTTTAACGGTGCAGCGCAGGCCGCCATTCTCAAGGAGGCTACTCGTTACCGCCAGATGGCCGATGAAGCCAGCCGGCTTTTCGGCAGCGCCAACGAAACGGATTGTCACCGGGCGATAGCTACCGCGCAGGAGATTCTGGCCTACAAGAAAAAGATTCTGCTGCGTAATCCGGTTTTGGATTTCGACGAGTTGTTGTTGTTGAAGCGCCGCTTTCCGAGCGAAAACAACAAGGCCGCAACGAAGCACCCTGAATATTGGAGGTGGGGCCTCAAATACGGCTTCACCGTCAACTGGTCCTCCGATTACCGAATGTTCGACTTTGGCCCCTTAACGCCGCCGGATTGGGGCTGGCAGGACGCGTTCGTAATCCGGCCGCTGCGCGATAACGCCCCGGCTGATGAGCGTGCCGTCTACACCCCGTCGCCCGGCCGCACGCTGCTACAGCCGGAACTGCACTTTGATGCCAAACGGTTCGCCTTCGCTGCGCCCGGTACCAACAACAATTTCCAAGTCTACGAGATGAACCTCGACGGCACCGGGCTGCGCCAGGTGACCCGGGATATCGGCGCCGATGTGGACAACGGCGACCCCTGCTATCTTCCGGATGGCCGCATCCTCTTCACCTCCTCGCGCGGTTTCAATGCGGTTCCCTGCCACGACGGTATGGTTTGGTCGGACGGTCTCTGCGTAGTGAATGCGGATGGATCGAATGAAAAGATGCTGACCTTCGACCAGATGAGCAACTGGCATCCGTCCCTGCTGCACGACGGCCGCGTCATGTACACGCGCTTTGAATATGGCAACTACAGCCATCAATACGGACGCCTGCTGTTCACCATGAACCCCGACGGCACCAAGCAGACCGCGCTCTATGGCAGCAACTCGTACTGGCCGAACTCCATTTTCTACGCCCGCGCCGTGCCAGGAAATCCGAGCATGGTGGCCGGGATCGTCTGCGGACATCATGGCCCATCGAAGTACGGCAAGCTGATTCTGTTCGACCCTTCCAAGGGCCGGAACAATGCCGACGGCGTCGTGCAGGCCGTTCCAGGGTTTGGAAAAAAAGTGGAACCCATCATCACAGACCAACTCTACGAGAAGGAGTATCCCAAGTTCGCCTTCCCTTGGCCGCTGGACGAAAAAACGCTGATCGTTTCCGGACGGCTTGCCCCGGAGCAGAAAACGCTGGGCGTATATCTGGTGGACATCTATGACAACATCACCGAAATCGCTTCAAGCGGGGATTATTCTTATCTGGAACCCATCCCGGTCAAAAAGCGTCCTGTTCCGCCGGCCATTCCGGATATGACGGACCCGGACGATAAAGAGGCCACCCTTTTTGTGCAGGACATCTACACCGGCCCCGGCCTCAAAGGCGTTCCGCGCGGCGCGGTCAAGCAAGTGCGCATCTTTACCTATGACTATTATTACCGCAATCAGCAGGACAAGTGGCGATTTGGACATTTGGCCACCGCCGGCATTGACGGCCCGTGGGAACCGCGCTGCCTGCTCGGTACCGTCCCCGTCCATGAAGATGGTTCGGTGCTCTGCAAGGTGCCGGCGAACACACCGGTTTCGTTGCAACCGCTGGATGCGGACGGCAAGGCATTGCAATTGATGCGTAGTTGGCTCACCGCTCGTCCGGGCGAAATGGTGTCCTGCGTCGGTTGCCACGAACAGGCCAGCGAAACCACCGGCCACAGCAAGCCCGGTAACGGATATGGCACGCCGGACCACATTCAGAACCTCTTCGGCCCGCCGCGCGGCTACGACTTCGCCGTGGAAATCCAGCCGCTGCTCGACCGTTCCTGCGTCGGTTGCCACAACAGTTCTCAGTCCGGACGGCCCGATTTATCCCGCAAGACTGAAGAGGAAAAGGTGCGCAGCAACGCAGAGTATTACAAGAAAACGGGCAGTGGCATCAAAGTTCCATTCCCGCCGGCGTTCCTCGCCTTGCACGCCTATGTCCGCCGCGCCGGGGCCGAAAGCTGCTACTTCCTGCAGGAACCCGGCAACTGGACTGCCGACACCAGTCCGCTGATCCAGTTACTCAAAAAAGGCCATCACGGCGTGCGGCTCGGCGATGACGACTGGAAACAGCTCTATACGTGGATTGATCTCAATGCGCCCGGCCAGGGATCGTGGAATTTCAGTCCATGGAAAATTCCGTTCAATCAGTATGAACGGCGTCTGGAAATGTATGCCAAGTACGGCAACCGCACGTTCGATGTGGAGAAGATCCCACCGGTGCCGGGGCCGGTGCCCTACGTTGCTCCGGCGGCAGTTCCTCCGTCCGGAAGCGTTCCTGCCGTGAAAGGCTGGCCCTTCAGCCCGGAAGAGGCGCAGCGGCTGCAGGCGCAGGCCGGAAGTAAAAAAACCGTTACGGTGGAAGTCGCGCCGGGACACCACCTCACGTTCGTGCTGATTCCCGCCGGAACCTATGCCACCGGCAATCCCGGCGGCCCCGAAGATGAACGCGTCGGACGGGTCGTGACCATCGAACGGCCGTTCTACATGTGCACCGAAGAAATCAGCAACGAGATCTACAACGATCTGATGCCGGGGCACGACAGCGGCTACGAGTCAAACCGCAGCATTGATAACCGCGAGGCCGGTTTTCCGCTGTTTGAACCGCAGCAGCCGGTTGTGCGCGTTTCGCAGGATGAAGCGCGGGCCTTCTGCCGCAAGCTCGGCGAAAAAGCGGGCGTGGCCGCGACCCTGCCGACCGAAGAACAGTGGGAATGGGCGTGCCGGGCCGGCAGCGCCCGACCGTTCTGGTACGGCGATGAAAAGACCGACTTCAGTCCCTATGCCAACCTGGCGGATAAATCCATCGAGAAGTTCCGGTTTCTTTACCAAAAGCCGGACTGGTATTTGCGCGATGAGCGCTTTGATGACGGAGCGCAGGTTTCCGCGCCCGTCGGTTCCTACGCGCCCAATCCCTGGGGACTGCGTAACATGCACGGGAACGTGGCGGAATGGACCCGTTCGGAATACGTCAAAACACCGGGCGACGCGCCGCTCAAGAATTCCTACGTTGTCCGGGGCGGTTCGTGGGACGACCGGCCGCAAAATGCCACCGCCACGACCCGCTGGTGCTATCCGGCTTGGCGCAAAGTTTATAACGTCGGCTTCCGCGTCATCGTGGAAATTTCTGAAAAAAATGCGCCCGCAAATTTCCAATGATTGGAAAAACCAGTAGCGGTACTTTCCAAGCCTTGGAACCCGGTGGATTTATGGGAGATCGAATATGAACGTGATGAAGACCATGCTGATAATGGGCGCGGTTCTGCTCTGGAATCAAGCGGCGCTGGCCGTCCGGCCTTGTGCGGTAATCAGCGATGCCCAACAGCAGCGGCTGTTGGTGTTGGCGGAAGAACCCGCAGGTATTTTAGCGGTCAATCTCATCAATCGGCAGGTGCAGCCGTGGTTGAAGTTAAAACATCCGCCCACCGGTGCGGTGCAAAGTTCCGACGGCAAGACGCTGTTCGTCACCTGCGCTGCGCCGGAAAGTGAGGTGTGCGTGGTGGATGTGGCGCGCGCGCGGATTACCGCCAAGTTGCCCGCCGGGCACACCGCGATGGCGCCCGTGCTCGCGCCGGATGGCAAAACGCTGTTTGTCTGCAATCGCTTCAACAACGATGTGAGCGTGCTTGATCTGCCGACGCAGAAGGAATTGAAGCGCATCCCTGTTTTGCGCGAGCCGGTGGCGGCGACGATCACGGCCGATGGTAAATATTTGCTGGTGGCAAATCACTTGCCCACCGGCCGCGCCGATGCGGAACGAGTGGGCGCGATCATCAGCGTCGTTGATGTTGCGCAGGGCAAGGTGGTGAAGGATTTGCTGCTGCCCGATGGTAGCGGGTCGCTGCACGACCTGCGTATTTCGCCCGATGGGAAATATGCCGTGGTCACGCATTTGCTGGCGCGTTTCCGCCTGCCGACTACGCAACTTGAGCGTGGTTGGATGCATACCAACGCCGGAACGATCATCGCGCTCGACCGCATGGAGGTACTCAACACCGTCTTGCTCGACACCGTGGATCGCGGCGCGGCCAATCCGTGGGGGGCCGCGTGGAGCGCGGATGGCAAGACGTTGGTCGTTGCTCACGCCGGCACCCATGAGGTCAGTCTGATTGATTTCCCGGCGCTGCTGGCGAAGCTGACAAAACCGGCGACGCCGCAGTCCCGCGGGAACCGTTCCTATGCTGCTACCAATTCGGCGGACGATCTTTCGCTGCTGGGGGACGCGCGAAAGCGCCAGTCTTTGCCGGAGGGTGACCTTGGGCCGCGCGCCGTGGTCGTGGTTGGGCACGTGGCTTATACCGCGAATTATTTTTCTGACACGCTGACCGCCATTAATTTTGACGGAGTGCATTCGAAAACTGAAACGATCGCGCTGGGTCCCAAACCCAAAATGACCACCGAGCAGCAGGGTGAACTTTACTTCAACGACGCGCGCATCTGCTTCCAAGGTTGGCAAAGCTGCGCCAGTTGCCATCCCGGCGGCGCCCGGGTGGATGCGCTGAACTGGGACTTACTCAACGATGGCATGGGCAATCCGAAGAACACCAAGAGCATGTTGCTTGCGTTTCGCACGCCGCCCGCCATGAGCACCGGGGTGCGTGAAAACGCGGCGGTCGCCGTGCGTGCCGGCATCCGTTATATTTTGTTCACCGTGCAACCACCGGAGGTGGCGACCGCGCTGGATGCCTATCTGAAGTCGCTCCAGCCCGTGCCCAGTCCATACTTGGTGAAAGGTAAACTTTCGGCGGCAGCGCGGCGCGGTGAGGAGCTTTTCCACAACAGTGCAACCAGTTGTGCGCGGTGCCATACCGGGCCGTTATTCACCAACCTGAAGAGTTATGACGTCGGCACGCGCAACCGCTTTGACAAGCCGACAGATCTTTTCGATACACCCACGCTGGTGGAACTCTGGCGCACCGCGCCCTATTTGCACGACGGTTCGGCGGCGACACTCCGCGATGTGTTGACCTCCGCCAATAAGCAGGACCTGCACGGCCGGACCTCGCTCCTGACGGAAGATCAGATCAATGACCTAATTGAGTATTTGTTGTCATTATGAACCAAGCCGGTTGCAACTTTTACCTTGTGTAAGCATTCCGTATAGGGTTGCGCCGGTAAAGGTGAGTATATTACGAAAACAACGCGCTATCGCGCCATACTTGCGGCGTTACTGCTTGCTCCCGCGTTATCATCACGAGTCGTCGTATTGGCGCAAAGTGTTGCACCAGCCAATGCGTCCGGCTTGGTGACGACGCGGCAGATCGCACGGATAAAGGCTCCCGTGAACCCGATCTATAGCCAACGGCAAAGTGCTCCGCGAATTTCCACGCGCGCCCACTCCGGTTGCGGCTTTGCGTTTGCCGAATGGTAACACACTGATTTCCGCGGATGGTGCGGTCACCGAATATGACGTTGCCAATACCATCATCTGGCGGATAGACGGCGAATGGCTGCCGAATATTCAGATCGGCGTGCTCGCCGGTCTGGAGCGCCTACCCAACGGCAATACCATCGTCTGCAACTGGAACACGCGCGACACGGGCGAAAAAGTTGGCGCGCATATTTTCGAGGTGACGCCGGACAAACGCATCGTCTGGCAGGTCACCGGTACGCATATCGGCCAAGTGGCGCAATGCCAGATTCTCACGCCGGACCTCAAGGTGCGCGAGGAAGCGATCATCCGCTGACCACTATTCACTTGGTATTCAAGTTGACTCATGGCGATGGCGCGGTAAGAATGCCGCCATGTTTGATTGCTTCCGTTCTTCAAAATTTCTTTGTTGCACGCTCCTGCTGGCCGGGTTTCCAAGCCTTGGAAAAACCGCCGCCGATGTTTTCACGCCGCTACCGGCGGGTAACACCAAGCTCGGCGGACACATCGGGCAGCGCTTGGATACGATGCTCAAGGCGCGGTACACCTCGAATTTTGCCCAGCGCGAGATTTATCCCGAAACCGCCGAAGCGCTCCGGCAGCGGGTGGACGACACGATCTATCGCGGCGTTGGTCTCTGGCAGGGCGAGTTCTGGGGCAAGTGGATGCTCGGCGCGATTGCCGCGCAGCGTTACACCGGCGACGCCACGCTGAAGGATTTTATTCGCAAAGCCGTTCACGAAGTGCTGGCGACGCAGGATGCCAGCGGCTACATCGGCACCTACGCCAAGACCGACACGACCCGGCGATGGAACATCTGGTGCATGAAGTACACGCTCTGGGGTTTGGTCGAGGCCTATGACCTGCTGGGTGAACCGGAAATTCTCGCGGCGGCGCGACGGCACACGGACTATTTGATGACGTTTGTCGGGCCGGGCAAAACAGAAATCAGCAAGACCGGCGATTTCGCGGGCTATCCAAGTTGTTCGATTTTGCAGCCGCTGATGTTGCTCTACCGGCAGACCGGCGAGATGCGCTACCTCGACTATGCCAAGTATGTCGCGGGGCAAATACCGGGCGTGATGACGAAGGGCTTGCAGGGCGAGCCCATTCACACATGGTTCCCCCACCCCGAAAAGTGGGCCAAGGCCTACGAGTTCATGCATTGCGTGGAAGGGTTACTCGATTTGCATCGCGTGACTGGCAACGCCGACTATCTGCGCGCGGCAGAGAACATTGCCACCGACATCGCCGAGCACGAGCGCACCATCGTGGGCAACGTGGCGCTGGACGACAAACTGAACCACGCGCGGCTGCAACCCGCGGCCTATTCCGAGGTGTGCGACGCCGTGTATTACGCGCGACTCTGCGCACATCTCCTGCGGCTGACCGGCAAAGTGACCTATGCACACGAGATGGAGCGGACGCTCTACAACAGCCTCTGCGGTTCCATGAATGCGGAAGGGTCGTGGGGTGTGCGGCGACTGGCGCTGAAGGCGCCGCATTTTGTTTCGGCCAAACATTGCTGGCTGGAGCATCAGCAGTGCTGCGTGGCCAATGCGCCGCGTGCGTTTTTGCAGATGGCGGAGTATGCGGTGATGACCGCCCATCAAGGAGTGGAGATCAATCTCTACCTTCCCGGCACATTCAAGAGTACGCTGCCCTCCGGCACGGGATTGGAACTGGTCACGCAAACGGATTATCCAGTGAATGGGACGGTGAATATTGGCGTGAATCCGGTGCATGCGGAAAAATTTTCTATCGCGTTGCGCATCCCTGACTGGAGCAAGCAGACCAGGCTCAAGGTTAATGATGCGCCCGTTGAAAATCTCAAGCCGGGTGACTATTTTAGCCTCAACCGCACGTGGACGGCGGGTGATCGGATTGAGTTGGAACTCGATATGCGTGGACGCATGACGCACTTCCCCGATACCAAGCAACCGTTCGTCGCCGTCGAACGCGGGCCGATGGTGTTGGCGCAATCTTCGCTGTTACCCAACACGGACCTGAAGGCACCGGTGGCCTTGGCGGCGGACAAGGATGGCTATGTGAGCTTGCAGACACGTCCGGCGCCGAAGGGCTTCTGGATGGCGTTCGATGCGCCACTCGTTGGTGGCGGTACCATCACGCTCTGCGCTTATTCCTCCGTCGGCGAAGTTTATAAGCAGCAAATTGCGGATTACTACGGGCCACCGAAGCCGGACAAGCCGCGCTGCGTGGTGCCGCTGCCGGGCAGCAGTGCGCCCACCGGTCAGGAAGATTTTCAAGTCTGGCTGCCGGTGAAGAGCGCAAGCGGCGCGGCAGGTTGGTGACACAGGCCGCGTAATCGGCGTTGACATGACGCCAGCCATGGTTACCAAGGCGCGAGCCAACGCGGAGAAGGGCGTTTATCGAAACGTTGAATTCCGCCTCGGCGAAATTGAAAACCTGCCGGTAGCCGACAGAACAGCAGATGTGATTATTTCCAATTGCGTGATCAACCTGTCGCCGAACAAACATCGCGTATTCGCTGAATCCTACCGAGCCTTGAAGCTCGGTGGCCGGCTGGCTATCTCGGATATCGTCGCTTTTGCCGAATTGCCCGAGGAAATCCGGCAGGATATGGCACTCTTCACGGGCTGCATAGCGGGCGCGTCGTTGGTTACCGAGATGGAAGAAATGTTGAGAACAAGCGGTTTCCAACAGATTCGCGTTGCGCCAAAAGACGAAAGCAAGGCATTTATCCGTGATTGGGCGCCAAGTAAGGTAATCACGGACTATGTTGTCTCTGCAACCATCGAGGCCATCAAACCCGCCACATAACACTACGTTAGCTGGAGGAAAGATGAAACATTACATCATGCTGCTGACCTGCCTGGGCTTGCTGGCTGGTTGCACGACACCAGCAAATAAATCGGCTGGAGGGAGAGAGATGAAGACACTGAAAATCGTTTGGCAGCGGCTCGTGGACGAGCGCGGAAAAACCTGTAACCGCTGTGGTACAACGGAAACGGCTGTCGAGGAAGCAGTTCAGAAGCTCAAGCGTTCCCTGAAAGAACTGGGTATAAAGGTCGTTCTGGAGAAAAAGACACTCAGGCCCTCCACATTCCTCAAGGACCCGCTGGAGTCGAATCGCATTTGGATTGCCGGAGAACCGATCGAGCAGTGGCTATCAGCAACAACCAACCAGAGCAAGTGCAGTTCAACTTGCGGGGACTCGGATTGCCGAACTGTAACGATTGGCGGCAAGACTTATGAAGCCATACCTGCCGAACTGATCGTCAAGGCAGGCCTGCTTGCGGGTGCTCAACTGCTTCGCGGCGAAACCCCCGACGCATGTCGTCCGCCGGCGAAATCGCCAGAGAAAAATCCTGGATGTTGTCCATCATCTTCGGATTGCCGGAAATGAAAGCGACCATTAACAATTCGTGTGAGCTAACGGCGCGCGCGGCGGTTCGCGGGGCGACGATGGGCAGGATGAGGCGCGAGGGATGGGCGGCATCGCAGTAGATGCGGTTGGTCTGCGGGACTTTTGCGCCGTCGTCGCGCCACGACTGGCCGGTGCCGGGGTTCACATCGAAACGCGGGTAGTTGCTGGAGGTCACGGTCGTGCGGATGCGGTGACCTTTGTTGAATACGATGCTGGTGGACCAGCAATCCACGGAAAATTCCTCCACCTGGCCGGGTGTCAGCGGCGCGGTCTGCTCCACGGATTTGCGGTAGCGCGCGCGCAATATGCCCTCGGTGAGCAGGTAGCTTTTGCCGTCGGGATAGACATCGCACAAGCGCACGGAGAGATCGGTGTCGGCGGCGGAAGATGACAGGAAGATTTTCGCGGTGATGCGGCCGGTAACCTCGACCGGCGCGGTCAGCGGAGCGCTCGTGAACAGCACAACGTCGGAACGCTGCTCGATCTTATTTTGGTTCATCGGGCCGCGGGCAATGGTCAGGTTCTGGCCGCCGATGGTCGGGCACGGGTTCGTCGGCTGGAAGGTGTACTCGACATGCGCGGCGGCGGCCTGTGGTTTCGTCGTATCGAGCAGGCCGCCCTGCACGAAGTAGAGCGGCGTGGCGGCGGCGGGGATTGGCCAGTCATTGGCGAAGCGCCATTCGTTGCCGGGCGCGTGGCGCGCGGTGGTGTCGCCCATGACGTAGTAAGCGACGGCGGGCCGCTGTTCGATGCCGTTGGCCTCACCGCAGAGATAGTGCGCGAACCATGCGCCAGCGCCATAGCCGGGTGGCGGCTGGTGGTTGGGAAAGCGCAGCTCGCCAACGTCTTCCTTTTTCGCCCCGCCGTGATCCCACGGGCCCATGACGAGCTTCTGCTTGCCGCGTCCGCCGGGCGCACCGTTGTGCTGGCGACCGATGAATTCGTTCAGCGTGGCCTGCGCAAACATGTCGAACCAGCCACCCACATGCATGGCGGGGATGTTCATCACGGAATATTTCAGCGAGGTATCCATGGTGCGCCAGTAGTCGTCATAGGTCGGATGCTGGTGTGTCAGCAGCAACGATTTCGCGTCGAATTTGTTCCCGGTCATCCAGTTCTCGACATCGGCCTTACGGAAGGCGCCGCCAATATAGGAGACCTCGAAAAGGCTTTCGGCGGCGACGTTGACGTGTTGCACGGTCAACCCGTTGGTCCCTGCGCCCGCGCCAGCCAGCAAGTTCTGCGTGATGCCCATCGCGGAACCGCCCTCGGTACCGATCTTGCCGTTACACCACGGTTGCTGCTGGATCCACGCGAGCGTATCCACGCCATCCTGATGCTCGCCCCAACCGCAACCGACGAACGGCAGATTCTCGCCTTCCGAGTCGAAGCGACCGCGCGAATCCTGAATCACATACGCAAACCCGTTGTTCACCATGTTCTCGGCCGGACCTTTCGCCATCTGGATGCGGCTGTAGGGTGTGCGCACGAGAATCACGGGGAACGGACCCTTGTCGTCCGGCAAATAAACATCGGTCGCCAGCCGCGCGCCGTCGCGCATCGCCACGCGAAAAGTCTCCTGGCTCACCTGACCGTAGCGACGGGCCTTCTCCTGCCAGCGCGCCTGCAAAACCGAGCCATCGTCCGCCGCCGCCTTGAACAGCGCTTGGACCCGCTGCGCCCAGACCGCGCCGTATTGCTTCCGTACAAACGCCAGCGTCTTGGCTTGCTCGTCCGACGATAGCTTGCCGTTGTGATCAGCGTCAAATTGCGGAAAAAGCGCGAGCAGCTTGGCGTTGACACTGTCGTCGGCATGGACGCCGCACGCCTCCATCACCAGCCCGCAGACGAGCACCATCAGGGCAGCGGCCAGTCGCAGTGCAGTGGGAATTTTCATGGCGACCATTAAGCCAGCCACCCGCCACAAAAGCAATGCCGACTGGCGCCTTTCCCCCACCACACTGGCCAAGCGGGTTCGTCTTGCCGAAATGCACGGCGGGATGCAATATGCACGACATGTTCTGCGTTCTATTCCCGCAATGGTGAACAGGAAAAGGTGAATATGCTGCGACGTGAATTTTTACAACGGACGGCGTGCGGCGCGGCGGCTTGGGCCGCCGCTTTTCCAAGCCTTGGAAAAAGTGTTGCTGCCGGTTTCCAAGCTTTGGAAAAGTCGAAGACCAAACCGAATATTTTGCTGATTATCACCGACCAGCAGAACGCGACGATGATGAGTTGTACGGGGAATCGGTGGGTCAAGACGCCGAATATGGATCGGCTCGCGGCCGAAGGCGTGCGCTTCGAGCGCGCCTACTGCGCCAATCCGGTGTGCATCCCCTCGCGCTTTAGCATGTTCACGGGAACGATGCCGTCGGCCATCGGCATGGACGCCAATGAGGATGAAAAGAATTCCGTGGCGCCGGAGATTTTGGCGCATGCGATGGGCACGGTGTTTCAAGCGGCAGGCTATCGGACCGTGTACGCCGGAAAAGTGCATTTGCCCGGTCAGCCGGGCGTGTTGGGTAATGTGCAGGCCTATGGCTTCGCGGAACGACTTGCGCCGAAAGACCCCGAAGGGCGCGCCCCGACGGTGCAAGTGTGCGCGGACTTTCTCAAGGCCAAGCACGACAAGCCGTTTCTGCTGGTCGCTTCGCTCATCAACCCGCACGACATCTGCTATCTGCCGCTGCGCGAATGGGTGCAGGCCCTGCCGCCCTCGGCCCAGCGCTCCCGGATGCTCGCGCCGCCGGCCTTGGCCGAGGTGGATGCGGCCCTGAAAATTCCCGCCGGTGTTTCCGCACAGGAATTTTATGACAAGTACTGTCCCCCGCTCCCCGCCAACCATGCGATACCGGAGCAAGAACTGACGGCGTTCATGGCGACCAAGCGCGGCAGCTATCTGGGCTGGGCGCGGCAAAATTATTCCGAGCACCAGTGGCGGCGCTATCGCTGGGTCTATGCCCGCTTGACGGAGCGGGTGGATGCGGAGATCGGACAACTTCTGGATGCGTTGCGTGCGGCGGGCTTGGATAACAACACGGTGGTGGTGTTCACCAGCGATCATGGCGACCAGGCGGGCGCGCATCGGGTGGTCACCAAGGACTATCTCTATGAGGAGTCCACCCGGGTGCCGTTCATGGTGCGCTGGACCGGTGTGACCCAGGCTGGGCGGGTGGACACCGAGCACTTTGTCGCGAGTGGATTGGATTTGATCCCCACGCTGTGTGATTTTGCGGGCGTGCCTGCGCCGGCAGCGCTGAAAGGTTGCAGCGTACGCCCGTTGGCGGAGGGCCGCGCGGCGGACGACTGGCGAAAATATGTGGTGGTGGAGAACAGGCTTTCGCGCTTGGTGCATTCCGGGCGGTGGAAATATATGGTGGGCCATGCGGATACCATCACGCCCAAATCACTTGAAGAAATGGCCGTCCAACAACCTGTACGGGAGATGCTCATTGACTTGGAAAAGGATCCCGGCGAGATGACAAATCTGGCCGATGATCCAGCCAGCCGACCTCAGCTGGAAGAAGGTCGCCGGCTGTTGCAGGCCTGGTATGCGGCACACAAGTTGAAGTTGGATTCAGCCTATATCGTGAAAGATTGAACGAAATGAAACAGTGGACCGTAGTGGGGCTAGGCACGTGGTTCATGATAAGCGCGGTGATTGGCGTTGGCGCAACACCCATCAACGATACGCTCAAGCTTGCACCGCCAGGGACAGTTCAACTACAAGGTTGGGTTGGTGACAAGATTGATTTGTGCCTCTCCAATCGGGTCATGGCGCAGGACATCGGACGCTTGGTCAAACCTTTCGTGGTGCGGCAGGAAAAAGACGCCGGTGGCTGGCGTTGTGAATATTGGGGTAAGTGGTTCACCTCGGCGGCGCTGGGCTATGGCTATCAACCCACCGCCGAATATCGCGCCGTGCTGGATAAAGCGGTGCGTGATCTGCTGGCGACACAAACGCCTGACGGCTACATCGGCACCTATCGCGCGGATTGTCATCTTGGCATTTGGGACATCTGGGGTCGCAAATATGTGTTGCTCGGCTTGATTGCGGCCTATGACCAATTCGGCGATAAAACCGCACTGGATGCGGCGTGTCGCGTGGCCGATCATTTGTTGACCGAAGCGCCGTCCGGCAAGGTAAACATCACCGCGACCGGTATTGATGTGCTCAAAGGCCTTGCGCCCAGTTCCGTTCTTGAGCCGATGGTGCTGCTCTATCGGCGTACTGGTCAGCAGAAGTATTTGGACTTTGCCAATACCATCGTGGCCGATTGGGGCGTATCTAATAAATTCCTGCCGCATGGCCTGCGCTTGGTGGACGACGCGCGCGCGGGCGTGCCACCGTTGAAAATCGGTGCGCCCAAAGCCTACGAGATGATGTCCTGCTTCGAAGGTCTCTGTGAACTCTATCGCGTCACCGGGCGGCGCGCCTACCTAGGTGCGGCCGTGAAGTTCGGACAGAGTATCCGAAAGACTGAGCGCATGCTGATCGGCTCCGGCTCCAATCAGGAACTTTGGTGCGATGGCGCGCGCACGCAGACCGAGGTGCTCGAACAACCGTTGGAAACCTGTGTGACGGCGACTTGGATGAAACTCTGCCTGCAGCTATTGCGGCTCACCGGCGATCCGGTCTGGGCCGATGAACTGGAAGTTTCGCTCTACAACGCCCTGCTCGGTGCGATGACGCCCACGGGCAATTGGTGGTCCTATTTCTCGCCGTTGATCGGTCAGCGGGTACCCAGTACCGAGCAACACGCGGACGTCGGCTTGAGCTGCTGCGTGGCCAACGGCCCGCGCGGATTGTTGCTCACGCCGAGCTGGAGCATGATGGCCGCCCAAGCGGGGCCCGTAGTGAACCTCTATGCGCCGGGCACCGCCACGACGAAACTTGCGGATGGAACTGCCGTCAAGATTGTTCAGGAAACCGAATATCCCGTCAGCGATCAGGTGACGCTAACGGTGATTCCAGCACAGAAATGTCGCTTCACCTTGGGACTCCGCATCCCAGCTTGGAGCCAAAAGACAACGCTCACCGTGAATGGCCAGGCCGTCGCCTGCCAACCGGGAACCTATGCCCAACTGAAACGCGAATGGTCACCGAACGATAAAGTTATTTTACTTCTCGATCTGCGTGGCTACGCCGCCCCCGCACCGAGCGGCGCGCCACAATTCGCAGTGATGCGTGGCCCGATTGTGCTGGCGTTGGATAATCGCTTCGTTCAGGCACAGGCTATTGACGTGCGTTTGGCGGCCGATACCGAGGGTTTCGTCCAACTGACGCCGGTTGCCAACAAGCCGGCCAACATCTGGATGGCCTTCGACGTGCCGTTTGCGGTCCGGCCGGCGCACTTCTTCAATCACCACCAGATCAAACTCACGCTCTGCGATTTTGCGTCGGCAGGCAACGCGTGGAGCGAGAAAAATCTGTATCGCGTTTGGTTGCCGCAACCATTATTTTTGCAACAAGCTTTTGTGCCCGATACATGGAGACTGATGTATCCGAAGACTGCGGAACGTCCAACCGTTCCTGTTGGGAAATACTGAAAGAGTAAAATATGTCCTCGATCACGCGGCGAATTTTTTTGTGCGCAGCCAGTTTGAGTGCTGTGGCGTTGGGCTTGCCAAGGGTTGGCAGCAGAGCAATGATGGGCCCGTGAACTTGCATAAGAAACCCGATCATCCCCAACCAAAAGCACCCGTGGCATGAAGCCACACGCGCCGCAATTCCATGAAAAAACGGAGTCAAAAAATGAAAGTTCAAGAGGAAAGACTATGCTAAAACAATCGCTAACTTTAAGGTACGTGTTCAGTGCAACAATCGGGTTATTGATTCTGTTGGCCGGCAAGGGATCCTGTAAAACGTTGCCGACAGGGTTTGTCGGCTTGGAAAAAGAAACGGGGGTCTGGTGGTTTAAGACCCCTGCCGGCAAACAGTTTCTCTCCATCGGCGCCAATCATATTGAACCCAGCTATTGGCAGTCGCCCAGCAACAGTGCGTTTGTGTTGAAAACATATGGGGCGGGTCTGTTTTCGCCAGACGGAGTTTTCCAGGACGGTTCACCGGCGGCGGAAAAATGGGGGCGGCGCGTCGCGACAAACTTCAATAACTGGGGTTTCAATACATTCGGCTTTCACAATCCGCTGTCGAAAAGCCTGCATGCCGCGGGGCCGGCTTATTATGTTGTCGTATTGGAGGTGCCTGTCCCGTGGGGCTGGAACATGCCGCGCTCCACCCTGGTGCGGGCCTTCAAGCGAAATCCCGTTGATGTCTTTAGTGACGCCTTTACGAAGGCCGTTAAATCCAATGCCGCGGCAACGGTGCAGGCGTACGCCAATGATCCACGCGTTTTGGGTTATGCCTATACCGATGGACCGCCGTGGACGGTTGATGATGACCCAGGCGAGGCGGCTTATCAGGCGCTCTCGGTCGCCGGGAAAACCATCCACCCGTGGGTGTTCGCGTTGATGGCTCGGCCCGCGGAGGCAAAGGGCAAGCAAGCTTGGGTGGCCCTGCTGAAAGAAAGGTATGCTTCTCCCGAAAAGGCGGCGGCAACCTATGCCTGCGCGGCCTCGACGTGGGATGAACTGGCTTCCAAGACGGTTTGGACTTCGCTGGCCGACACGGCAAAAGCGACCGAAGATAGTCAGGCGTTTCTCTTGAAGGCCATGCGTCAGTGGTATGCCGTCCGCAAAAACGCCATCCGCGAGTTCGACCAGAACCATCTCATTCTCGGCGACAAGCTGAACATGAATCGCGACTCCAAATATCCCGGCCCATTGATCCAAAGTTTGAACCTGATGAAGGATTACGTAGACGTGATCACGCTTCAGTACTACGGGGCTTTTGAGCAGCAGCGCGACACCTTGGCCTTGATTTATAAAACCACACAAAAACCAATCCTCAATGGCGACACAACCCGGAATCCCCTGTGGGTGGATAGTCCGCCGGGCGCTACCGCCTGTTACGACCAGCTTGGGAAAATATATGCCGATGACATCGTAAAGCTTTTTTCGTTGCCCTATTATATCGGTTGGCATCATTGCGGATATATGCGTGGCCTGCGTCAGCCCTACATCGAGGCGCTAAAGCGTGGCGATCAGAAAACCGTCGAATTCTATGTGAAAAGCAAGCATGTTTATCGAGAGGGCTTTGTCTCGGAATTCGAAGAGCCGTTGGGTTCCTTCGTCAACCCCCTGAGCCGCGCCCTTGCGAATTGCGAAAAAATACACCGTGCGGCAGGCGCACCAAGGGATCAAACCAAGTGAAGTGCAAACATGCCAAATACACGCCGTGAGTTTTTGAAACCGGACGGCCGCGGTGCGGTCGGCGCGACGGTTTTTCCAAGCCTTGGAAAAAATGCGGAGCCTGATTTACAAGCCTTGGAAAACGCCGGCGTGAAGAAGCCGCGCCGTGTGATGCTGCTCGCGCGCAACCAGCTGAACTTTTCAAAATTGCTCATACTGGCGTTGACTGGCTGGGGGATGACGGCGACGGGCGGTCAGCCGCCGGCAAATCCCGCACCGGCAGCCTACCTTTCCGCCAACATCACCGATTACGGAGCGGATCCCAGTGGACAACAAGATTGCGCGCCGGCGTTCGCGCGACTGATGGCCGCCCTGGGCACGACGCGCCATGTTCGCGTCGTTATTCCACCCGGAAAATACCGGCTGGCCCAACAGGTTGTCTTTACTGCCGACAGAAACGACGAATACTATGGCCTCCATATTGAAGGCGCAGGCGAAAATACCACCGAGATTATCGTGGACAATAAAGACGGTGGCTTCGCCTTTGCCGGCAGGCAGATCACGCGGCTCAGCGTTATCGTCTCCGACCTTGCGCTGGTGGCGGGGCGCGAAGGCGCAGGTACCGCGGTGTTCTTTGATACGGATAATTGGGGCGTGCAGAACGACCGCCAGTTCATTGCGCGCAATCTCGCCATCCGTGGTGAACGTTTCGACCGGGGACATTTCAACACCGCCCTCCATGTACGCAACGCTTGGTATGCTCTCTTGCAGAATGTGAACATCACGCAGCAATACGGGCCAAAGATGGGTGCCAAACAGCATTCGATGGAATACGGCATTCTGCTGGAAGATTGCTACAGTCCACTGATTGCCGATTGCCGCGTGGAAAACAGCCGGTATGGACTTGTCCAACGCGCCGTGAAGATCGAGCCCGAGGATGGGATCATTCGCGGATCATATTTCGTCGGCAACGTCGAAGGCATTGTGCTGAACATCAAGCGCGATCCGAAAAATTGGCCCGAACCGGGTTTTCACATTGATAACTGCCATGTGAACTACCGCGATTGTGGCATCCGCATCAACGGTGTGCGGCAGGCGAACATCAGCCATACATTGTTTTATTGTCACGACCACACCGGCACCAAGTGGTTCAAGTATGAGACCGCCATCATCCCGGGTGGCGATGAGCGGCACCGCCGCGACGTGGAACCGCGCGACGTGGATATTGCCTACGGCTCGGACATTATCGTGGACGGCAACATCTTTACCGAGCCGGCGAACCCCAATCGCGTTGCCGTACGGATTGGGCCGGACTCGGGCTGCATCCTGATTTCCGGCAATCAATTCAATATGAGCGGAACGGCGATCAAAAACGAATCCGTGTCTCCCAGCTATTCATCGGGTAACATCTTTGTCGGGAAGCCGGGCTGGAGTGACGCCCTGAAGCGCTACGACGACAAGCCGGGCAAGCTGGTAGTTTCTGATTTCAACAGTAAAACCCCACAATCGGAGCATAAACCTTAGCGAAGGAAATACTATGAAACTATCCACACTAAAAATATTCATCCAACGGCGAGAAATCGGTTACAGCAGGAACTGGTTACTTGGGGCCCTCTTGATCTGTAGTGCAGGCATGGCAGGGGAATCTGGCGCACAAGTTCCCCCCGCTGAATCGCGTGGCACAATATCCCGCGCCGAAGATGAAGCACGGACACAGGTTGGGCTAAATTTCGACTGGAAATTTCACTTGGGCGAGGTCCGCGGGGCGCAAGACCCCCAATTCGATGCCGCCGCCTGGCAGGTGATCAACGTGCCGCACGATTGGTCAGTCTATGGGCCGTTCAAAGAAAAAGTTGCCCAAGGAATGGCCAATGGATTTCGCCCACGCGGGATCGGCTGGTATCGCAAGACATTCATTTCGCCAACTGGCGGGAAACGTGTTTTCCTCGACTTTGAGGGTGTCTACACCGCCGCCGATGTCTGGCTGAACGGGACTCATCTCGGGAAAAACTATAACGGTTATCTCGGCTTCCGTTTTGACATCACGGAGCAACTTAAACCCGCGGGTGGAACCAACGTGTTGGCCGTGCGAGCGGATAACACCCGTGTCGGCAGTTCACGCTGGTACACGGGTAGCGGCATCTATCGCAATGTCAACTTGCTCGTGGTGTCGCCGGTGCATGTCCCGCAGTATGGAGTTTGGATCACTACGCCGAAGATTGAAGACACGCGGGCCACCGTGCATATCGAAGCCGTGGTCACCAACAGCAGTTCCGCGGCAAGTGATGTCACCTTGGTCACCGAGGTCCGTGATCCTGCCGGAAAACAGGCGGCCGCAGAGAACAAGATCGAACGCGTGCCGGCCGGCGGAGTGTGCACCTTCAAACAGGATTTGGTGGTAACGCAGCCGCAACGCTGGTCCACCGCGACCCCGAAGCTCTACAAGGTGGTCAACCGCGTCACCGCGGATAGTCGGTTATGTGACGTGGTGGAAACAACCTTCGGTATCCGCACTATCGAATTCACACCGCAGCAGGGGCTGTTGGTGAACGGGAAAAAAGTCACCGCCAAGGGCGTCAACTTCCATCATGATCTGGGGTGCTTGGGCGCAGCGGCGTTTGACCGTGGTTTCGAGCGGCGCTTGGAGCTGATTAAGGCGATGGGGTGCAATGCCGTCCGGTTGGCGCATAACCCCTATCAGCCGTCTTTGCTTGATCTGTGTGATCGCATGGGTGTTTTGGTCATTGACGAGGCCTATGATAAATGGAACGACCAATATACCGGTCCGGAACGCCCCTTCGCCCAAGCGTGGCCCACGGATTTGCGCAATTTTATCCTTCGGGATCGCAACCATCCGTCAGTATTTATCTGGAGCGTGGGTAATGAAGAAGGGCAACAGATGACGGCTCCCGATTTCGGAGTTTTCCAATTCAAGGCGATGGCTGCGCTGGTGAAGAGTAGTGATCCAACCCGCGCCGTCACCTGCGGCCTCTTTCCGGCGCGCGCGAAAGGCGTCCGCTACAATGCGAAACCCCAAGCCTTGTTTGAGCACAGCGAACCCAGCGAGATGGCTTTCGCCATGGATGTCGTCAGTTGCAATTATACACAATCATTCTTTGAGCGCGATCATCGGAAATATCCCGAACTGATCTTTTTGGCGAGCGAGATTGGCACCAACGGCGGCGGCGACAACTGGTTTGAATATGACCACGCCTACACCGTGGGCCAGTTTTACTGGGGCGGGTTCGATTATATCGGTGAATCGTTCGGCTGGCCCTGCAAAGGTTGGTTCCGCGGGCTGATTGATCTGGCGGGGGTGCGCAAGCCGGCCTCGTATTATGTGGAGTCGTTCTACTCCGAAAAACCCATGGTTCATATTGCGGTGAAAGACCCCCAACCGGGGAACAACATTGTATGGAACGACGTGCACTTGAATTGGGAGTTTCTCGCCTCCCACTGGAATTGGCCCGCAGGGCAGAAGATGAAAGTTTTTACCTATAGCAATGGCGACACGGTCGAACTCTTCCTTAATGGCCGCTCGCTTGGTACGCAAAAAATGGCTGCTTTCAAGCAGATGAAAATGAGTTGGGATATCCCCTTTGAACCGGGCACGCTCAAGGCGCTTGCCTATCGCGACGGAAAAGTCGTCGCTGAACATCAGTTGCAAACGGCAGGGAAGGCTTGCCGTTTGGCCTTGGAAAGCGATCGGCCCGCATTGACCGCCGATGGACTCGACTTGGCGCATATTGCCGTCAAGGTTGTGGATCAGCAGGGCATCCGCGTGCCGGATGCAACGCAGAAAATCCACTTTGTAGTGACCGGCGCCGGAACCAACGCCGGAGTGGATAACGGAAATCAAAACAGCAGCGAGCTTTGGCAGGCGGATGAACGTTCCGCCTATAATGGCCAGGCCCTGTTGGTGGTGCGTGCCCAGCGGCAACCGGGGACGATCCGAATTCAGGCAACGGCGGAAGGCTTGGAATCCGCGGAGCTGAAAATATTAGCCCAATGATCGCAAAGACAAGCGATCAACGGGAAAAATAAAAAGGAAACACCATGCAGCGCCGTAACTTTCTCAAACTGGCCGGACTTGGTGCGATCGCGCTGAGTCTTCCAAGGCTTGGAAAAAGTACCGCGCCTCTTTTCCAAGGTTTGGAAAACCAGCGGCCCAACATCCTCTTCATCCTCGCCGACGACCTTGGCTGGATGGATTTGCGGTGTCAGGGCAGCACGCTCTACGAAACACCGAACATTGACCGGCTGGCGGCACGCGGTTTGCGGTTGACGCAAGCCTACGCGGCTAATCCGTTTTGCTCGCCCACGCGGGCCAGCATCCTGACCGGCCTCTATCCTGCGCGTATCGGTATTACGGTCCCCGTATGTCATCTGCCAGAGGTTAAACTTGAAAAGAAACTTCAGGAGCGGGGTGGCCCGACCCAGCAAGTGCTCCTATCCGGAAGTCTGACGCGATTGAAGCCGGACTACGTTACGCTTGCGGAGGCGTTGCATGAGGCGGGTTATGTAACGGCGCATTTTGGCAAGTGGCACCTTGGTTTCAACCGACCACACCATCCCGAAGATCATTATGAGCCGAAGGATCGCGGCTTTGATTTTGAATTTCCGCATGCGCCCAATGTGCCCAGTCCCGTAGGCAGCTATTTTGCACCGTGGAAGTTCATCAAAACCCCACCACTCGATATGCAGGCGGATGAACACATCGAAGACCGCATGTCAACGGAGGCGGCCCAGTTCATCCGCGAACACAAGGATAAAACGTTTTATATGAACTATTGGGCCTATTCGGTGCACGCGCCGTGGAACGCCAAACTTGATTACATTGAGCATTTCAAGGCGAAGGCCGACGCGAAGAATCCGCAACATAATCCGCTCTATGCGGCGATGGTCAAGAGCCTCGACGAAGGTGTTGGGCGCTTGCTTGCGGCGGTGGACGAGAGCGGCCTCGCCGAGCGCACGATCATCGTATTCTTCTCCGATAACGGCGGCTATGCCTACTTGCCGAAAAAGACGGACCCGGCGGGCTTTGAGAACATCCCGGCGACAAGCAATCTGCCACTGCGCAGCGGCAAAGGCTCCATCTATGAAGGTGGTACACGCGAACCTTGCATTATCCACTGGCCCGGCAAAACAAAGGCCAACACGACGAGCGCGATTCTATTCCAAAGTGTGGATTTCTATCCCACCCTGCTGGCGATGTGTGGACTTGCGCCACGCGCGGGCTTGCAACTCGACGGCGTGAACCAAGTCCCCGCGTTGTTGGGAAAGGGCGCGGTGCGCGAATGCGTCTTCTGCCATTTTCCGCACGGCCAGACCCAGGAAGCAGACAAGCTCAACGGGGCTATTCCCGCCACCTATGTGCGCCGCGGCGACTGGAAGCTCATTCGCTGCTATGGTGATGGCGATGATGGCGGCGACCGCTTCGAGCTCTATAATTTGAAGGACGATATTGGCGAGACAAAAAATATCGCCGCTGAAAAACCAGCGCTTGTTCGCGAGCTGAATGATCTCATTTCCGGATTTCTGAAGGACACCGCGGCTGTTGTGCCGCGGCGTAACCCGGCCTATGATCCCCAGGCCCAATCCGCGCCCAAGCGAAAACAGGCGCCGAAGCAAAAAACGCCTGAAGAGAAGGCGAGTTTGCGCCGGCAACGCGATGCTGAAGGCGAACCCGATGTGATCAGCTAAACGGCAGAGGCGTTGCCGATGATGCGCCCGCGTGATTTTTTGAAACTGGCTGGACAAGGAATGAGTTGGCCCAGATCGCACCGTGAGTGGCTGTTGGCGCAAAGGCGCTGGTGGAAACCCTGCAATAAAGGCCGGCGGGATTCGTTCTAATAGCGCCTAGTGAATTATGAATACACGTCGTGATTTTTTGAAGTTGACCGGGTTGGGCGCGGCAAGTACCGCGCTTTTTCCAAACCTGGGAAAAAGTGCGGCGGCCGGTTTCCAAGCCTTGGAAAAAAATGGCGCAAAGCGTCCGAACGTCGTCGTCTTCACCATGGACGACATCGCCTTTGACACCGTGAACGTGTTCGGCGGCAAGGTGCCGGGCATCACGCCCAACGTGGATCGCTTGGCACGGGGGGGGATGCGTTTTTGTTGCGCGCACGGTTCCAGCGCGGTGTGTCAGCCGGCGCGACAATCCATGATGACCGGCCTGCACCCGCATCGTAACGGCTCGTTCGGCTTCATGCCGGTGCCGGCGGGCGTGCCGAATCTTTCGGAATTGTTGATGGCCGCCGGCGTTTTCACGGCATCGTTCAGCAAGGGCCGCGACTATTCCAGCTTCAAGTGGAGTTGGTTTTTGGAGGGTTACGGCGGGCATGGCTTTGGCCGCGACGGCAAGCTGTTCGTCGCAAGTGCACGCGAAGCCATCCAGCGCGCGCGCGCTGCAGGTCAACCGTTTTATCTGGGTGTGAACAGCAGCGATCCGCATCGTGCCTTTGCCGGTAGCGCGGATGAACAGCGTTTTCTCGAAAAGGAAAAGAAGCTGTTCCCGAAAGCCGCCAACAACATTTACGTCACGACCGCCGAAGCCGTGTGTACGCCGGAGCAAGCGTGGGTACCGCCGTATTTGGCTGATTTGCCCGCTGTGCGCCAGGAACAGGCGCAATATTACAACACCGCGCACCACGGCGATCAAACACTCGGCATGATTCTCGATTTGCTCGAAACGGAGGGCGTGGCGCAAGACACGATCGTTGTGTTTTTCAGCGATCATGGCGCGTCGTTCCCGACTTCGAAGCAGAATTGTTATCCCTATTCGACCCATGTGCCGCTGATCATCCGCTGGCCGGGCGTGGTCAAGCCTGATCAGGAGGATCGGACGCACATGGTCAGCACGATGGATGTCATGCCGACCCTTCTGGAGGCCTACGGTCTTCCGGTACCGCCGCACCTCGACGGACGGACGCTGTGGCCGCTGCTCAAGGGCGCGGATCAGACCGGACGCGACCACGTATTCACCACCTATAACTATATCTACCCCGGCTTGCAGGTCTATCCGATGCGCGCGGTGGAGACGCGCGCGGCAACCTATATTTTCAACGCGTGGTCGAACGGCCAGGCCGCCTTTTCCGGCGAGTGCCAAAGCGGGTTGACGTTTGCCGCGATGGAGCATGCGGCGGAGAGCGATCCGGCGCTGGCGCAGCGCGTGCGGCACATCAAGTATCGGGAGCGCGAAGAGCTTTATGATTTGTCCCAAGACCCGTGGTGCTTGCACAATCTGGCCGCTGATCCGGACAAGGCGGGGCTGAAAGCCGAAATGCGGAAGCTGATGGAATCCGAAATGCGGGCGACGGACGATCCGCTGTTGCCGGCGTTTCTGGGCAGCGGCGAGGTGCCGGCGGCGTGGTATCAGCGTGATCCGCGACTTGGGAAGAAAGCCAAACATAAAGAGGAATGAACATGAAACCAGCCAATCGTCGTGATTTTTTGAAATTGATCAGCGCCAGCGTAGCGGGCGCGGCGGTTTTTCCAAGGCTTGGAAAAAGCGCGGAGGCCGTTTTCCAAGGCTTGGAAAAGCAGCGCCCCAACGTGCTTTTTATCCTCGCCGACGACCTCGGCTGGATGGATTTGAAATGCCAGGGCAGCACGTTTTATGAGACGCCGAATCTCGACCGGCTGGCGGAGCGCAGTCTGCGGTTGACGCAGGCCTATGCCGCCAATCCGCTGTGCTCGCCGACGCGCTCAAGCATTCAGACCGGGTTATATCCAGCGCGCACGGGCGTGACCTTGCCGGCGTGTCATCTGGCCGAGGTGCGCTTGGAGAAGCGGCTCATGCGAGCCGATCCGCATCAGCGGGTGATTGCGGCGGAAAGTTTGACGCGCTTGAAAATGGAATACCGGACGCTGGCGCAAGAATTTCACGACGCGGATTATGTCACGGCGCATTTCGGCAAGTGGCACTTGGGGTTCAACGAGGCCCAGACTGATCGTTATGAACCGAAGGATCGCGGCTTTGATTTTGAATTTCCGCATGCGCCCAATGTACCCAGTCCCGTGGGCAGCTATTTTGCGCCGTGGAAGTTCATCAAAGCTCCGCCGTCCGATATGCAGCCGGGTGAACACATCGAAGACCGCATGTCAACCGAGGCGGCGAAGTTTATCCGCGGGCACAAGGATAAAACGTTTTACATCAACTATTGCGCCTATTCGGTGCATGCGCCGTGGAATGCCAAACTTGATTACATCGAGTATTTCAAGGCGAAGGCCGACGCGCAAAATCCGCAACACAATCCGCTCTATGCGGCGATGATCAAGAGCCTCGACGAAGGTGTGGGGCGGTTGCTTGCGGCGGTGGACGAGAGCGGTATTGCCGAGCGCACGATCATCGTGTTCTTCTCCGACAACGGCGGTTATGCCTACTTGCCGAAAAAGACGGACCCGGCGGGTTATGAAAACATACCGGCGACGAGCAATCTCCCGCTGCGTAGCGGGAAAGCCTCCATCTATGAAGGTGGCACGCGCGAGCCTTGTCTGGTCTGCTGGCCGGGCAAGACCAAAGCCGGCGTGACAAGCGATATCCTTTTCCAGAGTCTGGATTTCTATCCCACCCTGCTGGCGATGTGCGGGTTGTCGCCACGCGCGGGGCTGAAGCTCGATGGCGTGAACCAGATGTCCGCCTTGTTGGGGCAGGGCGCGGTACGCGACCGCATCTTCTGTCACTTTCCGCACGGCACGCACCAGGCCGCCGAACACATGCCGGGCCTCCTGCCCAGCACCTACGTGCGCAAGGGCGACTGGAAGCTGATCCGTTTCTATGCGGATAATGACGATGGCAGCGATCGGTTCGAGCTTTATAATTTGCAAGCTGACCTCGGTGAGACAAAAAATCTTACCGCTGAAAAACCGGAGCTGGTTCGTGAACTGAACGAGCTGATCTCCAGCTTCTTGAAGGATACCGAGGCGGTCGTGCCCCAACTCAATCCCCATTATAATCCGAACGCAAAACCTGCGTCGCAGCCGAGGAAAAGACGCGCCCCCCAAAATAGCGTCACGTGGCGGCAACAGTTCGATGGCGCCAGCGAAGCGGAATTGGGCGGCTAAAACGGGGCGGAACCGTGATGCAACGGCGTGACTTTCTGAAATGGGCGGGCTGGGGTGCGGCGGCGCTGGGTTTTCCAAGGTTTGGAAAAGCGGCGAACGCGATTTTCCAAGGCTTGGAAAAACCTCAACGCCCGAACGTGCTGTTCATCGCGATTGACGATTTGAACGACTGGGTCGGCTGTCTTGGCGGACATCCGCAAGCGCATACGCCGA
Organism: Verrucomicrobiota bacterium; assembly: GCA_004321905.1. GTDB lineage: Bacteria > Verrucomicrobiota > Kiritimatiellia > CAIQIC01 > CAIQIC01 > DP16D-bin41. The sequence continues at coordinate 113,244 of SCQF01000041.1, read as the reverse complement.
ACATGGACCGGCTCGCGGCACGCGGCACGCTGTTCCGTAATGCACACTGCCAGGCGCCGCTGTGTAATCCGTCACGGGCTGCGCTGCTCACCGGACGGCGCCCTTCGACCACCGGCATTTGCGGACTTCTGCCGGGCATTCGCGTCGTGGAGGCGACGAAAAATTGCGTCACACTGCCGCAATATTTTGCAGCGCATGGCTATTTCACGGCCGGGTTCGGCAAAATTTTCCACGATGGCTCGATTCCGCCCGCGTTGCAGAAAAACGAATTCAACGTGTGGGGCATTGCGCCGCATATGCCGCTGCCGCCTCAAAAGTTTGTGCATACACCGGACGATATGCGTCCGATGGACTGGGGCGTGTTTCCAACCGATGACCACGAACAAGCCGATTGGAAAATCGCCGATGCTACCATCGCGCAGCTCAAATCCTTGCCGGCTGGTAAGCCGTTTTTCGTCGCCTGTGGTTTCCGGTTGCCCCATGTGCCGTGTTTCGCGTCGCAGCAGTGGTTCGATTTGATTCCGCCGGAAAATGAAATCATTTTGCCGGAAGTGAAGGCACACGAGCGTGCCGGTACGCCGGAGTTTTCGTGGTATCTGCACTGGAAGCTGCCGGAGCCGCGGTTGTCGTGGTTGCAGCAGGCGCACCAGTGGCGTCCGCTCGTGCGGGCCTATCTCGCCAGCACCGCGTTCATGGATAGCCAGCTCGGCCGTGTCTTGGAGGCCCTTGAAGCGACAGGCCAGGCCGACAATACCGTCATCGTGGTGTGGTCGGACAACGCGTGGCATCTGGGCGAGAAGGAAATCACCGGGAAGAATTCGTTATGGGAGCGCGCCACGCATGTGCCGCTGATCTTTGCCGGGCCGGGCGTGGCACGCGGCGCGACGTGCGTCCAACCGGCCGAATTACTCGATATTTACCCTTCGCTTGTCGAGCTTTGCGGCCTGCCGACGCAAAGCAGCTTGGAAGGGCACAGTCTGTTGCCGCAGTTGCGCGCTGCCACCACGCCGCGACCCTGGCCCGCGATCACCACGCACAATCCCGGCAATCACGCGGTGCGTTCTCTGCGCTGGCGTTACATCCGGTATGCCGATGGTGCGGAAGAGCTCTACGATGTGCAAACCGATCCGCACGAATGGAACAATCTGGCCCAAGAGCCGCAATATGCCGATATTATCCGCGAGCATGCCCGCTGGTTGCCCACCGTGAATGCGCCGCTCGCGCCCGGTAGCGCGCAACGCACGCTGGAGCAAAAGAACGGCATATGGTATTGGGAAGGCCAACCGATTGACCCGGCGCAGAAAGAGGATTAACGATGGCAATCAAACGACGTTATTTTGTGAAGCAGCAGGAAATCACCCGTTGGATGGTGACCGGAATGTTCACGATCATGCTATCGTTATCCGGCTGGTGTGCCGACCAAGCGCCAGCGGAAAAACGATCCGCCAAGCCTGCGCCACCGGCGCTGCCAAAGGCAACGCTGGAAGAGATCGCCTATGGCAAGCATCCCAAACAAGTGCTCACTTTCTGGAAGGCCGAGTCCAACGAACCCACCCCGCTGGTGTTCTACATTCATGGTGGTGGCTGGATAGCCGGTAATCGAACCTTCCTCGGTGGCGCTTTCTTGCAGAAGCTACTGAAGAACGGCATTTCGGTGATTTCGATTGAATACCGTTTCATCCCGGAGGCGACGGCCGACAAAATCGTACCACCGGTCAAAGGCCCACTCACAGATGCCGCGCGCGCCTTGCAATTTGTTCGCAGCAAGGCGACGGAGTGGAATATTGATGAAAAGCGCATCGGTGCCTGCGGCAACTCGGCCGGCGCGTGCTCTAGTTTATGGCTCGCCTTTCACCCCGACCTTGCTGATCCGACGAGTTCCGACCCGGTCCAGCGCAAATCCACACGACTCTGGTGCGTCGCGGTCGAAGTCCCACAGACGACCCTCGACCCACAACAAATGAAGGAGTGGACGCCTAATAGCCGCTACGGGGGCCATGCTTTCGGCTTCACCGGCAACAAGCAAAAACATCAGTCCTCATTTGATGAATTCCTTGCCAATCGCAAAAAAATTATGCCTTGGATTGCCGAATATTCGCCGTACGCGCTCCTAAGCGCCGACGACCCACCGGTCTATCTTCATTACGTTACCCCGCCTGCGCTCGGCCAAGACCAAAAAGACCCGACACATACCGCCAATTTCGGCGTGAAGTTGCAGGAACGTTGCAAAGAACTTGGTGTGGATTGTGAACTGGTCTACCCCGGAGCGCCCAGCGTGAAGCACGCCACGCCCGTAGCCTATCTCATCGAAAAACTCAAAGACCCGAATCAACCGTGAAAAGACAAAAATGATCAAGCGACGCGATTTTTTGAAACTCGCCGGTTTGAGCGCGGCGGGCGCCGTGGCTTTTCCAAGGTTTGGAAAAAGTGCCGAATCCACTCTCCAAGCCTTGGAAAAATCTGCCGCGACCAAACCGAATATCGTGTTTGTGCTGGCCGATCAATGGCGCGCAAAAGCCACCGGCTACAACGGCGACCCCAACGTCAAAACGCCGAATTTGGATCGGCTGGCCAAAGAGTCGCTCAATTTTTGCAACGTGGTTTCGGCCTGCCCGGTTTGCACGCCGTATCGCGCGGCGCTGATGACGGGCCGTTTCCCGACTTCGACGGGCATGTTTATCAACGACGCCTATCTGCCATCCGAAGAGGTGTGCATCGCCGAGGTGTTCAAACAGGCGGGATATGCGACGGCCTACATCGGCAAATGGCATCTCGATGGGCATGGGCGCGAAGCCTTCATCCCGCCGGAGCGGCGGCAGGGCTGGGACTATTGGAAGGCGGCGGAGTGCGACCACGACTATCTCCATTCGCACTACTATGCTGATAATTCGTCAGCGAAAAAATATTGGCTGGGTTTTGATGCCTGCGCGCAGACCAAGGACGCGCAGGATTATCTGCGCGCACATACGGCGTCCGGTCAGCCGTTCGTGTTGTTCGTCAGTTACAGCTCGCCGCATTATCCCATTCCGCGGCAGATGGCCCCGCCGGAATATCGGGCGCTCTATCCTGAGGAGAAAATCCAACTACCGCCCAATGTGCCCGCAGTCATGCAGCAGAAGGCGCGACGCTTTGCCCAAGACTATTACGCCTATTGCACCGCGTTGGATCAATACATCGGCGATTTGGTGGCGACGCTAAATGAAACGGGTCTGGCGCAAAATACTATTTTTATTTTCACCTCCGACCATGGCGAGATGCTCGGTGCGCATGGCGTTACGCCGGCGCAGAAGCAGGTGCCATGGGACGAATCCGCGCATGTGCCGTTCCTGCTGCGCTTCCCGGCGGCGCACGGTGCGACCGGGCGCGTTGAACCGACGCCGCTGACAACCCCGGATATTTTCGCCACCGTGATCGGTCTGGCCGGTGTGCCACTGCCGCCGACGGCGGAAGGCTGCGATTTCTCCCAACTCGTGCATGATCCGCGGGCATCCGCCGATCATGCCGCGCTCTATATGGGCGTCGCGCCCTTCGCCGTCGTGGCCCAAGCCGACAATAAGGCCTATCGGGCGATTCGCACCAGGCGTTACACCTATGTCCGCAGCCTTGCGGGGCCGTGGCTGCTGTTCGATGACGAAGAGGATCCGAACCAGATGAATAACCTCGTGAACAAGCCGGAGCACGCTGCTTTACAGCGGGAACTCGAAGCGCGTTTGCAGACGGAATTGAAAAAAATCGGCGACGACTTCCGCGATCCACAGGCTTATCTCGATGGGTGGGGTTATGATGTGCGCAGTGGCGACAGTATTCCGACCACGCCGAAGGCCAAGGTGCAATCGCCACACCGCGTGCCAAGAGGAACCAACCCATGAACACCGTACGTCGTGATTTTTTGAAACTGGCGGGTTTGGGCGCGGTGGGCGCAGTGCTTTTTCCAAGGGTTGGAAAAAGCGCTGAAGCCAGTTTCCAAGGCTTGGAATCCGGCGCCGCCGGAGCTACGCCGGACAAGAAGAAACCCAATGTGGTGTTGATTCTCGCCGACGACCTCGGTTACGGCGACGTCGGGTGCTATGGCGCGACGAAAATTAAGACGCCGAACATGGATCGCCTCGCGCGCGAAGGCCGGCGTTTCACCAACGCCTACACGCCGGGTTCGGTCTGCTCGCCGACGCGCTATGGTTTGCTTTCTGGACGTTATTTCTGGCGTAATCCGCGGCATCCCGCGACAGGCGTGCTGGCGCCCAGCGGGCCGCTGCTGTTTGAAGAGGATCGGCTCACGCTCCCCAAACTATTCAAGCAAGCCGGCTACACCACGGGCGCCGTCGGTAAATGGCATCTCGGCTTTGGTGAATGGCAGGGCCGGATTGCGGATCGCTATGACTGGAGCCAGGAAGAGATCAAACCCGGGCCGTGCGAGGCGGGCTTCGATTATTTCTACGGCCTGGCCGCAAACGCCGGTAATCAGCCGCGAATCTACATTGAGAATCATCGTTTTATGGGCCGTAAACCGGGCGACAAGGTGGAGATGGTCGGGCGCTCCGACATCAAACCGTGGAGCCCCGACGCCGAATACAAACTCGACCACGTCGCCGGCGACATCGCACACAAGGCCGTGGAATTCATCGAGAGCTCCAAAGACAAACCGTTCTTCCTCTACTTTGCCACGAACATTCCGCACAACGACATCACACCTTCGGCACCGTTTCTGGGGACGAGCGCGTGTGGTCCCTACGGCGATTTCATTCAAGAACTCGATACGCACATTGGCCAAATTCGCGCGGCACTGGAAAAAGCCGGATTGCTGGACAATACGCTCATTCTGTTCACCAGCGATAACGGCGGCGTAGTGGCGGAAAACGAACGCTTGGCTGCGCAATGGCAGGCGAAGCAGGCCGGCCACGCAATCTGCGGCGCGCTGCGCGGTCGCAAGCACAGCATCTATGAAGGCGGCTTCCGCGTGCCGTATATCGTGCGCTGGGCGGGGCACGTTCCGGCGGGCACGGAGAGCGACACCCTACTCTGCCACACCGATGTGTTGGCCACGTGTGCGGCGGTATTGGGGCAGAAGTTGCCCGCGGGCGCGGGCGAAGACAGCTGCAACGCGTTGGCCGCCTGGCAAGGCGACGCGAAAACGATGGTGCGCGACTGCGTAGTGCTCGATTCCGCACATGGTATTTTTGCGATCCGGCAGGGCGATTGGAAATTGATCGAACGCAATCCGGCCCTGGAAGAAGAGACCCATAAAAAGGGCAAGCAGGCCAAAAAAATTAAAGCCGATCCTGAAAACCAGAATCAACTTTTCAATCTGGCCGCGGATCCTGCCGAGACCAAAAATCTGTGGGAGCAGCATCCCGATGTTGTGCAACGTTTGACCACATTGCTGAAGCAAGCCAGAACAAATGATCACACCCGGCCATAAGCGGTGCCAACACTTGCGGCATGAAGAGCGCGGTGCAATAAGCGTGGCGTTCATTCGTTATGCGAAGAACCGATGAAAGCGTGTTGTTGATGAGTACGCGGCGCGAGTTCTTGAAATCAGCCGGATTGGGCGTGGCAACGGCGGGCTACGGCACGGCCAACATCAAGAATTTGCCCGCCGCTTGCGGCTTCAAAGGCACCGGCAAGACCGCTCGGAATTTTGTTTGCGAGGGCAAGCTCACACTGACGCAGGAATTGCTCTATCAGCCGCGAATGCCGGACGAAGAACTTTATGACTTGCAGTCTGATCCCTGGGAAATCCATAATTTGGTCAAAATGCCGGAGCATCAGGAAACGCTAAAGCGACTGCGTACTGTGCAGGAACAGTGGATCAAAGATACCAACGATCAGGGGCAATATCCCGCGGCCCTGCCGCCGCCTTCTAAAAAACACAAACCTAAAAGTAATCAGCAATCGGAGAAACAATGAGTTCAACACGACGTAATTTCCTGAAACTTGCCGGCCTGGGTGCGTTGGCCTTTCCCGGGCTTGGAAAAAGTGGCGCGACTGTTTTCCAAGGCTTGGAATCCAGCTCCGCAAAGGCTGCGCTGGACACGAAGTCGCGACCCAACGTGATTTTTTTGTTGTGCGACGACCTCGGTTACGGCGACATCGGCTGTTATGGGCAACAGAAAATCAAAACACCCAACCTCGACCGTATGGCGCGCGAAGGCTTGCGTTTCACCCAAGCCTACGCGGGCACCTCGGTTTGCGCGCCGACGCGTTGCGCGCTGATGACCGGCCTGCATATTGGTCACGCCCCAATTCGTGCGAACCGCGAGCTTAAACCGGAAGGCCAGGAACCGTTACCCGCGGGCACGTTCACGGTCGCGCATCTTTTCAAGCAGGCTGGCTACGCGACGGCGATGTTCGGGAAGTGGGGTCTCGGGTTTGTGGGCAGTAGCGGCGCGCCGGATAAAATGGGCTTTGACGAATTTTTTGGCTACAACTGCCAGCGACAGGCGCACAACTACTATCCTAACCACCTTTGGCACAATCAAGAGCGTGTGGCGCTCGACGGCAAGACCTACTCGCATGATCTTATCGCCGGCGAGATGTTCACGTGGGTTCGCGCGCACGCTCAACAGCCGTTTTTCCTCTATGTGCCATTCACCATTCCGCATACGAATCTCCAAGTGCCCGATCTTGGCGCGTACGCCCACGAGTCATGGCCCGAGCCAATGAAAAAATATGCGGCAATGATTACGCGTATGGATGCCACGTGTGGCGAACTGTTCACGCTGCTCAAGGAACTGAAACTCGACGAGCAGACGCTGGTCATCTTCAGCAGCGATCAAGGGGCGGATAATCCGCAAGTGTTGCAATTGTTCCAGAGCAATGGGCCGTTCCGCGGCGGCAAACGCACGATGTATGAGGGCGGTTTGCGTGTGCCGATGCTCTGCCGCTGGCCCGGCCACATCCCGGCCGGCACCACCAATGCGACGCAGTGGGCGTTCTATGATTTCCTCCCGACTTGCGCCGCATTGCTGGGCCAGCCCTTGCCAACGAACGTAAAAAGCGACGGCCTTTCCGTCTTGCCGGCAATGCTCGAAGGTAAAACCATCGCCCGTGAATTTCTTTATTGGGAACTACATGAGGGCAAATTTATCCAAAGCGTACGCGTCGGCAACTGGAAGGCCGTGCGCAACGGCCCCGATAAGCCGCTTGAGCTATATGATCTTTCACGCGACAACGCAGAAGCACATGACGTCGCCGCCGAACACGCCGACCTTGCGCAGCAGCTCACCGCACTCATGCAACGCGAGCACGTTCCGAACCCGCTCTGGCCCGACACACCCGCCGGCAAACGCCATGGGAAAAACACGTCCTGATTCCAATCATATCCGTATGCTGGAACGCAACCGCGGTAATTGGTAAAGGAAAAATCTATGCAACGCCGTGAATTTTTGAAAATGGCCGGACTGGGTATACTGGCTTTTCCAAGGCTTGGGAAAAGTGCTGATGCCGGTTTTCAAGCCTTGGAAAAATCCAAACCCAATATTGTTTTCATCCTCGCTGATGACATCGGCTATGGTGATCTTTCCTGCTACGGCGCGAAACGGGTGCAGACGCCGGTGCTCGACCGGCTCGCGCGCGAAGGTCGGCGGTTCACCGACGCGCATTCGCCAGCCTCCACCTGCTCGCCCTCGCGGCGGGCGCTGCTGACCGGCGCGTATTCGTGGCGGCAACAGGGCGGCTCGGCGATCATGGCCGGTGATGCGGCGCTCTCCATCAAGCCCGGTTCGGTCACGCTGCCTGCGATGCTCAAACAAGCCGGCTACACGACGGGTATCGTCGGCAAGTGGCACCTCGGCCTCGGCAATGAAAGTGGGCCGGATTGGAACGATGGCATCAAGCCGGGCCCGCTGGAGGTCGGCTTTGATTACGCCTTTTTTTTCCCGGCGACCGGCGACCGTGTGCCGTGCGTGTTCATCGAAAACCACAACGTCGTTGGTCTCGACCCGAATGATCCGATTGCGGTCAGCTATGCACATAAGATTGGCAACGAGCCGACGGGCAAGGAGAATCCAGCACTGCTGAAACTCAAACACTCCCACGGTCACGACAATACGATCATCAACGGCATCGGGCGCATCGGCTGGATGAGCGGCGGCCAGTCGGCCCGCTGGAAGGACGAGGACATTGCCGATACGTTCCGGCAGAAGGCGTGCACGTTTATCGAGCAGAACAAGGACAAGCCGTTCTTCCTTTACCTCGCCACGCACAACATCCACGTCCCGCGCGCACCGAATCCGCGCCACCATGGCCAGAGCCAGTGCGGGACGCGCGGCGATTCGATTGTGGAACTCGACGTCGCCGTCGGCGAAGTGCTTGCCACACTGGAACGGTTGAAACTCACCGACCATACGCTGGTCGTTTTCAGCAGTGACAACGGCGGCATCATGGATGATGGCTACCACGACGTGAGTGGTAGCGGCTATGACGATGCGGTCTGCTTTTCGCACCCGTGCAATGGCGTACTGCGCGGCTACAAGGGCAGCCTCTGGGAAGGTGGCCACCGCGTGCCGCTCATCGCGCGCTGGCCCGGTCATATTCCGCCTGGTAGTGAATGCACTGAACTAGTCACGCTGCTCGATATGACGGCGTCCTTTGCCGCGTTGACCGGTCAAACGTTACCCCGCGATGCCGCACCTGATAGCTGCAATGTGCTGCCGGCGTTGCTGGGCCTGCCGCACGACAAGCCAGGCCGCGACACCTTCATTGCCCACAACGGCGGCACGAAAGGCCCGATGGCGATCCGGCAGCGAAATTGGAAGCTCATTCAAGCGGGCGGTGCGCGTCCGAGCTACGCGGATGCCAACAAGACCGACCACGCCAAAGCGGCCCCGCCGCCACCATTCCTTGTCAATCTCGCCGACGATTTGAGTGAAACGAAAAATCTCGCCGACGAGTATCCTGACAAAGTCAAAGAGTTGCAGGCGCTGTTCGAGCGCCAGCGTGACGCGGAGCGCAGTCGGCCCTGAAAGGGGAAAAAATGAAGCGACGGAATTTTTTGAAGCTGGCGGGTTGCGGCGCAGTTGGCGCGGCGGTTTTTCCAAGGCTTGGAAAAAGTGCGGACGCGATTTTCCAGGGCTTGGAAAACAAATCCGCCGCGCGCCCGAACATTTTGTTCGCGCTGGCCGACGACTGGGGTTTTGGCCACGCGGGCGTCTACGGGTGCCAGTGGGTCAAAACGCCAAATTTTGATCGCGTCGCCCGCGAAGGAATCCTGTTCACGCACGCCTATACGCCGACGGCCAAATGCGCGCCGTCGCGTGCGGCGCTACTCACGGGTCGTAATCCGTGGCAACTCAAGGCCGCCGCCAACCACTACTGTTATTTCCCGCCGGAGTTCAAGACCTACGCCGAGGCGCTGACGGGCTTGGGTTATTTTGTGGGCATGACCGAGAAAGGCTGGGCGCCGGGTAGTTGTTTGGACGCGACTGGTAAAAAGCGCGAGATGGCCGGGCAACGCTTCCAGAAACGCAAGGCACCGCCGCCGACCGCGTGCATCAGCGCAAACGATTACGCCGCCAACTTCGCCGATTTTCTCGACGCCGCACCCACAGGTCAGCCGTGGTGTTTCTGGTATGGCTCGATCGAGCCGCATCGTGATTATGAATATGGGTCGGGCGTGGCCAAGGGCGGCAAAAAGACGACGGAGATTGAGCGCGTACCGGCCTGCTGGCCCGACAACGAGACGGTGCGCAAGGATCTGCTGGACTACGCGTTCGAGGTCGAACACTTTGATCGGCATTTGGGCCGGATGCTCGCGGATTTGGAAAAACGCGGGTGGCTGGAGAATACCCTGGTCATCGTCACCGGCGATAACGGCATGCCGTTTCCACATGACAAAGGCCACACCTATCAGGACTCCAATCATCTCCCGCTGGCGGCAATGTGGAAACGCGGCATCCGCCGGCCGGGGCGCGTCGTGGAAGACTATGTGAGTTTCATTGATTTCGCGCCGACGTTCGTCGAGTTGGCACGCCTCCGCTGGGAGCAAACCGGCATGGCCGCGCCGACAGGGCGGAGTCTCACGGACATTTTCTTCGCGGACAAGGCCGGACAGGTGAATCCCGTGCGCGATCACGTCATCATCGGCCGGGAGCGCAACGACACCGGTCGCCCGCACGACGAAAGCTATCCCGTGCGTGGCATCGTCAAGGACAACCTGCTCTATCTTCATAATTTTGAGCCGACGCGCTGGCCCTGTTGTAATCCAGAAACTGGTTATCTGGATACCGACAGCAGTCCGACCAAGACCGAGGTCCTCAAGACGCGCACCGTGCCAGAGCAAAAACATTTCTGGGATGCGTGCTTCGGCAAGCGTCCGCAGGAGGAACTCTATGATCTTGTGCAAGATCGCGATTGCGTGAACAATCTGGCCGGGCGTCCCGAATTTCAGGAACGCATGGCGCAACTCAAGCAACAGCTTTTTGTCGAGCTGAAGGCCCAGGAAGATCCGCGCGTACTCGGTCAGGGCCAGGTTTTTGATGAATATCCCAACTCCGGCAAAGAGTGGCGCGGGTTCTACGAACGCTACCAAAAAGACAAGAACATCACGACCGGCGGCTTTCTACCCTCCGATTTTGAAAAAGCCCCGCTTGATTGAAGGCGGGATAACGCATGAATACACGACGTGATTTTTTGAAGCTGGCGGGGTTCAGCATGGCGCTGGTGGTGAGTTTTCCAAGCCTTGGAAAATAATGCGTTGGCCCAATCCAACAACTTGCGCGGGCTGGGGCCGGACTATCCGCGCGCCTTTTTCCCCCGCATATCGGAAGCGCAAGCGGCCAACGGCCGTGTCCCTTACAAGGCATTTCGTCCGCCTGATGGACGTGATGGGCAAGATGTTGGACAAAGAAGTGTCAGGTCGCGTGGATGGCACCAGTGTGGTCGCTTCCGAGGATGTGCGGCCCGCGCTCTGTGCGCTCACCGGGGCGCCCTTACCGAAGGCCGACGCGCTCGCGGGGATGAAGGAACACAACGCGCCCGTTCTTGCCACTCGCGACGGCCGTTGGAAACTCCTCATCAACGCAGACGGCCGTCGTCCCGAACTATACGATATCCCCAGCGATCCTGAAGAATTGCACAACGTGGCCACCCAACAACCGGCCATCGTGGCCGTGCTAAAACAAAAAGTATCAGCATGGCAGACCGCATTGCCAGCCACGCCCGGGCGTGATAAGTTCCGGCGGTATTAATGAGGGAAAATTATGCAATCAATCTCGCGTCGTGATTTCCTGAAACTGGCCGGCTTCGGCCTGGCTGGCGCCGCACTGTTTCCAAGGCTTGGAACGCTGCACGCGGCGGATTTCCAACGCTTGGAAAAACCCAACATTCTCTTCATTCTCGTGGACGACTACGGGATCAAGGATGTCGGCATCGAGGGCAGTACGTTTTATGAGACGCCCCATATTGACGCCCTCGCCCGCAGCGGCATGCGTTTCACGCAGGGTTATGCCACCTGTCCGGTGTGCAGCCCGTCACGCGCGAGTATTCTGCTGGGCAAGTATCCCGCCCGGCATGGCATCACCGATTACATCGGCGCGGCTGTGGGGCAAGCCTTTGCGCGCCAGCGGCAGGTTAAATTGTTGCCCGTTGATTACACCCGCAACCTGCCAGCCGCCGACACCACGCTGGCCGAAGCGCTGAAGCAGGCCGGTTACGCCACGTTTTTCGCCGGCAAGTGGCATCTGGGCAGCAAGGGTTCCTGGCCGGAGGATCACGGGTTCGACATCAATAAGGGCGGCTGGGATGCGGGCGGGCCGACGGGCGGTTACTTTTCCCCTTGGAAAAATCCGAACCTGCCCAACGGCCCGCGGGGTGAATCGCTCACCCAGCGACTGGCCAACGAAACCATTACCTTCATTGAGCAGCACAAGGACAAACCCTTTCTGGCCTACCTCGCGTTCTATGCCGTTCATGGGCCAATCGAAACCTCCCAACCGTTGTGGAGCAAATATCGCGCAAAGGCAGCCACGTTGCCGCCGCCGGCAGAACGCTTCAAGATTGACCGCACCCTGCCAGTCCGGCAGGTACAGGACAACCCCATCTATGCGGGCTTGATCGAGGACATGGACACCGCTACGGGGCGGGTGTTGCAGCGGCTCGCGGAACTGGGTTTGGATCGCAACACCATTGTTTGCTTCACCAGCGATAATGGCGGCGTTTCATCGGGCGATAGCTTTAGTTCCTCCGAACTGCCCTATCGCGGAGGCAAGGGGCGTCAGTGGGAAGGCGGGATCCGCGTACCTTTCTACATCAAGGCCCCCGGCATTACCCGGCCCGGCAGTGTTTGCGATACGCCGGCGATCGGAACCGATTTCTATCCCACGCTCCTGCAACTGGCGGGGCTGCCCTTGCAGCCGCACCAACACGTTGACGGAGTCAGCTTGGTGCCGTTGCTGAAGGGCGACCAGCTCGCGCCGCGACCGCTCTTCTGGCATTACCCGCATTACGGCAACCAGGGTGGCGAACCATCGTCCATCATCCGCCAAGGCGCGTGGAAACTCATCCATTATTGGGAGGACAATCGCAACGAGCTTTATCATCTGGCCGGTGACATCGGTGAGCAGCACGATCTCGCGCAACAGGAAGCGGCGCGCACCGGGCAACTCTGGAGGGAGTTGCAAGCCTGGCTCAAAGAGACCGGCGCCAAGCTTCCGCAACCCAATCCCGACTTTACCGAGGCGATGGCCGAGCAGCACCGGAAAGACGCGCTGGGACTTAAGGCCCGGCTCGAAAAAGCGCACGCCGCCTATCTCGATCCCCATTGGCAACCCAACCCTACCTGGTGGAAAAGTCTCGTGCCCAAAGATTGACGGTACGCAACCGCATGAAAGGTACATTTATGCAGCGCCGCGATTTTATGAAGTTTGCCGGTCTCGGCGCGTTGGCGTTTCCAAGGCTTGGAAAAAGTGGCGCGCCCGATTTCCAAGCCTTGGAAAAACAACCTGCCAAACCGAATATCGTCATCATTCTGGCCGACGATCAGGGCTGGGGCGACTTGAGCATCAACGGCAACAGCAACCTCGCCACGCCGCATATTGATTCACTCGCCCGCGATGGCGCGTTGTTCGACCGGTTTTATGTGTGCCCGGTATGTTCGCCGACGCGCGCGGAATTTCTCACTGGCCGTTATCATCCGCGCGGCGGTGTGTCCGGCGTCTCCACCGGCGAGGAGCGGCTGAATCGCGACGAGCAGACCATCGCCGAGGTTTTCAGGGCCGCGAGCTACGCGACCGGCGCGTTCGGCAAGTGGCACAACGGAACACAATATCCCTATCACCCCAACGGACGCGGCTTCGATGAGTTTTATGGGTTTTGTTCCGGCCACTGGGGCACCTATTTTGACCCGCCGCTGGAGCACAACGGCCAGCCGGTGCAAGGCAAGGGCTATCTCGCGGATGATCTGACTGATCATGCCCTCCAGTTTATCGAGACGCATCAGCAGCGTCCGTTTTTCTGTTATGTGCCGCTCAATATCCCGCATGCGCCGATGCAGGTGCCGGATCAGTTTTATACAAAGTTCGCCGAACGCGAAGTGAAGTTGCGCGGACTCAATCCCGCCGCCGAGGACCTTGGCTTCACCCGCGCTGCGTTGGCGATGTGCGAGAACATTGACTGGAACGTCGGGCGCATTTTGCGGCGACTTGATGAACTCAAACTGGCCGAAAACACCATCGTGATTTATTTCAGCGACAACGGCCCGAATAGCAATCGCTGGAACGGCGGGATGAAGGGCATGAAAGGCTCGACGGACGAAGGCGGTGTGCGTGCGCCGTTCTTGATTCGCTGGCCGGGCCACATTGCCGCCGGTAAACGCGTGCCGCAAATTGCCGGCGCGATTGATCTGTTGCCCACACTGGCCGATCTCGCCGCTATTCCTTCCGCCCATCGCAAACCGCTGGATGGCCAATCCCTCAAACCACTATTGCTGGATTACGATGTTCGATTACCTGACCGTATGATTTTTTCGCATTGGAGTCGCAAGGTCAGCGTGCGGACGCAGCGGTATCGTTTGGATCATGAAGGTAAGCTATTCGATATGGAGGCCGATCCCGGGCAAACCCGCGATGTGACGACGGAGCAGCCGGTTATCGCGAAGAATCTCGCGCAGGCGGTGGCGCGCTGGAAAAAAGAGGTGCTCGCCGGGCTACACGATGAAGACCGCCCCTTCACCGTCGGCTACCCTGATTTCCCCAGCACCACCCTACCCGCGCGCGACGGCGTGGCACACGGGCACATCAAACGCAGCGCCCATGCCCCCAACTGTTCCTACTTCACAAACTGGACCAGCACCGACGACGCCATTACGTGGGATGTGGTCGTAGAAACGCCGGGCAAATATGAAGTGGTTGTCTATTACACCTGCCCCGCAGCCGAGGTGGGCGCGACGGTCGAATTGAGCCTGAACGGGAGCCGCGTTCAGGGCGTCATTTCGGAAGCGAACGATCCGCCGCTACGGGGCGCCGAGCATGATCGCTTTCCGCGCAAGAGCGAGTCCTACGTGAAAGATTTCAAACCGTCGCGACTGGGTATGATCGAATTCCAGCAAGGCCGTGGGTTGTTGACCCTGCGCGCGTTGAAACTTCCTGGCAAACAGGTCATGGACCTGCGCGCACTGCTGTTGACCTTACACGCAGGGGACGCGGCCACTAAATAACCTGCGTTAAAATAAAGGGCGGTGTCACCCGTTTTCTCAAGGAAGATTGAGCAACCATCGCTGAACCATGAAAGAAAATCCATGTCATTGTTACGCCGTCGTGATTTTCTAAAACTAGCGGGACTAGGCGTAGCCGCCTTGTCGTGGCGGAGGCCTGCGCTCGCCGTCCCCGCGAAGCCGTTGAACGTGCTGCTGCTGGTGTCGGATGATTGCCGTGCGGTACAGGGCTGCTATGGCGAGCCGACGTTGACGCCGCGCATCGATCAACTGGCACAACGCGGCCTGCGCTTTGACCGCGCCTACTGCCAGTATCCACTCTGCAATCCCAGCCGTAGTTCCTTTCTCACAGGGCTGCGCCCGGACACCAGCGGTGTCACCGACAACCAAACCCGTTTTCGTGAACATCGGCCTCAGACCGTGACGTTGCCGGAACTGTTCAAGCAGAACGGCTATTATGTCACACGCGTCGGCAAGCTCTATCACTACGGCGTGCCCTCCCAAATCGGCACCGCTGGTCTCGATGACCCGGTCTCGTGGGAGAAAGTGGTCAATCCGCGCGGCCGTGACTGCGACGACGAGGACAAAATTTTCAGTATCATCACGGGCGAGAAGGCGCAAGTCACGGTCGGTGCCGGCAAGTATGGCGGGACGCTCAGTTGGTTGGCGGCTGAGGGCGCTGATGTGGAGCAGACCGATGGCAAGATCGCGCAGGAGGCCTGCAAGCTGTTGCGTGAACACAAAGACAAGCCGTTCTTCCTCGCCGTGGGCTTTTTCCGCCCACACACGCCCTATGTCTCGCCAAAGAAATATTTCGGGCTTTATCCACCGGAGAAGCTCACGCTGGCGCAAAACCCAGCTGGCGACCGCGAGGGCAAGCCGCCCGCCGCGTTCACCGTGACGCCGCCGCACTATGGCATGAACGCGGCGCAACAGCGCACGGTCATGCAGGCCTACTACGCCTCGGTCAGTTTCATGGACACACAGTTCGGCCACGTCCTCGACGAACTTGAGCGGCAGGGCCTCGCGGAAAATACGGTGGTGGTGTTCATCAGCGACCACGGCTATCACCTCGGCGAGCACGGCCAGTGGCAGAAGATGACCTTGTTTGAGGAGGCCGCGCGCGTACCGCTGATCATCGCGGTCCCGGGGATGAAGACGGCCGGCAAGGCCACGTCACGCTTGGTGGAACTGGTGGATATCTATCCGACCTTGGCTGAACTCTGTGGGCTGCAGGCACCCCAAGACCTCGAAGGCATCAGCCTGCGCCCGCTGTTGGATGATCCGGACCGCACGTGGAAGCAGGGCGCGTTTACGCAGGTGATTCACGGCCTCAAGGGCGGCTACAGCGGCCAAGGAAAAGGTTCGCGGAACAAAGCGATCGGGCGCAGTGTGCGTACCGAGCGCTACCGTTACACCGAATGGAACGAAGGTCAGGCCGGAACCGAACTCTATGACCACACCCGCGACCCGCACGAGTGGCACAACTTGGCCAACGATCCCAAATCCGCGGCGATCGTACAGGAATTGAAAGCCTTGCTGTATGCCGGCTGGCAGGCCGCCCGACCGCAGTGACGCCAAGATGAACAAGCTCATGTATCAACGTCGTGATTTTTTGAAACTGGTCGGGACCGCCGCGTTAGCTTTTCCGAGGCTTGGAAAAACGGACGGAGCCGGTTTCCAAGGTTCGGAAACAAAGCGGCCGAATTTTGTTTTCGTGCTCGCCGATGACATGCGCTGGGATGCCCTGAGCTGCGCGGGCAACCCGGTACTGAAAACACCCGCGCTCGATCGCCTGGCTGCTGGCGGTACGCGGTTCCAAAACGCGTTCGTCACCACGTCCATCTGTGCCGTCAGCCGGGCCTGCATTTTGACGGGCCAACATGCGTGCCGGCACGGCGTCAATGATTTCCACACTCCGCTGCGTTCCCTGGAAGGTGTATATCCGACGGTGCTGCGGCAAAACGGGTATTACACCGGCTTCATTGGCAAATGGGGCATCAACGATAGTGATCGGTCCTACTATCAGCAATGCGCGATGGCGTACGACTTCTGGGCCGGCGATATGGTGCAAGCGCTCTATTGGCATGATCGCGACTGCAATTACATTCGGAATAATGGCACGACGGAGCGCGCCAACTTTTTCTGCTCCTGTCCCAAGGCGTCCCAAGGACTTAACGGGTGCGGGCAGAATAAAGGCCCGCATCCCTCGCTGAAAAACCCCGTGCACGAAACGGAATTTGTGCCGGCCAAGATTCGTTCGTTCCTTGATCAACGCGATCCGGCCAAACCCTTCTGCCTGGCGGTCAGTCTCAAAGCGCCGCACGGGCCGTGGCACGGTTATGCGCCACGCTTTGAGCAGGATTTCAATGGTGTGGATATCCCGGCGCGTGGAAACGTTACCCTGGCCGAGGCGCTGCGCCAGCCGGAGTTTTTGCGCAAGTCCCTGGAGAGCGAGCACGGTTTGGAAATGATAGAAAAGCCGGACCGGCGTAATGCGCAACTACGCCAATACTATCGCCTGATTGAGGGGGTTGATGCCTGCCTGGGCGAAATCCAGCAGGAGCTTCAGCAGCGCGGGCTGACGAATAACACCGTGCTGATTTTCTCTTCGGACAATGGTCACTTTGCCGCCGAGCACGGTTTCTGGGGCAAATGGTTCATGCACGAAGAATCGCTGCGCGTGCCGCTCCTCATCTGCGATCCGCGCGCGCCGGTGGCCAAACGAGGACAAATTTCGGACGCGATGGCGCTCAATATAGATATCGCGCCGACCATTCTCGGCTTGGCCGGTCTATCGGCACCCGCCGCAATGCAAGGGCAGAGTCTGTTGCCGATCCTGCGTACGCCGGAGGCGCCGCTGCGCGACGCCTTCTTCTATCAACACCTCTATGAGCACAGCCCAAAGCCACCCAAGCATATCGAGCCGTGCGAAGGCGTGCGCACCCGTGATTGGAAGTACACCGCGTGGCTGAAACAAACCGGCCCGGGCAGCGAGGAGCTTTATGACCTCCACGCAAATCCGTTGGAGACCAAAAATTTGGCGACCGATCCCGCGTATGCCAAACAATTGGATGAACTTCGCGAGCGCTGTCGGACGTTCAAAAAGGAGTTAAAATGAGCGCACCCGCTGTTGCCGCATTCCGCAGGATTTGTCGGCGTGATTTTCTGCGAGCCGCAAGCTGGGTGGCGGTGGGCACAGCGCTGTTTCCAAGGTGCTGAAGTCAACCTCTACATGCAACACCTTCGGCCCGCAGGGCCTCAGCCCGAATGCGGTTGAACGCCCGGACCTTGCGGCTCGGCACCTTGACCACCACCGCATAGCGTGTCCGGCGTTCGCGATGAACCGCACGCCCCAACCTGCCTGTAGAATCCGCAACCTTGGAAATAGTCCATCTTCGTATTTGTGTGGCGACGCAATTTCGTGTATCAAGCCGCGTGTGCCGCAGAATGATGCCACACCTAGAAAGGAAACATAATGAAACGCCGCGAATTTCTCGGACTCATGACCTTGGCCGCCGGGGCGATGTGGACGCGGGCGGTGGAAACCGCCGCACCAGATCGCCGCCCGCTGAATTTTGTGTTCTTCCTCGTGGATGACCTAGGCGCGCGCGACGTGGAGCCGTTCGGCAACACGTTCTATGAAACGCCGAACGTCACGCGGCTGGCGCAGCGCGGGATGCGCTTCACCAACGCTTACGCCGCCTGCGCGGTGTGCAGCCCCTCGCGGGCGAGCATCATGACCGGCAAATATCCGGCGCGCTTGCATCTGACCGATTGGATCCCCGGCGAGAAGCCACCGCCCAACGCCAAGCTGCAACCACCGGATTGGTGCAAGCATCTGCCGCTGGAAGAAGTCACCGTGGCCGAGGCGTTCAAAAAAGCCGGTTACAGCACCGCGCTGATCGGCAAGTGGCATTTGGGCGACACCGATTATAGCCCGGAAAAACAGGGCTTCGACGTGAACATCGCGGGCGGCCATTGGGGCCAGCCGGCGACCTATTTCAGCCCCTACAAGCATGCCTATCCGAATTTGCCGGACGGGCCGCAAGGCGAATACCTGACCGACCGGCTGACGGACGAAGCGCTGAAGTTCATCGAAGGCCACGCGACTCAACCGTTCCTGCTGCACTTCTGCCACTACGCGGTGCACATGCCGCTGATGGCCAAGCCGGAAATGATGGAGAAATATAGCGCGAAGGCCGCGCGCCTTGGTCAAAAGTGGAATCCGGCCTACGCCGCGATGGTGGAGAGCGTAGATCAGAGCCTCGGTCGTGTGCTGAACAGACTGGAGGAACTGAAAATTGCCGACCACACGGTGGTCATTTTCATGTCCGACAACGGCGGCCAACTGGGCGCGACAACCAACGTGCCCTTGCGCGCCGGCAAGGGCCATCCCTACGAAGGTGGCATTCGTGAACCGCTGATCATCGCCTGGCCCGGCGTTGTGCAGGCCGGTAGCGCCTGCGCCACGCCCGTCATCAGTACCGACTTTTTCCCGACGATGCTGGACATGGCCGGCCTGCCGCTGATGCCGGAAAACCATTGCGATGGCGTCAGCCTCGCGCCCCTGCTGCGCCAGACCGGTACGCTGCAACGTCCGGCGCTTTTCTGGCATTTCCCGCATTATCGCAAAAGTTGCCACAGCCCCTACGGTATCGTTCGGCAAGGCGACTGGAAGTTAATCGAGTTCTACGAGGATGGCGCGGCGGAATTGTTCAACCTCAAGGACGACGAAAGCGAAACCAAGAATTTGGCGGCCACCAACCCGGCTAAAACCGCAGAGTTGAAAGCCGTGTTGCACCAGTGGCGCGAGCAGGTGGGCGCGCAAATGCCAACGCCAAATCCCAACTATCGCCCTGGCTTGAAGCCGAAAAAGAAGGCCAAAAAAGAAACCCCGCCAGACAACGACCCCTGAGATAATTTCCAAGGGTTGGAAACGTGCCGGCGCCGGCCTGCATCGCGTGCGTAAATCTCTCCGCCCACAAAATGTTGGTTGAAAAACGGCGTTTTGTGTAGGAATATGCCAAGTGGAGGGTGGTCTTGCAAACGTTGCACCAACGCGTTGATGACAGTCGCCGCCGAGGATGGGAGTTCCTTGCGATTTTCGCCACCTATGCCGGCGGCGCCGCCGCGGCAGCCTTCAGTTGCGCCGCCCTGCTCGGTTGGATTTTGGGCCAGCCGTTGCTGGCAAGTATCAAAGCGGATTTGATACCGATGGCACCGAGTACGGCGGTGCTGTTACTGCTGTTGGGCGTCGCCATTTGCTGGCGCGCCCGGACACCGTTGCGCATCCGCACCTATTGGGTCAACGTGGTCTTGGGCTGGCTGGTCATGATGACCGCGCTGCTGTTGTTCGCGCTAAGCAGCCTCGACCTTCAATGGTCGTTTGAACATTTCGGACTGCCGATCACAGGCAGCATTGGCAATGCGGCGCTGGGACACATGTCACCATTAACCGCGTTCTGCTTTCTGCTCGCCGGTTTGTCGTTTCTAGCCTCGCTTTCGCGGTCGGCGATCCCGGCGTGGCGCACGCTTCTGGCGCTGGGCACGGCGGGCGTGCTGTTGGGTACCTGCCTGCCTTTTTTGCTGGCCTATCTCTACAGCGCGCCCCTGCTCTATGGTGGCCCCGTCATCCCGCCGGCGCTCAACACGATCCTCGCCTTTATGCTACTGGGCTTGGCACTGCTGGCTTTGGTGAACCGGCCCACCGCATTGCCGCCGCAAGTGCTCGAAAGGGATTTCAAAACTTCCTTTTCCTTCGCCCTGATTTTCATCGCCTTGGCTGCCGGCATCGTCACCACCGGCTATTTTTATTATCAACGTTATACGCAACGCTATCGCAGCGAGGTGGAACGCCAGCTTTCCGCCATTGCAGAACTGAAGGCGGACGAGCTGATGCAGTGGCGCGAAGAACGCCTGGGAGATGGCAGCATCCTGTTCAAAAACACCCTTTTTTCGACCTTGGTTCGGCACTTTTTTGAAAAGTCGGCGGACGCGGATGCGCAACGGCAACTTCAGACCTGGCTGGATAAAATCCAAAACCACTATCAGTATGATCGGGTCTTCCTGCTCGACACGCAAGGCGTCACCCGGATATCGGCGCCCGCCGCGGCGCTTCCAAGCGCCGCCCTCATTTCCCGGCGCGTGCCCGAAATTCTGCGTTTCGGGCAGATTGCGTTTCAGGATTTCTACCGGAACGAACGAGATCAGCGGGTCTATTTGGCCATCCTGATTCCCGTGCTCGATGAAGCGGATGGCGGCCGGCCGCTCGGCGTACTGGTTTTGAACATTGACCCCACCACCTATCTTTATCCTTTTCTCCAGCGCTGGCCCATCCCCAGTCAGTCTGCCGAGACCGTGCTGCTCCGCCGGGACGACAATGACGCGCTTTTTTTGAGCGAGACCAAGATTCAAACCAATGCCGCCCTCAACCTGCGCATTTCACTAAAAAACAATGCATTCCCTGTCATGCAAGCAGCACTGGGGAAAACGGGGATCGTGGAAGGCCAGGATTATTATGGCTGTCCAGCCCTCGCCTATGTGCGCGCCATCCCCGATTCGCCGTGGTTCCTGATGGCCCGCATCGCCAGCGCAGAAGTCTATGCGCCGCTGCAGGAGCGCCTCTGGCAAATGGTCGTCCTGATCAACGCCCTGCTCCTTGGCGCCGGAGCCGGCGTGGGGGTGATCTGGCGGCACCAACGCCTTCGGTTTTATCAGGAGCAAGCCGAGACAATGGCTGCGCTGCATGCGAGCGAGGACAAATATAAAACGCTCTTCGACAGCGCCCGCGACGCCATCATGACGATTGAACCGCCGTCGTGGCGGTTCACCTCCGGGAACCCGGCCACCCTGAAAATATTCGGGGCCAAAACCGAGGATGAATTTATCGCCCACGGGCCATGGGACCTATCGCCCGAGCGGCAGCCGGACGGGCGCAGTTCCATCGAGAAAGCCAAGGCCATGATCGAAACCGCGCTGCGGAAAGGTTCCCACTTTTTTGAATGGACACACCGGCGACTCACGGGCGAAGAGTTTCCGGCGGCAGTGCTCTTGAGCCGGGTGCAGTCCGCCAAAAAAGTTTTCCTTCAAGCTGCGGTCAGGGACATCACCGAGCAACGACACGCACTGGAATCCCAAGCCCGACTGGTGACCGCGGTCGAGCAGTCCCCGGAAACGATCATGATCACCGCGCCCTCCGGCAAGATCGTTTACGTCAACCCGGCGTTCGAGAAAATCACCGGGTATACCCGCGCAGAAGCCTACGGCCAGAACCCGCGCATCCTCAAGAGCGGCAAACATGAGGCCGCCTTCTATCGGCAGATGTGGACGACACTGACCGCCGGCAAGGTGTGGAGCGGCCACCTCATCAACAAGCGCAAGGACCACACGCTGTATGAGGAAGAGGCCACGATCTCCCCCGTTTTCGAGGCCGCGGGCAAGATCGTCAACTATGTGGCCGTCAAGCGTGATGTGACTCACGAAGTGGCGCTGGAAGAGCAGAACCGGCAGGCGGCAAAAATGGAAGCCGTGGGCCAGTTGGCCGGCGGCGTGGCCCACGATTTCAACAACATGCTGCAAATCATCATGGGCCATGTCGAAATGCTGCTACAGGTGCTGCCGCCCGAACATCCGTTGCGCCCCGACCTGTTGGAAATTCAGAACGCCGCCCGCCGGTCCGCCGATCTCACCCGGCAATTGCTGGCCTTTTCGCGGAAGCAAGCGATTACGCCGATCATGTTGGACATCAACACCGCGATCTCCGGCAGCTTGAAGATGCTCAAGCGCCTGATCGGCGAAAACATCCTTTTGCGCTTCACGCCGCAGCCGCAGTCTGGGCGCGTGTTCATGGACCCCGGTCAGGTGAATCAGATTCTGGTCAATCTGGTGGTCAACGCCCGCGACGCCATCAGCGGCACGGGCACCATTTCCATCGCGGCCGCCCCACGTACGCTCCTGGCGGCCGACTGCCGGGACAAGCCCGATTTCGTCCCGCCCGGCGATTATGTGCTGCTGACCTTCCACGATGATGGCGCGGGAATGACACCGGAGATTCAGGCGCACCTCTTCGAACCTTTCTTCACCACCAAAGGGATTGGCAAGGGCACCGGTTTGGGACTGGCCACGGTTTACGGCATCGTCAAGCAAAACCACGGGGCCATCACCGTACAAAGCGCGCCCCAGCAGGGCACCACCTTCACCATCTATCTCCCCCTGGCGAACACCACCGATGTTGCCAAAGAGGAACAAGCCGCGGAGCGCGTACCCACCGGCACGGAGACTGTTTTGGTCGTGGAGGATGAAGCGCCCGTGCTCAATTTGGTTCAGTGGTCGCTGGCGCAGCTCGGTTACACGGTTTTAACGGCATCCACCGCCGCCGATGCCCTGCATTTTGTCGAGCAATATACAGGGCCGATCCACCTGCTCCTCACCGATGTAATCATGCCCGAGCAGAGTGGCAAAGACGCCGCCGAATGCATTCAAAAACTTCGGCCCGGCATCCGCATCCTCTATATGTCCGGTTATCCCGCCGACATTTTGGAGCAATACGGTCATTTACCGGCGGATTTGCACGTGTTACAAAAACCATTTTCCGCCGCCGCCCTCGCGCAGCAGGTGCGCGCCACGCTCGACACGCCGCCGGTCTGACCGCGTTTCTGACTTGCCTGGTTTTCCAAGGTTTGGAAAAGTATTGCTCCGTTTTTTCCAAGCCTTGGAAAAGCAAAGGAGCAGAACATGAAATTCGTCGGTTTTTGTTGCAGCATCGTCGGCCTCGCCACGCTCTCGATACTGGCCGCGCCCGCCCCGCTGGCCCAGCAAGATGTCTTCAAGCCCGCGCCGGCAAACGCCGTCACGTTTACGGGACGACTTGGGGAACAGCTCGATCTTTGCCTGCACAAACAATTGCTGCCCCAGAGCCTTCCGGCACTCGTTAATCCCTATCGCCAAAAAACGGAGGAAGGGCCGAAAGATTGGCGTTGTGAATACTGGGGCAAATGGTACACGTCGCTGGTGCTGGCCGATGCCTATCAGTCCACACCCGAAACGCGCGCCAAATGCGTCGAAGGTTACACCAATCTCATCACCACCGCTGCGCGCGACGGTTATCTTGGGACACGCAAACCAGAATTCCGGCTCCAAGGATGGGATGTCTGGGGCCGCAAATATGCGCTGCTCGGCATACTCGCCTACTATGATCGCACCGGCGACGAGACCGCGCTCAAGGTGGCGTGTCGTCATGAAGATACGCTGTTGAACGAGGTCGGCCCCGGCAAAACTAACATCGTGGAGACCGGCGAACAAAGAGGTTTGGCCTCTTCGTCGGTGTTGGAGCCAACCGTGTTGCTTTATCAGCGCACCGGCGACCCGAAATACCTGGCCTTCGCGCAATACATCGTGGAGGCGTGGAGCAAGCCGGCCAAACACATGCCGCATGGCCTACGACTGATCGAAGACGCCACCGCGCATGTTCCGCCAGAAAAAATGGTGTGGAACAAAGCCTATGAGATGACCTCGTGCTTTGAAGGGCTTTGCGAACTCTATCGTGTCACCGGCGAAAAAGCCTATCTCACGGCAGCGATTGGATTGGCCGACAACGTTCTGCAACACGAAACGACCATCATCGGCTGCGGCACGCGCAACGAATTTTGGTCCAGCAGTCACACCAATCAGACGGGCATGGTGTTTCATCCGCTGGAGACCTGCGTCACCGCCACGTGGATGAAATACCTCTATCAACTACTCCGCCTCACCGGCGATGTGCGCTATGCCGACGAACTCGAGCGTAATCTCTACAACGGCTTGCTTGGCGCACTGATGCCCGACGGTTCCTGGTGGGCCTACTTCAGCGCGCCCATGGGTGAGCGCGTGCCCAGCAACATGCAACACGTTGATGTCGGCACGAGTTGCTGCGTCCTCAACGGCCCGCGCGGTCTCTTCATTACGTCGCGATGGGCAGCCATGACCAGCGCGGAAGGCCCCGTCATCAATCTCTATGCGCCAGCGCGCACCACCTTTGCCACACCCCAAGGCACCCCACTCCACTTGGAGATCACGGGTGACTATCCCGCCACCGCAGCAACGACGATCACGCTGAACCCGCAAACGACCGAAGAATTCACGCTCGCACTGCGTATCCCCGCGTGGAGCGAAAAAACCGAATTGAGGGTGAACGACGAACGCATCAAAGCGAAGGCTGGTACCTACGCCAGGATTCGCCGGACGTGGAAAGCGGGCGACAAAATCAAATTGACGTTTGATCTGCGCGGGCGTTTGCTCGAAGCGCCCGATGGCAACGGCCAACTGGCCGTGGTACGCGGCCCGATTGTGTTCTCACTCGATAATCGTCTCGTGCCGACGCAACCGGGCGTTTCGATTGTGTTGGACCGGAGCACCACGCCCTTCATCGCGCTGACACCCAATCCCAGCGCCGCGCAAAAAATCGGCGCGTGGCTGGCCTTCGATGCGCCGTGCACCATCAATGGACAAAAAAGCGCACTGACCTTCTGCGACTACGCCTCCGCCGGCACGCTGTGGAAAGAAACCAACCCGTACTGCACGTGGCTGCCCCAACCGCTGGACATGGGCACGATCTACGAAACCAGCCAAACATGGCAAACCTTGTCCCACACGGTCTATCGTCCGCGCTAGAAACGAGCCACAATATTTTGCCGGCGGAACCGTTATCGGCGAAAGGTTGTGGTGCAGCGAGGATGATGACATGAAGACCATAGCTGGATACCGGCCTAATGTTCACGGGGAGCGTTTCCAAGGCTTGGAAAACAACCCTCGGTTGGATCGGTTTGACGATGAGCCTGCTGCTGGGCCTCCGCGCCGCCGAGGCGCCCATCATACCCGACGCCAAGTTTGCGCTGATGCCGTTTGGCGCAGTGCGCCCGGCAGGTTGGATCAAAGCACAAATTGATCAGGACGCCAGTAGCGGGATACTGGCCTATTATCACCGCTGTTGGATGGTGCAGAACAAAGCCTACGAGTTGCGTGGACACAATCCGGCCAAGCAGGACAAGCAGTCGGATTTTTGGGACGGCGCGGCGGAGGGCTACTGGGGTCTGGCGTTGATTTCCAATGCGATTCTGGCGGACGACGCGGCGTTGAAAAAGCGTGCTGACGAGTTTGTCGCCGCCATGCTGAAGTCGCAGGATGCGGACGGCTACCTCGGCATTTACGACGCCCAGAAGCGTTACACGCCAGCCAAAGTGGATCGAACCGGCCACATTGGCTTCATGCTGCAAGGCTTGCTGGATTATGTGCTGGCGTACAACCGGAAAGACGTGCTGGCGGCCGTGGAGCGCGCGGTGCAATGCGACATGCGTCACTTCAATCGCACCACTACGAATCTTCATGCCGCCGGTTTCATGGTGATGAGCGTGACGGTGAAAACAAAAAACCCGGACCAGCCGTGGCAGCAATCGCCGCTACGGCTGGAGGGCCTGTTCAAGCGCATGCGCAGTAAATACAAAGTGGACCTTGTCCCGATGGGTTGCACCGTGCTCCGCCGCGTGACTTTTCCCGTGGGCTACGTGTATGCGACGAAGAAAAAAGGCACGATGGTGGATGAAAATACGTCGGAGTAGATAGCGATGCCCGCCTTCAGGTAACATTTTCCAAGCCTTGGAAAAAGTCAATGCGGCAACGCATCGTTGAGTGCCAAGGCAATGATCTGGTTCCCCAAATCACTTGGATGCAGACCGTCCGAGATCAGTTGATTTTCCGGATCGGTAAATTCAGTCTTGAGGTCCACCACCGTCACGCCTTCTGATTTCCCAATCGCGCTGATCCCCGCGCTGATCCGCTGCGCTGTGGAATCATAAATCCCGTGCTCGCCGATCATCGGCAGCAACGTGGCCAGAATGGGCACGGTCTTGTGCGCCTTGGCCATGCCCACCATCGCGCGAATATTGGCCAGCGTGTTGTCCGTGTCGCGCAGCATGATGGCGTCGTTTGCACCAAAATCAATGATGATATAGCCGGGCTTATAGGCTGCCAGCGCGCCGCCGATTCGCGCCAAGCCATCCCCGCTCTCCTGTCCGCCAATACCCGCGTTGATCAGCGTCTTGCCACTAAGCGACGCGAGCCGCGCTGGCCACGGCGCACCGCCACCCTCCACGCCCGCCGTGATGCTATCGCCGAGCGCGACCACCACGTTCGGATGGTTGCCGCCAAAATCTGCCGGCGCAGATCCGCCGCTATCACCGCCACCACAACCCATCAGCCCCAACAACAATAAAACCGCGAAAAATCTCACCGCCTTCATTTTGCCTCGCTTTGGGTTATTAAGCTTTCAATTTCCGTATAAGCTGCACGCAGCGTCTGCTGGAACGCGGCGAAACTGTACTTGGCCTGAGCTTCCCGTTTTGCGGCTGCGCCGAGCCGCGCGCGCAATATAGCATCGCCGGCCAACTCCGCCAGCGCTGCGCCAAACGCCACCGGCTCCGCCGGTGCCAACCGTGCGACCTCCGGGGTGAGGACCTGCGTATGGGTTGGCAAATCCGTCGCCAACACCGCTTTGCCGGCGTCGAGATAGGAATAGATTTTCATCGGCGTGTTGTTGCCCGTCGTCCGCGGCGAGAGCAGCACGTCGGCCTGCGTCAGCAGTGACGCCAACCGGCCGACCGGCCGCGGCCCCAGAAAATGCACGCTGTTCGCCACACCCAATTCTGCCGCACGCTGGCGATATTTTTCGATGTGCGTCGCCGCGCCACCGACAATCACCAAACTCATCGCAGAATTTTTTTTCGTAGCTAACGCCCAGCTATTCAACAACAGATCAATGCCCTGATATTTTTCCAAATTGCCGACGTACATGAACACCGGCCTGGTCACGCCCAGCGCCGGCTCAGCTTCGCCACCCCAACGTTCCAGCAACGAAATATCGCGCAGCAATGTTACGCGCGGCGCACCGGCTGCGCGCGCGATGTCGGCGAGCGCATCGCACACCGGGATCACCATCAACGCATGGCGACAGGCGGCATTTTCCAAACCTTGGAAAACCTTTCCCAAACCTTGGAAAATCGGCTTGGACTCGACCAATTGCCGCGCCAGCGAGGAATCCATGTCATAGATGTAGGGGATGCCATGCCAAAACTGGTGGTGCCAACCGAAGAACACCGACTCCTCCACCGCGTGAATAATTTGCGGCCGCACTTCGCGGACCAACCGGTTGACGAGAAAAAACAGCGCGGCGTCGCACAGAATTTTTTTCAGTGAGAAACCCGGCGGCACGCCACGCGCCAGCGGCGGCGGCTTGATGCGGTGTAGCGTGACGCCCGGATAGCTGACGTTCGCGCCTTCGTGAAATGTCGCCACATGAACTTCATCGCCGCGTGCGCTCAACACGCGCAACAACAAATCCACGGCGATGGGCGTTCCGCGCTCCTGATAGAACGGCTGCGGCGCTATGAGTAAAATACGCATCGCTTATTTGGCCTTTCGCCGCACACGTTTTTCCAAGCCTTGGAAAATCGGCTGTTTCTTTTTTCCAAGGCTTGGAAAACGGCACGCCGCCTCGTAGACCGCGCGCACCGACACATCATTTTTTTGCGCCAGCGCGATGCAGTCATCCATTTCCGGCGCACGCGTGACGTCGGAGCCGCGCCACGCACCGATTTTCACGCGCACGGCGCCGAACGGCGTCGTTACGGTTTCCAAGCGACGCGCCAACAGGGTGCGCTGGACGGCATATTCGCGGACACCGAAGGTCGTACTGCCCCGGAAAATCAAATCGAGTAGCACCGGTTTTTCCGGTACGTGGCAGAGCACGGAAAGCAGCACGCCCGGCCGTTGCTTTTTCATTTGGATCGCGGTGCTCCAGACATCAAGCGCACCGGCGGCCAGTAGTTGCGTGGTCAGCGCGCCGATCAGTTCCGGCGTCGTGTCATCCAGGTTGCATTCGAGTACGTGGCCTTCGTCGGTGACCGTTGCGGCTTGATTCGTCTCCAGCAGAATAGCGCGCAGTAAATTCGGACGATGTTCGAGTTGCCGATGACCAAAGCCGTGACCGGACTTGATGATGCGACAACCCGCGGGCGCACGGTCAAGATTACGCCACGCCATCAGCAACGCCGCACCGGTCGGCGTAACCAGTTCGCCGGATTCGTCGTTCGGCGCAATCGGAAAGTCGCGCAGTAATTCGAGGGTGGCTGGCGCGGGCACGGGATAGACGCCGTGGGCGCAATGCACTGTGCCACTGCCAAGTGGCAGTGGATCCACGACCACTTGCACCACGCCGAGTTCGTGCTTGGCGAGGCACGCGCCGACGATATCCACGATGGAATCCACCGCGCCGATCTCATGGAAATGCACATCGTCCACCGGCACGGCGTGCATCTTGGCCTCAGCCTCGGCGAGTTTCTGAAAAACGGCAACGCTCTCGACGCGCACCACCTCCGGCAACCGACTGCATTCGATAAGGCGACGAATAGCCCGGAACGAGCGGCCGTGGTGGCGATGTTCTGTGTGTCCGGCTGAACGCTGATGGCTGATCGCTGACAGCTTCACCTCAATTTGTGCCCCGTGGAGTCCGTGTGACCCAAATGTGCGTGCCAGCAATTTGAAAGGTGCAAGGTGTAGGGTGGCGAGTTGGTGCTGGATTTTCCTGGCATCCACGCCAAGGTCCACGAGCGCGGCCAGCATCATATCGCCGCTCGCACCGCCAATACCTTGGAAATGTAGAATTTTCATTTCGCGGTTTTCCGTGTGTTCCGTGATTTCTTCTGCTGTGCGACCAGTCGGTTGATCGTTGCCGCGGCCACACCCGCACCGAAGCCGTTGTCCACATTGACCACCGTGACGCCCGACACACACGAATTGAGCATGGCGAGTAGTGTTGCCACACCCTGCAGGTTCATGCCATAGCCGACGCTGGTCGGCACGGCAATCAACGGACGGTCAATTAATCCGCCGACGACGGACGGCAGCGCGCCTTCCATACCGGCGACCGCCACAATCGCATTGCACTTACGCAGCACCGGTAGATGACGCATCAGCCGATGCAAACCCGCCACGCCCACATCATGAATTCGCACCACCGCCGCGCCCATGCGCTCGGCGGTCAGGGCAGCTTCTTCTGCCACCGGCAAGTCGGAGGTGCCCGCGCAGATCACCGCCACGTGGCCGAGAGGCTTCGGGAGCGGTTGGATGTCCAGCGTGATGGCGCGCGCGGTCTCGTGATAGACCAACCGGGGATGTTGTTGACGAAGGGCCGTGAACATCTCCGGCGGGCAGCGTGTGCCAAAAACGTTGTGACCCATTTTCGTCAGTGCAGCAATGATATGACTGACTTGCGCGGGCGCCTTACCGGCGCAGTAGATCACCTCCGGCACGCCGCACCGTTGATGGCGCGCGAGGTCCAGCCGTGCAAAGCCCAGATTGTGCTCGTCAACGTTGCCGCGCGCTTTGTTGGTTGATACCCCGCGTTTCATGCGCCAAAGATGCAACGGCGCGCCCCGCAGGTCAAGGCACAGATGCATAAACGAATCTTGTCGGACGGCGTTTGCCGACTATACTTTCGGCGTGGATCGAAAAAACATAGAACTTTTTCTCGAAAAGGTGGATGCAGACCTGAGCGCACCCGCAGATATGGTGCTCTATGGTGCGGGTGCCTTTATGTTGCTGGGCGAAGAAGGCCGAACGAGCCTCGACTTGGACGTAGCGGGACCCTATTGCCAAGGCGACGTGACGGCCCTACGACGTGCTTGTGAAAAAGCCGGCTTGCCTATCAATCCGCCGCCGGAAACGCTACACGAACATATTGAGTGGGTGGGCATAGAACGGCTCTGCCTGCCTCCGCCCGGCCCGGATGATGTCGTCTTGTGGCGTGGCCAGCGACTGACCGTGCGGACGGTAGCGCCCGCCGCGCTTGTAGCCAGCAAGTTGATCCGCTACGACGAAACAGATCAAGCCGATGTACGTTCATTGTGTTTCCGGCTCCGCATCTCATGGGATGACGTGCGTGCCGCTGCCGAGCGCTTGCCTATGACCTTCCGCCGCGACCCGCTGGTGCGGGAAAACCTGGAAAATCTCCAACGCGATATGCAGCTCTGGGAGGATGTCCATGACCGAACGTGAACGGCTGCAAGCGGCGTATGAATTGGCGTTTTTTCCACCGCGCCTGCACACTATCTGGAACCGTCTCCAACGCGGCCCATTGTCAGATCGCGATGAATGGGCGCGTGTGCTGGACATGGCAATCGCCTTGCATCTGGCGCTGCCGGAACGCGGTTTTTCCTCGCCATCGGCCTTGCATCGCTTGGCACACTATCAGGCGCAATCCCGTGCCTACGGCATGCCGCGTGGCCTTTATCGGTTACGCACCGCACTGGGCGTAGCCGGCACACCACCCCATGGTTCCGTACCAGCGGCCTGGGTACGTGATATTGGTTTGCCAGAATTTCGTCGTCCGCTTGCAAATCAAAGGAAAGGAACACCATGAAATTGAAAATGATGCTAGTGGCGGCAACCTTGGTGCTGCTGCCCTGCGGCCTGCGCGCTGAAGTCGGCGCCCAAGACCTACTGAACGCGGTGGACAAGATGACGCCGGACGAGGCGCAATTGTTCTACCAAAAAATGGAATCGAAGTTCTGGAAACCATTACCCGAAGGTTTCTTCACACGGATGAGCGTATCTGTTGCGGCAGAAGGTTCCGGAATTGCCAAGGTCAACCCTGATGGCCTCAGTAAGACCGGCGGCGAGCTGGACATGAAGCGCGCCAGCGGCGGTGATATCACCATCCTTTGGAATGTGATCGACCCGAAGCTGCGGCTGGGCGTGGAACTTGGCTCGCTACTGGCCAGCGATTCCAAACTGGAGGACGGCAACTACGCACGCATGGAGCTGCAAAGCGGCTTGGGTGCGTTGGTGGTGAACTATCAGTTGGTCAAGCGCACCCATTGGTATCTGTTCACGCAAGCCACGGCGGGCGTCGGCGGAGCGCGGCTCGAAACGTTGGATACGCCCAAAGGCCAAGCCTCGACCATCCGCAGTTACGACGCCTCGTTTACATGGGCACAGTTACAAGCGGGTGCGGCATGGCGACCCAATCCCGTGCTGACCCTTTTCCTCAGCGGCGGCTATCGCTTTGCCGAGCGGGTTGATCTGAAGGAAGGCGGCGATGCGCACCACGGGCAACTGGATTTGTCGGGTGCCTCCGGACGACTGGGCGTGGCCTTCAACTTTTGAGACGCTTACGCCCTAGAAACTGAAGCGCAACGAGATCAACGGCAACTTGAGCGGATCGGGCGCGAAGCCCGCCGGGCCATTGATACCGCGCACCGCTCCGTCCAACCGCTCACGGTTGTAGCGCTGGCTGGCATCTATACCGCCGTAGATGCTCCCGCTATACCACGTGACCTCGAAGAAACTGATGACGCCAAACGCGCCCCACTCATCGTGCTCGGCGGTGTTGACCATGCCAAAAATAAACAGGCTGTTCAGAAGCACCGAACGCAGGGCGTTGGCCCATTCGCCCGCGTACACATAGCCAAGCCCCGGAACAAGGCCGAGCAGGCCACCCACCCGCGGTTTTTTATCGTGCCCTTGAGCATAGCCCTCCACCGCCGCCAGCGCCGCGGGCGCGGGGTCCGGCGCGCGCTGCAAACCCGCGCGTGCAGCGGCGACATCGCCCGCGCGCAACTCCGCCGCCGCCAACCGGCGCGCGGCCAGATTCTTTTCCTCACGCGCGGCATCCGTACGCTGCAAAACGCCATCGGCAAAAAAGGCGGCCTCCTCCCATTTCCGCGCGGCCAGCGCCACATCGGCACGGAGCAGCAACACGGGATTCGTCAGATCGGGTGTTTCGTTTTCAACACGGTTGAGCATGTGATCCGCCGCCGTGGCCTCGCCAGCTTGCAGCGACTCAAACGCCGATGCCCAAAAATACCCGCCGCGCGCGGCGGCCGTTGGCATAGTCAAAGCCAGTCGCCGGTATTCCAGCGCCGCGCCCGCATGATCTTTTTCCGCGGCGAGTTCCCGCGCAAGTTGCGTCGAATCCGTCGCAGCAAAGGCTGAAGGAATTATTAGCCACAAAAAGGCACAAGGTAGGGCGCTCGCGCCGCGAGCGCCGCGGCGGGCACGGCGTGCCCGCCCTACCCATTCGGTTGTTTTCTTTTTCATTTTTTTATCCAGAAATCATGCTGCTCCAGCGGATCAGCATAACGTAATTGTTCACCGACATGCACCGGACACTCCGCCGCCTGGACCACGCCCGGCTCGCGCACCAACCGATCCGCCACAATGGGGAACGCCAGCAGGCCATGTTGCTGCCCAGCACGCAAAAAATATTCCGAACAACTCGGCGTCAGCGAACAACGATTCCCCAACGCCGGGCGCACGCCATTGCGATAGAGCGTGACAATCCAGCGCACCGTGAGCGAATCGCTGGGCGGCGACGGACCGAGCACGTCGCGTTGTACCTCCGGCGTCCATAACGGACGGCAGGTTTCCAAGGTTTGGAAAAGCGCACCGTCGTCCTTTCCAAGACTTGGAAACCGCCGCAGAATTTCTGAGAGCAAATAGCCGCTCCGCGTAAAAAGCTCTGGTTGCTCCGCCTGACGGAACGCAGAGCGCGCCCAAATGAAGGCGTTGGTGGCGTCGCCTTGCCGCCAGCGTACGCGCCCCAACTCAAAGGCGGCGAGTGCGCGCAAATCCGCAGATAGCGCGTTGGTGTTATTGGCCAGTGTTGCGAGATTTTTCAACGTTTTGGAATCACGCTGGCCGAGCCGGAGTTGTGCTACCGCCGCCAGCACCTGTGGCGCGATCTCCGCTGGCGCCTCCACAACCGCACGCCGACACTCACGCAGACAGTCCTGCCAGCGGCCTTCGGTGAATAGCTCTGCCGGCAAGTCAGCCGGTGTAGCGGCACGCGCCAGAGACATTACCAACCAACTGAACAATAAAATGACAAGACTCCGGGTCATCCATAAAAAAAGATTCCGGGCCACCATGACCCGGAATCTTTTCCTTACTGCGTCCACAGTGGACGATCAATAGAACGCGGCGCCGTATTTCTTGACGTAATCCTTGGAAGTCGTGCCGTTCGCGCCATCAATACCGTTCCAGATGAAGAAAACGATATTGAGATAGGGAACCAGCCCGACCCATTCGCGCCAGTGAATCTCTTTGCCGTCGTTATAGGCCGCGCCCGCGCGGATACCGAAGCAACAACCGGCAATGAAGCCCATCAAGCCGCCGCGATTGTCGTTGATCGCCAGCGTGCTGGTCGTGCTGCCGAGCAGCACCAGCGCCACTAAAACAGAAGTGATGATTTTTTTCATGTGTGTTGGGCTCCGGAATTAGTAATAAATCGCGCCGTATTTCTTGACATAGTCCTGCGTGGTCATGCCGTTCGCGCCATCCACGCCATTCCAAACGGCGAAAACGATGTTTGCCAGCGGTACGAGCATGATCCATTCCCGCCAGTGGATTTCCTTGCCATCGTTATAGGCCGCGCCAGAGCGAATGCCGAAGCAACAGCCGGCGATGAAGCCCATCAAGCCGCCGCGGCTTTCGTTGACCGCCAGCGTACTACTCACACTGCCCAGCAGCATCAGGGCCACCAGCACTCCCACCATTTTCCTCTTCATATTCGTCTCCTGTTGTTTTACCAAGATTAAAATCGTTCCAACGTTGGGCAAATGATACCTCGCAAACTGAATTGCGCAAGCACGCAGTGCATTATTTATAGATTTCCTCAAAACTATCCGCGAACTGCACGCCCTTGAAAAACTGGCTAGGCTGGAACAGGTTCGCCGGAATCGGCTGGTTAACGACGAGGTTATCCACGTGCACCGTTTCGCGGCTCTCGACCCCGCCCAACGAGAATACCGCCTGCTGCAGACACGGAATGGCCACGCCCGGCATGACTTCCTGAAATTGGCCATAGTCATAGCGCGCCGTGCGCTGCTGCATCGCCGACGTAGTGAAGAACTCAATCCGCGCCAGCCGATTGCTCGCGTCCAACGCCAGCACCACAAAGGTCTTGCCCTTATCATATCCGCGCCGCACCGGGAACCCCTCCGCCGCCGGCAGATTCGTCTCCGCCACGCCCTTGAGCCGGAGTAATTGATCCATCGCCGTACCCGGCACCTGCCGCAGCGAAACCAACATGTCTTCATCCAGCTTGCTCACCGGACGCGAAAAGCCTTTCGGGTCGCCTTCGATATAGCTGAAGAACGTCATGCCATCGCACACAATCCGCCGCTTGAGCGGCGTCACGTTGTCCACATGCAGCTTGTCCGCCCGCTGGAAATAGATGCGACTCAATTTACGCATTTTGCCCGCCGCCGCTTCGGTGTCGCGCCGCAACTGGCATTGCAATGATTGCACCCCGTCGTATTGCGCGATCAGTTTTTCCGCCAGTGTCTCGGCTTTGGCCGTGCCCGCCGCAAAGCAAAAGTAGAAAGTTCCAAGGATTGGAAAAATCCTCCACCCGCTTTTCCAAGGTTTGGAAATCATGTGTCCTCCTAGCGTTCCCGCATCACTTCCACCGCGACGCTACGCGCAAAGCGCAACGCGCCGGGCTTATCCACCGTCACCGTCGCACGCTGCACGCGCCGGTCTTCCAGCGCCAGCCGTGCGATACGGTCGGTCAGCGTCTCAATCAGGTTGAACGCGCTGTTCTCCACCAACGTGAGAATTTTCTTTTTCAGCGTTTTATAGTCCACCGTGTCGGCAATCTGGTCGCTGACCGCCGCCGGCGCAAGATCGGCCTCCAGCACGACGTTGATGACCACATCCTGCTTGTCCCGCCGTTCTTCCGGGAAGATGCCGATGATACAGCGCAGGGTCAGGTCGCGAATATAAATGCGGTCGGTCATGACCGTGCATATAACCACACCGCCGTGGATATTCAAGGCGAATGGCGGAATTTTTACCACGAGCCACAGAAAAGAATTAACCACGGAATACACGGATGATCACGGAAGACTTTTCTTCGGCACCTTGATTCACCACGCCTTCCCAATCGGAAAATCTGCGTTAGAGCGTTTCCATAAATGATGTGGCCGGCTGAAGCCCCGGCGTAGATGCGGACTCCGTCCGCATCAGGAAAAGCGACCGGAGATCGCTTCTACGTGGCGCGTGGTCAACATCACGTTTGTTTCGCAGCAGCTGCGCTACATGATTACCAGAGACGCTCTAATCAGCGTCCACTCCAAGTCTTGGAAAAAGTTAAACCCGCAGCCCTGCGAACAGGACTGCGGGTTAACTTTTTACGGCTCTGTGAGCGCAGACTTAGTAGTCCATGCCGCCCATACCGCCCATGCCACCGCCCGGAGGCATCGCCGGAGCTTCCTTCTTCTCAGGAAGTTCCGTGATCATGCACTCGGTCGTCAGCAGGAGCGACGAAATGGAGGCCGCGTTCTGCAAGGCCGAACGGGTCACCTTGGTCGGATCCACGATACCGGCCTTGATGAGGTCGCCGTATTCGCCCTTGGCCACATCATAACCATAGTTGCCCTTGTTGGTCTTGATGTTCTGGATGACGATAGAGCCATCCACGCCGGCGTTGTCGGTGAGCTGACGGAGCGGAGCTTCGCACGCCTTGCGCACGATTTCCACGCCGATTTGCTCATCGCCACTGGCCTTGACGCCATCCAACACGCTGATCGCGCGGATCAACGCCACACCGCCACCGGGGACGATACCTTCTTCGACCGCAGCGCGGGTCGCGTGCAATGCGTCCTCGACGCGGGCTTTCTTTTCCTTCATCTCGGACTCGGTCGCCGCACCAACGTTGATGACGGCCACGCCGCCGGCCAACTTGGCGAGACGCTCCTGGAGTTTCTCGCGGTCGTAGTCGGAGGTGGTCTCCTCGATCTGGCGGCGAATCTGGGCGATACGGCCCTGGATGTCGCTGGCTTTGCCGGCGCCTTCGACGATCGTGGTGTTATCCTTGTCGATCGTGACGCGTTTGGCGCGACCGAGGTCGCTGATCTGGAGGCTCTCGAGCTTGACGCCGAGGTCATCGCTGATGAACTTGCCACCGGTCAGGACGGCAATGTCTTCCATGATCGCTTTGCGGCGGTCGCCGAAGCCCGGGCTCTTGACGGCGGCCACTTGCAGCGTACCGCGCAGCTTGTTGACCACGAGGGTCGCGAGCGCTTCGCCTTCGACTTCTTCGGCGATGATGACGAACGGGCGGCCGGCTTTGGCCACGGTCTGCAGCAGCGGTAGGAAATCCTGCAGGCTGGAGATTTTCTTCTCGAAGAGCAGGATGTAGGGGTCTTCGAAGACCGTCTCCATCGTATCGGCGCTGGTGACGAAATACGGCGAGATGTAGCCCTTGTCGAATTGCATACCTTCGACGACGTCGAGCGAGGTCTCGATGCTCTTGGCTTCTTCAACCGTAATCGTGCCGTCCTTGCCCACCTTGTCCATCGCGTCGGCGATGATTTCGCCGATGGCGACTTCGCCGTTGGCGGAGATCGTCGCGACTTGCGAAATCTCGGCGCGATCTTTGACCTTCTTGCTCATCTTGGCGAGCTGGTCGCAGATCGCTTCGGTGGCCTTATCAATGCCGCGCTTGATGTCCATCGGCGAGGCGCCGGCGGTGACGTTCTTGAGGCCTTCGCGGTAGATCGCCTCGGCGAGGACCGTGGCGGTCGTGGTGCCGTCGCCCGCGACATCGCTGGTCTTGCTGGCGACTTCGCGTACGAGCTGGGCGCCCATGTTCTCGAACGGGTTCTCCAGTTCGACTTCCTTGGCGACGGTGACGCCGTCCTTGGTGATCGTCGGCGAACCGAATTTCTTGTCCAGAATCACGTTGCGACCGCGTGGGCCGAGGGTGGCCTTGACGGCGCGACTGATTTTCTCGACGCCCTTCAGAATCAACTGCCGGGCTTCGGAATCAAATTTGAGTTGTTTAGCTGCCATGGTGTTGCTCCTTATTCAATGATGCCGAGGATATCTTCCTCACGCATGATCTGATATTCCTTGTTGTCCATCTTGACTTCGGTCCCGCCGTACTTCGGCATCAGAACCTTGTCGCCTTTTTTGACGTTGAAGGGAATCTTGTTGCCCTTCTCGTCGAGTTTACCGGTGCCCACGGCAATGACTTTGCCTTGGGTCGGTTTTTCTTTGGCGGTATCGGGGATAATGATCCCGCCCTTCGTGACTTCATCTTCCTTCACGGGCTCGACCAAAACGCGGTCGCCCAGTGGTTGGATCTTCATGCTGCGTTGCTCCTGTTGTTGGTTTCTTTGCATCTACAAGCTACCGGCACTCGCCGGGCCGTTTATAAAATGCACACACTTTCCAAAGGTTGGAAACTCCGGTTGCCGGATTTCCCAACGCTTGGAAAACTCATCCTTTTTTCTCCGTAAAGTCGGCGTCAATCACGTCGCCTTCGGCTTTTTTCTCTTCGCCGCCGGCGGCACCCGCTTCTGGGCCGGCCTTCGGGCCACCCTTGGCCTGGCGGGCCTTGGCGTAGAGATCGGCGGAGACCGCCTGCATCTCGGTGTTGACCGTTTCCATGGCGGACTTCATCGCGTCGGTGTCGTTGCCCTTGAGCGCATCGCGCAGTTTGGCCAGCGCGGCCTCGACCTTCGCTTTGGCGTCGCCAGAAATCTTATCGCCGTTGTCCTTGAGGAATTTCTCGGTGGCATAGGCCGCGTTATCGGCCTGATTGCGGGCCTCCACGGTTTCGCGGCGCTTCTTGTCATCGGCCTCGTGCGCGGAAGCGTCCTTGACCATGTTCTCGACCTCGTCCTTGCTCAAGCCGCTGGACGCGGTGATGGTGATCTTCTGCTCCTTACCGGTGCCGAGGTCCTTCGCGCCGACGTGCAGGATGCCGTTGGCATCAATGTCGAACGTCACCTCGATTTGCGGTACACCGCGCGCGGCCGGCGGAATGCCATCGAGATGGAACCGACCGATGGTCTTGTTCGCATCGGCCATCTTGCGCTCGCCTTGGAGCACGTGGATTTCCACGGTGCTCTGGCTATCCGAGGCCGTACTAAAAATTTCGCTCTTGCGGGTCGGGATCGTTGTATTGCGCTCGATCAGCGGCGTGGAAACACCGCCCAACGTCTCAATGCCGAGCGTCAATGGTGTTACGTCGAGCAGCAGCACATCTTTGACTTCGCCTTTGAGCACGCCGCCTTGAATCGCCGCGCCGACCGCGACGACTTCGTCGGGATTCACGCCCTGATGCGGCGCTTTGCCGATCAGCTTGCGCGCGGTATCCACGACCTTCGGCATACGCGTCATACCGCCGACGAGCACGAGTTCATCCACCTTGTCCATCGAAACCTTCGCATCGCGCAGGCAGTTCTCGACCGGATGCACAGTGCGATCAATCAACTCATCGCACAGCCGTTCGAGCTGGGCGCGGGTGATCTTTTTGACGATGTGCTTCGGCCCGGTGGCGTCGGCGGTGATGAACGGCAGGTTCATCTCGTATTCCAGCGCGCTGGAGAGCGCGATCTTCGCTTTCTCGGATTCTTCCTTGATGCGCTGCAACGCGTCCGGTTGTTTCTTCAGGTCAACACCGTTCTCCTTCTTGAACTCATCAATGACCCAATTCATGACGCGTTCATCGAAGTCGTCACCGCCCAAGTGCGTATCGCCGTTGGTCGCTTTGACCTCAAAGACGCCTTCGCCGATTTCGAGCACGGAAATATCGAACGTGCCGCCGCCCAAATCGTACACGGCGATGCGTTCGTCTTTTTTCTTGTCCAAACCATAGGCCAGCGAGGCCGCCGTCGGCTCGTTGATGATGCGCAGCACTTCGAGACCGGCGATCTTACCCGCGTCTTTCGTCGCCTGCCGTTGACTGTCGTTGAAATAGGCGGGCACGGTGATGACCGCCTGCGTGATGGTCTCGCCGAGATATTTTTCGGCATCGGCTTTCATCTTCGCGAGAATCATCGCGGAAATTTCCGGCGGCGAGAACGTCTTCGTTTCGCCACCCACCTGCACCTTGACGTGCGCGTCGCCGTTTTCCGAACGCACCACTTCGTAGGGTACGCGCCCGCGCTCTTGCACAACTTCATCATATTTGCGGCCCATGAACCGCTTAATCGAATAAACTGTGTTGCGGGAGTTCAGCACTGCTTGGCGCTTGGCCGCCTGACCGACCAGCCGCTCGCCACCCTTGGAGAACGCCACGATAGACGGCGTCGTCCGTCCGCCCTCGGCATTCGGCACCACCACCGGCTGCCCGCCTTCCATGACGGACATGCAGGAGTTCGTCGTGCCCAAATCAATTCCCAAAACCTTAGACATATATCCTACCTTTCTTTGAAAGTGTTCGAAGGTATTAGCAATGCCTATGCCAACAAACTTGAAGGTCAATAAAAAAAGAAACGCTTCTATCTCGTAACAAGCATGTTAAGAATATTTACATTGCCTAGTCATTGCGCTCGGAAAAACAATAAATGCGCCATATTGGCGCACAACAAAACAAGTTGAGCCGCTATGTCGCACCAAGCTGACGTGCTACCCAAACCACCGGCTTCAACGAAGCCGGCGACAGAAGCGAATAAAAACGCGGCGCACTATTTCCAAAGCCTTGGAAAATCAGCCGCACACTTTTTCCAAGGCTTGGAAATGGCTCCTGACTTTACCGCTGCGGATGGTTCGGATAGACTGCGCGCGATGAATCCGCTGACCACCGCATGGCGGCACCGCGAGTTGCTCTGGAACCTCGCGGGCCGCGACCTCAAGGGACGTTACAAAGGCTCCATTCTGGGCTTTTTGTGGACGGTGCTCAGTCCTTTGTTCATGGCCGTGATCTACATCTTTTTCCTCCGCCTGCTCGGCGGACGCGGTATGCAGATCAGCCTCGCCGATATCATCATCGGCGTCTTCGCGTGGCAGTTCACCGTGCAAAGCGTCAACTCCGGTCTCAATGCTTTCACCGGTAATGCGAACCTGGTGAAAAAAGTTTTCTTCCCACGCCTGCTGCTGCCGGCCTCGGTGACGCTCTCGGCGCTGGTCAACTTCCTGCTAACCCTGCTGGTGCAACTGCCGCTGGTGATCTTCTTGCTCTGGCGACAGCACGAGGTCTTGAGCATTTGGACACTCGCGGTACCGGTGGTGATCCTCTATCACACGTTCTTCAACCTGCTGCTGGCGCTGGCGGTTTCGGCGGCCAACGTCTATTTCCGCGACACCTCGCACCTCGTCGGCCTCGGCTTGAGCGCGTGGTTTTTCGTCAGCCCGGTGATGTACCCGCTGACGCTCGTCCACGATCTGGCCAAAGCGTGGCCGTGGCTCGATGACCTCTATCAACTCAACCCGCTGACGGTCATCATCACCGCCTACCGCGCATTGCAAACCGGCACGCCGCTCACCCTGACGCCCGCCGCGCTGGTCGGCTGGCTCTGGCCGCTTTTGGCCGCCGTACTGATTTTCCGCGCCTTTGACCGGGCACAGCGCAACTTTTCGGATCTGCTATGATCGCCATCGAAGCCCAGAATCTTGGCAAGTGCTACCGCAAACAAGGCGTGGGCGTACCGACCCTCTACGGCGCGCTCAAGCGGACGTTCCGGCGCACGCCCTACGAAGAATTCTGGGCGCTGCGCGGCCTGAACTTCGCCATCGAAAGTGGCCAGGCCATCGGCGTCGTCGGCCCGAACGGCTCCGGCAAGAGCTCGCTGCTCGGCCTCGTCGCCGGCACAATCACGCCGACCGAAGGCAGCGTGCGCGCGACGGGTCGGATTTCTTCGCTACTCGAACTCGGCGCGGGTTTCCACCCCGATCTCTCCGGTCGCGAAAATGTTTTCCTGAACGCCGCGATCCTCGGCATCCCGCAGGAGGATGTACGCAAGCGGTTCGACGCCATCGTGGACTTCGCCGGCCTCCGCGAGTTCATTGATATGCCCGTGAAGCACTACTCCAGCGGCATGTATGTCCGCCTCGCGTTCGCCGTCGCCATCGAGATGAACCCGGACATTCTGCTGGTGGACGAAGTGCTCGCCGTCGGCGATGCGGCCTTCCAAATGAAGTGCCTCGACCGCATCCGCGACTTCAAGCGGCGCGGTAAAACCATCCTGCTCGTCTCGCACGCGCTTGAAACCGTCGAGCAGT
The DNA here is from genome assembly GCA_004321905.1 of Verrucomicrobiota bacterium. Taxonomy (GTDB): domain Bacteria; phylum Verrucomicrobiota; class Kiritimatiellia; order CAIQIC01; family CAIQIC01; genus DP16D-bin41. Next base: position 71,555 of record SCQF01000041.1, on the reverse strand, counting down.
TCTGCGACGAAGTCATGCTGATCCACCAAGGCTCGCTGATCCAGCGCGGCCCGCCGGCGGAAGTGATCTTCAACTACCTCAAATCCTACATGGTGCGCATCGGCATGCTGAACGTCGAGGAACACGGCACGCGCGAGGTGGAAATCCGCGCCGTACGCCTGCTCGACGCCGCCGGCCACGAAACCGTGGTCTTCACCACCGGCCAGCCGCTGACCATCGAAGTGCGCTACCACGCCAACCGCCGCATCGAAAAACCGGTCTTCGGCTTCAACCTGAAAACCGGCAACGGCATCTACGTCTTTGGCTCCAACACGCAAATCGCCCAATTCCCGCTGGACGCCATCGCGGGCGACGGCGTCATGCGCCTGACCATCAACCCGCTGACGCTGATGGCCGGACGCTTTTTCCTCTCGCTGGCGATCCACTCGTGGGACCACACCGTGCAATATCACCGGCAGGAAGACCTACATCCCTTCATGGTCAAGGACGACTCCGCGCACCACGGTCTGCTGCACCTCGATACCGCTTGGGAGCATCGGCCCGCGTCATGAAACTCGCCGTCAACGGCCAAGACTGCAGCACCGATCTAGGCGCCCAGCTCGCCGCCACCGCGCACCAGCGGCCCACCGATCAAAAACCCTACGCCATCGCCGAGGCGATCAGCGCGCTGCGTCTGCAAACCGCCACTACCGAGGCCGACTACACCGCCGAGCTGCTGCGCTTGCTGCGTTACCGCGACAACGTGGACACGCTCCCTTTTGAAATCCCGCGTAAACCCGGCTGGTGCGGCGCGTTCACCGCCAAATTCAAAACGTTGCTTTGGAAATTGCTACGCTATCAGCACGACCGGATCACCGGACGGCAAAATCTGATCAATCATCTTTTCTCCAGCGCACTGGAGTGCGAACACCGCCAGCGCGCGCAGGAAATTCGCGACCTCCAGCGCCGCTTGGCCGAATTGGAACAGAAGCTGAAATGAGCAAGCCCCGCCTAGATCAATTGCTGGCCGGCTATGCCGATGGCGACGCCATCTCGCGGCAGGCGGTCATCTTGCGCGACGTGTTCCGCCGCTGGGGCTACGCCTCCGAAATCTTCGCCGACCCCGCCCACGTCTCGCCGACGCTCCGCGCCGATTGCCGTCCGCTGACCGACTACGCCGGCGGCCCCAGCGACGTGGCGCTCCACCACTACGGCCTCGCCTCGCGCGCGAGCGAAGTGTTCACCGCGTCCAAGGCTCGGAAAATTCTGATCTATCACAACATCACGCCGCCCGAATTTTTCCGCGGCTTTGATGATGCCCTCGCCGCCCAACTGGCCGCCGCTCGCGCACAGGTGGCCGAGGTCGCGCGGCGCTGCGAGACCGCCTGGGCGGTTTCACAATTCGACGCCGAGGACCTCGCCGCGCTCGGCGCACCGAACGCGCGCGTCTTCCCGCTGGTCTTCTCCGCCGCGCCGCTGGAGTTGACGCCCGATGCCGATCTTACAGCCCGCCTGACCGCACCACTGACCACGCTACTCTGCGTGGGCCGCCTCGCGCCGAACAAACGCATCGAGGATCTGATTCAGGCCTACGCCTTCTATCACTTCCGCATCAACCCGTTCAGCCGCCTGCTGCTCGTCGGCTCCGACCGCAGTTGCCCGCGCTACTTCACCATGCTCAAAATGCTCGTCGGCGATCTCGATGTGCCCAACGTCTGCTTCGAGGGCTTCGCCTCGCCCGCCGGCTTGGTGAGCTACTATAAACTCGCCGACCTCTTCGTCTCCTGCAGCGCGCACGAAGGCTACGGCGCGCCGCTGGTCGAGGCGATGTTCCACGGCGTCCCGGTGATCGCGCGCGCCGCCGGCGGCACCGCCGAGGCGCTCGGCGGCGCAGGCGTGCTCTATGACGACATGCAGCCCGCCGAACTCGCCGAACTATTCCACCGCGTCGCGTCCGAGCGCACCATGCGCGACCAAATTTGCGCCGCGCAACAACGCCGTATCCGCGACGTGCTCGCCCGCCCCGTCGAACAAGAACTCCGCGCCCTACTCACCGATTTTCTGCCTTCGTAGGTAGGGCGCTCGCGCCGCGAGCGCCGCGGCGGCCAACGGCGTGGCCGCCCTACCCAGCGCATTCGATTTGATGCTCGTCTTTCCAAACTTTGGAACATACTTTTCCCGGCAACACATGAAGGCACTTCCGAACCATACCTGCCCGCTGTGCGGCAAACCGAATGATTGCGCCGCCGCCAAATATGGCCGGCTCGATGTTGATTGCTGGTGCAACCATACGCCGGTGAATCCCGCATCACTCGCGCTCGTTCCGCCAGCGCTGCGCAAGAAAGCGTGCCTCTGCCGCGCATGCGCCACCACGCCTCCCACAGCGCGCCATAGCCCCGCCTAACCTTCGCTCAATACCGCCCGGCGGCTTTGGAGAAGCCGCCCTACACAAAATCCCGCAGGTAGGGCGCGTTCTCCGAACGCGCCAAAAATATTGTTTTCCAAGGTTTGGAAACGGTAATCGCTTCTCTTTCCAACCCGTGGAAAACCGCTCTTTTTCCGTGTGTTCCATGGTTTCCGTGGTTAGAATCCGCGCCGCAAAATGCAACGGCACTACCATCTTTGGACTATTGGGTGCGCCATGAACGAGGCGGATTCGCGCACGCTCGCCGCCCGATTGGAGGCGCTCGGCTACGCGCCCAGCCCGCGTATGGAGCAGGCCGAGGTGATCGTCCTGAACACCTGCGTGATCCGGCAGCAGGCCGAGGATAAAATCCACCGGCAATTGAGCCAGTTCAAAACCATCAAGGAGCGGCGGCCGGAACTGACGCTGGCGGTGATGGGCTGCCTCGTCGGCCAGCGCGAACTGGTCAAGCTGCAGGAGCGCTTCCCTTTCGTGGATGTGTTTCTGCCGCCCTCGGAGCCGGCCGCGCTGCTGGACTTGCTGCAAAACCGCGCACTTGATGCCGCCGCCGAAGCACAGGAAACCAAGTGTGCCGTGGATACCGAGTGGCCGGTCATGCCGCCCTCGGCGCAAGGCCAGACCGTCACCGCGCAAGTGCCGGTGGTGCTCGGCTGCTCGCACGCCTGCTCGTTTTGCATCATCCCCTATCGCCGCGGTGCGGAGCAGAGCCGCCCGCGTGACGCGATTCTGGAGGAAGTCCGCCGCCTCGTGGCGCACGGCATACGCGAGGTCACGCTGCTCGGCCAGATTGTGGACCGCTACGGCCTTGATCTCGACGGCGGTTATGAGTTGGCCGATCTGCTGCGCGACGTGGCGCGCGTGGAAGGCTTGCACCGCGTCCGCTTCCTCACCAGCCATCCGAACTGGATGAGCGACCGCCTGCTGGACACCGTCGCCAGCGACGCCAAGCTTTGTCCGCTGTTCGAACTGCCGATTCAGGCCGGCAACGACACCGTGCTGGAGCGTATGCGGCGCGGCTACACCGCCGGACAATTCCGCGATCTCGTGGCGCGTATCCGGCAGCGGCTGCCGGAAGCGGCCATCAACACCGATGTCATCGTCGGCTTCCCTGGCGAGACCGAGGTGCAGTTCATGGACACGTTCCAAGTCTTGGAAGATCTGCGGCTGGACGTGATTCATCTGGCGCAGTATTCCGAGCGGCCCGGAACTTTTGCCGCGCGGCAAATGCCCGACGACGTGCCGGCGGCGGAAAAGCAGCGCCGCTGGGAAATGATCGAGGCGCAGGGCAAACGGATTTTGGGCGAGAAGCACCAAACCTTGCGTGGCCAGACCGTCTCGGTACTCATTGAGGGCCGCGACGAGAAGCGCGACCGCTGGTGGGGCCGTACGCCGCAGGGCAAACTGGTATTTTTCCCCGACGCCAAGAGCCGGCTCGGCGATATCGTCGAGGTTGAACTCGACTGGACCGGCCCGTTCACCATGATCGGCCATCCAGCGGAAAGCGCCGGGGTCATCGACCCCGGCTACAACTCCGCTGCTATTGCCGGCTTCGGTGAAGCCGGCAATAGGGGCAACACATGAAAGCGCTGCTGCCCAAGTGTGGATTGCCAAAGGACGAACGCTTCGAGGCGTTCGCGGTTTCCGCGTTGGTTTGTCCCGGCGCGGGTCAGTGTATGGCCGGACGTTGGGCGGTGGGTCTATTTTTTGGCATCAGCTTTACGGTGGCTTTTCTGGCGCTCGCAGCGCTGACACTCTGGCCGCTGCTCAACAATTTCGGCCATCGCTTGGTTTCGCTGCTGAGCGGTGTGCCGCCCCCGCTTCAAACCTATCACGTCCGCTGGATCGTTTTCAGCTTGGTACTGGTCACCGTTATTTATCTGTTGAACGTGTTAGATGCTTGGTGGCAGACGCGCCGCGCGTCACACGCCTGATTTTTCCAAGACTGGGTAATGTGACAACCTTCTTGTGGGCGGGAGCTCCAGCTCCCGCGCCTACTCACTGACATAGTACAAACCGCGAGAGCTGAAGATCCCACCCACAAGCGATTGCCGGCAACTGCGGGGACCAGGACGCGTGGAACTTTTTCGCCACGAAAAAGCACAAGAAGCCCAAACAGCTTGTGTCTTTTGTGCCGCTTTGTGGCAACTAATGCATCGCTCGCCCTCAAGCTCGTGAAACACGCGTCTCTTTCCAAGCCTTGGAAAACGGCGTGATTTATTTTTGCGCCGCAGCTTGCAGGTAATCATTGGCGAAGACGAACACGCCCGCGGTCCAGCCGACCATGCGCGGCATCTTATATTCGTCCACGACTTCGGTGGTGCCGGTCACGACGTTGTATTTCTCCCAGAGATCGCCGGTTTTTTCGTAGTTGCGGATCACCGTGCGCACATATTTCTCCGCGATCCGCCGCGCGTCGGCCTTGAAGCCGGCCCGATCCAGCGCCTGAATCGCAATGCCCTGCATCGGCGGCCAGCCGTTGGGATAGTCCCATTGATAGGCGAATTTCCACGTCCGCTTTTCGCACGTCGAGAGGCCGTGGTTATATTCCAACACCGCCTTCATCTTGGCGACCACCTTCGCCGCCTGCTCCGGCGTGGCCACCCCCGCTTGCAGCGGGAACAGCGTGGCGCAACTGACGACAGCGCCCTTCTTCTTGTTCACAAAGTCATAGTCGGTGTAGCAACCGACTTCCTCGTTCCAGAGGTATTCCTGCATCAGCTTCTTGCGCTGCTCGGCCTTCTCGCGCCACGCGGCTTCCGCGCCGTTTTCCAGAACCTTGCTGATATCGGCGAGGATGGTTTCATAGAGATAAAGATTCGCGTTCAGGTCCACCGGACAAAAATCCTCGCAGCGCCGGTCGAAGCGCGGATTGAAGTCCCAACCGCTCTCCGCCTCGCTCAACGAATGACTGCTGAATGCGACTTTTTCCCCGGGGGTAGCGACGACCAACCCCCGGAACCGTTCACTCGCCAGAAAATTATAGAAACCCAAGAGTTCTTTTTTTGTCGCCGAATTGAAATGGCGATTCAGGCCCAGCGGCGTAATGCGCTTGGTCATCCAAAACTCGTGCTCCTTCGTCATCGCCGCATAGGCGCCCCTGAGCCATTGCTTGTCGCCGGTGGCGGCAAAAATATCGCGTACCATCAACGCCAGCCACGGCGGCTGCGAGCGGTTACACATTGAGCGCCGATTGGCATTGGGGATGAAACCCAGCTTATCGGCCAGAAACAGCAGGTCATCGGTGTTGTTCTGCGCCTGCTGCTGCATACCGATGCGCAACAGGCCCACGTTCATGAAATAGGTGTCCCAGTAGAAAAGTTCCTTGAACGTGTCTTTGGCGCACGGCGACGTGAACGGATGCGGCACACCGATCAGATCGCCCTGATCGCCCTTCCGCTCCTTGAGCGTTTGCGGAAACGCCTTGCGAATGTGCTCCAGCACCTTGTCGGCTCCGGGGATGGATTCCGCCGCGCACGTGGCGCCAGTCATGAGTAGCAGGGCAGAAACAATCTTCTTCACGGTGTGGCTCCTTCTAAAAAGAAATTTCCCAAGCTTGGAAAAACAGCCCGTCCATTTTTCCAAGCCTTGGAAACCTGCTTTTTCCGACACGAAAGTACCCAAAAAAGCATCGCCACACAAGCGGCTTCGGCCCGCCGTCGGCATACTGCATTGGTCTTTACGCCCAATTTTCTCGATAAGCAATACACGGAACTTCAATCGTTGGCTGGGGCCGCCCGCCACGCTGGCAATCCATCTTTCCATCGGTATGGCCTACGGCTTCAGCGTGTTCTGGCTGGCTGTTAGTCTCGCGTGGGCAGTAGTCGGCTTGCCCTTGGCGCGGGGCATTTTCAAAACGGTGGAGAACGCGTCGGCGTTCTTCTGTTAAGCGTTCAATGAATTTATGGCATACTGCGAACAGATTTCTGGTAGGGCGTGCCGTAGATGCGGCCTCTGGCCGCATTTTAATGAAGCGACCGGAGGTCGCTTCTACGCGCCGCGGACGGCTCGGAGAGCCGTCCCTACCTTTGGAACTCAAGCAACAGGAGAGAGACGATGAAGAAATCCGCAAAAGCCAAATCGAAGACCAGATCCCGTAAATCCACGACCGGATTCAAACCCACCAAGCTCAAACTATTGATCCCCGTGCCGTCCGATATCGCCATCGCGCAGGCCGGCAAGCTCAAACCCATTTTGCAAGTCGCCCAAGAAGCGGGGTTGCAGGAACGCGATCTGGAACTCTATGGTCCTTACAAAGCCAAGGTGCACCTCGACGTGCTCCAGCGACTGGCCAAGCGCCCGAACGGGAAATACATTGACGTGACCGCGATCACGCCGACGCCGCTCGGCGAAGGCAAGACGACCACGACCTGCGGCCTCTCGCAGGCGCTCGGTGCGCATTTGGGCAAGCGCGTATTCACCTGCATCCGCCAGCCCTCGCAAGGCCCGACCTTCGGCATCAAGGGCGGCGCGGCTGGCGGCGGCTACTCGCAAATCATCCCGATGGAGGACTTTAACCTCCACCTGACCGGCGACATCCACGCCATCACCGCCGCCAACAACCTGATGGCCGCCGCGATTGATGCGCGCATGCTCCACGAGCGCACCCATACCGACGATGAAAAGTTCGCCCGGCTGATGACCCGTAACGGCGAATTCACCGATGCGCAGCGCGCCCGCATGGCCAAGCTCGGCATCAAAGGCAAAACGCTGGCCGATCTCTCCTTGGAAGACAAACGCCGCCTCTTCCGCCTCGATATTGATCCCAAGAGCATCACGTGGCAGCGCGTCGTGGATATCAATGACCGCCACCTGCGCCGCATTCAAATCGGTCTGGGCGATGAAGAACAAGGCCACGACCGCATCACCGGCTACGACATCACGGTCGCCAGCGAAATCATGGCCATACTCGCCCTGACAACCAGCTTGGCCGATATGCGCGCGCGCCTTGGACGCATGGTCTTCGCCACCGATACGCGCGGCGCGGCGCTGACCGCCGAAGACCTCGGCATCGCCGGCGCGCTCACGGTGCTGATGAAAGACGCGATCATGCCCAACCTGATGCAGACGCTCGAAGGCACGCCCGCGTTCGTCCACGCCGGGCCGTTCGCCAACATCGCCCACGGCCAGTCCTCCATTCTCGCCGACCAAATCGCGCTCAAGCTTGTCGGCAAAGAAGGCTACGTCGTGACCGAGTCCGGCTTCGGCGCGGATATCGGCATGGAGAAATTCGTGGACATCAAGTGCCGCTACTCCGGCCTGACGCCGGACGCCGCGGTGCTGGTCGTCACCATCCGCGCGCTCAAGATGCACGGCGGCGGCCCGAAGGTCGTGGCCGGGCGGACGCTCGACAAGGTCTATACCGAGGAAAATCTGGAGCTACTGACGAAGGGCGCGGCCAACATGGCGCGTCACATCCAGAACGCCAAGAAGTTCGGCATCCCGGTGGTCGTGGCGGTCAACTCCTTCAAGTACGACACGCCCGCCGAGATCGCGCTGGTACAAAAGCTCGCGGTCGAGGCCGGCGCGGAAGGCGCCTATAACTGCACCCTCTGGATGCACGGTGGCAAGGGTGCGATTGATCTCGCCAAGGCGGTGGTCGCCGCGGCCAGCAAGCCGAAGCACTTCAAGTTCCTCTACCCGCTCGATATCCCGATCAAGCAGAAGATCGAAACCATCGCCAAGGAAATCTACGGCGCGGCGGGTGTGGACTATTCGCCGGAGGCCGAGGCCAAGGTGGAACTCTATACGCGGCTCGGCTTCGATAAACTCCCGATCTGTATGGCCAAGACGCACCTCTCGTTCACCGACAAACCGGACATCAAGGGCGCGCCGAGCGGCTTCACGCTGCCAATCCGCGACATCCGCGCAAGCATCGGCGCCGGCTTCCTCTACCCGCTGGTCGGCACGATGCGCACCATGCCCGGCCTCTCCACCCGCCCGGCCTACATGGACATTGATCTGGACCTCAAAACCGGCAAAATCAAAGGGTTGTTCTAACCTGCGCTACACCGCTTTTCCAAGGGTTGGAAAAGTGATGTTTTCATTTTCCAAGCCTTGGAAAACGGCGGCGCGGCGGATACAACTGGCGCCGATGAAAACTATTTTGACGGCACTTTTGCTTTCGGTGGCCGCGGCGCAGGCCGTGGAGCTCATCGCTGACACCGAATTTCAGCGCGGACTCAACGTAAAGGATCGTTCCGGCCACAAACACGTGATCGCATGGAACACGAACGCCGCGCCGCCGGTCTGGAATACGGCGCAGCATCACAGCAAAAGTTCGTTCGCCGATCAGGCGTTCCAGAAAATCACCACCAACGGCTTCAGCTTCCAAGACGCTTACGAAATGCTGTCCATTCACCCGACAGACACCGACGCGGATTTCGTTTGCGGCGTGAATGCCGATCATGAATTCGGCGGGAAACTGCGCGAGAAGGGCGATCCGTGGCCACACCTCTATCTGGAGCAGCGCATCAGCGAACCACAAGGTCATCTGGGCACCAACGCGCCCAGCTTGGCCGACATTGAGAAGATTAATTTTTCCGTGAACGTCAAATTGCTCCACGACCGTAAAAAAAACGGCCCGACGTACAGCCGGCATGTACACGCCGCGCAGTTTCTCGTTTTCTTCACCATCCAGAATCTCAACCACAAATCCAAGGGCTTCGGCGACTATTATTGGTTCGGGATCAGCCTCTATGACGACCGGTATCCCGTCACCACGCTCTTCGCCATGCAGGACAAAGGTTCGCCGAAAAAAAAAGGCACCGACAAATTCATCTATAACATCGGCGTCAAACCGTTCACCGACAAGGCGGTGGCCAACGGCGAATGGGTGCGCGTCGCCGGTGATCTTAGGCCGTACATCGTCGCTGGACTTCAGGAATGCTGGCGGCGCGGCTATCTGGCGGACACGAAGACTTTGGCTGACTATCGGTTCGGCGGGCTGGTTCTCGGCTGGGAGGTCACCGGACTGAATGATGTCGCCATGGCGGTCAAAGGCTTGAAGGCCGAAGCGGTGGTAAAAGAATGAAAACCTATCTTGCCGGTTTATGTGTCTATCTACTCACCCTGACCTTGCCGGTCGCGGCCAGCAGCGTAACGCAGTTTGGCGCCAGGCCCAATGATGGACGGGACGATACCGAGGCGTTTCTCGCGGCCTTTCACGCGGCGCGCACGACGACAAACAAGTTGATTGAAATTCCAGCCGGCCAATATCACCTGCGGGCGGACGGCAATCCGCAAAACCGGAGTGTCCTCTTTCCTCTGACCCGCGTCGAAGGCGTGACGATTCACGGGGAAGGCGCTGAACTGCTGATGAGCGGACCCGGCGCGCTCTTCGCTTTTAACGAGTGCAGCCATATCACGGTGGAGGGCCTGACGGTGGACTGGGATCGTCCGACTTTTTCCCAAGGCACCGTGGTTGCCGGCGGCACGAATTTCTTCGACGTGCAGGTCGAGCCCAACTTTCCGGTGCAGGGTGGCGAGCCGGTCGGCGCGTTCATGAGCTATGACCCCGTCACACGCCTCCCGTACGGTAAAGGTCTGGATGTATATGGCGCCGTCGCGCGCACCGAACGGATTCGACCCCAGGTGTTACGCGTCCATTTGAACCGCCACATCGAGGTGCCGGTGGGGACGCTGCTGGTGCTGCGACATTCCGTCTATGGACACGCACTGATCAGTTTCCGTCGTTGCGCCGATGTGCAAGTGCGCGATGTCACCGTCTTCGCTGGACCCGGCATGGGCCTGGTCGGCAGCATCAGCACTAATATTGCCCTGCAACACTTCCAGATCCTGTTACGTCCAGGTTCCGGACGCATGATGTCCACCGCCGCAGATGCCACACATTTCGGCGGTTGCCAGGGAACGATTTCGCTGGAGGACTGCACGTTCGAGGGTATGGGCGATGATGGGGTCAATGTGAAGAGCGGACTTTACCTGACCGTGCGCCAGCGGCTGGACAACCACACCGTGCTCTGCCAACACAATCTAAAAATGATTGATCTGCCCGATACCGGCGACACCATGGAGCTGGCGCACACCGATACGCTGATCCCTTTTGCGTCCGGACGCGTGCGTTCCGCCAACCTGGAACCCGGCAAGGAACATATGCATCGTGTCACCTTCGTGGAAGCCTTGCCCGCTGATCTGCGGGTTGGTGACGTATTAGGCAATGCCACCCGCGTACCGAAGTTCAGGATGCGGCACTGCACCATCCGCGGCAATCGGGCGCGCGGCGTGCTCTGCCAAACCCGCCACGCACTCATCGAAGATTGCACGTTCCGCAACAACACCTCGGCCGGCGTACTGGTGCTCACCGAGGTGAGTCATTTTCATGAAAGCATCGGCACACGCGATGTCACGGTGCGTAACAACGTTTTCGAGAACTGTAATCAGGGCGCCGCTTCCGCCGGCGGTGCACTGGCGGCACTGGCGTGGCTGAAAGGTTCCGCCTATCCGCCCAAACCGGGCGTGCATCGCGACGTTTGCTTTGAAGGCAATCGCATCATCGGGACCGGCGGCACCGCTATCTTCGCCGTCGGTGTGGATGGCCTGACCATCCGCAGCAATACCGTGGAACAAGCTTGCCTGAAACCAACCCGCGACAACGGACAGAACGCCATTTTCGTACTGAACTGCGCGCGGGTGAACATGGCGGCGAACAGTATTGATCCCCAGCAACAAGGTCCCGGCATGAAGGAAGCCGTACAGTTGCTCAATTCCACCGTCTCGACCCAATAGGTTCCAAGGTCTGGAAAAAGCGCAGTTCCTATGTTCCCAGCCTTGGAAAATCAGCGCGCGGTGGCCAGCGCCAACGTGAGCCGGCAGCCGCGTTGGAACTCGGCCAAGTCCACATATTCGTCGTAGGCGTGCGGGCAGTGCGCGCCGACGCCCAGCGTAACGGTGGGAATGCCGTTGGCGTTCAGCGGATTGGCGTCCAAGCCGCCGTTGATCGCGACGCACTTTGTTTTCAAGCCGAGTTCGGTGGCGATGCGTTGCGTGAACTGCACCACCGGTGCGCGTTCCGGCAAAGAGAACGGCAGATAATCGTTTTCTGCGGTGAACGCCACCCGTCCGTGTTCGCCGGCGGCGTTACGCGTGCGGCGCGCGGCGCGCTCGAAGGCGGTGCGGTAGGCCGCCGTGATCTGACGGATAAAGCGCGGATTGTGGCTGCGCGATTCGCCGCGGACAACCACATGATGCGTCACTTGGTTGGTCGCTTCGCCGCCGTGGATCACACCAGCGTTCGAGGTCCCACTCATTTTCCCTTTTTGCACTTTGCCAAACCAGCCGCGGTCGGCGACTTCGGTGAGTGCGCGGCTGGCCATTAAAATGGAGGAGGCACCACGTTCGGGATGCATCCCCGCGTGGGACGAAATACCATGCAACTCCGCGCGCCAGCGCTCGGCGCCAATCGCGCCGGTAATGATTTCTTCCGGGCGACCGGAGTCGAAGTTGAACGCGTATGCGGGACGGCCGACATCCGCTGAGCGAACGCTTTTCGCGCCATAAAGGCCGACTTCCTCGCCCACCGTGAACAAAAACGTCAACGGTGGATGCGGTAATTTGTTCCTAAGAATCGTCTCGGCCACGGTGACCAGCGCGGCCACACCAGCGCGGTTATCAGCGCCGAGGGCGGTGGTCTTGCCACGCGCCACCACGCGTCCTTGTTTAATCACCGGCTGTGCTTCGCGGCAGAGCGGTACGGTGTCCATGTGGGCGAGGAACATTCGGCGCGGCGCGGCAAAGGTCCCCGGCAGTTGAATGACGAGGTTACCCATCTGAAAATGTTTGGGCAACGGCGGACGCACCGGCATGCGACGTATCCAAGTTTTTTTGCAACCCGCCGCGTGCAGACAGCGTTCAATGCCGTTGGCGACAGCGACTTCGTCGCCGCTCAAACCGGGAATTTGCAGTAAGCCGAGCAGGTGTTCCTGGGCGCGCGCGGACTTGAGGAACTCGTTCATGGGCTGGTGGATTTGGGCGTCAGTGCTTCCAAACGTTTTTCGAGCGCGATGATGCGCTGCTTCATGTCGCCAAGCTTCGTCCAGTGCACCGTCATTCGCGCAAATTCCTCGCGCGGCACGGCCGGCGAACCGATCAACATCGCCCGAGCCGGCACATCTTTGTGTACGCCGGCTTGGGCACCGATGACCGCACCGGGGCCGACGACAATATGCCCGGCGACTCCGACCTGGCCGGCGATAATCGCGTGATGCCCGATCTCCGCGCTACCCGCAACGCCGACCTGCGCCACAAGCACGGCGTGCTCGCCGATGACAACGTTGTGGGCAATCTGCACGAGATTATCAATCTTCACGCCATTACCGATCCGCGTCTTGCCGAAGCGGGCGCGGTCAATCGTCACGTTCGCGCCAATCTCCACATCGTTGCCGATCACTACGATGCCGAGCTGCGGAATCTTGGTGCGTACGCCCCTGGCATCCACGCTGTAGCCAAAGCCATCGCTGCCAACCACGGTGCCGTTATGCAGAATGCAACGGTCGCCTATCTGCACACGCTCGCGCAGCGAAACCTGCGGGTAGAGTTTGGTGTCGCAGCCAATCGTGACACCGTGGCCAAGGTAGCACTGCGCCACGAGTACAGAACGGTCACCGATGACCACACCCGGCTCAATCACGCATTGCGGGCCGATGACAACATCACGGCCAATTTGGGCATCAGGCGCGACCACCGCGGTTGGATGCACGCCCACCGGCCACGCCGGCGGCGGCGGCGCAAACCACTGGCCGACCAGCGCAAAAGCTTTGTCGGGATCATCCACCCGAATGAGCGCGGCGGCGGAACTGGGCTTGTTCCAATCCTTGGAAACAAGCAGGACGGTGGCCCGCGTTGCAGCGGCATCCGCGGCATAGCGTGGATTGGCGATGAACGAAATTTCGCCCGCTTCCGCCTCGCGTACACTGGCCAATCCGCGCACGACGGCGGTGCCATCGCCCTCGAAAGGCAGCCCCAACTTGGAAGCGATTTCAGCAACAGTGAGGTTCACAGGAAGCTCCGCTTATTTCTTCTCCGATTTACCCGACGTAGCGTTGGTGGAGCTCGCCTTGTCAACAGCCGCATCTGCCGGACGACTGCGATTCAGCACGTTGATGAGTTCATCGGTGATATCCACCCGCGGCTCCACATAAAGCACCGCTTCGACGCCATTGGCCGTCAACCCGGAGGTATCCAGCACGGCGGAATACATCTGATTGCGCGCATAAGTCTGAATCGTCTCACGAATTTCGTCCACGATACGCCGCCGCATGCGCTGCTGCTGGTCCTTCATCTGTTTGCCGCGCGTTTCATCAAACCGCCGGATTTTGGCTTCGAAGTCGCGGACTTCAACCAGCTTTTCTTCGGCCGAGTTACGCCGTTGGGTGCGGACATCTTCGTTTAAGGCGGTGTTTTGCGCGTCATCCCGGAGCTTGTTGAATTCCTGCTGGAGCCTCTCAAAATCGCTCATCAGTTTCTTCCGCTCATCCATCACTTGCAGCCCCTGCTCTTTGAGTTGGGTATCCGCCAGTTTGGTTTTATAGAATTCGCCGAAGATACGATCCATGTTGGCGAAAACAACGCGCGTTTCCGCCGCCTGCACATTCGCCAAGCCCCAACAGCCGAGCGCCATCGCCACACACAATCCCGCCATATTCCGTTTCATAATTTTTCTCCTCCCCATCAATAAACATATCCGATTGAAAAGCTGAACCGTCCCGACGGATGGTTGTTGAAATCATCCGCATGAATTGGCCAAGCGTAATCAAGTTGTATCGGGAACCCCGGGAAGTCAAGTCGGATGCCCAAGCCCACGTCGGAATTTAGGTGGCTGAAATTGAAATAATAGGCGTCCTGCCACGACATACCAACATCATAGAAACCTGCGAGGCGTACTTTTTCGACAATGGGGAGGGTGTACTCCGCCGAGGCGAACGCCATGGATTGACCACCGATCGGCTCGTAGTTGGGCGCACCATCCGTCGGGCCGACTTCACGATACTTGAAGCCGCGCAACGTCTGCGGGCCACCCAGGAAAAGACGATCAAAGAGCGGCACGCGGTCGCTGCTACCATAGGAATCCACCACGGCCATCTGTCCGCGAACGTTCAACACGTGATCGAACCATAGCGGAAAGAACTGCGTGGAGCGGGCCTGGAAACCATATTCATCCGTATCGCCGCCCAGCGGACCGCCGGCCAGTTGCGCAGAAAACGACGTGCGATTACCGCTGGTGGGCACGAAAACTTTGTCGCGCGAATCGTGCACCAACTCCAAGGTGAAGGAGCTTTTGACCCGCGCGCCGGCTTCCTGCTGGATCAAGGTTGAGGCATTGGTGCTGACATCATAGATATTGAATGAGTCCAATCCGTAGATGTAGTTCAGGCGATCAAATCCGCCCAGGGGTTGTCCGAGGGTCAGGCGCCCACCCGTGTCTTTCTGATTATATTCCGTGCTGTAATAGAAACTATCGTGCTGATACAGATCCACACCCAGCAACAACCGATGGTCGAGAAAATAGGGTTCAACAAACGAGAGGTCCACATCACGCCGCGTGCTGCCGCCCTGCAAGCGCAACTTTAATTTTTGACCGCCGCCGGTGAAGTACGGCCAGTTGAACAGATCAAAATTGCCCTGCGACAACTCCATGAAACCGACCAAGCTATCAATGCTGGAAAACCCCGCGCCGACCATGAACTGGCCCGTCCGGTCTTCTTCCACATCCACCGCCAAATCATATTCATTCGTCTTGCTCGTACTCAGCGGGGTGACATCCACAAACTTGAAATAGCCCATGTTTTGCAGACGTTTCTGACTGTTGCGCACCCGGACTTCGTTGAACAACTCGCCGGGCGAAACGGTCAACTCGCGCCGGATCACCTTATCCTTGGTGCGCGTGTTGCCACGAATCCGAATGTTGCGGATAGACGACAACAGGCCTTCGCGCACACCGTACACGATGGCCGCGGTGTGTTGATGGGTGTCGGTATTGATGTTGATATCCACACCCGTACGAATGTAGCCACGAGCACCATAATAATCGCGGATGATCTGTGCATTCCGCTCCAAGTTCGTCATCGCGGCCAGCTCGCCAACTTGCAACCGCAGGGCGGCCAGCACATCCTGCTCTGCAAATTTGGTGACACCGGTGCAGCTCACTCCGCTGACATGATAAGGCGCGCCTTCCGTGATCTGCGCATCCACCGACAAGCCCTTCTTGCCCGCCGGACGCACCGTCAATTCGCTGACCTCAACATCAAGATAGCCCCGGTCGAGGTAGGCGCGCCGCAGCGCCTCGCGGTCGGTGGCCACATCATCGGGATTATAGGTGCCGTCGTCGGTGATGAACGAGAGCCACCATTCGCGCTGCTGCTTCATCGCGCGGCGCAACTGACGCGCGGAAACATGATCGTTGCCGACAAAATTGATTTCCTTGACCGTGGCGCGCGCCCCTTCGCGCACTTCGATGCGCACATCGGCGACATCCATTCCGGTCACCGGTGTGATCGTCCACGTCAGCTTGGTCTCTGGAAAATATTTTTTGTGGTAGCTTTCGTGCACCTTGAGGGCATGGGCGGCGATGGTCGCGTCATCGGCAATATCGCCCGCGCCCAGTTCCAGCAGTTCGCGCACTTTTTTGTTGCCCAGATAGTCGGCGCCGACGATCTCCAGCCGGCGAATCCGCAGCTTGGGATCAACGACAAACGTCAGGCTATAACCGCTGGCCACGCGCTCCACCTTGGTCTCAACGTAACTGAAACGCTCGCTTTTCTGGAGACTCTTCACGTCCTTCGCGATGACGTTGCGATTGATCTCGTCACCGACCTTGGCGCTGACGAACGCAAGCACCGACGCGCTTTCGGCCGCGCCGCCGCCACGCCGCTCCACATGGATTTCCTTGATGATGTCCGTTGCCGCGCGCGCGCCGAGGGGCAGCAAGAAAACCACCAAACCCAGCAGCGCGAGCGCGGTTTTCCAAGCCTTGGAAAACCGGCCGTGCTGTTTTTCCAACCCTTGGAAAACTTTGTTCACGTCATACCGCCTTCGTCGCGATGCCGCTGGTCGCGGCTTTCAAATCGCGTAAATTCATCGAAGAAATTCAAGTCAAAATCGCCGGTCGGGCCGTTACGGTTTTTGGCCACGTCCAGCACGGCCAAGGTCTTATCGGCGCTACGCTCATCATCGGGATATTTGCACGGGCGCCGCAGCAGCAGCACGACGTCGGCGTCCTGTTCGATGGCGCCGGAGTCGCGCAGGTCGGAAAGCTTCGGCACCGAAGCTTTACCGCGAATTTCCGGCGCGCGGCTGAGTTGGCTCAGCACCAGCACCGGCAACTGAAGTTCCTTCGCCATGGTTTTGAGTTCGCTGGAAATTTTGGCCACCTCGATCTGGCGGCCTTCGCCGGCGAACTCGCTGTAGTGTAGCAGTTGGAGGTAGTCCACCACGATCAATTCGATATTGTGCTTGCGCTTCAACTGGCGTGCGCGGGAACGGAGTTCCATGACTTCGAGGCCGGCGGTGTCGTCAATGACGATCGGCGCCTTCATGAGCGCATCCGTCGCCCCCACGAGATTGCCGTGCAACTCGCGGGAAACGAACCCTTCCGATAATTTGTGCGCGGAAACACGGGCGCGACAGCAGATCATCCGGCGCACCAGTTGCTCCGACGACATTTCCAAGCTGAACACCGCCACCGGACGGTTGCCCTCGTGATGCAAGGCGACGTTCTCGGCGATGTTCAACGCCAGCGAGGTTTTACCCATCGAGGGCCGCGCGGCGAGAATGATCAATTCGCTTTTTTGGAGGCCGTGCGTGAGTTTGTCCAAATCGGTAAACCCGGAACCAAGGCCCATCTCACCTTCGCCGTTGATGAGTTGGTCCAGTTTTTGCATCCCGTCTTTGACCAAGTCTTCCCACTTGGCCAGTTCCCGATGCTGCGCGTTGGCGATGTCGTAGAAGGCCTGCTCAGTGTTGTTGAGGATGCGGTCGGGTTCCAACTCGGCGGCGTAGCAGGTCTCGATGGCCTTCTGGGCCTCGCTGATCATCATGCGCAGCAGGTGCTTTTCGCGCACGAGGCGGATGTAATATTCCGCATGCGCCGCCGTGGGGGTGGCGTCCACGATGCGCTCCAAGAACGCCGCGCCGCCGATTTTTTCGAGCTGCCCTTGGCGGTTCAGAAAGTCGCCAACCGTGAGCATATCCACGGGACGGCCATGATCCACCATCTCGGCCAAGGTTTGAAACACCACTTGGTGGCTGGGCACATAGAAGGATTCGGTCAAGACCTGGCCGGTACGGCACAGATCCAAGACCCGGACGGCATCCAAGAGCAACGAGCCTAGCACACCGCGCTCGGCTTCCTCGCTGTAAGGCGGGAGCCGATCCGTGCGACCCGGCGTGCCGTTGGCAGCCATCGCGGCCTACTCCTCGACGATCCAGACCTTCAGCGTCGCTTGAACTTCGGGGTGCACCTTGACCGGCAGATCGAACTTGCCGAGCTTACGCAGCGGCTCATCGAGTTGGACCTGATGCCGGTCCAGCTTGAGGCCCTGTTGCTCCACCGCGGCAAGGATATCCTGTACGGTTACGGAGCCGAAGAGTTTGCCTTCTTCACCGGTCTTAACCGCAATGGTCACCGAAAGCTGCTCGATCTTCTGGGCCAGTTCCGTCATTTGCGACCGCTCGGCGGCAAGCTTCTGGTCACGGGTTTGGCGCTTCTTTTCCACCTGCCGCTTCGTGGCATCCGTCAGGGGAGCCGCCAGCTTTTTGGGCATCAGGAAATTACGCAGGTAGCCATCGGCCACGCGCACCACATCGCCTTCCTGCCCGAGTCCGGGGACGTCGGTCATCAACAAAACTTCTTTCGCCATATGTCACCTTTTTTTGATTATCAGGGCAGCAGGCCCAAGACCCGGGCGCGGCGCACCGCGCGCTTGATTTCGCGTTGTTGCATGGCCGAGGCGCCGGTCAGGCGCTGCGGCAACATCCGGCCCTGCTCTGTGACGAATTTCTTGAGAAACTCGGCATCTTTATAGTCAATGAACTGATCCGCCGGCAGGCTCTTGGCCCGCCGCCGACCACCGCGCTCCGACCCGCCGAAGCCGCGACCTTCTCCTTCGAACTCTCTCATGATGAACCTCTCTACTTCGTTTGGTTGTCAGCGTTAAAATGGTAAATCATCCACGTCGCCGGTTTCCCCCGGCGCACCGGCTTTCGGGCCGGGCGCCACACTGGCGGCGCGCGGCACCACCCGCTCGACCGGCGGCCCATCCGCGGGCGCGTCACCCATCTCGCCCGTCGCACGCGCACGACCCAAAAACTGCACCCGGTCGGCACGAATCCGATGCCGCGAACGTTTCTCGCCGCTTTCCGTTTGCCACTGATCGAATTGCAAAATTCCTTCGACCAGCACCGGCGAGCCTTTGGCAAGATATTCGCGGCACGCCTCCGCAGGCTTGCCCCACACCACCACATCAATAAAACAGGTCTCTTCCTTGCGCTGCCCATCGGTGGTATAGACCCGCGTGCTGGCCAGACGCAAATCCGCCACCGCCGCGCCGGAGGGCGTATAGCGCACTTCCGGATCGCGGGTCAGATTGCCGGCCAGAAACACACGGTTGAGCGAAGCCATCGTTACTTCGTCTCCACCGGCTTCTCGGCTGGCGGCGGCGTGGCGCCGGCCCGCATGATTGTCACACGGAAAACTTCTTCGTTCAAATGATACTTGGCCAAGAGGGGCGTGATGTGCTCGCCACCGCAGCTGAAGACGATCAGAACGTATTGTCCGCTTTCCTTTTTGTGCAGCGGCCGCGCAAACGCCCGACGGCCCATGCGCGTGGTGCTGGCCACCTCGCCGCCGACTTTTTTGATCTCTGCCCGCACCTTGTTCAGCGCTTCTTCCAGCGCCTCATCCTTCAGATCGTCAGCAAAGATAAACATCGCCTCATACTTGTTCATACCGTCACTTCCTCTCTATCGTTGTCCCATTAAACTGATTCATCGCCGCTTCCACACCGTTGGCGAGGATGCCCTCCACGGCATCCACCGCCGTCACGATCACCGGCTCCAACGCACGGCGCTCTTCCGCGCTGAAGCGGCCCAACACATGTCCGGTCATTTCCCGCTCGCCCACCGCGCGCCCGATGCCCACACGCAACCGCGCAAAATCATCCGAACCCAAACGCTCGATCACGGATTTCAACCCGTTGTGACCACCGGCGCCACCGCGCGCCCGGATCCGCAGCCGACCAATCGGCAATTCCACATCATCGGACACCACCAACACATCGGCCGGTTGCCAACCGCGCTTGTGCACCAACGCGGCCACCGCTTCACCGCTTAAATTCATGAAGGTTACCGGCTTGGCAAGCAACACTTCGCGACCACCAATCTGCGCGGTCGCCGTCTGTGCCTTGGCCAGCCACGGCTTGCGAAAATCCACCGTAGCCCGCCGGGCCAACTCGTCGAGCACCTCGAACCCCACATTGTGTCGGGTGCGCTCGTACTGCTTGCCCGGATTGCCCAAGCCGACGATCAATTTCACATCGCCACCTCAGGCGCTTGCCGCGCTCACTTCTTCTTGGCTTCTTCCTTGCCCTTCTCGGCAGCCGCAGGCTTGCCGGCCTCTTTCTTGCCGGCTTCCTTTTTGCCCTCTTCCTTGCCTTCACCCGCGGCACCGGCTTCACCTTCTTCCGGCTTCTTCGCCGTAAGGACTTCCGGTTCCGCTGCCGCCGCCGCTTCGGCCGCCGTCGGGGCAACCTCTTCCTCGGCCCGCGGCGCCGCCACGGCGGCCACCGGCTGATCGGCCGCGCTCAAAACAGTAAGCTTGTTCTTGTCCACCGGTACATCGGCCACCGACAACCGCTGGCCAATATTCAGCGCGCTAACGTCCAACGTCAACTGCTCTGGAATATCCGCCGGCAAGCACTCCACCAAAATCGCACGCATGATGTGATCCAGCACGCCGCCCTGCTGCGCGACGCCCACCGGCTCGCCGATCAGCTTCACCGGCACCTCGACGCGCAACTTGCGGGTCATAGAGATTGAGTTGAAGTCCACGTGCTCAATGCGCCCCGACACCGGATGCCGTTGAATTTCTTTAATCAGCGCCTTGCACGGCTTGCTCCCTTCGACCGTCAGATCCACCAGAAAATGCTCGCTCGTGTGCCCCTTGAGGAACAACAACAAGTCATGTTCATTGAGCTGCACCAACTGTGCCGCCTGATCCGCACCATAAACAATGCCGGGAACCGCCCCGCCCCGCCGCAGCCGACCGGCGTTCTGTTTACCCTGTAAATTCCGCGGCTGCGCCTTCAATGCCACTGCTTTCATGTCCCATTTCCCTTTCTATACTGCTATATCCTGAATAAACTCGTCACCGACTGGTCGTTGTGAATCCGCAGGATGGCCTCGCCCAGCAAGTCGGCCACCGAGAGCACCTTGATGTTCACGCCATCCCAAGCCTTGCGCGGCACCGTGTCGGTCGTCACCAATTCTTCGATCGGCGATTTCCGCAGCCGCTCCAAACCGTCGTCCGTCAACATGGCGTGCGTCACCGCCGCCGTGATGGACTTCGCGCCGTGCGCCTTGCACAGCTTGGCTGCGGCGCATAGCGTGCCCGCCGTACTGGTCAAGTCGTCCACCAACACGGCATGGCAGCCGTCAACATCACCGACCATATTCAAGGTCTCGATGTCCGTCGCACTCTTGCGTTGCTTGGCCACAATCGCCAGCCCCGCATGCAAGGTTCCGGCATAACCGTGCGCCATCTTCAAGCCGCCCGTATCCGGCGCCACGATCACCAGCTTGGGATAATTCTTTTCCTGCAAATACTTCATGATCACCGGCGAGGCGAAGAGGTGATCCACCGGAATGTCGAAGAAACCTTGAATCTGCTGCGAGTGCAAATCCATCGCCAAGAGCCGATTCGCGCCGGCCGCCACCAAAAGGTTCGCCACCAGCTTCGCGGTGATCGGCACGCGCGGCTGGTCTTTGCGGTCTTGCCGGGCATACCCAAAGAACGGCATCACCGCCGTGATGCGCGCCGCCGAAGCCCGCCGCGCGGCATCCATCATAATCAGCAGTTCCATCAGATTCTCGTTCGGCGGATAGCACGTCGGCTGGATGATGAAGACATCCTTGCCGCGCAGGTTTTCGATGTACTTCACGAAAACTTCGCCATCCGGGAACCGGCTGATCATCACCTCGCCCAACGGATGTCCGACATAGGCGGCGATCTTTTCAGCCAGTGGCCGATTTGCATTGCCCGAAAAAACTCTCAATCCAACATCTCCGTTACCAAATAAACGCATCGCTCCAACTTGGTTGCCCGACTAGGATTCGAACCTAGACTCTGGCCTCCAAAGGGCCGTGTGCTGCCATTACACCATCGGGCAGACAAAATCCACCCTTCGGCCATGCTGGCCGGGGCCATATTTTAACCGCGTCGTAGCGAAAGCGGTGGAAAATAGTCAATCCCCCACCCCCACGTCAAGAGATTCGTGCAGGTCGCGCCAGTTTTCCAAGGCTTGGAAAAAGCACGTGCTCCCTTTTCCACCCCCTGGAGAACCACACCGCCAGTTGCGCAACATCGGCGGCTCGGTTATCATTGCGCCATGGCAACAGCGCGCAAGCGGCCCAAAACCGCACACATGCTCGGCATCGGCTTGGACAACCACGACGGCCATATTCGCGTGACCCAAGGCGATAATTTTTCCATCTTCGATGGTTCGGAAGAAACCCACGAACGGATGCAGCGCGCCTGCATCAAAGTGAATGAAAAGCTCGCCCGTAAAGGCAAACACCTGGCCGATGCAACGCGCGCCGAAATCCACGACTTGCTGGCCGAGGTGGATTGAGCCGCGTCAACGAATTTTGCTGATATCTTTACCTTTTTCTTTTTTGGGCGGCGCGAATTTTGTGCCGATGGGAATGATCACATCTGTGACGATCGTCTGACGCACCGCCCCGCGGCGCGCGGTGACGGCAAGCCGTGCGACGCGCGGCACGGTGTTGGTGGAATTACTCTTTTCGAGCACCCACGTATCTTTCCAATCCTTACCATCGAACAGCAGCACATCAAAGTTTTCCAAGCCTTGGAAAACTTGGTTGGTAGTCGTCGGTTGAAGCGCGCCCGGGCCGGCAAGCGGTTGACTCAGACAATAAAGCGTGAGGTTGGAGCGGTCGGCTTCGACCAAGCGGTAGCTCACGCGGGCGGCTGCGGCCCACCGCAAATCATCTTCGCCCGGCAGTGACGCGACACGCGCGAAGGCAAGTTCGAGGACGGCGTTCGAAGCCGCCACGCCCCGAACGAGATTGAAGGTGGTAGCTTTGTCCGCTTTGAAAACAAACGCGCGTTCGAGATCATCCGCTACTTGTTGCAGCACCCGCTGCGCGGTGCTCAGACACGCGGCGCGCTCCGCTTGCCCGCGACGCGCGACGTTGACGCTGGTGAACGTGGCCAAGATCAACGCGGTGACCACCACGGCCAAGCTCAGCGCCACAAGCAATTCCACCAGCGTGAAGCCGGTACGGCGGTGCCGCAAGAACTGCGCGGTGCGCTTCACTTGAGATTGAGCACGTAAACGAAGAGTACGACGGCCGTGACCAAGGCCAAAATGCCGATGACACCGATGATGATCCACCACACCGCCGCCGTATTCTTTTGCCGCGTACCGAACGGCGAGATGCTCCCAAAGGATGCCGGCTTGCCGGTCGGTCCCGTGGAAATTTCAATTTGCGTCGTATGCGGCAGGTCGGCCGCCTCAATATCAGCCGGTTCGTCGGAGTCATAAATCAATTCCAACGTGCCCACTTGCAGCAGGTCTTTGGGGTGCAGCCGTTGCTCCACATTCAGGTCACGCCCGTTCAGCCGCGTGCCGTTGGTGGAGCCAAGGTCACGCACAAAGCAGCGACCACCTTCCCGGCGAATTGCACAATGCCGCCCGGACACCGACGCGTGATCCAGCACAATATTATTCTCTTTGCGGCGGCCAATGACCATCTCGTCCTGATCAATCAGGAAGGTCTTGCCCTTAACTTCTTCAGACATGCCAATTAATTGGGCCATAACGCATCTCCCGGAGTCGGTTGGGCGGAAATAGTTGCACGATTCCGCGCGGCTGTCAACGGCGCGCCGCCGGTTTCCAAGGTTTGGAAAAAACCGCGCTCCACTTTTCCAAGCTCTGGAAACCGCCGCGCGCGTTCTGCTTTGCGTTCCGCGCCGCCGTGCGCTACAAACACGGCATGACGTTGCCGTTTTCCTTGTTTTTGGCGCTGAAATATCTAAAGCCGAAGCGGACCTTTCTCTCGGTGGTCACGGTGATTTCCGTGCTCGGCGTGTTGCTCGGCGTCGCCGTGCTGGTCATCGTGCTTTCGGTGATGAGCGGGTTCGACGACATGTGGCGCGACAAAATTCTGAACTTCAACGCGCACATCACCGTCTCCACGTTCGGCGGCGTAATCGAAGACCCGTCCGACGCGCTGGAGAAAATCAACAAGATACCGGGCGTCACCGGCGCCGCGCCCTACGTGCAGGGCCTCGTCTTTCTGCAATTCCAAAACCGCGTCCAGACGCCGTTGGTGCGCGGCATTGATCCGCGCTACGAGCGTTCGGTCAGCCGCATCCCGGAAAATATGCGCCACGGCACCTTCACCGTCGCCGACGATCAAGCGCTGATCGGCAGCGACCTCGCCAATCGCCTCGGCGTGATTGTGGGCGATAAAATTCTCGTCCACTCGCCGCAGAGTTTGACCAAGCCCGACGAACTCCGCCTGCCGGAAGAACTGCGGATCGCCGGCATCTTCGAGGTCGGCATGTGGGAGTTCGACTCCGGTTTTCTGCTCACCTCGCTCGGCAAGGCGCGCGAACTCTACGGTTTGAGCCGCGGCGTCCACGCCATCCAAGTGATGACGCGTGATCCCTACCAAGCCGAGGCCCTCGCGCGTCGCATCACTGCCGCGCTTGGCCCGGAATTTCAGGTGCAGACGTGGATGGATCAAAACCGCCAACTTTTCGCCGCGCTCCGTGTGGAAAAAAATATGATGTTTTTCCTGCTGATCTTCATCACCATCGTCGCTGCCTTCGGCATCACGAATACGCTGATCACCGTCACCGTGCAGAAAACGCGGGAAATCGGCCTGATGAAGGCCGTCGGCGTGCCGACCCGCGCGATCATGGGCATTTTCTTCTGGCAGGGCTGGATCGAGGGCATTCTGGGTAACGCGCTCGGCGTCGGCTTCGGTCTGCTCGTGCTGCATCACCGCAACAACCTGATGCACTGGCTGGCGCAGACGTTCGGCTGGGAATTGTTTCCGAAGGAACTCTATCACTTGAGCGAAATCCCCGCGACGATCAACCCGCTGGATATCGGTTTGATCGTCGCGCTGGTGATGCTGATTTGCACCTTCGCCGGCGCGATTCCGGCCTGGCGTGCCGCGCGCCTCGATCCCGTCCCGGCGCTGAGATATGAGTGATAGGGAGAGGAAGATTCTGAATATTAAATGGGTCAGAATAATTCGTTTAGCGGGTACGACGGTTGGTCTTTTGTGGCTTCTATTGATTCCACGCTTCCACGTTTTGTGGTCTACAATAGGCGACGCAATCTTCTTTTCTATGTTTTTTCTCTCTTGTTTGCTTCTTGTGTTACCGTGGCGGCATGTAAGAATTCGGACACTGTGGTGGGGCTTGTTTGCCGCCCTGACCGTGAGCACGCTAGTGACAACGGTTATGATTATGGTGAATCTTCTAGGCAGCAATTGGAGCGACAAGCGACTGACTCGAATTGATGTGATAGTTCAATTGGTAATAATTTTGTTGCAGTTGCCTGCTATTTGGAGCTTGAGGATGCAGAGGCAAGGGGCAATAAGTTTTCAGGGATTGGAAAGATGAAATCGTGGTTTTTCCAACCTTTGGAAAATTTGGAGTGCGCAAGCAAGCTTGCGCTTTTCTTCTGCGAAGCTAGCTTCGCGGGACAAAGCGGCAGCGAGCTGCCGCACTCCAAAATTGAAAGTTAAAATGAATATGGAACAAAACCCGCTAATTTTGGAAACACAGGAGTTGAGCAAGGCCTATGCGCTTGACCACGTGAGCGTGGACGTGCTCAAGGGCGTGACGCTGGCGATACGCGCCGGCGAGACGCTCGCGGTGATGGGCGCGAGCGGGTCGGGTAAGTCCACGCTGCTGCATTGTCTCGGCGCGCTGGATCGGCCCAGCGGTGGGCAGGTGTTGTTCAAAGGCAGCGATCTCTATGCCTTGAGCGCGTCGGCGCGGACGGAACTGCGCGCGACGAAGTTGGGCTTCGTATTTCAGAGCTATCATCTGCTGCCGGAGTTGGACCTGCTGGAGAACGTGATGTTGCCGGCGCTCGCGCGGCGTGGGGCGTTAGCGCGGCGGAGCGCGCTGGAAAAGCGGGCGCGCGAATTATTGGAAAGCGTTGGGCTGGGAGAACGCATCCCGCACCGACCGACGGAGCTTTCCGGCGGCGAACAGCAACGCGCGGCGCTGGCGCGGGCGCTGATGAACGAGCCGGAGTTGGTGCTGGCCGATGAGCCCACCGGCAATCTCGATTCCGCCACCGGCGACCAGGTTTTGGATCATCTTTTCCGGCTGACGCGTGACCGTGGCCATACGCTGGTGATGGTGACGCACAACGCCGAGATTGCCGCGCGGTGTGATCGGACGTTGATTTTACGGGACGGCAAGCTATCCTGATCCGGCTTTGCGCTGGCAGCAACAGGTTCACGCAGAGACGCCAAGGCGCAAAGTGCTGGAAATTTTCTTGGCGGCTTTGCGATTTGGCTGAAGAGGATTGGCAATGAAGATATACATGAGTGGCAAACTGGTGGGCGAAGAACAAGCCACGGTTTCGGTTTTTGATCACGGGTTGCTGTATGGCGATGGCGTCTTCGAGGGCATTCGCGCCTATAACGGACGTGTGTTCAAGCTGGAGGAGCACACCGACCGATTGTATCGCTCGGCAAAGGCGATTGACTTGAAAATTTCGATGAGCAAGGAAGAGATGAACGCCGCCGTCGTCAAAACCTGCCTGGCCAATGGCGTTTTGAATGGGTATATCCGCTTGGTGGTTACGCGCGGCGTTGGCACGCTGGGCTTGAATCCGGAGACGTGCAAGGAGCCGCAGGTGATCATCATCGCCGGCGGCATCCAGCTCTATCCGCAGGAGCTATATGACAAAGGCTTGGCGGTCATCACCGTCGGCACGCTCCGTAATCACACGGAAGCGATCAATCCGCGGATCAAGAGCTTGAACTATCTGAACAACATTTTGGCGAAGATCGAGGCGATGAACGCCGGGTGCATGGAGTGCATCATGCTCAATCCGCAGGGCTTCGTTGCGGAAGCGAGCGGCGACAACGTCTTCGTCATCAACGGCACGACACTACGCACGCCGCCGTCGTGGTGCGGTGCGCTCGAGGGCATCACGCGTGCCACGGTCATGGACTTGGCGCCGCACTATGGCTATACCGTGAAGGAAGAAGTGCTGACGCGCTACGATCTTTATACCGCCGACGAGGTTTTCTTGACCGGTACGGCGGCGGAGATCATCAGCGTGGTCAAAATGGATCGCCGCGCGATCGGCAGCGGCAAGCCCGGCCCGATCGCGAAGCGGCTGGAGCAGGTGTTCCGCGAATACGCGGCCTCCACCGGCACACCGATCACGTGAGTTTCCAAGGCTTGGAACTTTGGATCTTATTTTTATGCAATGCGAACTATGTAAAGAGCACGAGGCGACAGTGCACCTGACGCAAGTCGTCGGCAGCGAGGTGAAAAAGGTCAACCTGTGCGAAGCCTGCGCCGCGAAGAGCGGGCTGGACATCAAGGGCACGATCTCGATCACCGATCTGCTGATGGGTTTGAGCGGGGCCGGTAAGCCGACGCGCGAAGCGCCGGCGCGGGACCGCGCCTGTCCGCGGTGCCATATGCGGCGCGAGGATTTCAAGAAGACCGGGCGGCTGGGCTGCGCGGCTTGCTATGAGACGTTTGCTGAGGAACTCGCGCCGATGCTGCACAACATGCATCGCGCGCACCAGCACACCGGCAAAATTCCGGCGCGCGAGAGCCAGCGGGTGCAGGTGACAGCCGAAGTGGCCGCACTGCAAAAGGCGCTGGAAAAAGCGGTGGTGGAAGAAAATTTTGAGGAAGCGGCGAAGTTGCGCGATCATATTCAGGCGTTGCGCGGCAAGGAGTCGGCCTGATGTTGGAGGAACTCTTCCAGCAACCTTGCGCGTGGCTGCAACCCGGCGCGGATACCGGCACGGTGGTCAGCAGCCGGATTCGTCTGGCGCGTAATCTAAAAGATGCGGCCTTCCCGGGGTGGGCCGGCGAAGAGGAATGCGAGCGCATCTGGCAGAAGCTGCGTCCCGTTCTGAGTGAACTCAAGAGCCTTGAGCCATCTTTTTCCGTTGGCATGGCGGAGGTGGAAGAGTTTGACCGGTTGATTTTGTTCGAGCGGCATTTGATCAGCGGCGAGATGACGCAGCGCGGGCGCGGCAGCGGCTTGGTGGCCGGTCGCGACGAAACGATCTCGGCCATGGTCAACGAAGAAGACCATCTTCGCCTCCAGTGCATGTCGTCGGGTTTGACCTTGCAGAACATCTGGAAGCGCATGGACGCGCTCGACAGTGAGATCGAGGCGCGTGTGCGTTATGCGTTTTCGCCGCGGCTCGGCTATCTGACGGCGTGTCCGACGAACGTCGGCACGGGGCTGCGCGCGAGCGTGATGCTGCACCTGCCGGGCCTGGCGTTGATGAACGAACTCAATCCGGTGGCCAAAGGGCTGACGAAAATTGGGTTGGCCGTCCGCGGCTTGTGGGGCGAGGGCACCGAGGCGGCGGGGAATATGTTCCAGATTTCCAACCAGATCACGCTCGGCGACCGCGAGGAGAACATCGTTCGCAACATCGAACAGATTGTACTCGAAGTGGTCGAACACGAGAAAAATGCGCGCGCCCGGCTGCTGGAAAAACGCGAGCTGGTGCTGCGCGATCACGTGGGGCGGGCGTGGGGCATTTTGAGTCATGCGCATTTGCTCTCGTCCAAGGAAGCGCTGGATCTGTTGTCGGGTTTGAGGTTGGGGATTGATTTGCGTATATTGTCGGGCGTCGATCGGCAGGCGGTGGATCGGCTGCTCTTGTTGAGCCAGCCGGCGCACCTGCAACGACGCGAAGGAAAAATGCTGAAGCCCAAAGATCGCGACCGCGTTCGGGCGGAATTGATCCGCACGCAGTTGGCGGGGCTACGAGGTTCGTCATGAGTGGAGATATGGATAGATTTACGGCACGCGCCAAGAAGGTGCTGCAACTGGCGCGGCAGGAAGCGGATCGCTTCAATCATAATTATATCGGCACCGAGCACCTGCTGCTCGGCCTGATTGCGCTCGGCGAAGGCGTGGCGGTGATCATTTTGGAGAAGATGGGCGTGGATTTGGGCGTCGCGCGGATCGAGGTCGAAAAAGCCGTGGGCAGCGGCCCCGAGACCAAGACCGCCGGTGCCGTGCCCTTTACGCCGCGCGTAAAAAAGGTGTTGGCCCTCGCGCGGCAGGAAGCGCAAAACCTCGGCCACGATTATATCGGCACCGAACATTTGTTGCTGGGTTTGCTGGCGGAAGGCGAAGGTGTCGCCGCGCAAGTGCTCAAAAATCTAAACGTGGACGCCGAACGCACCCGTGTGGAAATCCTCAAAGAATTTGAACCGGAACAGGAAGCGGGCGAGGCCTCGTCCATCCCCTCACCCGCGGCAGGACCGCAGCCCTCTTCCACGCCTGCCGGCGGTCCAGAGGGCGCCAAGAAAACATCGGCCATCAAGACTCCCGCGCTCAATGCCTTTGGCCGCGACCTGACCGAGTTGGCCTACAAAGGTGAACTCGATCCGGTGATCGGCCGCGCGGCGGAAATCGAGCGCGTGATGCAGATTCTCTGCCGTCGCACGAAAAACAACCCGGTGTTGCTGGGCGAAGCCGGCGTCGGAAAGACCGCGATTGTCGAAGGCCTGGCGCAGGCCATTACGCGCGGCGAAATTCCGGAAATTTTGCGCGGCAAACGCGTCGTCACGCTCGACCTTGCGCTGATGGTCGCCGGCACCAAATATCGCGGCCAATTCGAAGAGCGCATCAAGGCGGTGATGGACGAAATTCGCCGCACGAAGAACATCATCCTTTTCATTGACGAACTGCACACCATCATCGGCGCGGGCGGCGCGGAAGGCGCGATGGACGCCTCCAACATCATCAAGCCCGCGTTGGCGCGCGGCGAGCTGCAGTGCATCGGCGCGACGACGCTCGGCGAATACCGCAAGAGCATCGAAAAGGACGCTGCGTTGGAACGCCGCTTCCAGTCCGTGATGGTACGCGAGCCGACCGTCGAGGAAGCCGTGCTGATTCTCAAGGGCCTGCGTTCACGCTATGAAACACATCATCGCGTACGGATCAGCGACGCCGCGTTACAGGCCGCCGTCGAGCTTTCCTCGCGCTATTTGCCAGACCGCTTCCTGCCGGACAAGGCGATTGACCTCGTGGACGAAGCTGGTGCGCATGCGCGCATCACCAACATGACGCGCCCGCCGGAAATCAAAGACCGGGAGCAGCACATCGAAGAACTGCGCAAGCAGAAGGAAGAGGCGATCCGCGGTCAGCACTTCGAAGAAGCCGCCAAGTTGCGCGATCAGGAGCGCGTTGCCCGTGAGGAGTTGGAAAAAATTCTCAACGACTGGCGTCAACAATCCGAAGCGCAGACGGCCACGCTGACCGAAGACGACATCATGGCCGTCACGTCCAAGTGGACCGGTATTCCGCTGACCAAGATGAGCCAGAAGGACATGGCGCGTCTGCTCCAGATGGAAACCGAACTTGATAAAACCGTGATTGGCCAGCCCGATGCCGTCGCCGCCATTGCCAAAGCGCTACGCCGTTCGCGCGCGAACCTCAAAGACCCGCGCCGGCCCATCGGTTCGTTCATTTTCCTCGGCCCCACCGGCGTCGGCAAAACGCTGCTTGCCAAGGCGCTGGCCGAATTTATGTTCGACAATCCCGACGCGCTCATTCGCGTGGATATGTCCGAGTACATGGAGAAATTCAACGTCTCGCGGCTGGTCGGCTCACCGCCGGGCTACGTCGGCTACGAAGAAGGCGGCCAGCTCACCGAAAAAGTCCGCCGCCGCCCCTACTCCGTCGTGCTGTTCGACGAAATTGAAAAAGCGCACCCGGATGTTGCGCACATCCTCCTGCAGATTCTTGAAGAGGGCAAACTGACCGACGGTCTCGGCCGTAGCGTGGACTTCCGCAACACGATCATCATCATGACCAGCAACCTCGGCGCCGACCTGATCCGCAAGGGCGGCGGCCTCGGTTTCGGCGAGCACACCGCGCAGGCCAACTACGCCAAACTCAAGGAGATGATGCTCGACGAGGCGAAAAAAGTTTTCCGGCCCGAATTACTCAACCGCATTGAGGATGTCATTGTCTTCCGTTCGCTCGACCGCGCCGACGCGCGCCGGATTCTCGACGTCGAACTCGACAAGGTCCGCACGCGCCTGGCCTCGCGTAAATTGACGTTACACCTCGGCGATCCGGCGTTGGCTTTTCTGCTGGAGAAGGGCTTCGACACCACCTACGGCGCGCGCAATTTGCGTCGTACAACCGAACGTTACCTCGAAAATCCGCTCGCCGAAGAAATTCTCCGTGGCCACATCACCGATGGCGAGACCGTCGAGGTCACCGTCGCCGCCGACGCGCTGAAATTCAGCCAGCAAACGCCCGCCGCAAATTAAAGAACGATCGGCTTCCTATCATTTTCCAAGGCGTGGAAAATCTGCCGCACTCGTTTTCCAACCTTGGGAAGAAAAGAAATTAACCACAGAGGACGCCGAGGTTCGTGGAGAAAAACAAGAAAAGTTTGGGTTTGTAGAAGCCCAATGTTTTCACGCGTGAGGACACGCGCCCGCCAGTATGTTGTGCTCCAAACGCGATGGAGGGCGGCGGTCCCCAGCCGCCGTTTTCCGCTGTGTCGCTCGGTTGAGCTTTGCGCTTGCTTCTTCCTAATGCCGGGCGTAACGGCCGGCGACCCACTTACGAATTTCTTTGACCGTCTCTGCCCACCGCGTCGTGTCGTTGCGCTCGGCGAGAAATTGGTCGTAAATGCCGTAGAAAGCGTCGCCAAAGAGTTCGAGGGCGCGCATCCGGTCTTGAAAACGGCTGACGGCGTCGAGTTGCTCGGTCGGTGGCAGTTTCACGCTGCGGAAAGCGAAGGTATCGGCATCCAGCGTGCAGCTCCAGGTTTGGTCGCCGCGCGCGAGCGCGAGCTTGGCGCGTTTGAGTTTCTTGCCCGCCACGAGTGCCGCTTTGGCCTCGGCGCTGACGCGCGGTTCGCCTTTGCGCAGGACGATTTCATGTGCGCCGCCGCCTTCCATCACGAAGGTCAGCGGGCCTTCCACGAGCAACCCAAACTCGCCCAGTTCGGGAAGTTTGACGATCCCACGCCGCGCTTCAGCTAAGAACCAGAACCAGGTGAGGAAGTCGTGGCCGACGCGATCGCTGACCGGTTCGCCCTCGGCCTCGGCGGAGAAGCAAGCCACGTCCCACTGGCGCACGTCCACATGCCGGCGCGCGGCGGCGGCTTCCGGCGTCAGCGGAATCGGGTTAAGGCCGGCAGCCTGATTGAAATGCATGGCGAAATCTTCGGCCTGCAATTCGGAGAGCGCGGTGGCCCAAAGGCGTTCGCCGGCGGCTTCGGCGATGAACGGCACGGCTTTGAGTTGTGGTGGCATCTGCGGCAGCAGACGCGCGGTGACCTGTTCGCGAATATCGCTGCGGGCGCGCGCGCTCAAGCGGTCATAGCCGTGCGCGGCCAACTGCGCCAGTTCTTCCATCTTGCATTCGGCGCGGAACAGCGCGGCAGGGATTTTACGCGCCGCGGTGACCAGCGTGAGGCGCAGATAACCACCATGATGCGCGGCGTCGGCGGTCAAATGGCGATCCAACAAATGGCGACCGGTGACCCAGCCGGTCATTTTATCCGCACCCAAGGCCTCCAACGCCGGCAACGCATGCTTGGCGAAACGCGCGACGACGTTTTCCGGCAGCACCTGCGGCAACAGAAACGACCGAAAACTGACCGATCCACTTTCAAAGCCCACGACATGCTCCTTTCAAAAAAGCGGGCGAAGCATAGCGTAAGCCGCCAGCCGTCGGTAGCGAAATTATGCGGAAAATCCATTGCCGCGCGCCACGCCGCCGTCTATGCTTCCGCCGCAGCGGGAGAACACCATGAAAACACGTTGCGCCAAGGTGCATCGCAAAACGCGGGAAACCGATATCGCCATCGCCCTGAACCTCGATGGTTCCGGGGCCTCGGCCATCGAAACCGGTCTGCCGTTCCTCAACCACATGCTAGAATTGCTGGCCAAGCACAGCCTGATGGACCTGACCATCCGCGCCAAAGGCGATCTCGCCGTGGACTATCATCACACCGTTGAGGACCTCGGCCTCGCGCTCGGCGAGGCGCTCAACGCCGCGCTCGGCGACCGCAAGGGCATTGGCCGCTACGGCTGGTGCCTGCTGCCAATGGACGAGACGTTGAGCCAGATTGCGCTCGACCTCGGCGGGCGGCCCTACCTCGTGCTGGCGATGGCCTGCAAAAAGAAAAAGATTTTGGACTTCGAGTTGGCGCTGCTGACCGAATTTTTCCGCGCCTTCGTCACGCAAACACGGATGAACCTGCACATCAACCAGCTCTATGGCAACGAGCCGCACCATGCCTGGGAGTCGGTGTTCAAAGGCGTCGCGCGCGCGCTGCGGATGGCGTGCGAACGCGATGCCCGCGTCCGCGGCGTTCCTTCCAGCAAGGGTAAGATTTAGCTTTTCCAAGGGTTGACAACACCGACAAAGGTACCGTCAGCCGCCGAGTCAGAGACTCGGCCTACAGAAATTCACAGGAAAAACCGGCTTTCTTCCATTGTAGGCCGGGTCTCCGACCCGGCGGAAGTGACTAAGCCGCCAAGAAAAACTTTGCGCCTTGGCGTCTTTGCGTGAAAATCTTTCCGCTGTTTCGTGCGGTCAGAGCAGTTCCACTTTTTGGCTGGCCTCGAACGCTTTCATGACGGCGTCGGCCTTCTCGCGGGTTGAAACGTCGGGATATTTTGGCGTTGCGCTGATGCCTTTGGCGGCGAGACGACGGGCGATGTCCAGCCGTACCTGCTGCGCCTCGTTGATCGCGTCGGCCAGGATGCGCGTGGCTTCTTGCGGCGCGTGGAAGCCGGCGCCATTGGCGGCGGAAATGAAGTCCCAGCGGAATTGCGCGTGGCGGATGAGTTTGCGCGCGGCGGCAAGATCGGCATCGGCGACACCGGCTTGCGCGGCGGCGGCGATATCGAAGTGCGCCTGCACCAGCGCCCGCTCCGCCTCCGCCTTGGTGGCGAGCACTTTGGTTTGAATGGTCTCAACGCGGTGACGGATTTCGTCCTCGCTCCACCGGTGGCAGACCGCGCAACTGTTGGCGATGTTCAGCAGCGGGCTTTGCACGTGGTGGTCGGTGAACTTGACGCCGCCCTCGCTGCGATAGGGCATGTGGCAGTCGGCGCAGGAGACGCCGCGGTAGGCGTGGACACCTTGGCTATATAGCTCGAAATCAGGATGCTGCGCTTTGAGCATCGGCGCCTTGGAGACGGCGTGGACATAGTCGGTGAAGTCGCGCTCGTCGTAGTAGGCGATGAAATCTTCGACCGTCAGCCCCTTGCCTTGGTCCCACGGAAACGCCAGGTAGTATTTATCCCGGAAATAATATTCCACGTGACACTGCGCACAGACCAGTGAGCGCATTTCCTGGTGCGTCGCATCCCCGATCTTCCGGCCCTGTGCGGCGAAGGCCTCGCGCAAGGCGGGCCGCGTGATGCGCAGATTCATCGTCGCCGGATCGTGGCAATCTTGGCAACCGATGGGATGGGTGATTGCGCTCTTGAGGTCGGCAAAGTGCTGCTTATAGAAATTATCCACGCCCAGCTCGGCCATCTTTTTGGGCACATCGGTGCTCTTGCAGGTCCAACAGGTGCCGGGCGTTTTTGCGTTGACGCGCTTGGTGCTGCTGACATCGGTGACGGAATAGTAATGGCCGCGCGCCTGATTATATTCCTTGCTGAACGGATAGCCGGCGAACAGAATGACTTGGAGCGGGTCGGCGTTGAGGTAGTTGCGCGGCGGGCCGCCGCCGAATTTTGAGCGCGTGCCGGTTTCGCGCGTCCGCAGATAACTTTCATATTCGCGCGGATAGTTCTGGCCCCAGACCGCGTTGTTCGGCTCCCACTGGGCGATTGGCTTGAGCACCAGCGCCGGGCGTTGCGCTTCCCAGCGGCGCTCCATGATGCTGATCGCCAGCAGCGCGAGCACGACGATGATGCCGGCGGTCAGACCGAAGATTACCGGCCCGACCCATTTGGGGAATTGCGGGGCGGCGGGTGTTTCAGTGGTGTTCATGGTGGACTCCTTCCTTCAGCGGTTTTAATGGCGGAAAATCCGTTGGCAATGTTTTCATCCATTCCAACCCGGCGGGCGGGAACGGCAGACGGTAGGCGTGCGGCGTGCCCGAGAGGCTGATGACGCGTCCGTGCGCGCCGTCGTGGCAATCCCAGCAGCGGCGTTCGGTCATCGAGGCCAGCCGCGCCAGCATGAATTGATTCGCGTGACAGCGCAGGCAATTTTCCTGCACAACATGTTTGGCGCCTTCCGAAAGTTCCAAGACTTGCGGCTCCAGATGGAACGTGAAGACGAACGAATGAAAAATTCCGTCGCGCGCTTTGAAAGCCAGCTCCGCCACCGGATTTTGGTGCGGCAGATGGCAATCCGTACATTCCGCCACCGTGCGATGACTGCCGTGTTGCCACGTGGCAAACGCATTGTTCATCACGTGGCAGTTCAAACACGCTTCCGGCTTGTCGGAGAGATAGGATGCCGCGCGCGAGATATGCGCCACGACCAGCGCCAAGCCAAACACCGCGCCGCCGACGGCAAAAATCGCCACGCGCCAGCGCGGCGTCAGTGGTTGCAGCAACAGTCCTATTCGCAAGATGGTTTTCATTTTCTGTCGTGCGCGGCGGTACCATAATGAATTTAGCGCGCTACGCCACACTTTTTTCCAAACCTTGGAAAAGTGAACCCGCGCTCTTTCCAAGGCTTGGAAATATGCCGTCCCCCCGACTTGTTCTGTTCGTAAATACGGGTATAATTCCAGCATGAAATCGAGTTCCTTTGATAACCTGGCCAAGCTGGCCGTCGTCAAGGAATATGGGGCGGCGT
The DNA here is from genome assembly GCA_004321905.1 of Verrucomicrobiota bacterium. Lineage (GTDB taxonomy): Bacteria > Verrucomicrobiota > Kiritimatiellia > CAIQIC01 > CAIQIC01 > DP16D-bin41. The sequence continues at coordinate 35,852 of SCQF01000041.1, read as the reverse complement.
TTCGCAAGGCGACGGGCGTGTCGCTGATCATCGTGCCGGCAGACCAACCACACCAGCCGTTCGGGCGTGAGCAAAATCTTTTTTGCGGTCTGATTTTCCAGACACCGGGCGGTTGTCGGGCGTGCTCGCAAACCGAGCGACAGGTCTTGCGTCAGGCGGCCCAGAAAGAGACCGCGCAGCAATTTCACTGCTTTGCCGGGTTGACTGTGGTGGCGGTGCCGGTGATGGTGGCAGGCCGGCACAGCGCCACGCTCGTGAGCGGGCAGGTGTTGCGCCGCGAGCCGTCGCCACGGGATTTTGCGCTCATCAGCAAGATGCTGGGCGATGGGCTGAATGCAAGTGTGGTGAAGAAGGTGCGCCAAGCCTATTTTGCGATACCGGTGGTTACGGCTGAACGTTTTCAATCCATCGTCAAGCTGTTGACTCTGTTTGCCCAACAATTGGGTGAGATTGCCAGCCGCCAGGCACTGGCCACAGCCGCCGTAGAGCCGCAACCCGTGGTGCTGGCCAAGGAGTTCCTGAAAAGTCATGCCGACCAAGACCCGACGCTGGCGGAGGTGGCCCAGCAGGCGCACGTCAGCTCGTTTTACCTCTGCAAGCTGTTCAAAAAGACCACCGGCATGACCTTCACGGAATACTTGGCGCGGTTGCGTGTCGAGAAAGCCAAAACCTTGCTTTTGAATCCCATGGCGCGCGTCAGCGAGGTGGTCTTTGCCGCGGGGTTTGGCTCCATTCCGCAATTCAATAGTTTGTTCAAGCGCTATGTGGGGATGCCTCCGCGGCAGTATCGGCATACGATGCATACGCGGCTAAATCCCTGAAATTCGGCCAGGCCGTGTGGCCTTCTGGCCAAAATCCAAGCAGTATTGGCCAATCCTCAAGTGGTTTCCTTGGGCCGTTTCCATTACGAATTAGCCATGTGCTGCGGGTATTCGCAGCGTTACACGGGAAAAGAGAATCAACCACCGGAGGAGATCATGAAACGATGCAGTATACGCGCCACGAAATGGCGCATCAGTGAAGCCTTGGTTGTGGCCCTAGTCATCGTGCTGGGCGCGGTGACCGCGGTCTTGGCCAAAGACGATGGGGCTGCGCCGGCCAAAAAAGCGCCGACCGGTGCCCAGTTATATGCCATGAATTGTGGTCGCTGTCACATGGAGCGGTACGCCAAGGAACGCACCGATGCCCAGTGGCAGACCATCATCACGCACATGCGCGTCCATGCCAATCTGCCTGGCGCCGATGCACGGAAAATCATTGAATATCTCCAGGCCTCCAACTGATCCCGGAAAGGACAACACTCATGAACCATAAATCTCATATTGCTGTGATGGCCGCGCTGGTAACGGCTTTCGCCTCGGTCGGCGTGGCGCGGGCTGTGACGGACGAAGAATTCAATGCGCTCAAGCTGAAAGTGCTGGACCTCGAATCCAAGGCGGGCGTCAGCGAGGAAGCTACGGCGAAGAACAACTTCGTCATGGCGGGCGGCGTGGATGTGAACTACCAGAAAACACAGGGCGAAAATGGCGGTTTTCTGCTGGGTAGCTTCAACCCGATCTTTCTGTTGCGGAGCGGCGACAAGGTGCTGTTCGAGGGCGCGTTGGAGTTCAACGTACAGAATCAGGACAACGGCGCCTCGTCGGTCGAGACCGTGGTCGAGTTTGCGCAAGTCAGCTATCTCGTCAACGACTGGCTGACGTTGACCGCCGGTAAAATCGTGCTGCCGCTCGGCTCGTTCATTGAGACGACCGATCCAGCGTGGATCAACAAGTTGCCGACGTTCCCGCTGCCGCGCGCGGATCAAACTGCCATCCTGCCCGAATCCGATATCGGCGTGCAGGCCCATGGCGGCATCAGCCTCGGCGGTGGTTCGTACATCAATTACGGCGCGTTCGTCGTCAACGGCCCCGGCCACACGAGCTCGACCGACACCAACGGCGTGACCACGGAAACACTAAGTTTTGATTCCGTAGAAAATCAGAACAATTCGCTCGGTTTCGGCGGCAAACTCGGCTGCTTCACGCCGCTTGCCGAAAGTAGCAGCTTCGAAATCGGCGTCTCCGGCGAAAGCGGCAAGTGGGACAGCCAAGGACAAAATAATTGGTCCGTCCTAGTTTGCGACGCCCGCCTGCACGTCACACCCGCCGCTGAAATTCGCGGTGAATATATTCACAGCAGCGAGGACACCGCGACCGGCACGCTTACACCGAAGGGCTGGTGGATCCAAGGCGCCTACCAACTGTCCGGCCTCGACACCGATGTGGCGTTGCTGAACAAGCTCGAACTTGTCGCGCGGTATGCCCAGGTTGATCTGGATCAGGGCGACGGCGCGATCAAGCAGACGGCGCTCGGCGTGGATTATCACATCACCGGCACGCTTGCGCTCAAGGGTGACTACGAAATCAACTCCGCGGATAACCCCGATGCAGCGAAAAATACAGTGAACCTCCAGATTGCTTACGGCTTCTGACAATATCAACTGCGGCGTCCGGTCTTGGACGCCGCGGTTGCTTGGACAAGAAAGGTGCGCCATGAAAGATGCTTCTTTTTTGAAATTTACGGGTCGTAGTTCCAAGGCTTGGAAAAACAGGTCCGCCCGGTTTCCAATCCTTGGAAGTGTCGCCCTCGTGGCCGGTGCGGCGGGCATCCTGATGGCTGGCACGGCGGACCAACTCGATGCGGAAACCGCGGCGCGCATTGAGAAGGCCGAAAAAGGGCCGGCGGTGATTGATGTTTCAAAATATCCTGCGCCCGTTCAAGAGAGTTACAAACTGTTCGCGCAAAAATGCTCGCAGTGCCACAAGCTCAGCCGGCCGATCAATTCTGATTACGCTTTGCCGGACGAGTGGAGTCGGTACGTCAAACGGATGATGCACAAGCCGGACTCCAACCTCGACAAGGATGAGGCGAAGCAGATTTATGAATTTCTGAGCTACGATTCCAGTATTCGTAAAAAAGCGCTGGTGGACGAAAAACTGGCCAAGGCCAGTCCGGAAGAGAAAGCCGCTGCCGAAAAGAAAATTGCGGAACTGCGCGCCAAATTTGATAAGTAGGTTGTCCGCGGTTTACATGCAACGGGGTTCGTGATGTCATCAGGCTTTCGAGTTGAGGTCCCGACCGTCCGCTATTTTGAGCGGCAGGTGCTTTGTCGTGAGGGTTGCCCGGTGCGGACGGATGCCGGCGGCTATGCGCAGGCGATTGCCGAGGGCCGGCTTGAAGACGCGTATATCATTGCGCGCACACCGAATCCGTTTGCCTCCATTTGCGGTCGGGTTTGTGCCGCGCCGTGCGAGGCCAAATGCCGGCGGAGCGCACTTGACGCAGCCATTTCGATTCGTGCCTTGAAACGATTTGTTTGTGAACGTTTCGGGGCCGAATCTTCCGGTTTTGACTTGGGCCGCGTGTACCCGGGATTGGCGCAACAGCGTCGCGTTGGCGGCGGTCGCAAGGTGGCCATCATTGGGGCCGGCCCGGCTGGGCTGGCCTGCGCTCACGAACTAGCGCTGCTGGGGTTCGCGCCAACAGTTTTCGAGGCGCAACAGGTTGCCGGGGGTATGTTGGTGCTCGGGGTGCCGGAATATCGTCTGCCGCGTGAAATCATTCAGGCGGAAATCGCCGCCATCGAATCGTTGGGCGTGGAAATTCACTTGGGATCGAAATTGGGTCATGATTTTTCGCTGACGGATCTCCAGCGGCAGGGTTTTGAGGCAATTTTCCTAGGCATTGGCGCGCACAAAAGCCGGGAACTCGCCATCGAAGGTGTCCATTTTGATGGCGTTTTACGCGCCATCGAATTTTTACTGAATATCAACCTCGGATTTCGTGTTGAGCTGGGCCGCAAAGTTGTGGTCATTGGCGGCGGCAACGTCGCCTTCGATGTAGCGCGCTCGGTGGTCCGCCAAGCCGAGCGCTTTGCCGATATGAACGAGTCCGAATTGCGCCAAGCATTGCATTCTGCCGCCGCCGCCTTGGAAGAACTCACCACCCGCGAAGGCGAGCCACCCGACGAGGTCCGCATCGCACTCGATGTGGCGCGCGAAGCCATCCGCAAAGGCGTTCCCGAAGTGCACCTCTATTGTTTGGAAAATCTCGATGAAATTCCGGCCGCCCGCGAGGAAATCGAAGAGGCGGAAAAAGAAGGCATCAAGTTGCATACCCGTTGGGGGCCGAAGAAAATTATCGGCGCAGACGGACGGGTCACCGGCATCCAACTGATCAAGGCTAACCGTGTGTTTGATGAAAATCGGCGTTTCAACCCGCAATTTATCGAAGGCAGCGAAGAAATCGTTGAGTGCGACACCGTCGTCATGGCCATCGGGCAAGCCGCCGATCTTTCCTGGGTTCGCCCGGAGGACAACCTCAAGCTCACCCCGCGTGGCACCATCCAAGCGGATCCGGAAACACTGGCGACCTCACGTCCTGAGGTCTTCGTCGGCGGCGATGTGGCCTTCGGCCCGCGCATCATCATCACGGCGGTGGCCGAAGGACAGCGCGCCGCGCGATCCATCGCCAAGTTCCTGACAGGCCATGTGCCTGAGCTGCCACAGACGGTGCGCGTCACGACGTATGACAGCGATGTCTATCAGATGCCCGTCGGGTATGAAACGATGACGCGACAGACGCCACCCGTGTTGCCCTTGGATCGCCGTATCGGCATTGCCGAGGTGGAACTGGCTTATCCCGATCCGAACGCGCGCCGGCAAGCTACACGATGCTTGAAATGCCATATTAGTCCGGTGTTCGATGGCGACCTTTGCATCCTGTGTGGCGGCTGTGCGGACATCTGTCCGGAGAATTGTCTGCGATTGGTGGACGTGGCCGTGTTGCAAGGCGACGCGTCGTTGCAGTCGGCGATCTTCACGCGCTACGGTCATCTACCCGAACGCGGCGAACAAGGCGCGATCATCAAAGATGAAACACGTTGCATCCGGTGTGGCCTGTGCGCGGTACGTTGCCCCACAGGCGCCGTAAAAATGGAACGAGTGGAGATGCTATCCGCATGAACTCAATGTCCGGCGCAAATTCCAATCGGCGCGATTTTTTCCAGTTGGTCCTCGGCTGGGGCGCGGCCCTGTTTGCCTTCTGTGCGTCGCTGGCCGGTGCCGCGCGTTTCATGATTCCGAACGTCCTCTATGAACCCAATCAACGGTGCAAACTCCTGAAGCCGGAAGAGTACGAAGAAGGCGCCACGTTTATCGCCGAATCGCGTCTGTTTTTGGTCCGCAAAGGCAACACGTTTCGTGCCGTATCGGGCGTTTGTACGCATTTGGGCTGCACCGTGCTGCGTAACAGCAAGGGCAACGGGTTCCACTGCCCGTGCCATGGTAGTCAATTCAACGAAAATGCGGTTGTCACCGGAGGGCCGGCGCCGCGACCGTTGCCGTGGTATCTGGTGGAGTTGAGTCGCGACGGGCGACTGGTAGTGAATGCTGCGCACGTCGTCGCGGCGGACAAATATTTGGTGGTTTGATGATGCACAAAATGAAAAGTTCCAAGGCTTGGAAAACAAACAAGCGGCTTTCTCCAAACCTTGGAAAAGTCTCGGACGTCGCCGGGCGGGGTGAGGAGTTATGTTGAAAAAACTATGGGCCCAACTGTTGGGCACGCGGATTGGCCGGTCCGTTTTCCGCGTCGGGCTGCCCGCGAGCAATCTGCAACGGGCGCAGGTGGCCATTTCCAGTTTTTTGCTGCACATGCAGCCAGCCAAAGTGCACCAACGCACGCTAAAGTTCAGCACGACGCTGGGGTTAGGGTTGATCACGCTCTACTTGTTCTTCATCCTCATCATTACCGGCGTCCTGCTGATGTTCTATTATGTGCCCTCCACCGACCTCGCCTATCAGTCCATGAAAGACCTCGAATTCGTGGTTACCGCCGGCATGGTGCTTCGCAACATGCACCGCTGGGCCGCGCACTTGATGGTCATCTTTGTGATGTTGCACATGTGCCGGGTGTTCTACACCGGAGCCTATAAGCAACCGCGCGAGTTCAACTGGGTGATCGGAGTGATCTTGTTCATCCTCACGCTGGCGTTGTCATTCACCGGCTATCTCTTGCCGTGGGATCAACTGGCGTTTTGGGCCATCACCGTCGGTTCCAGTATTGCCGGCTACGCGCCGATCGTCGGCGAGAAAATAAAATTCATCTTGCTCGGCGGCCACACCGTCGGACAAGCGGCGCTGCTCCGGTTCTATGTTCTGCACGTCGTCTTGTTGCCCGGCGCCGCTCTAGTGCTGATTGGTATTCATTTATGGCGCGTGCGCAAAGACGGGGGCTTGGCGCGGCCCGGTGAACCGGCGTTCACGCAGGAAGAGTTGCCGGCGACGGCCTTGCCGACCACAAAATCTTACGGCTTGATGGAGTTGGCCCACGGCACGACACCGGCGGTGGGGGTTGAACCGGATGATGAAGTATTCACGTGGCCAAACCTGATTTTCCGCGAAATTCTGGTGTTCATGCTGGTTGTGGTGTTGCTATTGGTCCTGGCGATTTTTTGGAACGCACCGCTGGAGGAATTTGCGAATCCGGTGCATCCACCGAATCCGGCCAAGGCCCCGTGGTATTTTCTCGGCCTACAGGAACTGGTTTCCTATTCAGCGTTGTGGGGCGGCGTCATTGTCCCGGCTTTGATTGTGGTGGCGCTGGTCGCGTTGCCCTATCTGGATCGGCGTCGTGCCGGGATTGGTGTTTGGTTCTCACGCGAACGCAAGGTCGCCCTTTCCATTTTCTCCATCTGTCTGGTCACGATGATCGTGTTGACGATTATTGGCAGTGTTTTCCGCGGTCCCAACTGGTCCTTCCAAGTGCCGTGGAAACCCAACATCGTGGCGGAGGAACGTTGATATGGCCTCCTCGGAACTACGCAAATTATATCCTTGGTTTATTGTCGCCGGTCTGGCCGTGGGCGGCTTGGTGATCCTTGCCTTTTATAAAGACCAGTTTCGCGAATGGAAAGAATGGCAGCACGCCTACATCAAGCAGGAAATGGCCCGCGCGACCAACGAAGCGCAGCGCGCGGCCGCGGCCTTGATCCCGGTTGAAATCAAGCAGATCGTGCTCCCCGATGTGGGGCGCATTGATCGTTGCACCACCTGTCACCTTGCCGTGGATGACGCTAGCTATTCTGGCTTCAAGCAGCCGCTGGCCTATCATCCCAATCACGCGCAGCATCCGTTTGAGAAATTCGCGTGTACCATTTGTCACCAAGGTCAGGGTTTGGCCGCGACGCGCGAAGCCGCACACGGCCACGTCGAACACTGGGAACGTCCGATGCTGCCCATGAAGTATATCGAGGCCAGTTGCGCCAAATGTCATTTGGCTTCCGATATTTCCGGTGCGCCAAAGCTCGCCAAGGGTCGTGCCCTGTTTGACGAAATCGGCTGCATCGGCTGTCACAAGTTGAAGGGCAGCGGCGGTGTCATCGGGCCGGAACTCGATGGCGTGGGCGCACGGCGTAGCCCGGAATGGCTGGCCAAACATTTCCGCACTCCCGCCGCGGTCACACCCGGTTCGGCGATGCCGCCCATCAAGGTCACGGACGAGGAAATTGACGCCCTGACGCTTTATATGTTGAGCCTTACCGAGGAGCGCTTGGACGCCTACTATACCTCGATGCAGGTGTTGCCCGGTCCGGAGGCCGGCCAACGTTTGTTCTTGGAAAAGGGGTGCATTGGTTGCCACAGCTTGGGCGGGCAGGGTGGGAAAGTTGGGCCGGCCTTGGAGGGCCTCAAGGGCCGGCGCGATGCCACATGGATTGCCGCGCATTTCCGCAATCCTCAAGCGACCACGCCCGGAACCATGATGCCCAAATTTGATTTCACGGAAGCGCAAATTCGCGCGTTGACCGAGTTTCTGTTGACCAAAACCGAACCCGGCGCGGTCAATCTCCTGAAGTTCCCAGCGCAAATGACGCCCATCGAACGCGGCAAAGCCGTATTCAAAAAATACGGTTGCGCTGGTTGTCACGGGCGTGACGCGATGAGTGGCGTACCCAATCCTAACGCCAAAACAGCGCAACAGGTACCCGGTCTGAAATTTGTCAGCGAAGGTTATAACAAGGCTGAACTACGCAAACGCATTCTGGGCGGGCAGAAAGAAATCAACAAACTGAATCCCAAGGGCCCGCAGCCGCCGCTCTATATGCCGGCGTGGGGCGGGAAGATTTCGGAAGGCGAACTTGATGATCTTGTGGAATACCTGATGAGCCTCCTGCCTAAGACCGAAAAGACGGATTTCTGACCGCGGCGCCGATCAGTTTCCAAGCCTTGGAAAAACCAACCGGTTCTCTTTCCATGGTCTGGAAATGCTCACAAAATCTTGCCGCCTCCGTCGCGGCGCGCTATTACTTCGCATATGAACAGTTGGATTGACGTGACGTGGGGGCTTAACGAGGCTTGGCGCTTCGGCGCGCTGGCGGTTTGCGTGCTGGTGGCGCTGGTGATCGGGCGGCTCCTGCGCGGCGCTTTGCTTGCAGCGGCCCGGCGGCGCGCTGCGCATCCGATCGTGGCCGCCGCCTTCACCGCCGCCGCGCGCGCGACGATCTTCATTGCGTTCGTGATCGGCCTGGATTCCGGCGTCGGGTTTCTACGCCTCGGCGCGGCGGCGGTGGAGGTTGCGCAAACAGTGCGTAGTTTGCTGCTGACCCTTGCGCTGGCGTGGTTGGGCTGGCAACTCGTGGACGTGGCCAGTGCGTGGTTCCGTAAATTGAGCCAGCGCGGCAGCCGCGCCGATCAAATGCTCGCGCCGCTTGTCCGCAACAGCCTGCGCGCCATCGTCATGCTGCTGACGCTGCTGCAAGTGGCGACGCAGTTGAGCGGCAAACCGGTGACGTCGCTGCTCGCCGGCCTCGGCATCGGTGGTCTGGCGCTCGCGCTCGCGGCGCAGGAGACAATCAAAAATCTGTTCGGCTCGATGGTCATCCTCGCCGATAAACCTTTTGAACTTGGCGACGTGATCCGCGTGGATGGCCTCGAAGGCCCGGTGGAGCGAATCGGTTTTCGCTCGACGCGTATCCGCACGCCGGACGGCTTTCTTGTCACGCTGCCCAACGGCGAACTGGCGAACAAGACGATCACCAACATCGGCCAGCGCAACGGCATCCGGCGCGTCATCACGCTCGCACTGCCCGGCGATCTCCCGCCGGCCAAAATGCAGCGCGCGCTGGAAATTGTAAAAGAAATCCTGCGCGATCACGAAGGCCAGCGGCCTGATCTGCCGCCGCGCGTCCACTTCAGCGACATCAGCAGCCCGGCGCTCACGCTCCAGGCAATGTATTGGTATCACCCCGCCGACAACTGGCCGTTCATGGCGCACGCCGAACAGGTCAACTTGGCCATCCTGCAAAAATTTAACGCTGAAGGCATCGCCCTCGTCGCCCCGACGGCGGTCAATCTGGTTGGCAAGTCGGGTTAAGTTCTCCAAGGCTTGGAAACGTGTTCACGCAATCGGGTAAATCCTGTTATCCTGCCCAAAGTTTTTCGCCATGAATCCAAAAACACTGCCCATTTATGAAGTCGAGTCCGCGCTGGTCACGCAGATGCGCGCCTTGCCGCGCGGCATCGTCACCGCGCCGACCGGTTCCGGTAAATCCACGCAAGTGCCGCAGATGCTGCTCGACCGTGGGTTGCTCGGCGCGGGGCAGGTCGTCATCCTCCAGCCGCGCCGTATCGCGGCGCGTATGCTGGCGGCGCGCGTGGCGCATGAACGCGGTGGCCAACCCGGCGGCGAGGTCGGTTATCAAATTCGTTTCGAGGATGTGACCAGCAAGGCAACGCGCATCCGCTATGTGACCGAGGGCATCCTGCTGCGCCAGATGCTTTCGAACCCGCGGCTCGACGGCATTAGCGCAGTGATTTTCGACGAGTTTCACGAGCGCCATCTTTATGGCGACCTGACGTTGGCACGCGCGCTGGCGCTGCAAAAAACCGAGCGACCGGATCTGCTGATTCTCGTCATGAGTGCAACGCTGGATACGGCGCTGCTGGAAAAATATCTCGCGCCATGCGCGCTGCTGGAGTCGGCGGGCCGCACGTTTTCGGTTCATGTGGACTATCTCGACAAGCCCGTGGATTTTGACCATGAGCCGGTCTGGGAAGTGGCTACGCGCGAGTGGGAACGCGCAGTGCATGGCGGCGCGGAGGGCGATGCGCTTATCTTTATGCCTGGCGCCTACGAGATTGCGCGTACCGTGCAAACACTGCAAACGTCGCCGCTCGCGCGCGGCTGGGTCGTCCTGCCGTTGCACGGCGAGTTGCCGCCGATGGAGCAGGATGCGGCGGTGGCCGACTATGACAAGCGTAAGGTGATCGTCGCGACGAACGTCGCGGAGACTTCGCTGACCATCCCCGGCGTACGCATCGTGATTGATTCCGGACTGGCGCGCATCCCGCGGTACGATCCGCACCGCGGCATCAACACACTGCTCATCGAAAAGATCAGTCGCGCCAGTACCGACCAGCGCGCGGGTCGTGCGGGTCGTACCGCGCCGGGCCATTGCCTGCGGCTCTGGACGGTGCGTGAGCATCCGCAGCGCCCACCGCAGGAATTACCGGAGATTCGCCGGCTCGATCTGGCGGAGGTAATTTTGACGTTAAAAGCGGCGGGCATCACGGATATCGCCGGATTCCAATGGTTGGAAAGCCCTGACCCCAAGAGCGTCCAACGTTCGGAAACATTGTTGCGCGACCTCGGCGCGCTCGATGAACACACCGGCGCGATCACGCCCATCGGTCAGCGAATGCTTTCGTTTCCGGTGCATCCGCGCTACGCCCGGATGCTGCTCGCGGCGCAGGAATTCGGTTGCGTTCGCGCCGCGTGCCTCGCTGCTGCACTGACGCAGGGCCGCAGCCTGCTCGTCCGGCGCACGGGCAAGGATACACGCTCTGACCGCGAGGATTTTCTCGGCGAAGAAACAACTTCCGACTTCTTCATCCTCATGCGTGCCTGGAACTACGCCGATCGCGTGGGCTATGACCTCAACAAATGCCGCCGCCTTGGGATCCATGCGCAGGCCGCGCGACAGGTGCGCCCGCTGTTCGACTTCTTTCAGCGGATCGCCCGCGAACAAGGCCTGACGCTGGAGGAGCGCGCCGCTGATGACGCCGCGCTACGCCGCTGTTTGCTGCTTGGTTTTTCCGATCAACTCGCCGTGCGGCTTGATGGCGGTACGCTGCGTTGCCAGATCGTCCACGGTCGGCGCGGACAACTCGCGCGCGAAAGTTCCGTGCGGGATGCTCCGCTGATCGTTGCCGCCGAAGTCAATGAGATCGAGGGGCGTGGTGGTGAGATGAACGTGTTGCTCAGCACCATCACCGCAGTCGAGGCCGACTGGCTACGCGATCTGTTTCCAGACGATTTCCACGAGCGTACGGTCGCGGTCTATGACCACGAAGAGAAACGCGTTTTCGCCGAGCGGCAACGACTGTTTCGCGATCTACCGTTGGAAATCAAACGTGGTGGGCAGCCGCCCGAAGCCGAAGCCGCCGCGTTGCTGGCGGCGGAGGTGCTCAAGGGCGACCTCAAGTTGGACAAGTGGGATGACGAAGTGGAGCAATGGATTTTGCGCGTCAATTTTCTCGTCACGTTCCGTCCCGATCTCGCGCTGCCGGAAATCGGCGAGGCCGACCGCAAATTGATGATCGAACAGATTTGTCTGGGTGCCTATTCGCAGAAAGACCTGCGCAGCAAATCCGTCGTGCCGGTGGTCAGGTCATGGCTTACCGGCGTGCAGCAGGCAGTGGTCGAAAAATTTGCGCCCGAACGTCTCGAACTGCCGACGGGTCACCGCGCGCGGATCACCTACGGCCTTGATGGCCCGCCAACGGTGGCCGCAAAAATCCAAGACCTCTACGACGTGAAAGGCGCGCTGACCATCGCCGGCGGACGCGTCCCGCTGGTCATCCAAATTCTGGGCCCGAATTTCCGCCCGGTCCAGGTGACCCAAGACCTGCCCGGCTTCTGGCGCGACCACTACCCGCGCATCAAGCAGGAACTCCAGCGAAAATATCCGAAGCACAAATGGCGTTGAACAATCGCTGTTTCCAAGGCTTGGAAAAACCTGTGCGTGTCATTTCCAAACCTTGGAAATCCGTGTAAGCTTTCGCGCGTGAATACGAGTTTACTTTTCCTTTTCGGCACGGCGTTCGTCGTTGGCTTTTCGGGTGCGCTGGCGCCGGGACCGGTATTGACGGCGACGGTCGGCGAGACGATCAGGCGTGGCTTTTGGGCCGGGCCATTGATTGTGCTCGGTCATGCGTTGCTGGAAATCGTTTTGCTGGTGGCGGTGATCGCTGGGTTGGGGCTGTGGCTCGCGCGGCCTGTTGTGCAGGGTGCGCTGGGCGTCAGCGGTGGTTTGCTGCTCGCCATCTTGGGCCTACGTATGTTGGTGATGGCGCGGATGGAAGTGATGGAAGCGCTGGGTACGGCACCCGACCGGCGCGCGGCGGTACGCGGGCCGGTGCTGACCGGCATGCTGACCTCGCTGGCCAATCCGTACTGGACGCTCTGGTGGGCGACGGTCGGATTGAACTACGTGGCGCTGGCGCTCAAGCGCGGCGTGGTGGGGTTGGGCGCGTTTTATGCCGGCCACATTCTCGCCGATCTCGTCTGGTATAGCTTCGTCGCAGCGGCGGTGGCATCGGGGCGGCGCATTTTGTCGCCGCGCATCTATGTGGCTTTGTTCATGCTGTGTGGCGCAGCGCTGGCGTGTTTGGGCGGCTACTTTCTGGGTACGAGCATTGTAAAGTTGAAATGAGAAAAATGAAGATGCTGGGCGTTATTTTTGACATGGATGGCGTGTTGTGCGATTCCGAGGCAATGATGGCCGAGGCGGCGTGCCTGATGTTGCGTGAGCAATATAATGTGCCGGCGATGCCGGAGGATTTTCGTCCGTTTCTTGGTACCGGTGAAGAGCGTTACCTGGGCGGCGTCGCGGAAAAATATGGGGTCACGTGGCAACCTGTTCGGGACAAAGCCCGCGCCTACGAAATCTATTTGGAAATTATCCCCGGACGATTGCAGCCGTTGCCGGGTACGCATGCATTCATCGCGGCGGCGCAGGTGCGTGGGTTGAAGCTGGCGGTGGCCACGAGTGCCGACCGGATCAAGCTGCATGGTAATTTCGCCGCCATTCGCTTGCTGGAGAGTTCGTTCGAGGCCGTCGTCACGGGCGCCGACGTTCGACGCAAAAAGCCACACCCGGATATTTTTCTGCTGGCCGCGGAAAGGTTGGGCGTGCCGCCGCCGAATTGTTTGGTCGTGGAAGATGCGCCGAGCGGCTTACAGGCGGGCAAGGCGGCGGGTTGTCGTTGTCTTGGCATCACCAGTACGTTTGCAGCGGAGACCTTGCGCGCCGCCGGCGCCGACTGGACGGCCACTGACCTCGCTGCGGCCTTGCCCTTGCTCACACGGTAACATCGGGCGCAGCCGTCCGTGATGGTTTTCCAAGCGCGCGGAGAACGCGTCCTGGCTGATGTTTAACGAGCATCTAAATATAACTCGAGACCCTCGACAATCAGCGTTAGCGGCCGGCCCAAGGCGGGGAAATTATTGCGGACGTGAAACGACATGCTCAAATGACTGAAGGCGCGTGTGCGTAACTCGGCATCCGTGGGACGCGTCTCGCCTTGGGGGCCAAGGCTGACGATATCTGCGGGTAACCGCGCCTCGTAAGTTATCCATCCGCCATCGTTGCCGGTTACGGCGGAGGTTGGCAAGGGATCGGCGGCATATGCCGAGCGCGGGCGGAGGGGTGTTCCGGGTCGCGCTTGCTGCCGGAACGGCGCCAGAAAGTAGCCCCGATGGTCGGCGTCGTTCATCGCTACGTTCAAATAGATGGGTAACTTTTGCGCGTTGGGGTTCCATACGCGAAACCGGACGCGGTTGCAAGAAATGGGCGACAAATCCCAGAAAAGGTCCGCCTTGAGTTGGGTAGGCTCAAAACAGATCGTCAATTGCATGGCTTGCCGACCGGGTTGGGTGGGATGGGCCATGCGCGCGGCGGCAGTGATGGTGTGCAGATAACGGAGGTACCGACCGGGGGCCGTCGTTCCAGAAAAATAGTTCACATAGACCGCATTGGTGGCTGGATGGGCCAAGCCCCCTAGAGGACTCAAGGCGCTCACCGCGATGATGGCCCAAATATTTTTCATGGCAGGTAACTCACGAGTTGTTTTTCCCCGCTCTTGAGCAGTTGCAATTTCTGGGGACGCTGGGCGGGCACCACCAACGTGATGCGTCCGTTGCCCTTGGATATACGTGCTTGCGTGGCGTTGCGCTCGACACGAATTTGATACACCTCGCCGGCATAGTGATATTCGGTGACTTCAGCAAACGACCAACCATCCGGCAGGTGTGGGGCGATGACCAAGCCATCGGCGACCGGCTGAATACCCAGGATGCCATGCAGATAAAATAACGGTACAAGACCCGATTCGGGGAATTCACGAAGGATCCCGACAACGTGGGTGCTGCCAAAACGATTGCCCAACTGCCGGCGGAGTTGATCTTTGCCGAATTCGTTGACAATCACATCCATGCGTTGCATCGCGTTGGCAATCCCTGCGGCTTTGAGGCGCGCCAGCAGGTCAAAATAGGAAACATAGAAAATGGTCCCGCCGTTTTGCAGTTGGATGCCGTACGCGCCCATCCGGTCCTTGCCGACTTCCATCGCCCAGTTGTCCCACCACGTGGGTTGCACCGATTCCGCAGCCACGGTGTTGGCGCGCGGGGCGATGCGGAAATGATAGATGTCGGCGCCGGTGGAGGTTTCGCCCGCGATGATCCGTTGCCCATCGAGCCAGGCCAGGATACGCCGCCCACGTTCTTCTGGAACCACGCCATAGGCCATGGCTTCCAAATTGACGAAGGTGAAGCCGTAATCGTGTCGGTTGCCCAGCCGATCTATGGTGGCGATGTAGCGACCTTTGGCTTCGTCCCAGAACAAGCGGTTGAACTGTTCACGCACCTTGCCGGCCAGTGCACGATAGTCATTCGCCGCGCGCGTTTCGCCCAGATATTCTTCAAGCATCGCCATTTTCAGCAGCGAGTCATAGAACAGGGCGTTTTCATAGGCCGATTTATAGCCAAACCGCCAAGCGTCCCAGTAGTTGTCCGAAAGACCGGTGCTGGTGCCGTCGTTTTCCGGGTCGGTGATGGTCAGCACACCGCTCTCGCCCTGCATCTGGTGCAGTTGATAATGCATCACCTTGCGCACCTTTTCGAGCAGTGTCAGGCCGGTTGTTTTATCTTTGCGTTCCAGAAGGGCCGGGTCGCGGTGCGATAGAAAGTGGTACACGACGCCGGAAATAAAAATCGGCAGTGCTGAATAATGCCGGCTGTGCCCCAGATGCCGCCATTGCCCCGCGGATACACCGATGCGCCCTTCCTCGTCCAACGGATAGCTATTGAGCCTGTCTTCGTAATACGCTTGATAACGCGTGTTGATCCAGCCAAGCTTGAGCGCGTTCCAATACGCCCAAATCGTGCTGCCCGTGCCCATCATGCCGCCGCAGTCCGGCGAATCGGTCGGGAACCACGGGCTGGCCGCATAAATTTCGTTTTCGGCGGAACCGAAAATCAGCCATAGGTTGTTAAAGGCCGCGTTGTATTGCGCTCCGCCATCACACTGGAACAACAATCGCTCGCTGCCGATGGCGTCAAAGGCGCCGAGTTCCAGGCCATAACCTTGCGTGGCGCACGGCAACCGGTTCGCGACCACGCGCAGTGCGTTGGCGGTCACGCCATGCAAGGGCACGCGGACCCGTTTCCCGCGCGGATTCGGGAAATGCACATAACACGCGCTGGGAATTTCCTGCCAAGTCTGGCCCGTATCCGCGCTGTATTCCACCGCGAAATATTCCGGAAACGGTTTTTCGGCAGCGGGCGTCAGCACGACTTCGTCAAACCGATAGAGCCGATCGTATTTCTTTCCGATCCACGCCGTACCGAAAGCATCATCCTGTGGCGTTGTCCTAAGCGGCGTGCTCGGCATTGGCTTTGCCGCCGGATAGGTCAAGGTTGCCGTGGCTGTGATGTTGGCCGGTGGCGCGACCGCTGGACCGGTTATATCAACAACGATTTTCTTGCCGGGATAACGCTGCCCGGACATCGTCACCGCCGACCACGTGACATTATACTTCCCAGGTTTATCGAACCGGTGCTGCTCGTAAACCTTGCGATGCGCCGCGCCGCGTGCGGTGGCGCTGATGTTGCCATCGCCCCAATCAAAAACATAATAAAGGAATTCCGCGCTACGCCAAGAAACCGCTTCACACTCCACCGACGCTCCCGCGCGACCAATCACACCAGCACCCAAAGCGCTTTGTTCGCCCGCCCAAATCAAGCTGGCCACGAATGCTTGCGATGCGAAAAAGCTATATTTCATACTGTTCACTCATGCCGGTCTGGAGCATTGCTGCTCCCGCTGCCGGGCCCCGGTCGCCAACGACCACCCGGTTCCGTGGCCCATCCCACCGGAAGCCGGTGGCCGGCATCTTATGCGGATTTGTGCTGACATGAAAGCCGGAGGTTGACGCTGGTGCAAAGGCTGGCACCATTCCGTTGTCGAGCCGGCGGCAGCCGTCCGGGAAGTGGCGCTTCGTGGGTACGAAGATTTCTGATTCACCCTTGGACAAATCGGGGACGAAACGCAGCTCGAACACCCGGGTGGCAAAGTCGAAGGGGAAGCTTTTCACCACACCGGCGACGACGAGCAGCCTGATCCGGGCCATGACGTCACTGCCGCACCACCACGCCTTCACACCGCCCAGCGCTGCAACAATTGGAAAACTTATGCTTCGGGAACGCGGCTATCTACGCCGCGTTCGATTTCGCCGGCGCGGCGCAGTTCGCGCTTCAGAATTTTCCCGGCGGCGTTCTTCGGCAGTTCAGATTTGAAGAAAACTTTGCGCGGGATTTCGTGGCGGCCGAGCTGCTCGCGGCAAAACGCGCGAATTTCGGCGGCGGTGGCAACGGTGTTTTCCTTGAGCGCGACGAACGCGACGGGTATTTCGCCATGTAACTCGTCCGGCTCACCGACCACCGCGGCTTCGCGCACCGCGGGGTGCTGATAGAGAATTTCTTCGATGATCCGCGGATAGACGTTCATGCCGTTGACGATGATCATGTCTTTTTTGCGGTCCACGATGGAAAAATAACCGTCGGCGTCTTCAGTGCCGAGATCGCCGGTGCGGAACCATTCGCCGAAAAACGCCTCGCGGGTTTCGGCGGGCAATTTCCAGTAGCCCTTCATCACGTTCGGGCCGCGCACGCAGATTTCGCCGATTTGGCCGCGCGGTAGTTCGCCGCCGTGGTCATCCATGATTTTCATTTCGACGAAGGGCACAGGCAGGCCAACCGTACCGGGCTTGGTGCGTCCACCGATGGGGTTGACGCACGTCACCGGGGAACATTCGGTGGGGCCATCGCCTTCGTAGATGGTTTTGCCAAATTTTTTCTCAAATTGCATGAGCACCTCGACCGGCAGCGCCGCGCCACCCGAAGCGGCGAAACGCATAGTGGCAAATTTGGGCAGGTGGATATCCGGCAAACGCAGCAGGCTGGTGAACATGCTTGGTACGCCGCAGAACAGCGTGGCGCGCGTCGCGGCGATGGTGTCGGCGACGAGCACCGGATCGAATTTGGGAAGCGGCACGATGGTGTTGCCGTAGAGCAAGGGCGTGAGCATACAGACGGTCGCGGCGAAGGCGTGGAACATGGGCAACACGGTAATGAGCGTTTCCTGTCCCGGTTGCATTTGGAGCGCCTGTTGCACGCTCCGCGTGTTGAAGAACAGATTGCGGTGCGTCAACATCGCCCCTTTGGGGCGGCCCGTCGTACCGGAGGTATAGATAATGGCGACGAGGTCTTCCGCCGGATTTAGAGCGTGATGAGTAATGAGTGATGCGTGATGCGTGAGTGCCGCAAAAGGCAAGTCGTTGAGCGGATTCGTCGCGCCGATGGAGGCGGCGAATTCAAGGCTGGCCACGGAGCCGCGAAACGCGGTGACCGCGGGCGCAAAAGCTTCGTGATAAATTAGCGCCCGTGCGCCCGCATCGTTCAAGATGAAGGCCACCTCCTTGGGGTTGAGCAGCAAATTGATCGGCACCACCGTTGCGCCGGCCTTGATGATCCCAAAGTAAGCGACGGGAAACGCGTCCGCGTTCGGACAATAGAGACCGATGCGATCGCCCTTGCCGATACCGCGTGCCGCCAGCGCCGCCGCCACACGGTCGCTCAGCCGGTCGAATTCGGTGAACGTCAGCGTTTTCCCCGCAAAATGAATCGCCGGCTTATCGGCAAATTGGACGAGGTTGCGTCGGAATAGTTCGGGTAGTGAAAGGGCGTCCATGCGTTTTCCTTGGCTTGTGTTTAATATTTATATTCGCTGCCGCCGACGAATTCGCGCAGGAGCGCGTTGCGTGGCACGGCGGAGTCATCGGCGATGGCGGTCAGCGGCTCCAGAAATTCAGCAACGCGTTTGGCGCGAATGAAGGCATCCTGTCGCTTGGCGTTATCTCGAAACGTGGTCATGGCCTCGGGGAAAAACTTGAAGAGTCGTGCTTTGAGGATGGGCAATTCATAGGGCAATGCACTGTTGACCACATAGTCCACGTTGCCGATGAAGGGGATGATGTGCCGCAACTCACTCCGGCGGACGTAGTGCCAGTGGGCGAGCGTGTCCAAGGGTTGGAGACTCCGGTGCCACGCATCGCGCAGCATGCGGCGCAACAACCGATTGTCAGCCCAGCGCATGAAGTCACCGCCGGCGTTGCGGAGTTGACCGAGTGTTTCGATGTAGAACCGGAATTTTTTCTCCGCCGGAATTGCACGGGTCATGTCGTCGTAGAGGCCATGCAGGCTGTCGATCAGGAGAAGCTGGTGGGGCGCGAGGCGCAGCGCGTGGACATTGAGCGTGCGCTGGCCGGTTTTGAAGTCATAGTGCGGCGCACGCACCGTCTCGCCGGCGAGCAGGCGCACCAAGTGCTCGTTGATCAGCTTCAGATCAAGCGCCTGTGGCGTCTCATAGTCGTAGTCGCCGAATTCATCGCGCGGATGAAGTTCGAGGTCAAAAAAATAATTATCCACCGTTAGTGCGACCAACTCCAGGCCGGCGCGGCGAAGGTGCTCGCTCAGCTTGATGGTGGTCGTGGTTTTGCCGGAGGACGACGGCCCCGCAATGATGACGATGCGCACCGCCGGCATCCGCTGCAGCACGAGCTGCGCACCGCCGGCGATTTCATCGTCATAGCGTTGGTTGCTGTCGTGGATAAGGTCGGTGAAGCGATGTTCTGCGATAATGTGATTCACGCCGGCGATGGTTTCGCAGCCGTGATCCATGTTCCAGCGCAGGACCTCGTAGATTTTTTTGTACGGGATGTTGTCGGTGGCTTCGAGCGGCTGTTGCGTGCGCAGGGCCCGTGCTTGAGCGCGTTCATGGCGGTAGATGATATAGGCCCGCGCGGTGCGGACGTGGCCATGCTTGATGAGTACGGCCTCCACCACGTCCTGAATTTCCTCGACGGTCGGCAGCGCGCCCACGCCGTAGCTGGCCACGAGCGCCTGTTCCACGTCCGCGGCCAACCGCGCCGCGCGCGCGCGATCCTGTCCGCCGAGGGACGCCGCCGCCTTGAAAATGGCGGTCGTGATGCGTTCCCGGTCATAGGCCGCCACGTTACCGTCGCGCTTGACGATCTTTTGGATGGGCAGCGCAACGGGCATATGGTTCCCGGATTAGCCGATGTTCAGATCAAGGAAGCCATCCAGCTTTTTGATGCGCGTGGGGTGCCGCATTTTGCGCAACGCCTTCGCCTCAATTTGCCGGATGCGTTCACGCGTGACGGTGAAGCGTTTGCCGACTTCTTCGAGTGTCCGCGGATAACCATCGGCCAGGCCGAAACGGAGTGAGAGCACTTCCTGCTCGCGGTCGCTCAACGTCTTGAGCACTTCCTGTAAACGATCCTTGAGCATGCTGAACGCAGTCATCTCGGAGGGGTTTTCCGCGCTCTTGTCCTCGATGAAGTCGCCAAAATGTGTGTCTTCGCTGTCGCCCACCGGGCTTTGCAGCGAGATCGGCTGTTGCGCCATTTTGAGCACCGCGCGGACGCGGTCCACCGGGAGGTTCATTTCCTCGGCGACTTCTTCCGGCGTCGGTTCCCGGCCAAACTCCTGCACCAGTTGTTTCTGAATGCGCATCAGCTTGTTGATCGTTTCGATCATGTGCACGGGGATGCGAATGGTGCGCGCTTGGTCGGCGATTGAGCGCGTAATGGCCTGCCGAATCCACCACGTGGCATAGGTACTGAACTTATAACCGCGACGGTACTCGAATTTTTCCACGGCCTTCATCAAGCCCATATTACCTTCCTGAATCAGGTCGAGGAAGGACAGGCCGCGGTTGGTGTACTTTTTGGCGATACTAATGACGAGGCGCAGGTTGGCTTCGACCATCTCGCTTTTCGCGCGCAGGCCTTTGCGCAACCACAGCCGCAACTCGGCATAGTGACGCTCGAATTCCGGCACGGTCATGCGCTGCTCCAGCTCCAGCGCGGCAATGCGTTTTTCTTCGGCGCGCTTTTCTGTCGCCGCATTCTTGCCGCGCGATCGTTCGATCCGCACCAACGCCCGCTGGCTGTGCACCAGCTTGGCGTTCGCCTCTTCCAAGGTCGAAACGAGATCTTCCACGGCTTTTTGCTTGAAATAGAACTTCTCCAACTGCTCGGCCAGCGTGCCCCGCACCTGATCCAACGCCTTGTGCGACTTGGCAAATTGCGCCTTGCTCTGCTTCGCTTTCAAGCTCGATTCAAATTTTTTGCCCACCGCGCGGTGCGCCCCTTGCACCGTCTTGCGCAGCTTCTTCAATTGCACGAGATACTTCTCGCGGCTATCCACGTGCTTGTCGTTGATCAGGCGGTCGAACCGCTCCTTGCCTTCCTCCAGCCGCTCCGCCATCGTCAGATAGGCTTGCACCGCGCCGCCAAATTGGTGGAAGAGCACGCGGCACTTGAGTTCAGCCTCCTCGATGCGTTTGGAGATTTCCACCTCCTGCTCACGCGTCAGTAACGGCACCTGGCCCATCTGCTTGAGGTACATCCGCACAGGATCGTCGAGCACGTCAAGTTTGGCCGCCTGCCGCTCGCGCTCCTCTTTCTCCATCTGCGTTTTGAAACGCTGCTCGTCGGACTCCTCGATGACCTCGATATCCATCCCGCGCAGCAGGATCAGAATGCCTTCAAACTCTTCCGGGCTGACCACGCTTTCGGGGATTTTCTCGTTGACGTCGTCGAAGGTCAGGTAGCCTTTTTCATTGGCCAGCTTGATCAAATCCTTGTATTTGGCATTGCGATCATCGCGATTGACCGTGATCTTGACCACGCCTTCCTCGTCCGCACCAGCCTTCGGCTTGGCCGCCGGCTTCGTATGCTCCGCGTGCGGTTTGGCGGTCTCGTGTTTGACGGACGATTTCTTGGCTACCTTCTTACTGCTCATTCGGCTCCCTTGGTTGACATATCCCTATAATTATACCAAAAAGCGCGCGTTAATATCGAATGCTTTGTGGTCTTGTCAAGCGCGCGGCGCGGCGGCGCTTGTTTTCCAAGGTCTGGAAAACCCCGGGGGCTGCTTTCCAAGCCTTGGAAAAGTTCACTCGGCCAGCGCCAACAAGACCAATTCGGCCTTCTCCCAGCCCTGCCGCAGATTACTGATATCCAGCGTAAGTTGCACGATTTCTTGTGTCAGTTGTTCGCGTGCGGCGGTGGGCGTGGTCTCGCGCTGTTGTTTTTTCGCGGCGCACTGCCGTTCCAAGGCGCCACGGGCGATGTTGAGCACCAGCTCCCGTCCCGCCTGTGCTGCGGTGAACGTTTCGCCTTCGATGCGGTCAGGCGCGGCCTGCACCTGTGCGGCCAGCCGCTGACATTCCGTGCTTTCCTCGTCAAGTACCGCATTCAAGTTTTCGGGCTTGATCAACAACCGGACATACAACATGCGGCAGGCGGCGTCGGCGAGATGGGTCGGCGAGAGATGTCGCCCCACCCATTCAGTCAGGTCGGGATGCTGCACCAGCAATTCCAGTAAGCGGACTTCCTCCACGGGATGTTCCGTTGGTTTGGCCGGGGGCGATTCCGGCACACGCGCCGCCGGGCGATTGAGCCGCCGCGCGTCTTGCCGCAAAGCATCCTCGGAAACGTGCAGCAACTCTGCGGCTTGGCGGAGCAAGAGGTCGCGCTGTACGGCCGTGGGGGCGCGGGCGATCAGTTCCAGCAGCGCGCGGGCACTGCGGGTGCGGCCGGCTTCACCGGTCAATTCGCCGCGCGTTTGAAAAAGACGGGCTTGAAACTCCAGCGCCGAAACCGCGCCCGCGAGGACGCGCTCGAAGGCGGCGCGCCCTTGTTTGCGAATCAGTGAGTCGGGGTCTTCGCCTGCCGGTAGTGCGGCGATACTGATGCTCAAGCCCGCACCGAGCAGCACCTCGGCGGCGCGTAAAGCGGCGTTCTGGCCGGCGGTATCAGCGTCGAGCACGATCAGCACTTCGTCGGCGTAGCGTTTGAGCAGCCGCGCGTGCTCCTCCGTCAACGCCGTGCCTTGCGAGGCAACGACGTTCGTGAAGCCCGCGAGATGGCAGCGAATACAGTCAATCTGCCCTTCGCAGAGCACCGCCTGATGAGCGTCGGCGATGGCGCGGCGCGCGCGGTCGAGCGCGAACAGGACGCGGCCTTTTTTGAACAGCGCCGTCTCCGGGCTGTTGACGTATTTCGCCGTTTTGTCCTGCGGATCCATCACGCGCCCGCTGAATGCGACGACGCGACCGAGCTCGTCACGGATCGAAAACATCAGGCGATTGCGGAAACGGTCATAATGGCCGCCGCCTTCCTTGGTCAACACCAGCCCGGCGGCTTCCAGCAGTTTGCTGGGGATTTTTTTCTTCTCGGCCCAGAGCAGCAGCGTGTCCCAGCGGTTGGGCGCATAACCGATCAGGAAATCCTTCACCGTTTCCAAGCTCAACTCGCGATCCGCCAGATAGGCGCGCGCCGCCGCACCGTGTTTTTCGTCGAGCAGGCAGCGGTGATAAAGTTGGGCCACATCCTCATGCACGCGAAAAAGCGCATCCTTGTCCACGCCGCCTTCGCCGCCGCGCTTGGCCGCCTCGAATTCCAGGCGTACGCCCGCCCGTTGCGCCAGCAGGCGCGCGGCGGCCGCGAAATCCACACTCTCATACTTCATCACGAACTTGAAGACGTCGCCGCCCTCGCCACAGCCGAAACAGTGAAAAATCTGGCGTTGCGGATTGACGTGGAACGACGGCGTCTTTTCTTTGTGGAATGGACACAACGCCCGAAACGCGTTGCCGGCGCGCTTGAGCTGGAGATAGGCGCCGATGACCTCCACGACATCGCTGCGCGAGCGGATGTCTTCCAGTAAATTTTTGGGAATGATGCCCGACATTGCTTTAGTCATCAATAAACGCAGGTAGAAAGCAGCATGAGCCGGCGCGTACTTTATTGCTGCCGTTCCACAACCGCTTCGTTCACGCGCTTTTTGACCTTTTGCAGTTTTTGTTTTGCAGCGTCATGGGCCTGGCCAACGGTTTTGGCCGTATCCGTTTCCGCGCTGTCGAGCGTTTCGGCGCCGGAATCTTCCGACAACTTCAGCGCGGGATAGCGTTGCTCAAGCCGCCGCCACGCCGGTCCCAACTGTGCCTGTACGACCTGCCCCAGCCACGATTCCTCGGCAAACCACTTTTTCATCTGCGGCTCCGGCCATTGCCCAGCCACCAACAGGATCAACGTGATGACGCACGCCGAAATCAACAACCCGACCACACCGCCACCCACCGGCTCCAGCCTGCCCTTGAACGTAAACGTCATCATGTTCTTGAGCAGCAGGCCGACCAGCCGGAGCAGTACATAGGCGATCATCGTGATCAGAAAAAAAGACAGCAGGTCGCCCGCCGGTCCTGCAAGCCGCCCGGTGCTCGCGATATTTTCGGCGAGCCAGGCATAGCCCATGAAGCCCGCGCCCACCGCCAGCCCCAAAGCCAACAGCCGCAACAGCGCGCCGGCCAGGCCTTGTCGCCCGCCGCGCCACATGCCGATCAGCAGCCAGATCAGCGCCAGAATGTCCACCGCATTGAAGCCGTTCACACGTGCCTCCGCTTGATGATGCCTCGGGCGGAGCTTACTCCGCGCCGTCAGTGGCGGCAAGCCGAATGCCAATAGATTGGCGGTGGAGCGTGTTGCCACCCACGCGCTCCTGCCGCGTTGGGGAGCAGCTTGAGGTCAAGCCGCTCCACCTTCCGTCGGCCGTTTTCCAAGGCTCGGAAAACTAGGCGTGCTATTTTTCCAAGCCTTGGAAAAACATGGTACGTGCGGCATAGTGACCGCATGGCAGCAGCACCCCAAGTTTGGCGACGGATGACCGCGTTTCTCGGCCTGAACACGAGCATGACGGCGATGCTCGTCATGGTCATTTGCGTCGGCTTGGGCGAGCGCATGGCCGAACGGTTTCTGCCCATTTACCTGCTCGCGCTCGGCGGCTCGAACTTCGCCATCGGCGCACTTGGCGGTTTGCAAAATCTGCTCGGCGCGCTCTATTCGCTGCCCGGCGGCTGGGCCAGCGACCGCTGGGGCCACCGGCGCGCGCTGGTCGTGTTCAATCTCGTCGCGTTGCTCGGCTTCATCCTCGTGCTGGTCGTGCCGCGCTGGTGGGCCGTGCTCGTCGGCGCGGTGTTTTTCATTGCGTGGTCGGCGGTGACGTTGCCGGCGATCATGAGCCTCGTCGCGCGTGTCTTGCCGCAGCACAAGCGCGTGACGGGCGTCAGCCTGCACTCGCTCGTGCGCCGCATTCCGATGGCGCTCGGCCCGGTGCTGGGCGGCGCGGTGATCGCGGGCTTCGGCATCGTGGCGGGTATTCAAATCGCTTTCGGCATTGCCGCAGCGCTGTGCCTTGCAGGCGTCGTGCTCGTGCGCGCTTTTATCCCGGAAGACCCGCTGGGTACAAAAAAGAAAATACTGCCGCCCTTGCGTCTCTTCCGGCGCTTCGATCCCGCGCTCCGCAGCTTGCTGCTTTCCGATATTCTGATCCGCTTCTGCGAACAAATCCCCTATGCCTTCGTCGTGGTCTGGGCGATCAACCTCCACGGCATCACGCCGGTGCAATTCGGCGTGCTGACCGCCCTCGAAATGACCACCGCGGCGCTGATCTACCTGCCCGTGGCGCGCTTCGCCGACTGCGGCGCGAAGAAACCGTTCGTAGTCATCACGTTCATTTTCTTCACGACCTTTCCGCTGGTACTGCTGTTCTCACGTAGCTTCCCGATGCTGGTCGTAGCATTTGTGCTACGCGGCCTGAAAGAATTCGGCGAGCCGACGCGTAAGTCGCTGATTCTCGACCTCGCGCCGGCGGATGCACGCGCCGGAACGTTCGGACTGTATTATTTGATCCGCGATGTGATCGTCGCGCTCGCCGCGTTCGGTGGTGCGTGGCTGTGGCAGCTCTCGCCGACAGTCAACCTGCTCACCGCCACCGCATTTGGCGCACTCGGCACGCTTTGGTTTGTGGTGTACGGAAAGGGTTTCGGAAAAACAGCCCAGAAGCTGACCAGAAGTTAACAAAGGCACACAGAACTTTGTTGCTTCGTTATCTTCTGTTCAGCTTCTTTCGCTTTTTCTCTTCGCGTTTGATCTGTTCCCAGATCGCGTCGAGTTCAGCGAGAGAGCATTTCGTCATCTCGCGTCCCTGTACATGCAGACGGCGCTCAATCTCCTGAAAGCGGCGGACGAATTTCCGCACAGTGCCATCGAGCGCTTCTTCGGCGCTGTGACCGAGAAAACGACCGAGGTTCACTACGGCGAAGAGCAGGTCGCCGAGTTCCTCGCGTATTTCCGCGGGTTTACGGCGCGCGACGGCGTGGCGCACTTCGGCGAGTTCTTCTTCAACCTTCGCCGCGACGGGTGTGACGGTTTTCCAGTCGAAGCCGACGCGCGATGCTTTGCGTTGTACCTGTTCGGCCTTGAGCAGCGCCGGCAGGTGGCGCGGAAGGCCGGCGACCACCGAAGAAAATTCTTTTTGCGCTTTTTTCTCGCCGCGTTTGATGGTCTCCCAGTTTTTCAGGACTTCGCGGGAATCGGAGACCTTGACTGTGCCAAAAACGTGCGGATGACGGCGTTCGAGTTTTTCGCAGAGGATACGGGCGACATCGTCGAAGTTGAACTGCCCCGCCTCGTCGGCCATTTGTGCGTGGAAAACGACCTGCAAGAGCACATCGCCGAGTTCTTCCTTCAGTTGCTGCGGATCACCGGAATCAATCGCGTCGAGCGTTTCGTAGCTCTCTTCGATCAGGTTGGGTTTGATGCTGGCGTGCGTCTGCTCACGGTCCCACGGACAACCCTGCGGCGAGCGCAGCTTCCGCATGATCGCCAACAAGCGCGTCAGAGAATCGTTACGCCGGGGTTGTGATGTTGCGCCGCGACTCATGGCGCGCGCCATCAGGCTGCCGGCATACGCGCCAGCAAGTCCGCGAGGTCGAAGTCCGCCGGCGATTCATAGACCGCCTCGGCTCCGCCAAAATCCTGCGCCGTGGTGAACTCGTCGCATACCGCGATGACGCGCAAGTCCACGCTCAACGCCGCATGACAGGCCGCGGCGGTGCTGACCAACGCAAAGCAACGGTGCGGCATACGGCTCAGGCTGCGGCCAATCTCCTGCCAATCCTTCTTGCACGGACAGCAGGCGTCGGCGCCATCCACGGCATGGAGCTTGACGCCTAATTCCGCAAGACCGGATTTCTCCAGCAACGCTTCGGCGGCTGCGGTGGGCAGGCAGGAGGCCGCGACGAGCGGAATGCCTTGCTTCGTGGCAGCATCAATCAGCTTACGCAAGACCGGCGTCAGCGCGAGTTCCGCACCACTGGCTTGCAGCGCATCCACGAGTGCGGCCTGCATCTTGTCGTCGGAAACGCCTTCGCCATCGAGCGCCTCGATCAAGGCGGGCACCGCGTCCACCGGCGCGGGGCCGGTGGCGTGACGAATGAACGTGACTTCGTCGAGATTGAGCTTTTCCTTCTTCAGGAGTTTCTTGAGCGTATCGAACAGCAGCAGCCGCCCGCCCGTCAGCGCGCCTTCGAGTTCAAAAATCACGGCATAGGGCGAAATCACGTGTGCGCCGGCATCCAACTTCTTTTCGTCTTTGGTCACCATAGTTACATCATCTCCGTTTACTGGGGTCGAACAGCCGGCGCAGTGTAGAAGCCGAACCGCGTGAGGTCAAGCGCGGAGGCGAGCCATTTCCAAGCCTTGGAAAAATGGAGCGTTACCTTTTCCAAGGCTTGGAAACCGGGGCGTTAGCCGAGTTGCTCGACGAGATAGTTTTGGATGCCCATCTGCTTGATCTGATCAAGTTGCGCCTCGATCCAGTCAATATGAGCTTCTTCGTCCTTAAGAATATCTTCGAGCAACTCGCGGGTGCCGTTATCGCCCAGTTCCGCGGTCAGCTTGATGGCGGCGTTATAGGCCTGGATGGCGCCCACCTCGGCGGCGTGGTCGTTCGTGTGCTGGATCGTCACATCGGCGCCGATGATGATCTTGTTCAGGTGACTGACCACCGGCAGGCCTTCGAGGAACAAAATGCGCCCGATGAGTTTTTCGGCATGCTTCATCTCGTCAATCGCGCGTTTCTCGGTGTGCTTGTGGAGCTGCTCATAGCCCCAGTTGGCGCACATCTCCGAATGCACGATGTACTGGTTGATCGCCGTCAGTTCATCGGCCAGCAGATCGTTCAACTTCGCAATAATTTTTTCGTTACCTTTCATCAAGAATTCCTCTCGTTTGATTCCAACATGCTGCCATTATAGACCGTCTTTGGATACACGGCAACGTTAGAAGAGCGGGCATTGACCGTGCGGACGTCTTCCGCCATGCTGGCGGGCATGGAACGCGCCGAAATCATCCTTCGCGCCTATCAGCCGGCCGACGAGGCGGCGGTGCGGCGGATCTGCTTTGAGACCGCGCTGTTCGGCGGGCCGATACGTAGTGTGCTCGACGACGAAGCGTTGGTCAGCGAAGCGCTCGTCGGCTACTACCTGCGTTATGCCACCGACTTGTTGTTCGTCGCGGAAGTGGATGGCGTTGTCGCCGGCTATCTTGGCGGCTGCGCCGACACCGCGCGCTATCGGCGCACATATGCATGGCGAATTGCGCCGTGGCTGGTACTGCGTTTTCTCTTGCGCGGTCATTGGCTGCGACCGCAGTTATGGCCCTGGCTGTTGGCGGGCGTACGTGTGGCGCGATTAAAGTCGGCCAGCCACGCGCGCATCGCAACGGACTATCCGGCGCATGGTCATCTGAATCTGGCGTCGGCGTTTCGTCACCAAGGTATCGGGTGGCTGTTGCTGGAGCATTTTCTGAACGAGTTGCGACGGCGCGGCGTTCGTGGGCTGCATATCTCCGCAAACTCGCCCGGTGGGCAGGCGTTCTTCGCACGTGCCGGCTTCAAACGGTTGCTGGACTATCCGCTGCCGCCGCTGCCCGGCCAGCCGCCGCGCCGCGTGCAAATTATGGGTTTCAGGGTATAATAAGGGTTGGATTATGCAACGTTATCGCGAGTGCAATTTATGTCCGCGTCACTGCGGCGTGGATCGGGTGGCCGGACGGATCGGCTTCTGTGGCGAGTCCGCCGTGTGCCGGATCGCCAGTGTCGGGCCGCACTTTGGCGAGGAGCCATGCTTCAGCGGAACACACGGTTCCGGCAACATTTTTTTTAGCGGTTGCTCCAGCCAATGCTTCTTCTGCCAGAATTATCAAATCTCGATCGAACACCAAGGCCGCGCGGTGAACGACGAGGAACTCTATGACATCGCGCATAAACTGATTCACGCCGGAGTGCACAACATCAACTTCGTCACCCCCGACCATTTCTGGCCGCATGTGGAGCGCCTTTGCCGCCGCCTGCGTGCCGAAGGTGAAGATTTGCCGTTCCTGTTCAACAGTTCCGGTTTGCAGGACCCCACCCTGATTCCTCTCTACGCCGAGTACATGGATATTTTCCTGCCCGATTTCAAGTTTGCCGACGCCGAGTTGGCCTTCGCCTGCACGCGCTATCGCCGGTATCCGGAAATCTCGCTGGACGCCGTGCGCTTGATGGTCGCCGCGAAAGGATTTCTCGAGCCGTGGGATCCTGATAACGGCGTGATCGCAAAACGCGGTGTACTTGTTCGACATCTCGTTTTGCCCGGCTACGTGCCCAACAGCCTCGACGTGCTCAAACTGCTGCGCGCCGAATTCGGCCCGTTGCTGCCGCTTTCGGTGATGAGCCAGTTCCAGCCCGTGGAGCGGTGCATCGAGCGGAAACATCTTGATCGTTCACTCACGTCCGAGGAATATCGCCGCGTCTGCGACACCGTCGAGGAACTCGGCTTCCGAAACGTTTTCTTGCAGCCCTATTCCGGCGACCCGGATTTTCTGCCCGACTTCGAGCGCGACGAACCATTCGCCGGCAACACCAAACACCGGCAACAAAGCGTCAGCTAGGTGGCTGACCGCGCCCGTGTTTCGCCTCGAACCGTTCCAGCGATGCGCGCACGGCGGGGAATTTCCATTTGATCCACTCGACGAAGCGGTGGAAAATTTTGACATACGGCGCGAGCACGATCGCGCCCATGCCGATAATCAGCCAACCCGGCCCCGGCAACGGTAAGTCAATGATGCCGACGACGATCAGCGTCCAACCCAAAACTTGACGAGCCAGATGCCGTCTCCAATGCGGAGAGCGTGATTTTTCCAAGCCTTGGAAATCTGGTGTGTTCATTTTTTCAACCCTTGGAAACGTGGTCAGTGTTTCTTCTTTTTATGCTTCGCAGCTTTTCCCGCATCACCGTAGGGCAAGTCCCACGGCCACGGAAGCGCGTGCGTGCGGCGCGCATAATCTTCCCACAGTACCGTCATTTCCCTGACCTTGTCCGGCATCTGCGCGGCAGCGCCAAAGTCGCCGCACCCAAGCCGATCCAGCCCAGGAAATCGCACCGCGTGTAATTTGCATTCATGCTCATCTTTTCGCCGACCCGGTCACGCCGTCTTGTGCTCATGCGTCGGGCGAGTGTGGCCGGACAACGTATGCTGAACGGTGAATATTGTAACAGATTATGGGCGGTGTAGTCTTGACACAATGCTGAATGATTTTCATCATCGCGGCGGTTGCAAAAATCGGCCCGCCAACCTGGCCGGCGAAAGGAAGAATATGCTCAAGATTCTGTCCGGAAAAGTGAAGCAGCACATACGATGTGCCGGTTTCCTCGTATTGGTTGGCGGCGGACTCGTCGCCTCGGTGACAGCAGCGTTGGTCCCCGCCGCCACTGATGACATGGAAAAACGTATTTATAAAAAGACGCCCCAAGGTGAGTTGGCCGTCTATTTGAATTTTCCGGCAAATTGGCACGCGGAAGATAAACGGCCCGCCATTGTTTTCTTTTTTGGCGGCGGCTGGACGAGTGGCAATGCGGGGCAGTTTAAAAGTCAGGCGAAATATCTGGCCGAGCGTGGCATGGTGGCCGTGTGTGCCGACTATCGCATCAAAAAGCAGCACGGTACGACGATAGATAAGTGCGTGGAAGATGGGAAGAGCGCCATCCGCTGGGTACGGCAGAACGCCGCCACGCTGGGGGTGGATCCCAACCGGATCGTCTCCGCCGGCGGGTCGGCGGGCGGGCATGTCGCGGCCAGCACCTTCATGATCGCCGGCTATGAAGCGGAAGGGGAAGACCTCCGTATTTCCTCGCAGCCCAACCTGCTGGTGCTGTTCAACCCGGCATTGGATGTCACTGAGCCGAAAATCATGCAGCACTATGCCGCCAACAAACCTTCCGTGCAGCTCTCGCCCAACCAGCATCTGAGCAAACAGACGCCGCCCACGGTCATGTTTTTTGGCGCCAAGGACAGCCTGCTCAGCCAGGCCAAAACCTACCTCCAGCAGGCGCAGCAATTGGGTTTTGAAGCGCGTCTTTACACCGCGGCGGGACAAGGCCACGGTTTTTTCAACAAAGAGCCATGGACCAGCAAGACGCTGTATCTGGCCGATGAATTCCTCGTGGCCCACGGCTATACCCAAGGCAAGCCGACGCTGACTACGGCGCCGGAGGCGACGATGACGGAAGTGGTTGACAAGTAGCGGCGCGAATTTTCCAAGGCTTGGAAAATCAAACTACGCCTTTTTCCAACCCTTGGAAAACGTGGCGAAATCAGAGGTTTTGCAGCATCTGCAAGACGACGCGGCCGGTGGTTTGCAGGCTTTCCGCGCTGAGTTTGTCGGGCGTATCGGCGGCCGTGTGCCAATAATCATTGCGGCCCGGCGCGCTCCCGAACTGGAAATCAATCAAGTCCACGGCGGGCATACCGGCGTTGAGAAAGGGCTGATGGTCGTCGAGGATTGCAACCGGTGACAGGCTGAATTTTTCGCGCACGCCTAAGCGCTCGGCGGCAGTCAGCGCGAGGCTGGTCAGCGTCGGTGAACCGTTCGGCGGCAACGTCACGGTCAGGTCGCGGTCGCCGATCATGTCCAACAAAATCACCGCGCGTACATCTTTGGCGCGACCTGTGGCCACCAGTTGTTGCGCGAGATGACGGCTGCCGTGGAAGCCATCCTGCGCGCCGTAGGTCACGCGGCATTCCTCGCCATCGAAAAACGCCAGCCAGATGTCCGGCGCGCCGTGCCACGCGGGCTTGAGCGCGCGCGCGAGTGCGAGCAGGACGCCGACGCCGGAGCCGGAATCGTTCGCGCCGACGAAACCGGGGATGCCACTCTTCGTGTCGTAGTGCGCGCCAAGGATAATCAAGGCTTGGTCGCCGGTACCAGGAATTTTCCCGACGACGTTGTGGAACGTTGCGGTACCGCCGGGCGCGGCATCTGGAAACGATTGGACTTCGGTGGCCACCGCCAAGTTGCGGAGCCGCGCGGCAAGATAGTCCGCCGCCCGCTGGGCGTTGGTAGTGCCGCCCTCGCGTGGGCCGAGCGCAACGAAGGCGCCGACTTCTGCCAGCGCGCGCGCGCCATCAAAATCAGCAACATCCAAAACCGGTAGAGGTATGGGCGCCTTTTCATGGCGGCCACACCCGCTGAGCACGGCGAGCCATAGCGTCGCGGCCAGACCAATCATCAACGAATACTTCGTGTTCACACGGACGCATCTTAGGCGAAAACAGCGCAGGCGCAAGCGCCGCGGCCGTGATTGGTGTTGAAAAAGTTCGGCATTTACTATATCCCGACTGCGCTGCTACGCGCTCCTGCGGAGAGGTGCCAGAGTGGTTGATTGGGCACGCCTGGAAAGCGTGTTTCCGCTTAACGGCGGAACGAGGGTTCGAATCCCTCCCTCTCCGCCAATCCGAAATCGTGTGTTTTTCTAAAAGAATGTATCGCTAATTTTTCAGAAGAAGCGCACAGTGCGCTGGTCGGTAAAAACAGTCCGGCGACTCTGTGTCGCAAAAAAAGGATACAACCATGGCCAAGCAAGCAAAGAAAACGGCGAAGAAGAAACCCGCGCCTGCCAAGAAGACGATCAAAAAAGCCAAAAAACGCGCCCGTTAAATCTCCACGGCCATCGGCGTTGACCGGTCTATCGTTCGGTCAATGCAGATAGTGGTATCGGTGTTTTAGTTTTCCAATCTTTGGAACTTCAGTTTGGTTGGTGTTCCAATCCTTGGGAATAGTGACTTTTCCGCATTATGCGGGAGAAGGTTGTGACCGGACTTACATTTCCAAGCCACGCTCATGTTAGTCGGCGATCTTGGTTGATGTTATCGCTACGTCTTGTTTTTGTCCATTCCCAGCGGAGGGAGGGCGGAGCCCGACCGGAGCTGGGAATGGATTCCGTTGTGCCGCGAACTGCGCAGGGCTGGCATAGCCCAGTCGGCTGTGCGGCCTAAAGTGGTTGTATTCGCGCCGGAAGTCCTCGGTCAGCGTCCAAAGCTGCTCCCGATTCAAGCACTCGTCCCGAAAGCGACCATGGAAGCTTTCGACAAAGCCGTTTTGCCAAGGACTACCCGGCTCGATGTAGATGGTCTTGATGTGGTTAGCGGCCAACCATTGTTGCACGATTTTAGCGATGAACTCCGAGCCATTGTCGCTACGCAGATACTCTGGAGCGCCATGCTCACCTATCGCCGCCGCCAACCAATGTAGGACGTCACGGGAACGCAGCGCCCGATCCGCCCGCAAGACATGGCACTCCCGCGTGTATTCATCCACTATTGTTAGCATCCGCAAGGCGCCACCGCGCACCGTAGCGTCGGCGATGAAAGCCCACGTCCACACCTGCCCGCGATGGGTCGCGTGGGTTGGCAAGCCCGTGGATGTACCACGCCGGCAGAGTTTGCGCTTCGTGGGCGGCACGCGCAAACCTTCGGCCCGGCGCAGGCGCTGAATCTGGCGTTTACCCACGCGCCAGCCTTCGCGCCGCAAGAGGGCTGTGATCCGTCGGTAACCATAGCGGGGATGCTGTGTCGATAGTGCCAACAGACGTTGGCGCAGTTGCGCCTCGGCCGAGCTTGGCACCCGTTGACGGTAGCCATACGTCGCGCGGGACAACTGCAAGATCCGACACACGGCGCGCCCGGAACACAAGCCTTCCGCCACGACCTGGCGAGCCATCTGCCGCCGATGCCCCGGGCTTATAATTTTTTTTCGCATACCGCCTCCAGCACCCGCTTGGCCAGCAGGGCCTCGGCCAACATCTTCTTCAGCTCACCGTTTTCCTTTTCCAGATCCTTCAGGCGCCGAGCCTCCGGTATGCTCATCATCCCCAAGTCTTTTTTCCAGCGGTGGAACGTAACCTCCGAGATGTTGTGCACCTGACAGACCTCCCCGATGCTCTTCGCGTGATCAGCCTCACGTAATATGCGGACCTTGTCTTCCGTCGTGAACCGCTTCCCTTTCATATCTGGGTCTCCTATCGGCCCAGACTAACACACTACCCGGCTCCAAAAAACGGAGTCACGTCACTGTTCGTTTCCAAGGCTTGGAAAAACATCTACACGACTTTTCCAACCCTTGGAAACCGATCGCACTAACAGTCGGTTTTATGCCGCGCACCAAATCAAATGTGAAAAGTGAAGACGCGCCCCCGATGTTCACGTCCTGAAGGACACGCCCCAGATATCCGAAGTTTATTTTAATAATTTTTCAAAAGAAACCAAGGACGCCTTCACTGTATTAAATTCGGTGTCAGGGCAAAACGTAATACAATATCTATATATTTCATTGTTAACAGAGATTGAAACTATTTCTTCGACCATGTAGCTGTGATTAGTTGCATTCAAGAAGCTTTCTCTAGCCATTGTCTCTAAAAAGAGGAGAGCCATATCTCTAACTCGGATTTTAGTTGATGAATTAGAGGCCATAACTATATTGGTATTGGTTTCAAATTGTTTTCTCCAATAAGACCAATGCTCTATCGAGAATGGCATTTGAGTATATATATACGCTTGTCGCGCAATAGATATGCCTCCCCTCGGCAATGATACGTTAAGTTCCTTTGCGTCGCATCTCGGCAAGCAAGGAAGAAGAAGCAATAGACACGAAGCCAAAAATCCTTTCATTATTTCCCCTTAGGAAGAGTTACTGTGACATCTGCCTTATAGCGACCTCTTTGAAGGGCTGTTTTATGATCTTTCGTCCAAACATCCATCTTATTCTTGTGAATTGCACCACCTTTATCTTGTACAGTACCTGTATGCTTTTTCCCTTGAGGATCAGTCCAGCTTACGGTTGATCCGTCAGGGATTTGACTCCAGTCTGTTGCTACTGTCCCATCACCAGCGACCGATCCATCCGATGTAACTCCATATCCTTTATCCCCTAGGCTTTTCCCGGTACACTTCTCACAATTACAGTAGTGTGTTATTGTGACGTCTTTAATGACCTTTTTATTCAGCCCATCAAAATCATAATAATCTACAGGATTATTCCCACAATACCTATAGATATTTACATCTCCTGCCAAGAACCCCATTGGATCGGTTTGCACGAAGCGCCCCAGCATCGGTGAGTATATCCGGTTGCGATAGTCATAAAGACCCAGTTCTGCAAGCCATTCACGTCCCGTGAACAGGAAGCGGTTGCCGTAAGCGGAAGAAGACAGCACGCCGGAGACAGGTGACAGAATTGTCGGGTGTCCAAATACGTCATACTTGTATTGCTCTACCACGTTGCCACTCTCGTCCGTCAGGTGCGTCACGTTGCCCAAGACATCGGCGTGGTAATAGACTGTGTTACTCGTTGAGATTTTAGCCACCAGTTCATCCGTGTACAGGCCGTGGACATAGGCTACAGGAGTTCCGTTATTCCGGACTTCTTCAATCAGGTTCCAACCATCGTAGAACAGACAGGTAGAATAATCTTGAATGAAGACGGAGGCTTGGGGATCAAAAACGAAGTTCCGCCGTGCCACGCAACGGTTCCGCGCGTCGTAAAAGCTTTGCACCATGTTGGTGCCGACTGTCGCCGAAACCATCCGATTCTGCGCATCATAGGCATACTGGTCACTACCCAGCACGGTGAGATTACCCGCTTGGTCATAGGTAGGATAAGCTCCGCCTATCCGTGTGTATTGATTCAATCCATTGGCTTGATACCGGGTTGCCGTCCCATTCACTGTTACGCGGCTACGATTACCAGTCTTGTCGTAAACATAGTTCACGGTGTTTTGCGGATTTGACGGTGTGGTATCTGGATTGAGCGCATCATAATAGACACGCGTTACTTGATCGGCGCTGTCATAGTTATAAACATCACCACGTCCACCTAGTTGCTTGGTGAAATTGCGCCGACCCGCCGTATCATAGCCATACTGTTCCATGGCGAATGCCGCATTGTCCACC
>SCQF01000040.1 GCA_004321905.1 Verrucomicrobiota bacterium | reverse complement strand
CGTAGATGCGGACTCCGTCCGCATCAGGAAAAGCGACCGGAGGTCGCTTCTACGTGGCGCGTGGCCAACATCACGTTTGGTTCGCAGCAGCTGCGCTACATGATTACCAGAAACGCTCTATCAAAGCGCGCCCCGCGTGAATCCGTTCAAGACACAATATCGAGTCAATCAACGATCGCTGTGTCGGAATACCCGTGACCTTTCGGCATTCCTCCACACGGACCTCGTCCAGCACTACGTTGGTTCGCGTCATGTGCGCCAACTCCTTTTGTACACATAGTACCTACAATATGTGTATGGCAAGCATTCGCTTCTGTGAGACGGTCACCTTGACCTTTCGACGCGGTTAGCGACGATAACGTCCGAGGTGTTGTTGGGATTCCTATTTGAAATACCCGTAATCGCCTTTCTCTGCGGTCAGCCGTGCAATACCTTTCCCGTCTAAACCTCTACCAATTTCAACCCGAAACACGTGGTTGTCTTTCGCTACGGTGATCGCTCTGTAGATGGAGTTTATGGCCGGATACTTTCCGTCCAACTGGTAAAAGGTGGCATCAGATTCGATGGTCTTATATGGCGTGACCCCCATTCCCTCTCGGGGGACACTGTTCCAGAAGCCGTAGTAGCTGAGGAGTTCGCTATGGGACTGCTTCACTTCCAGTAGGCCCTGTGGGGCGCGAGCAGTTCGTCTTTAAGTTCCGGAACGGGGCCCACTACCCTGATGGGCTTCTGCCCTGCCGTGAACACTGTGCGACACGGCAGGTTCATCGTGGGGTTTTTTTTGTCGGCGCCGGTCAGTTCCTTCACGGTGATTTCCTCAACGCCATAGACCACGTTTCCGATGTTGGCCCAATAGACGTTTCCAGCGCACATGGCGCATGGTTCTGCCGTCGTCACAAGGGTACATGTCCACAAGTAGTCGGGGGCGTACTTAACAAATGCCTGGCGCGCGATCACTGTTTCGGCATGGTCCATCAAACTCACGTTTCCCTGTTTCATCAGCACCGTCTCGCCATCCGGCGCCACAAGCACTGCGCCAAAGGGCGGGTGACCAGATTTCACCGCTTCCTTGCCGGTCTCATTGGCCGTCCTCAGATGTTTGAGGATCTGATGATGATTGAGGGGAAACCCCTCCGAGTCCGAAGAGGGTTTCCGATCCCAAGATCCGGTTCCAACGCAAGCGCCTAGGGTCAAAAGCAGGAATGCGAGCGAAACCGTCATTGCGATATTCTTCATTTCAATTCTCTCCTCGCGGTTATTACTTCATGAGGGCACGTGGAACTAACCGTCTACCCCAACGTGTTGCTAGACGGATGTCCGTCTATTACAATGAGCGGACATCCGCCTAGCATCTTTATATGCTATCTTGCCAAGTTGCCATTTACGATGAGGAATGATTATGACATCCACGAACACAGTCAAGGCTGAAAAAACCAAGAAATTCCGGGAGGCCTGCCGCGCTTGCGTGGAGGAGCATCATGTGCCGTCACAGCGGTTGGGTTTTTACGTGCGGTGGGCACAGGAATTTGCGGCCTTTCAGCCGGAAAAAAGCTACGGGAGCGTTCCGCCGCCGAAATTCAATGCTTTTTAAGTTTCTCGCCGAACAGATGGGCGCTGCTGATTGGCAAGTGAAGCAAGCGGAATAAGCCTTGCGCCTTGGAGAGTGCCGGCAATTACGGGTGAAGGATATGGATGTGGAACGACGGCAAATTCTTGCCCGCGACGGCAGGGGCCAAAAAGACCGCATCACCCTGCTGCCGGAAAAAGCGGTGACCATCCTGCGCTAGTGTTAGCCAAAGCGCAGCATGATGCCGACTTGGCCGTCGGACCGGTGATGTTTTCATCTGGCCCGCACTCGCGCGGAAATACCCCAACACCGCGAAAAGGTGGGGCTGGCAGCTCGTTCTTCCAGCCAGCAATTATTCAACCGATCCACGCTCTGGCCTTGTACGGCGACACCATCAGTGCGACGGGCGGTGCGTTCTTCGGTGGCGTGGGCGCGCAGGCCGGCCAGATGGCCGCCGATATGATTTTCCAGAACCCCACCCCACATACGCCACCGCCGGCTTACTAGCGCCCCTCCGTCATCGGATTGGAGGGCGCGTGTCCTCACGCGCCGCAAACCGGCGGCCGGGGACAGCCGCCCTCCAAACGCCGTCGCGCTACGTCGCCGATTTCCGCAGCAATTTGAGCAGCAGCAATTCCAACAGCGTATCGGCGCCGGATGAACCGGAGACGATCCGCTCGTGCACGGCAATGGTTTCCGCCAGCGCACGCTGCAATTCGGCGGCAGAGTATTTCCGGGCTTGTTCGACCAATTTGGCGGTGCGGAACGGATGCGTCTTGCGTGGATCCTTGTCCAAGCTCCCCAAGGCCTCATCCGCATCGGGCGTATTCTGCCAGTAGGCCTCGGTCTTCCAACCACTGGACGTGATCTTCAGCCAGCCGCGATCCAGGCATCCGCGCAGGATGCCGAGTTCCCGCCAGCGGCCTTCCAACCCCATAATCAAACCGACTTCGTTTTCGCCTTGGAACAGCAGTTGCCGCAACGTGGTCAGCGCCTTGGGTAACTCGCGCAGGCCCACGTGATCGGCCAGATCCCAGTTCTCCGATTCGCGCGTCGGCGCAACGAGCAGACGGATATCCTCCGACTGCACTTCTTTGCGGTCGCCGAGATAAATGGAAAGCTTCTCGACCTCGGTGACGATCTGCCGCGTGTCGTAGCCGGTCCGCTGCAAAAACTCCTGCATCCCGTGTCCCGCGACCCGTAAGCCGGCCTTACGAAAACATTCCGCCGCCCACTCGCGGGCGGGCGCTTCCTGCTGATAACTTTTCTCCGGTATCTCGAAACTCTCCACCACACCGCTCTCTTTGCAGACTTTGGCAAACGCGGTGCGTCCATCCACCTTGCCGGCGCTGATGACCAGCGCAAATCCATCGCCAATACCCTTCTTCAACTCTTGCGCGAAGGTGTCGCGCGCTTCCTTGAGCACCTCGCCCTTGATGGTGTCGGCAAAGAAATTGGCGTCTTGTAGCCAGACCACCTTGCGTCCGCCCAGAAAGCTAGGCGTCCGCAACGCGCCCAGACAATTTTTTAGCGTCGTCTCCGCGCCATCGGCGTTATCCACCAGCCCTTGGATGACCTCCAAACTCAACGCCTGATCCGCGGGCGGACAGAGCGCGTCTACGCGCTGCCGCGCCGCCGCCTTCACGCGGAACTCGTCCTCGCCGCAGATCAGAAACAGTTTGGCCGCGACCGCGGTGATGCTGGTCTGTTTTTTTGTCGCCATCGTGTGCGTCCTACCGGATACTTGCGGCGAACTTTAGCCCGCGAATGGCGGCGGGCGCAATCCCGAAAGGAAGCCGCGTTTTGCCACAGAGGGCACAGAGAACACAGAGGTTACGGGAAAAGTAAGCATGAGATTATGAAAAAGAAAAACTCATCACCCGGCATTCATGACCCAGCACTTCATGCGAATTTCTGGGCGCCGTGGCGCATCGGCTACATCAAGAATTCCCGCGCGCCCGGTTGCTTCCTCTGCAAGATGCTCAAAGCGCCGCCGAGCCACGACCGCGAAAATCTACTGCTGCTGCGCGGCAAAACCTGTTTCGTCTGCCTCAATCGCTTTCCCTATAACGGAGGTCACTTGATGATCGCACCGCGCCGCCACGTGGCCGATCTCGCCGTGCTGCGCCCCGCCGAACATCTGGAATTGATGACCCTCGCCACCACGATGACCCAAGTGCTCAAGCGCGTCATGAAGCCGGAGGGCTTCAACCTCGGCATCAACTTGGGCGCGGCGGGCGGCGCGGGCCTGCTCGACCACCTCCACCTCCACATCGTCCCCCGCTGGAACAGCGACACGAACTTCATGCCCGTCTTCGCCGATATCAAGGTCATCCCGCAGGCGCTGGAAGAACTCTATGACCAACTCGCGGCAGAACTGCGGAAATAAAAGCAGCCACTTACCCCCCACCAACAACACCATGCACAAAATATTTTTCTCCAGTTTGTTGTTAGTCACCCTCACGTGCTCCGCGAAAGAACCGATCGTCTATGTCGGCGGCGTGGCGGGCATTGCCTCCCTGACCGAGGGCAGCGCTTCGCAAAAATTCCGGGTCGCCGGCGGCGGGCTTTATCTGCACAACAACGGCTGGGCCAGCCTCAACCAAGCGCAACAGCAACAGGTGCTGGCACACTTTGCCGGCCACCCCGTCGGCATTGAACTGGGCTACGGTACCGGCCACGCGGCCCAAGCCTGGGCCACGCGGTGCAAAACCGGCTATCTGGACTTGGGCATCCACCCCACCTTTATCACCGCCAACGCGTTTGATGGAAACAACCTCCCGACGGTCGAAGGCTGGCAGAATTATACGGCAGCCCTACGCCAACAGGGTGTGCCGGAGGCAACGCTGATCCTGCCCACCTTTGAATACGCCAACTTCGGTCCGAACATCGCGACGCTATCCAAAAACATGGTGAGCCAACGAACGGATTTCCAAGCCATCATCAGCCTCGCTGGCGGCATCGTCCTCGACTGCCCGCCCGGCTTTTTCTTTAGTCGCGAAGAGAACTACCGCGCGTGGATGCTGGACGCCCTGCGCTGGACACACGCCAAAGGCCTCAAATGCGTCTGGATTACCTCGCCACACGCGTCCGGTGTCAAATTCGGGACCGATACGGAACGCTGCCTCAAATTCTTCCAATCGCAGGGCATCATGCCGGACATGATTGCTGTGGAAAATTACACCGCCAATCCCCCGCCTGGTTACGTCAACGTTGTGGGCCGGGAAGACATCCCCGCCACCGCCTTGGGCGTGGGCTGGGATTTGGTCAACCGCATCCTCCCCAGCCTCAAGGCCTCTGCGCCCGTCCAGAAGAAGAATGAACCTAAACCTGAAAGTTCAAGGTAGGGACGGACTGCCAGTCCGTCCGAGGCGGCACAGTAAAAGAATAAGGAGAAGGAAAATGGCATCAGATAAAAAGACGTTTCCTAGGCATCGGCATATTCTCACCCTCTCCCTCCCACGAGGAGAGGTTGAGTTCATTGAGTGGGCACTTAACATGCTAGATGGATGCGTCGGACTGAAAGGGAAAAAGAAAATATTTAACACTGTTCGCGGTAGAATCTCAGATATAATTAGCGAGTCTTATAAATAAGCATCCGAAGACAGACACCTTTACGGGCGCACTCCACGCTTGTGTTGTAAGAACCAATCGTAGAGTGCGGGGTTGTTGTAGGTTTCGGTCCAAGAGTCGTGCTGGGCTTCGGGATAGATGGTGAACTTCACGTCGCTGCCGCATTTCTTCAGCGCATCCACCATGTCCTGCGAATTTTTGAGCGGCACGACGGGGTCTTTCGCTCCGTGAAAAACCCAGATCGGCAAATCCTTGATGCTTTCGGCGCGCGCAGGGTCGCCCTTGCCGCAGATCGGCGCAATGGCGGCAAAGCGGTGCGGAAATTCCTCCGCCAGTTTCCATGTGCCAAACCCGCCCATGCTCAAACCGGTGACGTAGATGCGGTCGGCATCAGTGCGATAGCGCGCGGCGATGTCGTCGAGCAACGCGCTCAACGCCGCGATTTGCACGGCATTCGGCCAGCTTTCGAGTAGCGGACATTGCGGCGCGACGATGACGAACGGCAAGGGCTTGCCTTCTCTGATCACCTTCAGCGGCCCGTGCTTGGCGACCATGTCGAGATTATCGCCACGCTCGCCCGCGCCGTGCAAGAAGAGCATCAGCGGCCACTCCTTGTTGGGTTTTCCGTAATCCTCCGGCAGGTAAAGCAGATAGTTCAGTTCGACCGTGGCGGTGACTTGGGTTTTGAACGTCTGTGCGAGTTGACAGGGACGGAGCTCGGCGTTTCCGCCCGGCGTCGCACAACCCGCCATCAAGGCCACCACCGCACTTGTTGCCGCCATGACCACACCTCGTAGGTTCATGCTGTTTCTCCGTTAGCGTCGCGCGCAGGATGCGGATTGGATGGCGCGGAAACAAGAGAAAATAACTATCTGCTGTCTTTGTGGGCGGGGCTTTCAGCCCCGCGAAAAACCTGAACCTGAGATAACGCGGGGCTGAAAGCCCCGCCCACAAGAGGAGATCAAATGCAGCCTCTGGCCTTTCTTCGTGAACTCTGTGTCCTTCGCGGTGTAACTCCTGTCTGCGTTTGACACCGCCGGAAGCTGGAGTAATCTAGGCACTGAAAATAAAACCAACTAAACAGGAGAAATAAATGCCGATCAAACTGCCCGAACTGCCCTATGCCTATAACGCGCTCGAGCCCCACATGGACGAGCAGACGGTGCGCTTGCATCACGACAAGCATCACGCCGCGTACGTCACCAACCTCAATGCCGCGCTCGATAAGCATCCCGAGTGGCACGGCAAGAGCCTCGAAGAGTTGATGGCGAACCTCAAGGGCGTGCCGGAGGATATCCGCACCGCCGTCCGCAACAACGCCGGCGGCACGTGGAACCACAACCTCTACTGGGAACTGCTCGCGCCCAACGCCGGCGGTCAGCCCAGCGGCGAATTGCTCGCCGATATCAAGAAGAGCTTCGGCGACTTCGCCGCGTTCCAGCAGAAACTCAACGCCGCCGCCGTCGGCCAATTCGCCTCCGGCTGGGGCTGGTTGTTCATTGATGGCAACGGCAAGCTCGCGATCGGCTCCACGCCGGGCCACGACAACCCGCTGATGGCCGGTACGGCGAACCTGACCGGCAAGCCGTTGCTGGTCGTGGACGTCTGGGAGCACGCCTACTACCTCAAGTTCCAGAATCGCCGCGCCGATTTCGTCGGCGGTTTTTGGAACATGGTCAACTGGAAGAAAGTCGAAACGCTTTACGCTGCCGCACGCGGCTAAAAGTTCCAAGGCTTGGAAAAAGCTGCGACCGGGTTTTCCAACCTTTGGAAAATCCGGTCGCTTGTTTTCAACGCACGCGGAAGGAATCCAACTTGACCGCTTGCGGCGTCACCAGTTGCTGAAATTCGGGTAATTTTTGCAGCGGCTGGAAACGGGCGTCGCCGCGGATTTGTTCGCGCGCGCACGGCGCATCGAGTTTGACCGCGGTGCGTAGCAATTCGAGCGCGGCATTGGTTTGGTTCTGGAAGAGGCGGAACGCAGCATATTCCACCCAGACGTTCACGTCGCGCGGCGCTTGCTGGAGATGCCGCTCGAACGCTTGCGGCAGGAGATCGAAGCGCTTGTGTTCCACGAGGAATTGCGCGACGGCGAGCGGCGCATTCGTCGGCTGACCGGCATCGCTCAACAAACGTTGGATGGTGGCGACGAAGTTGGTCTCTTGGTTGAGCCGGCCATACACTTCCGCCAATTCAAGCGCATGGGTGAGCGTCAACGATTCCGTTGCAAGCACGTGTTCCAATTGTTTTCTGCGTTCCGTGTCCTGCTGTTGCTTGGCGATGTAGCGGAGATACTGCTGCGCCCCCGTCAGATGCGCGTCTTGCTGCAACAAACTCTCCGTGGCGTGACGGGCTTCAGCGAAGCGCTCCTGCGCGAGAAAGAGTTCGGTGAGCCGGAAATAGGCCTCCGGGCCGACCGGATAAAGTTGAATCGCCTGCCGGAAAGCATATTCGGCCTCGGCGTACATTTTGCGACTGGCATAAATGCCGCCGATGGCGCAGCGCAGTTTGGTGAACACTTTTTGCGCGACGGCATCGTGACGATAACGCCAGTTGCCACGCAACTCCGCGGCTTGGCGCGGGAACAGTCGCGCCCAAAAACCGTCCGGCATGACACGCTCATCGCCCAGCAGACGGCGCGTCTGCCAATCCCAGAAGGCGCGATCTTCGCGACTGATTTCCGGCGGTAAAGTCGCGAGTGGCTCCGGGTTGAGCTTCATGATGAGGCCGTGCGGCATGAGATAGGGATACATCCATTCCATGACATCGCTCTCTTCGATGTAAAACGCGTGGCGCGCTTTGTTGGCCTCGAAGATCGTCCGCGCCAACACGCCGTTGACGGCCATCGCGCCCTTACGACCCACCAAGCGCGCATAACCATCATCAAAACTCACTTCGCCGCGATTACGCACGCGCCCTTGCTCAATGTCAGCAACGTAGGTCCGCATCATGCGTTCTGCATCCTGCGCCGAGGGCAGCGCAATTTGACGGCCATAAAGATCGCGCAGCGGCGCCAGATAGAGTTTTTCGAGCAGCGCGTTT
This sequence comes from Verrucomicrobiota bacterium, assembly GCA_004321905.1. Classification (GTDB taxonomy): domain Bacteria; phylum Verrucomicrobiota; class Kiritimatiellia; order CAIQIC01; family CAIQIC01; genus DP16D-bin41. The sequence continues at coordinate 10,823 of SCQF01000040.1, read as the reverse complement.
TGCGTCAGCACAAACACATCGGGCCGGACGCGCGCACAAAAGACCATGTAGGTGGGCACGAAGCGACCGGGATCGGTGCCGCCCAAATAAATCGCGTTCCGCTCCATCGGCGGTGGCCACTGCGGATTGGGCGGCGGCGGTTCACCGGGCTGCAGCGTGGCGCGCAGCCCCACCATGCCATCCAACGCGCCCGCACCGAACTGCCAGCCAAAGTCATGGCCGTTCATCTCTGCACCACCGACGGCGCGCAGTTGCTGCGTGTCGAAATAGTTTTGATAGACCAGCGTCAGCGGCGCGAGCGCCGCCGCCGCCACGCCCAGCATCAGAATCACGCGGCGACGACCATGGGCCAGCGCCAACAATAGGCCGTAGCCCAACCAGAGCGCAAAGGTGGAGTGCGATTGCACAAACTGTACGCGGACGATGAACTGGGTCTGCAAATCCACATCCGTGTTCGCAAAGGAAATAAAAAGCACGCTCAACGAGAGGAAAGCCACCACACTCACCAGCAGCCAGCGTTGCGCAGTAGACGGCAAGTCATAGCGCAGCGCGAACGGCTCCTGCGCCAGCCGCTGAAACGCCAGCACCATTATCGGCGGCACGAGCACCAGCGCCAACGCCAGTGCGGCCTTTGCCAGGGCGCCGGCGACGAGCAGGCGTCCCGTTTTGATCAGCAAGATCACATCCGCGCCCACCACGAGCGCCACTCCACCAGCCAACAAGAATAGACCGATGATCCGCGAAAGTTTGTCCGTGCCGTCCTGGTGTAATTCCGCGAGCCACTCGGTCACAAACCGGTAGAGCAGCAGGCCGCAACCTGTCAGCGCCACACACACTACCACCGCCGCTAGTGTTTGATAAATTACGGCGCAGCGCGTGTCATCCAGCCACATTTCGCCAAAAACAAACGGCAGCACCATCACGATCAACGTTACCGCCACCGGGATGGCACGCCAGCGGCGCGCGCCGACTTGCACGCTCCACCCACAAAACGGGAGCAACCCCGCCAGCACCACCGGCAACGTGAACTGGTTGCGGAGATCGCCAAGGTAATGGCCCACTTGCGCCAGAAACCGTGAACTGAAAATGTCGGCAAATTGAATCGCATTGTATTGGCCGCGCGTGATCACGGAGAGAAACCCTTCCCACGTGCGCGGATAGCCCCAATTGATCGGTGGGTTGTGCGCCGAAAAAATCGGCATGAGAAAATAAAATGCCAAGCCCATTTCGATGAGCAGGAAGCTCGCGCAAACCTTGCGACCATGCGGCAACCATAGTCCCGCGAGCGGAATCGTCACCGCCAGCAGCATATAAATCCAGAACGCCGGATTGATGTTCGCGCCGGTCAGATGAAAGAGGGTCGCCACGATCACGTTACGCGCGGGACTCGCGTCGGACCAAGGCCCGGCCAGCCATTGCGCCTGTGCGTACCACACTTGCTTGGCGTGCAAACCGGCGGCGAGCGCGGCATTACCGCTCGCCAGCGCCGAATCCACGAAACGCGTCAGCACATGCGCCTGCTGCGCCAGCCAGATATTGAAAAACACCACCAGCAGCAGGCCGAGGCCGACGATCAGAAAATCGCGGAACAATCGCAGATCGCGGACGAGCACCGCCACCGCCAGCGCCGGCCCCAAAAACAGCAACGTCTGGTGATTCGTCACGCCCAAGCCAAATAAAAAACAGAGCAGGAATAACGGCCAATTTTGTGCCGGCCGCCGCAACCACCGATAGAGCAGCGCCAGAATAGTCGTCTGGAAAAAGCCGTTGAGCGCATAGACCTCGACGATGGTGGACTGCGACCACAACACCGGAGAGAACGCCAGCAGCAACCCGCCGCCAACGCCGGCGAAAAAGGGAAGATAGCGGATGGTCGTGTTATCCTGCGGATTCGCTAGCTTCAATTTGCCATCCGCGATCAGCCTTCCGCTACTGCTGATGAGCAGCGCCAGCACACCGCACGTCAGCGCGCCAAAAAACGCCGAAGCGAACGCCACCGCCCAAGCCGGATTCGGATGGCCGAGGTAGCTCGCGCCGGAAAAAAGCTTGGTGAACAGCCACGTGATTAGCGTCCAACTCGGATAGCCCGGCGGATGCGGCACGCCAAGAAACGTGGAGGCCGTCGCCAACTCGCCACAATCTTCGAGCGTGACGGTTGGCGCGAGCGTCGCCACGTAGGCGGCGAGGGTGAGGGCAAAAGTGACACCGAATGCGGCCCCATCACCGCGCCGAAAAACCGGTTCTTTTTCATTCAACATGACGCGCAGCCTAGAGGTTGCGGCGCGGCGGCGTCAAGCTTTCCAAGCCTTGGAAAACACGCCGTTCCGGTCTTGACCCTGACAGCCACTTCGCTAGATTGGCGTAAAACCGGAAGGCCCGATGTGAAACGATCATTTTTTTTTGCCGCGGTCCTCGCCGGCGGCGTGGCGTGTGCCGCGCTGCCGCCGGAGAGTGTCGTCCGGCTGGATGTGGCCAATAATCCGGCGCTGTGGAAAGACCACGAACATTCGCCCCTGCCGCAAGCGCGGGAAGGCGGCGGCGTAGAATTCAACTGTCCCTTCGGCGAAGGCGCCACGCGCGTCTATTGGGACCACGCCATCAACGCGGACCTCTCCGCCGCGACGTGTATCGAACTGGACCTCGACTGCGATCACCCCGAAGCGATGCAATCGCTGGGGCTCTATCTCAAGAGCGGCAAAGGCTGGTTCTCCAGTCACACGCGCCTCGCCATGCCGGGCCGCCAACGAGTAATTTTTCCGCGCAGCGAGTTCGCGGTGGAAGCGATGCCAGACGGCTGGCAACACATCGAAGCCGTACGGATTTCGCCCTGGCGCGGGCAAGCCAGGAATACGCGCCTCGTGGTGCACCGCATCGCGGCGCGGCGCGGCGGCGTGGTCGTGGTGCAGGGTGCCGCATCCGTCGGCAACCGCGAGGAGCGCAAGGCCGCCGAGCGTATCACCCGGCTCGTGCGAGAATGGCTGATCACCCTAGGCATCGGCTATGAGGTGGTGAAGGACGACGACGCGGCCACGGCGCTCAAAAACGCGCGTGTGGCAATGCTACCGTATAACCCCACCCCACCGGCGCGGGAACTCAAGACCTTGACCGCGCTCCTTCAGCGCGGCGGCAAGCTGATGGTTTTTTATAGCGGCAGCGAAGCACTGGCGCAGGCCATGCACTTCAAGCTCGGCACCTATCAGCGCACCGAGACGCCGGGCCGCTGGAGTTCGTTCAGCTTCACCGATCCGGCCGCGTGGAGCGTACCGGCGCGCGTCTATCAGGAATCCTCCAACATCCTGCCCGTCCTGCCCGCCGACGATTCTGCGAACGTCATCGCGTGGTGGGAAAATCGGCAGGGAGGCCGCACCACATCGCCGGCGTGGACGGCCTCGGCGCAGGGGCTTTGGATGGCACACATCCTGCAAGACGAAGATTTGGCCAACAAGCGGCGGATGCTCCTCGGCCTGTTGGGCCGGCTCGATCCCGACATCTGGCCGCAAGCCGCGCAGCAGGCGATCTATCGCGCGGGCTGCATGGCCGGCGCACCTTCCTATGCTGTAACACGCGCCAATCTGGCCACAGCGCTGGCTGGCGAACAATTGACGGAGGCCGACCGCCTCTACGCCAGCCTCCCGGTGCTGTTCAAGGCGCGCCGTTATCCCGAAGTCGTGGATCAAGCGCTGGCCCTCGACCGCACCATCACCACGGCCTACGCCTCCGCGCAACCGTCACAACGTAACGAATTCCGTGGCGTCTGGGAACACACGGGCCTTGGTTTGTATCCGGGCGACTGGTCACACACCTGCCGCGAACTCGCCGCCGCCCATATCAACGCGCTGTTCGCCAACATGCTCTGGGGCGGCCTCGCACATTACCCCGGCACGCTGCTCCCGACCTCCCTCTCCTGCCGCCGGTACGGCGACCAACTCGACGCCGCGGTCAAAGCCGCACACGCCAACGGACTCCAATTCCATTGCTGGGCCACCTGCTGGAATCCGGGCAACGCGCCGGACGAATTTCTCGTCAAACTGAAGAAAGCCGGACGCCTCCAGCAGACCGCCGATGGCCGCATCATGCCGTGGCTCAGCCCCGCCCACCCCGACAACATCGCCATGTTGCTGCAGGCCTACGAAGAAGTGGCCCGACGTTACCCGCTTGACGGGCTGCACCTCGATTACATCCGCTATAATGACCGTGGCGTGGATTTCTCGCCCGCCGCGCGCCGCGCGTTCGAGCAATGGCGCGGACGCGGGCCGTTGACCGACTGGCCGCGTTGCGCGATCAACGGCGGCACCCTCTCACAGGAGTTTGAGCACTTCCGCGTGGAGACCATCACCTCGTTTGTTCGTGAAGTCAGCCGGCGCGTGCACGCGGTGCGGCCCAACATAAAAATTTCCACCGCCGTGTTTGCCGGTTATCCCGAATGTGTGCGTAACGTCGGCCAGGATTGGGGCGCGTGGTTGAAAAACGGCTATGTGGATTTCGTCTGCCCGATGAACTACACCGACGACACGCCTTTATTTCTCTCGCGCACCGCCGCGCATTTCGCATTACCCGGCGCCGCGGGTCGGGTTTATGAAGGTCTCGGCATCGCGGCCTCGGAAAGCCAACTCCGGCCCGATCAAGCCATCGAACAAATCATCGGCTTGCGTAAACTCGGCGCAACCGGCTTCATGTTCTTCGACCTCAGCCGCCCCCTGCGCGACGAAATCCTGCCCTACCTCCGCCTCGGCGTGCTGAAGGAATAGTTTTTCCAAGGCCAACGATGTCATAATCCCACGAGGCGCATGAGGCTACGAGACGCCGATGAGGCGCAGGACCTGGAACACGCCGAAGGAGGCGGTGTAGGCCAGCAGGGTCATGTAGAGGACCTGAAGGGCAGGCCACTTCCACGAATTAGTTTCACGCCGTGTGATGGCCTGTGTCGAGAGGCATTGCATCGCCAAGACATAAAACACCAGCAGGCTCAGGCACGTCGCCGGCGTAAAAACCTTAGTGCCGTCGGAACGTTCGGCACGGCAGGTGGGAGTGCGGATTGCATCCGCTCAATGGCGGTGCGTAATTCGGCCAGCCCGCGACCGGTTCGCGCCACGACGGGCACCACGGGGCAGCCAAGTTCTCCAGCCAGGTTACTGGTATGAATGCGCGTGCCGGCGGCTGCCGCCAGGTCCGCCATGTTGAGCGCCACCACAACCGGCAGTTTCATCTCGATAACCTGGCTGATGAGAAACAGACTGCGGTTGAGGTTGGTGGCGTCGGCGACGACGATGACGATGACGCCGGCGAGCCGGCCGAACTGGGGAGCGGTGCCGTTCAACACATCAAGAGCAACCTGTTCCTCCTCGGATGTGGCGTTGAAGTCATAGATGCCCGGCAGATCAAACAATTCAACTGATCGCCCACCGATGGTGCAGCGGCCCAGCCGGCATTCGACAGTTGTGCCGGGGTAGTTGGCCGTGTGGGCGCGCAGGCCGGTCAGGGCGTTGAACAGGGTTGTTTTGCCGGAATTAGGATTACCCGCGAGGGCAATCCGAAGCATGGGGGTATTAGTCAGCATGGTGTTGGGATTTCTGTTTTGCCGCGGGGCAAAGCTCAAGCATGACTTGTCGGGCAAGCCGGGCGGATACGCCGATCCGCGCGGAGAGTAATTGAATGATGAGGGGGTTGCCCTGCCGGACAACTTTGACTTCCCGCCCGACACACATGCCCATCGCCATGAGCCGGTGAAGTGCCGCATCGGTATTGTCAAGCTGCCGGACGATGCCCAGACTACCGGACGGCAATTCGTTCAGCCGGTGATGTACAAGTTTGGTTTTGTTCACAAAATAATCCCAGGGTTATTGCATCAAACCGAACGTCCATGTCAGGCCCACCGTGGCAGTGATCTCCGCGGGATCGCGCAGTCCGCCCGTACCGATGGCGGCATCGAGCACGAGGGACTCCAGCACCTGCCACCGAACGCCGCCGTTAAAGCGCACGCCGGTTTCCGCCGCGTTGGCAACGGGGGTATTGGCGAAGACTTCGGCGACGAGTTGGAGCGTTTTCGCAAGTTGGTAATCCGCAGCGAAACCGTAGTGCAGGATGTCGTTGTAGCGCCTGCCGCGGTGGCAGTTCCCCGTCCACGTGTAGCCGAGATTGAAGTGTCCGCTCCCGTGTGCGGTAATCGGCTTGGACACGATCCACGTCAGGTCGAAATCGGTTCCGCCCGATCCCAATCTTGTTGCGCAACTCGCCGTCGGCAGTTTGACGGTGAGAGCGGTCGCTTGATCGGCCCACGCCTGCTCAGCGGTAAACAGCTTGATCTTCGTGCCGAGCGTCAAGTCCCCGACATCGGTCACGGCTCTTTCCGCGCCCAGCGTCTCTTTACGCTCTTCGATTTGACCGCCAAAACCAGCGCCGATTTCGACGCGCGGCAAGAGGCCATACGTCAGCGCAACCGGGAAGTCGAAATGCGTGATGGCCTGATCACCGAGGTACCCCACGCCCGCTTCAATCTGAAACTGACGTGGTGCGACCGGTTCGGCGTCATCAATGGTCAAAGGACGGCCCCCTAATGCGGGGATGCTGGGGCTGAGCATCGCGAGAGCGGCCCAGCCGACGAATTGCCTGGCACTCATTGGGTGACCGTGGGATTAGCGTTGGTCGGCGTGACGGTCGCGGGATGCCGTAGCGTTTCGACATACGAACCGATCAGCCGAACCTGTTCGTCATCGAGCCGCGCCTTGCGCTGCATTTTTATCATCCAATTCCGCCACCTCGCATCATCATACTGGGTTGGATCGTAGAACGGATGGCAACGCGCGCATTTGCCGGTGTAGAGCTTTTTGCCGGCAAGCTGGTCAGCCGTCGGTGGCGCGCTGGTACCCGCCGCCCAAACGACGAGCACGGCGGGTATGAACGACAGGAACATCAGCCGCGAAAGACGCATGGTCAGAACCCCATGCCCAAAACCAACCGGATGTTGACGCGTTCATGGCCTTCCAGTTCAAAGTGGGGGTCGCCGGCCGGATTGTCTTGGAAATTGCTGCCCCAGACCTGCGGCATCACACTGAGCGTGGCCCACCACTTTTCGGCGGTATACGTGGCAACGGGACCCAAGAAGACGGCGGTGTTTTCCCACGTGTTATATTCCGGCAGTTCGTTGTGGTCGCGCGCTTCAACGCCAACCGACCAACGTTTGTTGAGGTGGCGCGTCAGGCCAAAGTCGAGTTCGACCTCGCCCTCGGTGGTGTGATCGTTGAGGTTCCACTCGGTGGCATGCACCAGGTTCAACGCCCATTTCCAGTCACCGTAACGCTGACCGATGATGATTTTTTGTTCAAGCTCGGCTTCCTCACCCGAGAAACGTGGTTCGAGATAGAGGGTCAAGCCGATCGGGTGCTCCGTCGGATTGAGCACCATATAGCGATTCTCGATGGAGATACCGTCGAACTCAAACCCCGGCGCTTGGTCGCCGTCTGCCGGGACGGAGCGCCACGAGGTGTTTTTGGTGTTCAGATAGATTGAGACCGAGTAATTGTCGGTCACCCCATATTCGAACTCCTCGCGGAATTCCCACTCGTTGAAGTTGTGCTGCCCAACCTTGTCGTTGCGCTGCGAGCGCAACGTAATCCATTGCTCGAACTCCCCCGCACCCTGGGGGAGCACTTCCGGCTCATACGTGTAGCCGAAGAAGCGCTCGGTGGCCGAGGCGGCTCCGACGGTCACCGCCCAACCCAATACACCAACCATCCACTGCCTGCTGCACTTTTTCACGGTCCATCTCCATCCATGAGACTGGTACCGGTCTCGGGTTTGCGCAGGAAAACACAGCGCCATTTCGCCGTTGCCGGCGCCATGCTTTCCCACTATTATACAAGGCGAGAGCGATCCCAGATCGTTTCTCGCTGGGGGTTGCGGCGCGGGGTACCAAGCCAGTCGCAACCCTCAGTTCTTTATTACCGCACTCAAATGTCTGTCAGAGTTTTTTTCTCCTGTACTTTCTCGGTTTTGGCCAGCTGGGCGAGCAGACAGTTGCCCTGGCAAACCGCACAACTGCTGCGGCCGTGGCAATCGCCCTCGAATTTGCGGAATTGGCGCAAGACATCGCCCTTGACTGACTCTTTCGAAACCAGAAATTTCATGAACTGTACCAACCGCCCCGCCATTTGCGGGCTGATCAAATGTTCGATCTTGCAACTGTCCGCATCGGCTTGTTCCACCGATAAACCAAGTACTTCGCGGAGGAATGTTCTTACCGCCTCGCGCTTCGCCGCCACATTCTCTATGATTTTTTGTCCTTGGGCCGACAGCCGCACCATGTGGTGCTCGTCGGTCGTCACCAGACCGCGAGCTTTCAGCACCCGCAGCGAGACCGAAACGCTGCCGCGCGTGATCCCCAACTGCCGCGCGATATCAGACACGCGCGCCCAACCCCCGTAGCCGGCGCCGAGTTCGTGAATGGCGAAGAGATGATGCGCTGCACTGTGGGTCAACGCATTCGTGTCAAATTTCTTCCAAGTATCCATCGCGCGATTAGTATAGTATGCGTTTGTTTGGCATGTCAAACAATAACCTAAAAAAACTGCGCCGCCCAAATTCCAAGCCCTGGAAAAGTCCGACGGACACTTTTCCAAGCCTTGGAAAACGCGTATAGTCCGCGCGTGCCGCATTCCAAAAAAATCGAAGACAAGCTGCAGGCGCTGCCGGACAAGCCGGGCATTTACATCATGCGCGACCGGCGCGGCAAAATCATTTACGTCGGCAAAGCCACGAGCCTCCGCGATCGCATCCGCTCCTATTTCCGCCAGAGCACGCTGCGGAGCGCCGATCCGAAAACGCGCAGCCTCGTCAACACGGTCGAAGATTTCGAGACGCTCGTTTGCCGCACCGAAGCCGAGGCGACGCTGACCGAGGGCCGGCTGATCAAAGACTACCGTCCGCGCTTCAACGTACTGCTCAAAGATGACAAGCGCTTTCTACTGCTGCGCGTTAACCGGCGCGAGGCGTTGCCACGCTTCGATGCCGTGCGCTTGCAAAAGGAAGACGGCGCCGATTACTTCGGGCCCTATGTCTCCAGCGCGGCGGCGTGGGCGGCGCTGGAGTTCGTCGAGCGCCGGTTTGCGCTGCGGTCGTGCCGCCCGCCGGAGCCGGGGCCGGACGATCACAAACACTGCCTCAAAGACGTCCTGCGGCATTGCTCTGCGCCCTGCATCAACAAGGTGACGCCGGAGCAGTACCGCGAGAAAGTGGACGGGGCGTGCGCGTTTTTGCGGGGCGAGAAGCCGGAGATTTTGAAGGAGATCGAGGCGGCGATGACCAAGGAGGCCGCCGCGCACAAATTCGAGAAGGCCGCCGCATTGCGCGATTCACTCCTGCTGTTGCGCCGCGCCATCAAGGAGCGCGCACTCTCCACACGCACTTTGGCGATGAAGGCGGAGGACGCCGCCGCCGGCGTCGCGGAACTGCAACAGGTGCTTGGCATGATCAAACCGCCGCGCGTAATCGAGGCGTATGACATTTCCAACATCGCCGGTACCCTCGCGGTCGGCAGCCTCGTTTGCGCCGTCGCGGGCATGCCACAGAAACAGCGCTACCGCCGCTTTCGCATTCGCACGGTCGAGGGTAGCGACGACCCCGCGATGATGGCGGAGATGATTCGCCGCCGGTTCGCCCGGCTGATCGCCGAGCGTGGCGAACGACCCGACCTGGTGCTCGTGGATGGCGGCCTGACGCAACTACGCGCCGCGCGCCGCGAACTCGATGGTCTTGGCTTGCGCGATCTGCCCGTCGCCGGGCTCGCGAAAAAGTTTGAGGAAATCTATTACGAAGGAGCGCTCAGCGGCCAGCTTTCAGCGGTCAGCCGCGATCCGATCATCCGCCTGCCCGAAAACTCCCGCGCACTGCACGTCCTGCAACGCATCCGTGACGAAGCCCATCGCTTCGCACTCGATTATCACCGCGCGCTGCGCCGCCGCCGCATCATGGAGTCGCAGCTCGACGACATCGAGGGCATCGGCACCAAACGGAAAGAAGATTTACTCAAGCATTTCGGCTCCATCGCGCGCCTGCGCCGCGCGAGCGTGGAGGAGATCGCCGCCGCACCCGGCGTCGGGCCGGAACTAGCCCGGCTGATTCACAAGGTACTGGCCACCACCACCGCAGAACCCCATCCGGAAGGAGAAGAACATGCCCCTGATCAAGATTGAGACGAATGTAACCCTGCCGCCGCCAAAACAACAGGAAGCGCTGCTGGCGGCGGTCAGCAAGACGCTGGCCGAAATTACGCACAAGGCGGAATCACACTGCCAAGCGTTGCTGACGCCATGCGCCGTGCTTTTTGCCGGCAAGCCGGGGCCTTCGGCCTTCGTAGATATTCGCGGCATCGGCGGGCTGCACCGCGAGATCAACGCGAAGCTTTCCGCCGCCCTCGCTGAGCAACTCAAAAAAGCACTCGGCGTGCCGCCCGACCGCCTCTACATCAACTTCACCGAACTCGCCGCCGCGAATTGGGGTTGGAACGGCGAACTTTTCGGCTGAAGCACACTTGCCATTCCAAACCTTGGAAAAATAAAAGCCCTTTTCTGGCGCGACAAAAGAAACGGCAGGCCCGCGGTTAGCAGGGCGAACCAAGGCCATCCGGGAGGAGGGGTGTTGCTTTGCGTGTGTGTGAATTTTTAGCGATCAGCTTTCAGCTATCTGCGATTTTCCATCCGCTATCAGCCGTTCCAGCGGCCTTTTTTGCGGTGGATGCGCCAGCGCATAAAGAACGCCACGCCCACCAGGCCCAGGAGCGACGCCGTACCCGGTTCCGGCACGGCCGTTAGCGTGATCACGTGCCCGCC
>SCQF01000082.1 GCA_004321905.1 Verrucomicrobiota bacterium | reverse complement strand
GCGGCATCTGGCGGGGGATCGTGGCGCATGGCTTCCAAATAGGGGGGATTCATGAAGACATGGTCGAAATGGTTGCGGGGCAGGCTGGCGGGCGGCTGGGCGGCATCGCCCAGGGCGACGTGCAGGCGGTCGGCGGCGGCATTCATTTCGGCATTGCGCTGCGCCAATTCCACCTGTCCGGGATCGATCTCAAGTCCCGCGATGCCCCCCAACCCGGGTAGGCGGGCCAGCAGGCAGAGCGCGGCCGCGCCACCTCCCAGCCCCAATTCCAGGCAGAATTGCCCGGCTTTGGCCGGAACGGCGGCGGCCAGCAGCACCGGATCGATGGCCGCCCGATAGCCGTTTTTGGGCTGAAAAAGCCTGACGCGCCCGTTCAGGAACGCATCCTCGCTGAAATCCTTGTTACATGAAGTTCTGCTCATGCTTGACCAAGCCGTTGTGCGGCCCCTATGCTCAAGGAGTAACGGCCCCCAGTCAACCGGGCCGGTAAGGTTCAGGGAGGTTTGTTCGCGTGGCCGTCGTCGTCAGCCTAGAAGGAGAGCGCGAAAAGCGCGCCGACAGCCTTGATGTGCTTCTGGGCTTGGTGAAGGACGATCTGGAGCGGGTGAACCGCACCATCGTCGATCGAATGCACAGCCCGGTGGCGCTCATTCCTCAACTGGCCAGCCATATCATCGCAGCCGGGGGCAAGCGCCTGCGCCCCATGCTGACCCTGGCCTCGGCCAAGATGTGCGGCTATCGCGAGGGCGAGCGCAGCGTGAAATTGGCGGCCTGCGTCGAATTCATCCATACCGCCACCCTGTTGCATGACGACGTGGTCGACGAAAGCGATCTTCGGCGTGGCCAGGAAAGTGCTAACGCCGTCTGGGGCAACAAGGCCAGCGTTCTGGTTGGCGACTTTCTCTTCTCGCGCTCGTTCGAACTGATGGTCGAGGATGGCTCGCTGTCGGTTCTGGCCATCCTGTCGCGCGCCAGTTCGGTGATCGCCGAGGGCGAGGTGCTGCAATTGATCACCGCCAACGATACCGGCACCAGCGAATCCTCGTACCTCGACGTGATCCGCGCCAAGACGGCGGCCC
>SCQF01000039.1 GCA_004321905.1 Verrucomicrobiota bacterium | reverse complement strand
GACGAGTGTGGTGATTCAAAAATACATTCAGCACCATCGTGTGTTAGGGCAAGGGCCTGCGCAGCTTGCTTTGAAGCTGCGCTGAAGATGCCCCGCGGCTTGCCGCGGGGTATTTCACGGCTTGGAAAAGTTCTGCCTCAAGGCTGGTCGCCGCGCGGCTGGGCCTTGATCTTCTTCTGGCCCTTCTCGAACAGATAGCGGTTCAGGCTGTTGAGGTAGGCCTTGGCGCTGGCCTCGACGATGTCGGTGCTGGCGCCCTTGGCGACGACGAGCGATTCGCCGAAGCGCACCGAGACGCTGACTTCGCCAATGGCATCCTCGCCTTTCGTCACCGCCTGTAGCGAGTAATCGAGCAGCTTGCCCGACACCTTGGTGATGAGGTCAATCGCCTTGAACATCGCGTCTACCGGGCCATCGCCGCAGGCCGAGGCCGGGCCGAATATCTCGCCGCCTTTCTTCAGGCGCACGGTTGCGGTCGGCAGTACGGTGCCGGTCGAGACGTGGAGATAGTCGAGCGTGAAGGCCTGCGGACCGGCGAGGTCCTCGGCGTGCATCAGCGCGATGATGTCGTCGTCGTAGACGTTTTTCTTTTTGTCGGCCAGTTCGATGAACCGCGCGTAAATTTTTTCCAGTTCAGCGGGTTTGACCGTATAGCCGAGTTGTTTGAGCCGCGCCGCGAGACCGTGGCGACCGGAATGTTTGCCGAGCACGAGTTCGGAGCCGGTCAGGCCGATATCTTCGGGCTGCATAATTTCGTAGGTACTGCGGTGCGAGAGCATTCCGTGCTGATGAATGCCGCTTTCGTGCGCGAAGGCATTGGCGCCGACAATCGCCTTGTTGCGCTGCACCACCATGCCGGTCAGCTTGCTCACCATCCGACTGGCGCGGACGATCTCGCGCGTGTTGATGCCGGTGGTGATGCCGAACGCGTCGGCGCGCGTACGCATGGCCATGACGACTTCTTCGAGTGAGCAGTTGCCCGCGCGTTCGCCGAGGCCGTTGATCGTACACTCGATGCCGCGCGCGCCGTTTTGCACCGCAGTCAGGCTGTTTGCCACCGCCAGGCCAAGGTCGTTGTGGCAGTGGACGTGGATCGTGACGCCTTTGGAAAGCGCCGGTACGCGTTCAAACAGCTCGGCGATCAGGTGGCCGAACTCGTTCGGCACCGCGTAGCCCACGGTGTCCGGAATGTTCACCGTGGTCGCGCCCGCCTCGATGACGGCGGTGACGACTTCGGCGAGGAAGTCCGGCTCGGTACGCGAGGCGTCCTCCGGGCTGAACTGCACGTCGTCCACGAATTTCTTCGCGTGCTTCACGCCGGCGACCGCGAGCTTGATGATCTCGCTCTTGGCCTTTTTCAGCTTGAATTGCCGATGAATCGCGCTGGTGGCGAGGAAGACGTGGATGCGTCCACGCTTGCCCGCCGGGGCAACGGCCTCGGCGCAGCGCTCAATGTCCGGGGCGAGACAGCGCGCCAGTCCGCAGATGCGCGGTTTTTTGATTTGCGTGGCGATGGCGCGAACGGCCTCGAAGTCGCCCGGTGAAGCGATGGGGAAGCCGGCCTCGATGATATCCACGTTCAGCCGTTCCAGTTGCCGCGCCACTTCCAGCTTCTCGCTCAGCCCCATGCTCGCGCCGGGGCATTGTTCACCGTCGCGCAGCGTCGTGTCGAAGATCACCACGCGGTTCTGTTCCTGTTTCGTTTTCATGTTCAATCCTGCTTTCGTTGCAGCGCCGACGTTGTTTTGTTGCGGCGCTCTTATCATTTTTTAAGTTCCTTCTGCCAAACAAAAAACCCACCGAGTTGTGGTGGGTAATTCAACGCCGCGCAATTTCGGAGTGACTTTAGCTGCAAGCCCCTCCGCCCACCGCGGCACACCGCAACAACAACAAACCGCTCCGCCGGAGCGCTTGCCGCTGCGTGACCGCAATGGTTGCAAACGAATTCACGTGCGCAAAAAATACACGGTTCCTTGGAAAAGTCAATGACTACCGCAGCAGTAGGGGAAAATTATTGTCTTTCCGCCGGGCCACAATAGAATGCTACCGTGTTTTTCCGGGGAGATCATAGGGCGAGGACGAGGCGCGCAAGTGGTGGACGGGCCAGCCGTATCACGGGCCTCAAAATCTGTTTCATTCTGTTGCTGCCTACCCTGATCCCGTGCGCTGTTGCGCAATCCAACGCCGTCTGCCTTGAATGCCATAGCGACCGGGACCTCACCAAGCAGGTGAAGAGCAGGGCCGTTCCACTGGCCTTCAGCACGAATGCCTTCGCCACGTCGGTTCATCGGACGATCAACTGCATTGATTGTCACGCGGTATATAAGAAGGCTGATTTTCCACACGACAATATCAAGCCGCATCCCGTTGACTGTTCAACGTGTCATCAGCAGGAAGCCAAGCAAGAGGCGGTCAGCCTGCACGGTCAGGCCGCGGAAAAGGGCGACCTGCTGGCGCCCCGCTGCCAGACATGTCATGGGGCCCACGATATTCTGCCGGTTCGTCACGCCGATTCGGCAGTGAATCCGATTCGCGTTCCGTTTGTTTGTGGCAAGTGCCATTGCGAGGGCGCGCCCGTGCAGGAACAGCGCGCTATCCCGGTGGACCGTATTCTGAAGAACTACACGGAGAGCATTCATGGCGAGGGCCTGTTGAAAAAAGGCCTGACGGTGGCGGCGTCGTGCGTTTCGTGCCATACCCCGCACCACATTTTGCCGCATACCGACCCGCGCAGTTCGATCAATGCCACAAACATCGCCACGACCTGTGCGGCTTGTCACACGCAGCTTGAGCAAGTGCATCGGAAAATCATTGAAGGTGAGTTGTGGCAGAAAAATCCGCATAGCCTGCCGGTGTGCGTGGATTGCCACCAGCCCCATAAGCTGCGCAAAGTTTTCTATGAAAATGGCCTGGCCGACAAAGATTGTCTGGCCTGCCACGCGAAACCAGCGATCAAATCGTCGCATGATGGCCGTTCGCTTCGTGTGGATACGGACGAGATCAAAGCATCAAAACACGTCAAGGTTACCTGCGCGCAGTGCCACACGGAGGTGAAGGCGTCCAAGGAACGGGCCTGTGCGACGATCAAAGCGAAGGTGAACTGCGGCGCGTGTCACGCGGAGATGGCGCAGCAATATCAAGGCAGTCGGCATGGCCAGTTGTTTGCCCAAGGCGAGCTGAATGCGCCGACGTGTGTGGAGTGCCATGGCGGTCACATGGTGCGCGGGAAAAAGGATGAACAGGCGCCCATCTTTGCGTTGAACATCCCCGATCTTTGCGCGCGGTGTCATCGCGACGGCGGGAAGGCCGCGGTGCGCTATCGTGGCCCGGAGAAAAATATCACGGGGCGCTACCGCGAAAGCATTCACGGCAAGGGCCTTTATAAAAGCGGGCTGACGATCGCGGCGACCTGCACCGATTGCCATACGAGTCATGGCGAGCGGCCGGCTGACGATCCAACTTCCAGCGTAAATCGCACAAACATTATCCGCACCTGCGCGAAATGTCACAGCGGAATGGAAAAGCTGTTTGCGATGAGCATTCATTCCGCGACGGTCTCGCACTCCACCAAGCGACTACCGGTTTGCAACGATTGCCATATCGCCCACGCGATGTCATGCACGGATCGGGATTCGTTCCGGCTCGACACGATGGATCTATGCGGCAAGTGTCATCAGCAAATCGCTGAAGACTATTTCGGCACCTATCACGGCAAGGTTTCCAAACTCGGCTATACGAAGACGGCGAAGTGTTACGATTGCCACGGCGCGCATGATGTTTTGCCCGCGACGAATCCGGCGTCGCATTTGAGCACAACCCATGCGCTGGCGACGTGTCAGAAGTGCCATCCCTCCGCGACGCCCAAGTTCACCGGCTATCTGACCCACGCCGACCATCACAACGCCCAGAAATATCCCTGGCTCTTCTGCACGTTTTGGGCCATGACCGCCCTGCTGGTCGGCGTCTTTGCCGTCAGCGGTCTGCACACGCTCTTGTGGTTGCCGCGCACCATCCAGATGTGCCGGCAGCACCGTGATGAATTCAAAGCCATCCACCAAGGGCGGCAATTCACGCGTTTCTCTCGTTTCGAGCGCTTGAGCCATGTTGTGCTGATCGTCACCTTCATGGGCTTGACGCTCACCGGGCTGACGCTCAAGTTTTCGTACACCACCTGGGCGGTCGTCATGTCGCATTTCTTCGGCGGTTTCCAATCCGCCGGCTACATTCACCGCCTCTGCGCGTTCTTCATGTTTTTATTGTACATTGCCCACCTGACCGACCTTTTTGTCTTCAAGCGGCGCGCGAAAGGCTCGCTCAACAACCTTTTTTTCGGCCCGGACTCGCTGATTTTCAACAAGCGCGACTGGCGGGAGTTCCTCGCCTCGCTCCGCTGGTTCGTGGGACGCGGCGAGCGCCCGAAATATGGCCGCTGGACCTACTGGGAAAAATTCGACTATATGGCCGTTTTCTGGGGAATTGTGGTCATCGGCTCCACCGGGCTGGTCTTGTGGTTCCCGGAATTCTTTACGCGCCTGTTGCCCGGTTGGGCCATCAACGTCGCGACAATCATCCATAGCGACGAGGCGCTGCTGGCGGTTGGCTTTATTTTCACCATCCACTTCTTCAACACGCATTTGCGCCCGGAAAAATTCCCGATGGATACCGTCATCTTCACCGGTCGCATGGATCTCGAAGAACTCCGGGTGGATAAGCCCGACGAATATGAGCGCATGGTCGCCAGCGGCAAGTTGGAGCAGAACATGAGCGAGCGGCTGCCGCCGGTCGTTATGCGCGCGGTACGCGCTTTCGCGTGGCTGGCCCTTTCCCTCGGCGTCGGCGCCGTGGTCTGGATCATCCGGGCCTTGGTGTTTGCGCGGTGACAACTTTCTTCAGGGGTACGGCCCAGAACAAGCCAGGCACGCGACCGGAGTGCACCCGGATGCGCTTGAAAGAACTGGCGGCGGTACGCGTCCGTTACGGGTATCGGCGGCTGGCGATTTTGTTGAAGCGTGAGGGTTGGCAGGTAGGCAAGCGCTGCGTGTATCGTTTGTATTGGCAAGAAAACCTGCTGGTCCGAACGAAGGCACGCCGGAAACGGGTGGCCCGCATCCGGGTGCCGTTGGCTGGCGCAGAGCGTCCAAGCCAGCGCGGGGCGATGGATTTTATGAGTGACCGGTTAACCGCTGGGCAGGCTTTTCGGGCGTTGACCATCGTAGATCAGTTTAGCCGCGAAGGTCCGCTACTGGAAGCGGATCGTCCGATGACCGGAAAACGTGTTGTGGAATGCTCGGACCGCCTAGCTTGGTTCCAAGGCAAACCGGAAAGCATCACGGTGGACAACGGGCGTGAGTTTTGCAGCCGGGCCTTGGATAACTGGGCCTATCAAAACAGCGTGAGATTGGATTTCATCCAACCAGGTCGGCCCGTGGAAAATGGGTTTATGGAAAGCTTCAATGGGAAGCTACGGGATGAAGGCTTGAACACGGCATTGTTCTTTTCACTTGCGGAGGCACGGAAAAGTTGGAGAAGTGGCGGCAGGACTATAACGAGAGTCGACCACATCGTGCCCTCGGGGACCTGCCGCCAGCAGAATACCTCCGGTACGTGCGGTCAAAATGAAATCAATTGGATCAGTTAATCGCGATGACTCTACTTCGAGTGGCTCGAAAACCGTGGGCAGTTCAGAACCTTGTCCTCGACTGCAAAAAAAGCCATAGTTCCACGGCTTTGCCGTGGTCGTTGCTTTCGGAAAAATCCGTTTGTTCAAATGTGGTGCCCGGGGCGGGAGTCGAACCCGCACGACCTTACGGTCAAGGGATTTTAAGTCCCTTGTGTCTGCCATTCCACCACCCGGGCGCGCCAGCGCGCTTGTAGCATGGCACGCTCAGGCGCGCAAGAAACTCAGTCACCCTTTTCGGTGGCTTCGCCGCCATTCTTCCAGCCGTGGATGCCGGCCGAGAGGTGCTTGATGTTGGTATAGCCGAGCTGGGCTGCGGCCGCCGCGGCCGCTTGATAGGCATGACAACGCGGCCCGCCGCAATAGGCGACGATCAGCGCACCTTTGTCCTTCGGGAGCAGATCGGCCAACTTGCCCTGCTGAGCGGCGAAGTCAATCGCGCCCGGAATATGCCCCGCCTGCCACGAGTCCGTACCGTTGGCGTCCAGCAAGGTCACCGACTTATTCGCGATAGCGGCCTTGAGTTCCGCAATGCTGATATCAGCATATCCTGCAGCCACCGCGACGCCCGCAAACAACGCCGCCACCACGAATGCGACCAACCTTTTCATGTCGTTCTCCTTTGTTCAACTGGTGCGGAATATCCCACGCACGCACGCGTTCGTCAAATTCGGTGAGTTTCCAAGGCCTGGAAAAAGCCCTGCCGCTGCGTGCTTGATTGCGTCGCCAATCCGGCCTATATTGCCCGCGAAACAGCGAACAAATAAGGAGTTGAATATGAATCAACGTTTTCTGCAATGGACGGGTTGCGTGGCGGGCGCCGCCGCCTTGGTGCTGTGCAACGGTTGCGCGATGTTCCGCGCCTCGGTCGCCGAGGTGGATGTGAACCAGAAGCAGCACATGGACGCGGATTATGATTATTCCGACATGAAGCAGATGACCCGTGGTTTCGTGGATGCCATGCTGGCCAGCCGCATCATCAAAGATGCTCCGCAGCCGCCGATCATGATGGTCGCCAACGTGCAAAACCGCACGCAGAAATTCGAGGACATGAAGAACTTTACCGACCATGTGCGCACGCTGCTGCTCCAGTCGGGCAAAGTCCGCTTCATCAACGAAACGCGGCGCGCAGACCTGCTCAAGGAGCAAGGCTATCAGGCGGCCAACGCCACGCCGGAGACGCAGGTGAACGTGGGCAAACAACTCGGCGCCAAATATATGGTCAGCGGCTCCTTCACCGAGATGAACCAGTCCTCGCCAAAGCAGGTGCGCATCTCGAAGCAGGAAGTGAAATACTACAAGCTGACCTTCGAGATCACCGACTTGGAAACGAGCGAACTCATCTGGACCAAGGAAGAGGAGTTCGCGCGCAAGGAAAGCCAGCCGCTCATTGGGTGGTAATATGCGTAGCGTCCTGCGGCGCGCGTCTGAAGCCCCGCGCGCCGCGCGGGCGGCGCTGGTGGCAGCGGCGTGGTTGTCCGTCCTGCTGGCCGGTTGCGCCACGCCGCTGGGCGCGGCGCGGCAGAATTTTTACGCCGGACGCCTTCCGCAGGCCGAAGCGGCGCTCACCAATATCGTGCCGCGGCCCAAGGACGAAGTACTCTTCCTGATGGAACGCGGCACCATTCGCCAGCAACGCAGTGAATATGCAGAAAGTTCCAAAGACTATATCGCGGCTGCCGCCAAGATTGACCAACTCTGGACCGTCAGTGCTTCCAAGGGCGCGGCCAGTTTTGTCATCAACGACACCGTGCAGGACTTCAGCGGCGCGCCCTACGAACGCACGCTGCTGGAAGCGTTTAACGCACAGAATTTCCTAGCACAGGGTGATTGGGACAACGCCGCCGTCGGTGCACGCCGCATCATTCGTTCGCTTGAGCCCGACCGGCGCAGCGATTACCCCGAAGATGCCTACTCGCGATACATGGCCGGTTTTTGTTTGGAGATGATTGACGACGACTCCAACGCCGCGCTGCAATACCGCAAAGCCAACGAACTGGCCAAGAGCACCGCAATTGATCCGCTCACCGGACGTCTACGTTATAAACCACCGGTCAAGGTGTCCACCAATGCCACGAAGAATGCTGAGGCATCGTTGCTGCCGCCAAGCCAGCCGACGGCTGAGGCACGGCATCCCCCGGGATCCGGCAACGCCGAACTGATTTGCTTCGTCCTCACCGGTCGCACGCCGCCGGCCGATACCAATCCCGCCCTGCTCGAAGCCTTTTCCTTCCCCACGCACGCGGAGATTTATCATCACGGACAAATGCTTGGCCGGAGTTATATGCTCGCCGATACCGGCGAATTGGCGCGCAAAACAGCCGAAAAAGAAGCGTTACGCCAGGCACTCAAAACCGGTGCGCGTGTCGCCGTCAAGGCTGGGCTGGCCGTGCTGGCGGAACAGCAAAAAGACGGTCTCGGTTCGCTGGTCTTTGGGGCGCTCATGGCGCTGGAAGAGCCGGACGTCCGCCGGTGGGAAACGTTGCCGCAGTACCTGCAGGTGGCGCGCGTCTCCTGCCCCACCGATCTCCAAGAATTCGACATCGTTCTCAAGACCAGCGGCGGCGCCACCGTTCGCACCGTGCATGTCACCCAACCCATTCAGCGCCGACGCAACATCTTCGTCGCCATCGTCCGCGATCTCGCACCTGTATCTGCCGCTGCAACGATCTATGACGCAACGCCTGTTTCTCGTCCCGCGCATCGCCAACGCTATCCACACGCCACACTGGATCGCTACTGACGCATTCAACGGTCTTCCGGCAAGCTGCCCAACCAGATTTCAAAGCCAATGCGCAACGATGGCGTGAAGGTGTAGTCTCGTTCGCGCGGAAACTCGATCTGCGGCGTGACTTCCAAGATCAACCACGGACGAAAAAAACTCGTGCGATAGGTGATGTTCACACGGTAGTCGTCCATCAGAAAGCTGCCATTTCTATGCGCAAAGACGCTCGCGCTCGGAATCAAGTTGCGCCCGCGGCCATGGAGCGGCAGGTCATAGAGCAGCGTCTGCTCGAACTCCACCCCGTTGGATTCCTCGGTGTATTGCGCCGCGGTCGTGCTGCGCAGCACCGACTGATTGCGGAACGCCCGCTCAACGTCCACCTGCGTCAATTCACCCGCCCGCTCCTTCGCATAATAGAACGCATCCTGCGTAAAGCGCCCCAGCCATCCATCCAGTTTGCGCTCATATTGGAACTCCACCTGGCCGAACGGATCGGGGATGCCCCGGAACTTGACGCCGCTCTCGAAACTCAACCGGGAGCGCAATTCGCGCAACAGCCAGAAGCGCAAACCGGCCTGCAAGGTATTATCGCTGGTGGTGGGATCTTCCGCGCCCGGCAACGCGCCGCGCTTGATGTTGTCCACGAACAAATGCAGCCGCTCTTCGGCGCAGGGCAACGCCAGCTTCCCGCTGAACGCGGCGTTCAGCGACGGTGTCTCGGCATCCTGGATGTTCAACATCAACCGGACGCGCCCGGTTGATTTGCCCGTGGATTCCGGATCGTCGGCGCGCTTGAAAAACGAGTCCAGCTTGCGCGCCACACGCTGCAACTGCGCGTCCATCTGGTCGTGCCATTGATCCAAGGTCTGGGCGGTGTTTGTCGCCGGCGGCGTGACGACCAAATCGGCACGCACCACGCCTGTGCTCAGCACCGCCAGCGGAATCGCCAAGGAAACAAATCTGCTGCTACGCGTCCAAAACATCGCCGCAGCCATAGCTTTTTTTCGCGGCATACACAACTTTTTTGTCGCCTTTCCAAGGCTTGGAAAAACAGCAGGCCGGATTTTCCAACCTTTGGAAAACCCGGCCCGCACAAACACAACCGTCGTTATTTTTTCGCGACCGGCGCGGCTTTCAGGCGACCGACCTTGGGCAGCGGTCCGACAATCGGCGCGGCGTATTTGACGAACGCCGCCGTCACATCGTTGCCCTCGGCATTGATGAACTCGTCGGGCATGTGCCGCGTTTCCTTGGCCACGTTCCGCAACTCGGTACGCTCAATCCACGTTTTATAGGTCTTGCCCGGCGCACGCTTGATCGCGGTGGAGCCGTTATTAAACTGGCCGCCGCACGCAAATTTGACGGCCGTCGCACCGGCGAGCCGCGCTTCCTTCGCATCCACGGCGCTGACGACGCCGCAGAACGAGCGCTGGAGATAACCGAAGGTATCGGCGCGTACGCGGGAAATCTGCGCCTTCTCCTTGATCTCCTTCGCGAGCAGATCGCCCAAGGCGCCGGAGCCGGAGAGCTGGATATTACCGTGGCTATCCACTTCCTTGATGAACTTGGCGGCAATCGCTTCGCCGTTTTCATCGGCAATGCCTTCGCTGACGGCGATGACGCAGCGGCCGAGCTTGTCGTTCACGGCCTTCACGTCGGCAACGAATTTCTCCAGCGAGAACGGTCGTTCCGGCAGATAGATCAGGTGCGGGCCGTCGTTCGGGAATACGCGCGCCAGCGCAGCGGCGGCGGTCAGGAAGCCGGCGTGCCGGCCCATGATGACGTTGATTTTGACGCCTGGCAATGAGCGGTTGTCGAGGTTATCGCCCATGAACGCCTGCGCGACGAACTTGCCGGCGCTACCAAAGCCCGGCGTGTGGTCGTTTTCCTTGAGGTCGTTATCAATCGTCTTGCAGATGTGGAAGCACTTCATCTGGTAGCCGCCCTGCAGCGCGGCCTCGTTGATGATGTGCGTGGTCTCGGCGCTGTCGTTGCCGCCGATGTAGAAGAAGTAGCGGATGTTGTACTTCTTGAGCACCGCGAACACCTTCCGGCAATCTTCCGGCATGGGTTTCTTGCGGACCGAGCCGAGCGCCGAAGACGGCGTCTGCGCGACGAGTTCGAGGTTCTGCTGCGTCTCTTTGGTGAGGTCGCAGAGGTTTTCGCCAAGGATGCCCTTCAGCCCGTGCAGCGAGCCGTAGATTTTTTTGATTTCCTTGTGTTTCTTCGCCTCCAGCACCGCGCCGACGAGGCTTTGGTTGATGACCACCGTGGGACCGCCGCTCTGGGCGATCAACATATTGCCGACCAATCTTTCCTTTGCCATAAGGTGCTCCTTTGTTGGCTACAAAAGCCGGGTTCTGATAGCAGGAACTGCCGCCCGATGCAAGCACGCGGCCGCGGTTTATATGACAAGATAACAGGATTAACGGGATATTGCCTGAATCCTGAAAATCCCGTTCATCCTGTCAAAATTTTCTGCTGTAATTTGCGGTGCCTTTCCAAGGTCTGGAAAACGACGTTGCAACCTTGGTAAAAAAGCGGAAAATAATCTTATGAAATTAATTCTTTCCCTGTTGTTGCTGTTCGTCGTGGCCGGCTGCGCCACGCCGGAAACGCGTATCCGCAAGAATCCCGAACTTTTCGCCAGTTTCACACCAGACGTGCAGGCCAAGGTGCGCCAGGGTCATGTCGCCATCGGCTTCAGCCCGGAGGCTGTCCGCATGGCGCTTGGCGATCCCGATCGGATCTATCACCGCGCCACCACCAATGGCGTCAACGATGTCTGGGCCTACACCTCCTATGACTATCGCCGCGACCCGCAATTCGTCACCGTGCTCTCGCCCGTCTCCGATCTGCGCCCGAACGGCTTGTTCGTCCCCAGCATCGTGCTCGTGGATGTCGAGCAGCGACAAGAATACGAAGCCCTCCGCCTCGAATTCGATGGCGAAAAGGTCAAGGCTATCGAAGCGGTGAAGCGGTAGGTAAGCCAGCAATGCGGCGGAATGCGTAGTTATACTGTCAGCATTCGGTATTCCGCGCGCCGAGCAGAAATTTCAGCCATGATTTCACCGGGTGTTGGTGCTTGGCCCTCGCGCAATGCATTCAATACGTCTTCCCATAGTGTGTAGTGAATAGCTGGCGCAGCCATTTCATAACCACCCTTTTGCTTTGAAAAGGGATAAACCAGCCAAGTCACCTCGCTGTTGTCCATGTTCGGAACCGTTCGCATGGCTGGTAACTGGGTGTAAAACAAATTGTCCACCGCCACGAAAAACTTTTTACCCCATCGCCGGAATACCGGCACCTTCAGATTTAGTTGTGGCATAAGTCGCTTTTGCGCGGAAGAGCGATAGTCCAAGCGTCGTTGGGCGTTTGCCATTAGCTGTCCGGTTTTCAGAAAATTGTGGAAAGCCGGCTGGATAGAACGTCCGGAAAAATAAACGGCTTGAACCTCCAAGGCGGCAAAGTCGCAGACTTCATCGTGCTTGTCCAAGCGGCCAATGATGTAATCAACTTTGCCAATCTTGCGAGAACGCTGCCCTTGAATTCGGAGAATGCGAATCTCGGGTGCTACGATGATCCGCGCACCACGTCCAAATGCAGCCAATGCAGCATCCTTAAACATCCGATCGGATTCGAGAAAGCGACTCGGACAAACAACACCAGCTTGATTGCCGTCGCTGAACGAGCAAATCCCTAACGGGTTCTGCAAATTGCCTTTATTGCCTTGCGCATTGCGAAAACGGCACCACTTTTGCCCTCGACTTCGGCGGGCCGCTGAACTACCGTTTGTCACGTCGAACCCGAAGATTTCGGCTATGTTCAAAAGTGCCATAGAAACCCTTTTCCCTGATTCCGCAGAAATAGCGGTCACAAGCGGCATTGTCAACGTTGCTTCCGTGCCCCAGCGCAGCCCGTTCCGCTATCCCGGCGGCAAGACTTGGCTGATACCACGAATCCGCGCTTGGATGCAATCCCTGTCTCATTGTCGACTCTTTGTTGAGCCTTTTGCCGGCGGCGGCATAGCCTCGTTGACCGTTGCCATGGAGAACTTGGCAGACCGCGTGGTCATGATAGAGCTGGACGATCAAGTGGCCGCTGTTTGGGAGACCATTCTTGAGGGTGACCATCAGCAACTGGTGGATCGAATATTGAGTTTTGAAATTAGCCGCAAAGCAGTGATAGATGAATTGTCCCAGCCGCCTAAAGATCGGGATCACTTTGCTTTTCAAACTATTTTACGCAACCGGGTACAGCGTGGCGGAATTCTAGCACCGGGGGCCAGCTTGGTGCGAAACGGAGAGAATGGCCGCGGTGTCGCGTCGCGTTGGTATCCACAAACGCTGGCGCGCCGCATTGAAGCCATCGCACAAGTACGTCACCGAATCGAATTCTATCATGGCAATGCCATGGATTTGCTGCCCCAGTACCTGCATTATAAATCGAGCGCTATTTTTATTGACCCCCCCTACACAGCCGGCGGTAAGCGTGCCGGCAATCGCTTGTATGCGCAGTCTGGATTAGACCACGAGCGAGTCTTTGATTTGGCAGCGCGTGCGAGTGGATCGGTGATGATGACCTACGACAATGCTCCGGAACCACGGCAGTGGGCTTTACGACATCGCTTCCAAGTTGAACCCGTTCCAATGTCGAATACACATCACCAGACCATGCTAGAGTTGGTAATAACCAACTAGGCAACACGGAAATTCTTCTTCAGCTACGGAACGGCAGTAGATCATCCAGCGTGGCGAGGTCGGCGAGGATCATGACGAGGCGGTCCACACCGAGCGCGACGCCGCCGGTCGGTGGCATGTGGCCGAGTTCGGCGAGAAATTCTTCATCCAGCGGATACACCGTCCGGCCCGCTGCGGCGCGCTGCTCGGCGCATTCTTCAAACCGCGCGCGCTGCTCGACCGGATCAATCAGTTCGGAATAGGCGTTGGCGATTTCCAGTCCGCCCAGATATAGCTCCCAGCGCTCGGCCACAGCGGGGTTGTCCGGTTTACGGCGGGAGAGTGCGGCGGCGGCGGCGGGATAGTCGGTTAAAATCACCGGCGTTTCGCGCGGCAGATGCGGCTCCACTTTTTCCACCAGATCGAGGTCGAAGCGGTCGGCGTCGTAATTTTTGACCGGGTCCCAGCCCGCCCAGCGGATAAACGCCTCGGCCACAGTCAGCCGTTCCCAAAACGGCGCGAACGCGAGCGGGCGGCCTTGGTATTCGAGATCGGTCGTGCCTTTGACGTCGCGCGCGACGGCAGTGAGCAGCGCCTTGGTGTCCAGCAGCACGTCAGCATAGCCGGCGTCGGCGCGATACCATTCCAGCATCGTGTATTCGGGATTATGGCGCGAGCCGCGCTCGCCGCGCCGGAAGCACGGGCCCATCTGGAAGATGCGCTTGGCCCCGGCGGCCATCAGCCGTTTCATGTGGAGTTCCGGCGAGGTACGCAGAAAATGGTCGCCTGCTGGTTCGGCATTGATGTGGAGTTCCAGCGCCGGTGCGGCCAAGCGCACCGGAGTTTCAACTTCGACGAAGTCGTGTTCGATGAACCAGCGCCGGATCGCCTGCAACACACGACTGCGGAGTTCGAGCACCGACAGAAACGGCGTGAGGGGCGAAACCTGTGATTCGTTTTTCATCGCTCCGCCGTTCCCTCTCCATCAGCGATCTCTCGTCATCTGGTAGGGCGACGCCTCTGGCGGAGCCGGTTGTTGCGGCTCGGCGGGACGCCTCGCCCTATCGACCTGCGCGACGGTGTTTACTTCTTCGCCACGCGCTCGGAATATTCGCCGGTGCGCGTATCAATGCGAACCCAGTCGCCCTGGTTGATGAACAGCGGCACGCGAATCTCAAGGCCGCTATCAATCTTGGCGGGCTTGGTGACGTTGGTCGCGGTGTCGCCACGGACGCCCGGCTCGGTCTCGACGATTTCCTTCTCGACGTAGCTCGGCAGGTTGACGGTGATCGCGCAGCCGTTGTGGAACAGTACCTTCACGGTCATGTCCTCGCGCAGGAAATACTTCGCATTGCCGAGCACTTCCGGGCTGAGGCTGATCTGCTCGTAGGTGCGGTTTTCGAGGAAGACGAAGTGCTCGCCGTCGTTATAGGAATATTGCATTTCGCGCTCTTCGAGGTCGGGCTGGTCAATGCTGTCCACCTCGCGGAACGTCTTGTCGGTCACGTTGCCGTTGAGCAAATTGCGGATGCGGCACTTGTACATCGCCTGCCCCTTGCCCGGCCGGTAGAATTCATACTCGACGATGTCGAACGGCACGCCGTCCATTTCGATTTTCAAACCCTTGCGTAGATCCGACGCTGAATACATGCTACACTTCCCTTCGTTGTCTCGCCAAAGCGGCGGACGCTATACACGACCGCCGCCGCGCTGCCAAGTGTTTTTTTCAAGGTTTCCAAGGTTTGGAAAAACAGCACCCCGGATTTTCCAAGCCGTAGAAACGCCGCGATCACCTTTTCCAGTTCGGCGCAGTTTGCTCGGCGAGTAACTTACCGGCGAGGACGATGCGTACACGCCACGCTTTGACGTTACCGCCATCGCGGTAATGTTTTTCCGGAATAGTGAACAGCGCCTTGCGCGGGCCTTCGGTCTTGAAATCATATTGGATGTGCAACGCATAGACGTCCGGCGCGTTCTCCAGCACATACTCAAACAACACCGTCACACCCGCAGGCAAGCCGCTGCCGGGCGCGGCCCAATAGATTGCATAGGTCTCGCCGCGCCGCGCATCGTCATCGAAAAATTTCGGTAGCTTCGCGCTACTCTGTGGCAGGTCTTTGCTCCGGTCAACAGCGACCTCTTTGATCACCTTCGTGATCGTCACCAACGAAGTTTCTTGCGCGGTGGCTGCCGCCAGCAACACCAACAGGCCAAGACCGATTGAGAAAAACTTGTTCATGGGCGCTACTCTGGACTTTTCATGTGGCACTTTCCACTCTTTAGTGCAGGCAATGAATCGCCGCGCGCAACAGCGGCTGCGGCCAGACACCGAGCACCAACATGCCGGCCATGCAGATAAACAATACCACCCGCACTGTCCATGGCACGGTGATCCGCGTGGCAGCGTCGGGCGCGGGATCGGCCCACGCGCCACGCAGCACGCGCAGATAGTAGAACAGCGCGATGACCGCGCCCGCGACGGCGATGCCGGCCAGCGCGTAGAAAACCGGATCAGTCCGCGCGCGCAGCACCGTGGCCACCAGCAAAAAAAATTTACCAAGCGCGCCGCCGAGCGGCGGGATACCCGCGAGCGAGAGCATCGCCAACAGCAACGCCAGCGCGAGCAGCGGCGAACGGCGGTGCAGACCGGCCAGCGTCGCGCGCTCCGCCGTGTCGTTCGCGTTAGCGACAACCGTCAACACAGCAAACACCGCGATGACGGCAAAGAGATATTGCACAAGATAATAAATCACCGCCGCGTGACCGAACTCGCCGCCGGCGGCAACGCCGAGCAGCAGGAAGCCGGCGCTGGTGATCGAGGAATAGCCGAGCAGTCGCTTGATGTCGGTCTGCGCCAGCCCGCCAAGCGCGCCGTAGAACAATGTGATGGCGGCGAGCGCCATCAAGAGCACCGGCCTGGCTTCCCACGTATGCGGCATCAATCCCGCAAAGATGAGGCGCAGCAGCACAACGAAGCCGGCGATCTTGCTGCCGCTGGCGAGAAAGGCCGCGGCCGGTGTTGGCGCGCCCTGATAGACATCCGGCGCCCAGATTTGCAGCGGCACCATCGCCAGTTTAAAGCCCAGGCCGAGCAATACGAGCGTGAACCCGAACGCATAAACACCCAGCGCAATTTTGTCACCGTGCAGCGCATGGTGAATCACGTCGAAATTCAGACTGCCGGTCGCACCGAAGATGTAGGCGATGCCGTAAGCCATGAAGCCAGCGGAAAGCGCGCCAAGCACGAGATATTTCAGGCCTGCCTCCAGCGCGCGCGATGCGCCACGCAGAAAGCTGGTCATCACATAGAAGCTGATGGTTATCAGTTCCAGCGCGACGAACAGAAGGATGAAGTCGTTCGCCGAGGCTAACAACATCATGCCCGCTGTCGCCAATAGGACCAGCGCAGAGAACTCCGTCCCGCCCTGCTTGCGCAGCGGCTCATGCGCATCGGCCAAAGCGAGCACCAGCGCCGCCGTAAGTAGCAGAACCTGTTTGAAGAAAATTGCGAAGTGGTCGAGGACAAAGGTGCCGCCGAACATCGCGTGATGCTGTGGGAAGACGAGGAAGAAGCTGGCGGTCAGGATGAACAGAGCGCCCTCCGCCAAGCCGCGCCGGATCAGGTTCACGCGCCGGGGCCAGAATGCGCCAGCCAGCAGGCCGAGCACCGCCAACATCACCACCGCAATTTCCATCTGGAGTACGTAGAAGGCCATCAGTGTTTTTCCACAGATTTGATTTCAGAACTCTTGTGGGCGGGGCTTTCCAGCCCCCGCGTAGTCGGTGCAGCAAGGTTTGTTTCGCGGGAGCTGGAGATCCCGCCCACGGGAGAAGATTTTTCCAAGGCTTGGAAATGGGTCGCCGTGGTTTTTCCAAGGCTTGGAAAGCTTTGTTTGGTCAGGTCGGTCGCGAAGCGCGGCCAGACGCCGACGGCAAGCAGAGATACCAGCAAAAGCACAACGGCAAATTTTTCCGTGTCACGTGGTGCGAACAGTTTTTCCGTCGTGGGCGCCACCGGGCCGAAGCAGACTGTGCGAACGGCGCGCAGAAAATACGTCGCGGTCAGCACCAAGCCCCAGACGCCGGCGGCAACCGCCAACCGTACCCAGAGCGTGCCGTGCAGCCATGCGCCGAAGAGGACGAGAATTTCGCTGACGAAATTCGCGAAGCCCGGGAGACCGAGCGCGGCGAGCATAGCCATGGTGAAGGCAACGCCGAGGAACGGTACGCGGCGCGCGAGTCCACCGTAGTCGGCCAACTCGCGCCGGTTAGTCTGCGCCTCCAGCAGACCCCACAGGCCGAAGAGCAGCGCGGCGCTGACGCCGCTGGCGAAGATCATCAGCGCGACGCCCTGCGCGCCGATGCTGTTGAGTGCGGCGAGGCCGAGCAGCAGATAGCCCGCGTGGCTGACCGAGGCCCACGCGATCAGCTTCTTGCCGTCGGTCTGGCGCAGGGTGATCCAGCCGAGGTAGAGAATGTTCATGACCGCGACTGCGACCAAAATCTTGGCCGCAAGTGGTGCGCTGGCGGCGGGCAGCAGCGGCAGCGCGAGGCGCAGCAAGCCGTAGGCGGCGAGTTGTTTGAGCACGCCCGCGCTGAACATCGCCAGCGAAGTCGGTGCGGCGGCGTAGGCGGGCGGTGCCCAGACGTGCAGCGGCCACACGGAGAGCAGCACGCCGAAGCCGAGCGTGAGCAGTAGCACAATCCAGTTCGCAGCGGCGATGGGCAACGGTGTCTGTTGCAACGCGGCAGCCTGCCGGTCGAGATCGAGCGCGCCCGGCGCAAAGCTGAAGAGCGCGATGATGCCGAGCAGCGCCAACAGCGCGCCGGCGGAGGCGAAGAGGCTGAGTTGCAACGCGGCGCGCTCGCGCTCCACCGAGTCGTTGGGGTGGCCGGCGCGGCCCCAGCCGCTGATCATCACATAGGCCACGAGTACCTCGAACTCCATGAAAAAATAGAAGAAAAACAGGTTGCGCACCGCGAACGCGCCGAGCGCACCGGCGACGAGCACAAGGTAGAGCAGGTGGAATTCCTTCTCGCGCGTCTGGACGTCGCGCCCCAGCAATGTGCCCGCGAAACCGACCAGCGCGGCCAGTACGAAGCCGAGCGCGCTGACGCCATCGAGCCCGAGCGTGAACTTCAGGTTTTCGCCGAGCCACGGATAGGCCGAAGTGAACTGCATGCCGGGCTGGGCGCGGTCGAGCGTGGCGAAGAGCACAAGGCTGGCGAGAAGTGTCAGGCCGGTCGTCACCTGCGCGATCAGCCGGAACAGCCGCCCCGAAAACGACGGCACCGTCACGCCCGTCAGCGCCATCGCTAGCGGCAGAAGCACTGTTATGACAAGAAGGTCAGACATTGGTTTTCATTTCCCAATCCAAATCAATACTGCCACGATTCCAATAATGGTGAACAACAAATAGAAACGGAGATAGCCGCCTTGGAGTTGACGGACGCACCAGCCGGCGAAGCGTGTGATGCCGGAGACGCCACCGACGCCGATGCCACGCACAAAAACAAAGTCGAGGCCCTCGCACAGTGCGGCCAATCCGCCTTGCACACGATTCACGAGGAAGAGATAGAACTCGTCCACGTAGAACTTGTTTTCGAGCAGCGTATAGAGCGGGCCGAGCAAACTGCGTAACTTCGCATCGTCGGCCACCCCGCGTCCGTAGAGCAGCGCGGCGAGCGCAAAACCGGCGAGCGGAATCGCGAGAAATCCGAGCAGTACGCCGACGCCGTGCTCGTGCTCGTGGAATTCCGGCTTGAGGAAGTGCGGAATCTCCTCGTGCCAGCCGGCGACCACCGCCATGACCGCGAGCAAGATCAGCGGCAGCGTGACGACCAGCGGCGACTCGTGCGCGTGGCCGGCGACCTTTTCGTCGCGCGCCTTGCCGAGGAACGCGACGATCAGCGCGCGCGCCATATAGAAGCCGGTCAGACCGGCGGTGACGAGCGCGAGTACCAGCAGCGGGCGGTTGGCATCCATTTCCGCCAGCAGGATCGCGTCCTTGCTGTAGAAGCCGGAGAGCGGCCAGACGCCGCCGAGCGCGAGCGTGCCGATCAGGAACGTGGAAAAAGTCACCAGCATCTTGCGCGCGAGGCCGCCCATCTTGAAGATGTCCTGCTCGTGGTGCAGCGCGATGATCACGCTGCCGGCGCCAAGGAACAGCAGCGCCTTGAAAAACGCGTGGGTGGTCAGGTGGAACATCGCCTCCGTGGTCGCGCCGAGACCGACGGCCATGACCATGTAGCCGAGCTGCGAGAGCGTCGAGTAGGCAAGGATGCGTTTGATGTCGCGTTGCGCAACGGCGATGGACGCGGCCATCAGCGCCGTGATGCCGCCGGTCCACGCGATCAGGTTCATGATTTCCGGGCTGGCGGCGAGCAGCCACGCCACACGGCAGAGCATATAGACGCCCGCGGCGACCATCGTCGCGGCATGGATCAGCGCGCTGACCGGCGTCGGGCCTTCCATCGCGTCCGGCAGCCAGACGTGCAGCGGGAACTGCGCGCTCTTGCCGACCGCGCCGCAGAAGATCAACCCGGCCGCGAGCGCGAGCGTGCCCGCGGAGAGACCGAGTGTGGGCCACTTGGTCTCCAGTTCGCCGAAGTTGAACGTGCCCGCCACCGCGCCGATCAGCAGGATACCCAGCAGGAAGCCGAAGTCGCCGATCCGGTTGACGATGAACGCCTTCTTGCCCGCTTCTGCGGCGCTCGGCCGCTCGAACCAGAAGCCGATCAGCAGGTAGGAGCTGACGCCGACCAGCTCCCAGAAGATGAACATCTGGATGAAGTTCGCCGCCAGCACGATGCCGAGCATCGAGAACATGAACAGCGAGAGGCAGCCAAAGAAGCGCGCGAAGCCCGCGTCACCGCGCATATAGCCGAGCGAATAGACGTGGATCGTCGCGCCGACGCCGGTGACCACCAGCAGCATCAGCGCGCTCAAGCGATCCACCGTCGCGGCCCAGACGAGCGGCCAGCCCGCGAGGTCGAGCCAGACCACACTCGGCGCCACCACCGGTTGACTTTGCAGCACCGCGACGAACAGCTTCAGCGACAGCGCGAAGCCCAGCATCACCGCGCCGATCGAAAGCGCCGCGCTAACCCGCGGCAGCCGCCGCGTGAACAGCATGATCGCCCCCGCCGCCAGCAGCGGCGCGAACAAAATCAGCCAAACAAGTTGTCCGTTGGTCAGCATGGTTTATTTTGCGGATTGTGAATTTAATTTTTTCAACGATGAATCAGTAAAATCACATATGGATTTATATTTTTGATAGCCCGCCGGATCATGGATTTTCATCCACTGCACAAGTGTCTTTTCGTAAGTTCCTACGATCTTCATTTTTTCATCTAGAACTTTCTGGCCAAGTTCTCGATTCCCCGCCTCCCACAAACGCGCCGCTTCGGAATGTCCATCTCTCATCGCAGCCAACATTTTTTGTGATTCGCTGAATGGAAGCTGGAGAAAATCAGGTGGTGTTTCTTTTGACAAAAGATCAGCGTATTTTCCGCAGATAATTGCTGTTTCGCGCATCTCACCAATCACGAGAGAACGCCATTTTTGGATATCGTTTGGATTTTTCGTCTTAAGAGCACTCTCGAAAATTGGTTGTTTAAGGGCATCGTAATTGGTCATATTCCCATAGTATTCGCTAAACCAGTTTTTCATCAGCGCGTTGTATTTGGCAGCGCATTGTTGTTCCTGTTTCTGGCTTGGTGCACAGCCGCAAATGGACAGCGCCAGAAAAACAACAACCACGCGCAGACAATTTTCCAAGCTTTGGAAAATTGTCTGTGGGATTTTCCAATCGTTGGCAGCCAAGGGCTGCCCGTCTCGCAAGGTTTGGCTGGAAAAAGTCGTGGTTTGGTTTTCCAATGGTTGGAATACGGGCAGCGGGTTCTGCTGATTGGGAGCACATGCGCCCGCGCATGTGGCGGTCGGCGCCCCCGCCGACCGCAGCAACGCAGCCATACCACTCCAGCGAACCGCGCGGCGAGGGCGCCGCGCGGCGCACGCGAGGGCGCGTGTGCTCCCCGGAAGAAAATCGCTCACGATATAACGCGGGTGTTTCATCCTTTCAGGCTCCGCAGCAGGTCGGTGACGATGGTGGCGCGGCGGCGGAAGAGGGCGACGATGATGGCGAGGCCGATGGCGACCTCGGCGGCGGCGATGGCGATGATGAAGGTGGCGAGCACCTGGCCCTCGGCGTGTCCGCCGTAGCGCGAGAACGCGACGAGCGCGAGGTTCGCGGCGTTCAGGTTCAGCTCCAGCCCCATGAACACGAGCAGCGCGTTTCGGCGGAGGACGATGCAGGCGAGGCCGAGCGCGAAGAGCGCGCCGCTGACGGCGAGATAGTGGATGAGGCCGACGTGCATCATGGCTTCGTCTCCTTCCGCCCGAGCACGACGCCGCCGATGGTCGCGGCGAGCAGGATGAGCGCGGTGACCTCGACAGGCAGCAGGTAGCGGGTGAAGACCGGCGTCATGACATTTTCGAGCGTGCCCTCGAACCACTGCTCCGGCGCGACGGCGAGCGCGCCGCTGCGCTTGAGGATTGGCAGGAGCGCGGTGAGCAGCGTTCCGGCGGCGAGCGGAGCGCCGAGCCAGCCGAGCAGGTTGCCGCGCCACCAGTGGCGGCTCTCGCGGAAGTCGAGCAGCATGATGACGAACAGAAACAGCACCATGATCGCGCCGGCATAGACGAGAATCTGGATCAGCGCGAGGAAGAACGCCTCCAGCAGGACATAGAGCCCCGCGAGGAAGAAGAACGACAGGACGAGGTAGAGCCCGCTGGCGACGGCGTTGGGGCTGATCAGCACCAGCACGCCGCAGAGCAGCAGCGCGAGGCTGAAGAACCAGAATATGGCGTCGTAGGCGGTCATGATGGAAACCTGAAACTTGAAACCTGAAATATGAGATTGGATCGGGGAGCACACGCGCCCTCGCGTGTGCTGTCCGGCGCCCTCGCCGGACGCATCAATCTGCTCTGGAAGAACGCGGCGGGGGCGCTGCGTCCCGCAGACGAGGGCGCCTGCGCTCCCCAAGTCGAAAAAATTCCATTGGAAAAATTAAAAATCATTTATTCTTCCACTTGCAAATCGGGTCTTCGTGGACGCCGCCGAGTTCGAGCAGCTTGTCCTTATGGAATTGTAACTCGGTACGTTTATAACCGGCGATGGCGAAGTCTTTCTTTAAGAAAATTGCCTGCTCGGGGCAAACTTCTTCGCACATACCGCAGTAAATGCAGCGCGTCATATCAATGACGAAATCCTGCGGCTCTTTTTCGATCTTGGCCTCGACGGGCGCGGCTTGATCGCGCTGGCCGGGGAAGAGGCGAATCGCCTTGGGCGGACAGACAAATTCGCAGAGCTGGCACGAGACGCACTTGACCTGTCCTGCTTGGTTGCGGACGAGCACCGGCGCGCCGCGGTATTTGCCGAGCAGTTTGAACTTCTCCTCGGGATATTGCCGCGTGAACCGTCGGCGCGGGATATGTTTGAGCGTCGTCCACATGCCGGCGAGAATCTGCGGCAGGTAGAGTCGGTCGAGGAATGTCAGCTTGGGGCGCAGCATTTTCACGCGCCACCTCGCAGGCCGAGTACGACGGCGGTGATGAGGATGTTGACCAGCGCGAGCGGGAAGAGCACCTTCCAGCCGAGGCCCATGAGCTGGTCATAGCGGAAGCGCGGCACGGTCCAGCGCACCCAGATATAGACGAACAGCATGCACGCGGTTTTGGCGATGAAAATCGCGACGTGCGCGAGGCCGACCCACCAGACCTGTGCCGGCGCGTTGAACGGCGCGAAGGGCAGCGACCAGCCGCCGAAGAACAGCGTCACCAGCAGCATCGAGGCGACCATCATGTTCGCGTATTCGCCGAGGAAGAACAGACCGAACTTAAGCGAGCTGTATTCGATGTTGTAGCCGCTGACCAACTCCTGCTCCGCCTCGGGGAAGTCGAACGGCGCGCGGTTGGTTTCGGCGAACATGCAGATGAGGAACAGCAGCGCCGCGAGCGGCTGCTGCCAGACAAGCCAGCCGTGGCTGGCTTGATAGAGCACGGTCTGCGTCAGGTTCAGCGTCTGCGTCTGCATGAAAATCGCGACGAGGCTCAAGCCGATGCAGACTTCGTAGGAAATCAGTTGCGCTGCCGAGCGGACGCCGCCGAGAAACGGATATTTCGAGTTGCTCGCCCAGCCCGCGAGGACGATGCCATAGACGCTGAATGCGCTGACCGCGAACACGACCAGCATGCCGGGGCCGATGTCCGCCAGCACGCAGCTCATCGGGCCGAGGTTGCTGCCCCACGGCATCAGCGCCATCGTCAGTAGCGCCGGCAGGAAGACCAGCGTCGGCGCGATCACGTAATAGACCTTGCGGACGTGGTGCGGAACGATGTCTTCCTTGAGGAACAGCTTCAGCGCGTCGGCCCACGGCTGCATGATGCCGAACGGCCCGGTGCGGTTCGGGCCGACGCGATCCTGAATCCACGCGCAGACCCAGCGTTCCGCCATGACCGTATAGGGTACGATCAGGAACGTGATTACGAAGAGGGCGATGACCCTCACGAGGACCAGCAACCACTCCACTATGACGCCATCCAAATGCATTCCGAAATTTATTCCTTAATCTGTACGCCCTGCGCGCCGACACTTTCCAAGGTCAAATCTGCCAACGCAGGAGCTTCCGCCGCCATCGCGGCAAAGACTTTTCCAAGGTTTGGAAAATCGGGGGCCGGTTTTTTCCAAGCGTTGGCAGCCCTTGGCTGCCCGTCTCGCAAAGCTCGGCTGGAAACCGCCGCCAATAGCTCGCTCAAAATCTGCCATTCGGGGCGCGCCTGACCCGGCGAAGCCACCGCCGGATTGAGTTGCTGCATCCGGCCTTTGGCGTTGATGAACGTGCCGCCTTTTTCCGCAAACGACGCGCCCGGCAATACGACGTGCGCCGCTTGCGTCATCGCGCTGGGCAGAATATCAATCGTCACCAGTAATTCCAGCTTGGCCAATAAATCGGGGCCGATTCCGGCCGAGGTCACATCCTCGCCGAGCACGAGCAGCGCTTTGATTGCGCCGCTGGCGATGCCGTCGGCGATGGCCGCAAGGCGGTGACCGGGCGGATTGGCGGCGACGCCGGCGAGCTGTGCGCCACGCATGTTCGGGTTGCGGTCACTGTTCAGTAAAAGTTTATCGGACGCGCCGCTACGCGGAACACTGTCGAGCAGCTTGCTTTCCAAACCTTGGAAAAGTTTGCCAAAGAGGAACAATTCTTCGGTGGTCGCACGCGCCGCGCCGACGCCTGCGATCTGGCCACCAGTGGCGCGTATGGCGTTCAGCCGCTGGGCGACGTGGGCGATGGCGGCGAGCCAGTTCGCTGGCTGGCCGCCAATGAGCGGCGTGGTCAGGCGGTTGGGATCGTTGATGAATTTATAGTTCAGGCGACCGAGGTCGCACATCCAGCACTGATTGACGGCGGGATTGTCGCGTGGCGTCTGGCGATAGACGACGCCTTCGCGCGACCAGACGACCGTATTGCAGCCGGTGGCGCAATGCGGGCAAATGCTCGGCGTTTCCTTGAGGAACCAGACGCGCTGGCGGAAGCGGAAGTCGGTCGAGGTCAGCGCGCCGACCGGGCAGATGTCCACGATGTTGAGGTCGTAGTTCGTCGCCGGCTCCTGGCCGGGGTAGCAGATGAGCGTTGAGCGGCTGCCACGATGGGTGAAGCCGAGGCAGTCTTGTCCGGCAACTTCGCGCATGAAGCGGATGCAACGCGAGCAGAGAATGCACCGCTCGTCGTCGAGCATGATCTTCGGCCCGAGCGGCGTGCGCTTGGGCTTGTGCTCCTTTTCCTCGACGAAGCGGCTACAGCCTTGACCATAGTCCACGGCGAGTTCCTGCAAGCGGCATTCGCCGGCTTGATCGCAGATCGGGCAGTCGAGCGGGTGGTTGATGAGCAGGAATTCCATCACGCCGCGCCGCGCCTTGATGACCTTGGGCGTACGGGTCAGCACGACCATGCCTGCGCTGACGGTGGCGTTACAGGCAATCGTCAGCTTGGGGGCGAAGTTGATCAGCGGCTGGCCCTGCGAATCCAACTCCGGTTTGCGATCGGCGCCGAGCTTCGGCAGGCCAACCTCGACGAGGCACATCCGGCAGTTACCGGCGATGGGCAACTGCGGGTGATAGCAAAAGTGCGGGATTTCGATGCCCGCCAGCCGGGCCGCCTCAATGAGGTTCGTCCCCGGCACGGCGCGCACCGCGCGTCCATCAATCGTCAAGTTGACTGTGCTTTCGCTCATTGTCTCAAAACTTTTTTCTTTGTTGTGTGCGGCGCGCACCACCCCAACTTGAAGTCACAAATTGTGACTTCAAGCTGGCAACCTCTTGTGTCGCAAGTTGAAAAACAAAATCTGGCGGAAAGCGTTCTGCATTCCTTTTGACCGCTTGGTTCAACACCTTGACTGGAACGCCATAGAGCTTTGCCAAGTCCGTACTCAACATGACTTTCTGTCCGCGAATTAACAAAATAGCCTGTTGAATCCGCTCCGGTGGCAACATGTCATGGTTAGTCGTCATGATGTCCACCTTCTTTTGCGCACGCCTTCTCAAACTCGCCGCGATAGTGTTTCAAAAACGCCTTGATCGGCCATGCGGCGGCTTCGCCGAGAGCGCAGATCGTCTGGCCGTCGATGTTATCGGCCACATCCTGGAGCAGACCCACATCTTCGGGGCGACCACCGCCGGCGTGCAGGCGATGCAACAGTTTTTCCATCCACAGCGTGCCTTCGCGGCAGGGCGTACACTGACCGCAAGATTCGTGGGCGTAGAACTGCGCCACGTTCAGTGCGTGCCCGACGATGTCATCTGCATCGTCGAGCACGATGATGGCACCGGAACCAGCGGCAGAACCGGCTTGGCGGATGGATTCAAAATCCAGCGGTATGTCGAGCTTATCGGCGGGTAGAATCGGCATCGAACTGCCGCCGGGGATCACGCCCTGGATGGGTCGGTCGCCCTTGGTACCGCCACAAACCTCGAAAATAAGCTGGCGCAACGTGAGTTTGCCGTTCTCGATTTCATAGACGCCGGGCCGCTTGACCGAGCCACTGACCGACAGAATGCGCGTGCCGGTGGAGTGCAACACGCCCAGATGGTTGAACCACGCCGCGCCATTTTTCACAATCAGCGGCACATTGCACAGCGTCTCGACGTTATTGACGACTGTCGGGCAACCGAACAGGCCGCGCACCGCTGGGAACGGCGGCTTGATCCGCGGATAGGCGCGTTTGCCTTCGAGCGATTCGATCAAGCCGGTTTCCTCGCCGCAGATGTACGCGCCGGCGCCGCGGTGGACATAAATCTCGCAGTCGAAACCGTGCCCGAGGATATTTTTTCCGAGCAAGTTTTTGGCGCGTGCCATCGCGATTTCGTGCTCCAAAAGCTGCGCACCATCAGGAAATTCTCCGCGAACATAGATATAGGCAACCTTCGCACCGATGGCATAACAGGCGATCAGCATACCTTCGATGAGTTGATGCGGGTCGCGGTAGATCAATTGCCGATCCTTGAACGTGCCCGGCTCGCTTTCGTCGGCGTTGCAGATCAGGTAGATCGGCTTGCCGGACTTGCGATCCAAGAAGCGCCACTTCATGCCGCACGGGAAGCCCGCGCCGCCACGTCCACGCAGCTCGCTATTCGCCACCTCGCCAACAATGTCCTCCGGCCTCATCGTTAGCGCTTTTTTCAAAGCGTCGTAGCCGCCTACCTGCACATAATCTTCCAGCGTTCCGCGATAACCGGGCCGACTCATATTGGCCAGCAACACCCGACGCTCCAGCGGATGCGGCAACGGCAACGCCTCGACGGCCGGCAGCAAAGCGCCACCGGTGGAACGAACCTTATCAATCAAGTCGCACGCCTTTTCCGGCGTCATATGCTCGAACAGCATATCGTTGATCATCATCGCCGGGCCGGAACCGCAGGCCGCGAGACACTCGACCGCCGAAAGCGTGAAGAATCCGTCCGGTGTGACCGTGTCCAGCGGGACGCCGAGCTTCTTTTCCAAGGCTTGGAAAATCGAACCGCAACCGCACTGCGCGCAGGAGAGCGTACGGCACACTTTGATGTGGAATTTGCCGCGCGGCTTTTCGGAAAACATCGGATAGAAACGAATCAACTCCCAAACGTTGATCGTCGGTAGTCCCAGCTTGGCCGCCGTCCACTCCACCTGTTCGCGGCCGAGACAACCGCAATGCTCCTGTAGCAGATGCAACAGCCACAGCACCGCCGCCCGCCTGTGTTCGGGCGGATAATGCGTGATGATCTCGTCCATCCGCTGTTCTAATGCCGCTGGAATCTGCAAATTCATCTCAAATTTCCACTTTTTCCAAGGCTTGGAAAAACCGCCGTTTGCCTTTTCCAACCCTTGGAAACTCTTACCGATCGCATTCACCCATCACGAAATCCAAGCTGCCCAAAATCGCGGTCATATCGCTGACCATGTGCCCGATGCACAATTTCGGCAGCGCCTGCAAATTCACGAACGACGGGCCGCGAATCTTCAACCGATGCGGCACGCCACCGCCGCGACTGATAATGAGGAAGCCTAACTCGCCCTTCGGGTTCTCCGCCGAAAAGTAGATTTCGCCCGGCGGCGCGTTGAGGCCCTCGGTGACGATCATGAACTGATGGATCAGTTCTTCCATCTTCGTCAGTACCTTTTCCTTGCGCGGCAAAAAGATTTTCGGATCGTCCACATGCCACGGCCCATCAGGCAGGCGCTCGACCGCTTGGTGGAGGATGCGGATGCTCTGCCGGATTTCCTCCATGCGGACGAGGTAGCGGTCGTAGCAATCGCCGACCGTGCCCACCGGCACCTCGAAATCGAATTCTTCGTAGGCGGAATAGGGATGCGCCTTGCGCAGATCGAACTCTACGCCGGACGCGCGCAGGTTCGGACCGGTCAGGCCGAGGTCAATCGCATCGGCCGCCGAAAGCACACCGATATTCTTCGTGCGATCCACAAAAATCCGGTTACGCGTCAGCAACCCATCAATCTCGGCCACGGTCGCGGGCAGGCCTTTGAGAAACGTCTGGAGCAACGGCAGAAATTCCGGCGGCAGGTCATTCATCAGCCCGCCGATACGAGTGTAGGCCGTGGTGAAGCGCGCGCCGCTGAGCGTCTCGCACAGGTCGTGAACCAGTTCGCGCTGCCGCATGGCGTAGAAGAAAACCGTGGTAGCGCCCACATCCATCGCATAGCAGCCGATGCCGAGCAGGTGTGAACTGATGCGCGCCAGCTCGCAGCAGATCACGCGAATATATTTGCACCGGCGCGGCACATCCACGCCGAGCAGTTTTTCCACCGCCAGCGCGTAGGCGACGTTGTTCGCCAGTGGCGCAAGATAGTCGAGCCGGTCGGTGTAGGGAATGAACTGCGTATAGGTCATGTTCTCGGCGATTTTTTCATCGCCGCGATGCAGATAGCCGATGTCCGGCCAGACGTTGATAACTTCCTCGCCGTCGAGCTCCAGCACGATGCGCAACACGCCATGCGTGCTCGGATGCTGCGGGCCCATGTTGATGACCATGCGCTCCGCGCTTGGGTCGGCGGCGGCTTGCGCCCGCGCAGCGGAATCAATCCAAGCCATGTCGCGCAGGTCGGGCACGGTCAGATTCCCTCCTGCTGGGCGGTGGCATCACGCTCGGCGGCGGTATCGTGCACGCGCGGCTCGCGCCGGGTGGCGCCCGCCGTACCGATGCTGGCGACGAACGGCCCGCCTTCCATCGGCGCGGGCTGCACGGCACCGGCATTTTGTGCCGTCGCCGGCAACTCCGCCGGCAAACCAGCGAGCGGGAAGTCTTTGCGGAGCGGGTGATGCGGATAGCCTTCCCACATGATAATGCGCGTGAGGTTCGGATGGCCGCGAAAGCTGATGCCGAACATGTCGAACGCCTCACGCTCGTGCCAATCCGCCGTACTCCAGACGGACACCACGGACTCCACGACCGCGGCGTCCGCCGGTACGCCAACCACCAGGCGCAGGTGCTGCCGCCGGGTCAGTGA
This sequence comes from Verrucomicrobiota bacterium, assembly GCA_004321905.1. GTDB lineage: Bacteria > Verrucomicrobiota > Kiritimatiellia > CAIQIC01 > CAIQIC01 > DP16D-bin41. The sequence continues at coordinate 65,116 of SCQF01000039.1, read as the reverse complement.
ATAAAGGAGATAGTGCACCTCGAACCGCGGCTCTGCGCCGAGGTTATCCACGCCGGAGAGATCGGTCAGCATATCGAAACCGCACTCGGTCTTCAGAAAACGGCAGACGTCCAGAATCTTCGCGCGCGCCACGGTGACGCCGAATTCGCCGCGAAATTCCGGCAATTCGCCGATCTCCGCGCCGAACTTCGCTTTCAGTTTTTCAATCGTTGCGTGCATCAAAATCTCATTCACCACGAATGACAATCGGGCCCTTCAGCAACCGCTCGTCCACCGGCGCGGGATCCGGCGACCACAGATTGCCAAACTGCTTGGACGCCATAATTTTTTTCTGGAGCGTGATGAACCCTTCCAGTAACGCCTCCGGTCGCGGCGGACAGCCGGAGATATACACATCCACCGGCAGAAAATTGTCCACGCCCTGCACCACCGCGTAGCTGCGGTACATCCCGCCGGAGCTGGCGCACGCGCCCATCGCGATGCACCACTTGGGCGATGGCATCTGCTCCCAGATACGCCGGGTGATGCCCGCCATTTTATAGGTGCAGGTGCCGGCGACGATCATCACATCGGATTGCCGCGGCGAAAAGCGCATGACCTCGGCGCCGAAGCGCGCGATATCGAATCGCGCCGCGCCGGACGCCATCAGCTCGATGGCGCAGCAGGCCAAGCCCATCGGTTGCGGCCAGCAGGAGCTTTTGCGAATCCAGTCAATCGCGGCGTCGAGCCGGGTGACGATCACGTCGCGCTGTTCCATCCGCGTATCGAAGGCCACGGGCGTGAGTTGCTTCATGCGCGCGGCTCCTTTTGCGGACGGCTGCGCCACGACGCCCAGTCGAGCGCGCCGCTGCGCCACGCATAGATGTGGCCGGCTTCGAGGATGAGGAGGAAGACCACCGCGACGATCAGCACCGTCCAGCCGATACCGCCTGCCGCTTCCGGTCTGATCAGTTTGCGGTAGAGCACGCCCCACGCGACGAGGAAGACAACCTCGATGTCGAAAAGGATGAACAACATGGCGACCACGTAGAATTTGACGCTGAAGCGCGGCGGGGTGCCTGACTCCGCCGGCAGACCGCATTCATAGGCGGAATCCTTGATGGCGTTGTGCGTCTTGCGTGGGCCAAGAATGCTCGGCAGCGTGACGGCGATGATCGAGAAACCGATCGCCGCCACCAGCATGACACCAAACATGATAAACGGCCAAAAATGTTCTGCCGGATGCAAGGCTTCATCTCCAGCTAAAAAGTCCGCGGGACTTTAACAAAAAAAGCCGCGACTGCAAGCCGTACACCGTAAAGAATTTTCCGACCGGGCTGGCGCGGGGAAATACGTGCCAGGCGAACTTTTTATGTGACTTGATTTCACAATAACCCGCCGACCTTCCAAGGCCTGGAAAAACGAACCGCTACTTTTTCCAACCCTTGGAAAGTTACGGCAAAAACTTGTTTTTCTTCAATTTGTCCGGCAGGTAGGTGTCGAGGACGAAGTTCAGGCCGTGTTTGGCGAAGGCCTGTTGTTCAACACGGACGCCGAGCTTGAGCATGTGGTTGAGCGCGTCCTGCCATTCCTTGTGATGCTGGATGAAGGGATCGTTCTTCAGCGCATCCTTCGCGCGCTTGATGTCGGCTTCCTCGAGCGGATGCGTCGCATCTTCCAGTTCGTAGTCGGCGATGTCCTGCGGCGTGACGCCGAGGTAGTGCGCCTGCGGCACGCAGAAAAAGCGGTTGATGTGCGCGGCCTGCCCGGAGCCGACCTTGAGTGTGCGGTAGATGTTACAATAGCCGTAGGGGTCGCCATCGGTGAAGGCGAGCACGGGCAGCTTCTGGTCGTCGGCGAGGCGGCGGATAAAACGCCGGCACGCGCGCGTCGGCACGCCGCTCATCGAGATCAGAATGCAGTGCGCCTTCTCGTAATAGCGGTGATGCACGAGACGCTGGAAGAGTGACGCGGTCTCGATCACAAGGATAAACTTGGCCTTGCCCGCGTCGAAGCGCAGATGTTCGACGCGCGAGGGGATGCTCCACGCGCCGGTGCCGAGCTTCGTGCAATCAATGCGGATGTCCTTGCCGTTGCCGGGATCGTGATCCACGACGACGAGCGGGCCGGTCACATCGCCGCCGCGCTCCTCCGGGATGTAGCCGAGCTGCTCGCGGTTGATCGCAAGCATGGCCTCGATGTCGTCGAGCAGCGTGTCGGATTCCGGCTGCTCGTCGAAGCGGCACTCGCCCCAGCTCTTGCTGTTGTAATAGACCTCACGTTTGCCGGCGATGTCGTCCTTGTCGAGCAGGTCGTTCTTGGTCGTCGCCAGTAGCCGCATGGACTGGGCGAACGTCTTCACCGTGTTGTAGGAGAGCGAGCGTGTCGCGGTCTTGCCGAGGATCTCGAAGTGCCCGCGCTTCACGTCATATTTGACGTTCTGCAGCGACCGGATTGGGAAGACCATCTCCGGCTTGCGGTGCTTCCTGACGATGTCCTCGTGGATTTCTTCGGCAACGGCGACAATCTTGCCGGCCGCGGCTTTCTTGGAAACCACTTCGGGCGCGTTGGGAATTGATTTACTCATAAGTTGTCCTTTGTCATTCGTCCTTTGTCATTGGTCACGCTGGGCAAACAAATGACCAGTGACCAATGACAAGTGACTCTTCAAACATCCAAATGCGTCTTCTCCAACATCTTCTTCAAATTGCCGACGATTTTGTCCTCTTCCTTGCCCGTCAGCTTGAGGATGTCCTTCAGGCCGAGGGCGAGGTGCGGGATATAGAGTTCGATGTAGCTGCGCTTGCGCGCGGCTTCGAGTTCGCGGTGGCGCTTGTGCAGGAACACCGAGAGGCGCCGGCCGCACTCCTGCAGGCCGAGTGTCAGCTCGTCAATAATCTCGCCGTAGCTGGCGATCGCGTCCTTGCTCTCGCTCGTGAACGGCACCCAGACGCTCGCCATGTGCACGAGGATGACGACCGGCCCGAGCGGTAGCGCGTCTTTCGGTTGGGAGAGGCCGTAGCTCTTCCAGTTGACGCCGGTCACCGCCTTGGTCATCGCGCACGCGCCGGGCTGATAGAGCAGCGGCACGCGGTTGGCAAAACGCATCACGCGCACCGGCTCCTCGTTGCCAAGCCCCTCGTTCTCCGCAGGCCGCGCGTAGGCGAGACCGATCTCGATCTGGAATGGATTGCCGCGGTAGACCGCCGGCTCACGCGTAACCGCCGTGAAAAAGTCGGCCTTCAATTCCTTTTGCAGGCCCGCGAGAATCTGCGCTTCTCCAATGGGAGAAAGACAATCGGTCGGCGGCCGCATCAGCTTCGTGTCCTGGATTGCCTTATAGAGTGCCTCGCTCTCGTGATGCGCGATGCGCGTCGGGTTCGTCTTGGGTTCGATGCCGGCGCGGACGCAGATGTCCAGCGCGGTCTGCGCGCTAACGCGCGAGAAATCGCCCGACAACGCCGAGCGCACCGTCCGGCTCTCCGTGTCTTTGAGCATCTGCATCAGCATGCCCAACTCCACGCCATGTGGGTGGGGGAGAATCTCGTCGGGGATTTTCGGCATTTCCTTGACTGCGCGGACATACGTCACAGAAGAAACCTGCGAAGAGAAACCTGAAACTTGAAACTTGAGACCTGAAGCCGAAATATCTGACAAACCACCCTCCGCTCTTAATTTCAGGTTTCCAGTTTCAGGTTTCAGGTTTTCTTTGCCGCGGTTTCCAGCTTCCGGTTTCGCCGTTAGTTTCAGGCTGTAGTGCAGCGTCAGGTGTGGATTGACGATGGCGCACTGCTTGACGAACTCGTCCACCGACTGCTTGCCGCGCAGGTAGGCGGCTTCCATCTCGATGCTCACGCTCGTGCCGTGCTTGGAGATCACCGGCTCGCCCTCCGGCTGCCCCTCGGCGTTGACCGCCTGAAAGGTCGGCAACCAGTCCTGCTCCGTGTCGCTCAAGATCGCCGGTTTGTTCTGGCGCGTATCAATCTGTACCGCGAGCGAGTGCGCGGTCTTCGCGTGCTTGATGCGCGACAGGATGCGCGTCGCCGCGCCGGTCGTAAGCTGACCGTACATCCCTGCCGCGCTAATGCCGATGCCCTGCTGGCCGCGACTCATCCGCAGCCGGTGAAACTTGGAACCGTAGAGCAGCTTCGCAAAAATTTTTGGGATTTGATTTTTGACGATGCCCGGCCCGTTGTCGGTCACCATCACGCGGAACCGCGACTCCGCGATCTGCTCCAACTCGACCGCGATCTCCGGCAGGATGCCGCCTTCTTCGCAGGCATCGAGGGAATTGTCCACCGCTTCCTTGACGGCGGTCAGCAGCGCACGCCGCGGGCTATCGAAGCCCAGCAGGTGCCGGTTCTTCAGAAAGAATTCCGACACCGAAATGTCGCGCTGCTTGCTCGCCATGCTCTCGGCCGTTGCCGGCCCGCCGCCGTTTCGTTTTGTCATAGGGTTCTCCGCGAAAATGTGCGCGCGAACCTAGCGAAATCCGGCGCGGTTTCCAAGCATCGCGAGACAGTCTAGAACTTTTTAACGCAAAGGCGCGAAGGTAAAACGGAAGGCGCAGAGAAAACCTGAAGCTTTGCGCCCTTGCGTTGATCGCTTTCCAATGCATGGAAAACGGACTCGCGGCTTTTCCAACCCTTGGAAAGCCGGCGTTTTACTGCGGTCTTTCATGCTGGGGCGGTTTATCCTATAGTCCCCGCCACCCATGAACTTGATCCGCGGATATGAATGGCTGAAAGCGCTGCTCTTGGGGCGCGAACGCAGCCCCTTGGATAAAAAAGTCTACCACCAACTTTCGCTGGTGGCGTTTCTGGCGTGGGTGGGACTGGGCGCGGACGGCCTCTCGTCGGTCTGCTACGGCCCGGAGGAAGCCTTCAAGGCGCTGGGCCAGCACGGCTATCTTGGCGTGCTCGTGGGCTTGGCGACGGCGCTGACGGTGCTCATCATCGGCGTCAGCTATTCGCAGACCATCACGGCGTTTCCGTCGGGCGGCGGCGGTTATGTGGTGGCCAGCAAGTTGCTCACACCGACGCTGGGCGTGGTGTCCGGCTGCGCGCTGCTGGTGGACTATGTGCTGACCATCGCCATCTCTATCGCCAGCGGCGCGGATGCGCTCTTCAGCTTTTTTCCAGCGCCGTGGCATCAGTGGCGGTTCATGGCGATTGTGTTGTGCGTCGGCTGGCTGACGCTGCTCAACTTGCGCGGCGTACGTGAGAGTGTGCGCCCGATGGTGCCGATTTTCCTGGTGTTCGTGATCACCCATGTCTTCGCCATTCTCTATGCCTTCTTTGCCGGAGCAGATCATGCGGGCGAGATGGCGCGTCAAGCCGTCACCCAAACGAACACGCTGTTGCATAGCGGGGTCGGCTTGGTGGGTGTGATGGCTTTGCTTTTGCGCGCCTACGGGATGGGCGCTGGCACGTATACCGGCATTGAGGCCGTGAGCAATGCGTTGCCCATTCTGCGTGAGCCGAAAGTGCAGACCGCGCATGCCACCATGCGCTACATGATGATCTCGCTGGCCTTCATGGCGCTGGGCTTGCTGACCGCCTATTGGCTGTGCGACGTCCATCCCGTTCAAGGCAAAACGCTCAACGCGGTGTTGTTGGAGCGGTTGACCGGCGGCTGGAACGGTGACACAGCGCGCATATTTATTTTCGTGACGCTGGCCGCAGAAGCAACGATTTTGATGATCGCCGCACAGACGGGTTTTCTCGGCGGGCCGCGCGTACTGGCCAGCATGGCGCTCGACCGCTGGGTGCCAAGTTTCTTTGCCACGCTCTCCGACCATCTCGTAACGCGTAACGGTGTGTTGCTGATGTCGGCCGCGGCATTGGTGGTACTCTGGGCCACCGGCGGTTCGGTGACGATGCTGGTGGTGCTCTACAGCATCAACGTTTTCATTACATTTGTACTTTCACAATCAGGCATGGTGCGCCACTGGTGGCAGGAACGCGCCAAAGAGCCACGCTGGCGCAGCAAGCTTTTCATCAACGGCCTCGGCTGTTTCGTCACGGGTTTCATCCTGATCTCCATGACGATCACCAAATTCTACGAGGGCGGCTGGATCACCCTGCTGTTCACAGGACTCCTGGTGTTTGTGGCGCATCTCATCCGCCGCTATTACCGCGCCACCTATCAGCACCTGGCACGCCTCAACGATCTGGTGGCAGTGGCCAACGATGCGCTGGCCTCCGACCAAACGTCGGCGCCGACCTGCGAAGCCAACGCCAAAACAGCCGTCGTGCTGGTCAACGGCTTCAACGGCTTGGGCCTGCACACGCTGTTCACCATCGTCCGTACATTTGGCAATTGCTTCCGCCGATTTGTGTTCGTGCAGGTGGGCGTGATTGATGTCGGCAACTTCAAAGGCGTCGCCGAAGCCGAGCGTCTACGCCAGACGGTGCACGAGGGCCTCGACCGCTACGTTCGTTACGCCCACAGTCAGGGATTTGCCGCCGAGTCCGTGGGCGCCGTCAGCCAGGATGTGGCCGACGAAGTCGAGCGCCTCGCGCCGGACATTATGAAGCGCTACCCCAATGCCGTGTTCTTCGGCGGCCAGTTGGTCTTCCCGGAAGAGAACCTGCTCGCGCGCTGGTTCTATAACTTCATCATTTTTTCGATTCAGCGGCGGCTGCATCTGCTCGGGATCACCTTCATTGTGTTGCCCATCCGCATCAAGTGACGGAAAGCCGTTGTCACCACTGCAGCGATGCGCTAGGATGCGTCCGCTTTCAATGAAAGGAATCGAAATGAAAATCTCCCGCAAAGTAACCTTGGCGCTGGCGACCCTAACGCTCGCCACGACCCTCTCCGCCTCCGCTTTCACACTCGGCCCGGTCCGTCAGGAAGCGTCGGTGGGCGCGCTCACCTTCTTGCCCAAAGACAACAACAGCCTCTATAACAACGGCTGGGGCGGCGAAGCGCAATATCGTTTCTGGCTCACCGACGACTGGGCGCTCGCGCTCGCCGCCGGCGCCGCACGCATGAACGTGGCGGCCGACGCGAAGGAAATCACCGAGTTTGGCGGCACCGCAGGCACCGTGGATATCCTCCCGCTCGGCGCTGACCTCATCTATAACGTCCTCGACATCGCGCCGGTGCGCCTCAACGCGCAAGCCGGCGTGCGCTACATCATCGCCAGTTCCGACGCCTCCAGCCTGAACGTGGCGGGCAAGCGCGTGGATATGACGGTGGATAACGGCACAGTCTGGCGCGTCGGCTTGGACGCCGATTTCGCGCTCACTCAAAAGTTGGCGATTTTTGCCGCCGGCAGCTATCAGCAGGATTTCGGCAAGCAAGGCATCAGCACCGTGGATGGCCCACTACGCGACAACACATTTCGCGGCTTCCTCCTCGAAGCCGGTCTGCGCGCACGTTTCTAACTCACGCACCAACCGGAAAAGCGTCCGCGCGGTTTTCCAACCCTTGGAAAAAATTGCGCGGCATCGCCAGTTCACCGATTCAGGGCTGTGCCGCGAATCCATTCCCTTGGCACGTAGGACAGGGGGGCGACGTTTTTTGGTGATTTTACCGGTGCCTTTGCAGAAAGGACAGGTTGTTGAGCCCCTCGACCCGCACAGGCTAGGCAGGTTTTTTGATTTTTCCTGAACCCGTACAAATTCTTCCCCCCCACAAGCGGGACAAACGGACGTAGTAAGACCCCACTACTGCCGTAGCGTCGCCTCATCCACGGCTGGCACATTGGCCTCGCGGCGCCACAGATCCCACGACGCCAAAGCCAGCACGAATAAAAAGAGCAAGAGCAGCGAGGTCAACGATTGAAGTGCTTTCATAATCCTCCGGCATGTCACTAGAAGAATTCTACCGCAAGGGCGGCGAGGCCACAAAACATTTTTCATCGTCAGCGCCGCCGGCGGATGCTAGCGTTTCGGGCATGTCGTCAGAGGAAATCATCGTTTCTGCGCCCGGCAGTTTGATGCTGATGGGTGAACACGCCGTGTTGCATGGCCGGCGCGCGTTGTGCGCTGCGATCAACCGCCGCGTACGCGTACGGCTGCGTCTGCGTGACGATCGGCAGGTTTGCATACGTTCGGCGTTGGGCAAACTGGATACCTCGCTCGATCAACTCACGGTCCAGCCGCCGTTCACGTTTGCGTTGGCCACCCTGCTCCATCATCGCCGGCGTTTGACGCACGGTTTGGACCTTGCGATTGAGTCGGAATTCTCTCACCAAATCGGCTTGGGTTCTTCGGCAGCCGTCACGGTGGCGCTGCTCAAGGGCTTGGATGCGTTGATAAGCGGCGACTTCGGAAAAGCCGCCCTGCCGAAGAATCCCGTTGGTAGGGCGCGTTCTCCGGACGCGCCGTTAAAATCGGTTACAGCTCGTGCGCTATTCCACGATGCGCGCGAGATCATTCGCGGTGTGCAAGGCGTTGGCTCTGGCGCGGACGCGGCGGCGAGCGTGTACGGCGGCATTGTGCTCTATCGCGCCACGCCGCTCGTCATTCGGCCGCTCGCGGTCGCGCCGCACCTCACCACCGTCTATTGCGGTTATAAAACGCCGACCGCTGAAGTAATTCAGATCGTGGAACAAGCGCGGGCGAAGAATCCGATTTTGTTCAACAAGCTTTTCGATCTTATGGATGCTTGCGTGACACACGCCCTGCCGCATAGCAGGGCGCGGCGCTGGCACGAATTCGGCAAACTAATGAATCTGCACCACTACTTGCAAGCCGCCTTGGGCACCAACACGCCTGAACTGGAAGACATCTGCGAACGGCTGCGCGCAGCGCCCGGCATCAGCGGGGCGAAAATTTCCGGTTCAGGCCTCGGCGATTGTGCCATCGGCCTCGGCCACACCCGCGCAAAACTGGCTGGTTATCCCGTCCAACAACTGCGCGTGGACCTTGCTGGCGTGCGCTTGGAGCGATGATGAGCAGCGTGATTTTTCCAACCGCATGGCAGCAGATGAACGTGGCGCTGACGCACGACTGGCTGACGGGGATGCGTGGCGGAGAGCGCGTGCTGGAGTGGTTGTGCCGCGGGTTCCCGCGCGCACCGATTTTCACGCTAATTCACAATCCCGCAGCGGTGTCGGCTACGATCAACGCGCATCCGATCCGCACATCCTTTTTGCAAGGTGTGCCGGGCATTTACCGCCGTTACCGCTGGTTTCTGCCGGTGCATCCGCTGGCGATTTCCAGTTTGCCCGCGCCGGATGCCGATGTGCTCATCAGCACCAGTCACTGCGTCGCCAAAGGCCTGCGCGTGCGGTCCGGCACGAAGCACCTCTGCTACTGCTTCACGCCGATGCGCTATGCGTGGCTCTTCCACGACGAATATCTCGGCCGTAATCCGCTCAAGCGCGCGCTGGCCGCGCCGGTGCTGGCCGGCTTGCGACGCTGGGATCGCGCCAACTCGGCGCACGTGGATCGGTTCGTCACCTTGAGTCAGCACGTCCGCGCGCGTATTCAACGCTTTTATGGTCGCGACGCCGACGTGGTCTATCCGCCGGTGGACGTGGACTTCTTCACGCCCGGCGCAGCGGAGGCGCACGGCGGTTATGACCTGATCGTCTCTGCGCTGGTTCCCTATAAACGTTTGGATTTGGCTGTCCGCGCTTATACCCAACTCGGCTGGCCGCTCAAAATTGCCGGCACCGGCACGGACTACGACGCGCTGAAAAAAATCGCCGGGCCGCAGATCGAGTTTCTGGGCTGGCAGAGCGACGAGCATCTCCGTGAACTCTATCGCGGTTGTCGGCTGCTCGTGTTTCCCGGCGAGGAAGATTTTGGTATCGTTCCGCTGGAGGCGCAGGCCTGTGGCCGTCCGGTCGTGGCGTTCGCGCGCGGTGGTGCCCTGGAAACGATTGTCGCCGGCGAAACCGGCGTGTTTTTCGCCACGCAAACCGAAGCCGCCTTGCTCGCCGCGCTCCAGACGGCGGCGGCCCAAAACTGGTCGCGCACGACCATTCGCCGCCAAGCCGAGCGCTTCGCTCCCCAGCAGTTCATCAACGGGTTGGCCGCCAGCCTGGAAAAATGCCTCGCCGGTGCTTGACAAGCTCCGGCGGTTTCCCTACTGTCCCCGCCTTCGCCGGCCGGGAACGGGTCTGGGCCGGTTTTTTCTGAATTGAGGTTTGGTCATGGAAGCTTATGCCGTAGTCGAAACCGGGGGCAAACAGTACCTGGTCAAGCAGAACAGCGAAGTGGACGTCGAAACGCTCGCCGGTGAGGCCGGCGCGGCCATCACGCTCGATCGCGTTTTGGCCGTCTCCGACGGACAGAAACTCACGGTCGGCGCGCCGGTGCTCGCGGGCGCCACGGTCACCGCCGCAATCGTGAAGCAGTTTCGCGCACCCAAGGTCGTTTCTTTCAAGAAGCAACGCCGTAAGGGCTATCACAAAAAAATCGGGCATCGTCAATCGTTGACGCGTATCACCGTCAAAGCAATCAACGCCGGCTAAACCGGCGTGTCGTTCGGAGGAAGCAGTCATGGCATCAAAAGCAAGCGGCGCCGGCAGAAATGGGCGCGATAGCAATGGGCAGCGGCGTGGTGTGAAGTGCTACGGTGGCGAGACCGTCACCCCCGGCAGCATCATCGTCCGGCAGGTCGGCACGAAATTCGTCGCCGGCGCGAATGTCCGCATGGGTAAAGATTGCACGCTTTTTTCCGTCGCGCACGGCGTCGTCGAATTTGACAAAGGCAGCAAGCGCGTCAACGTTCGCGAGGTTGCGGCGGCCAAGTGACCTGTAGCAACGTGATTTTGGCGGGGCGGGCATTGCGGCCCGCCCTTCTTTTTTCCAAGGCTTGGAAAATCAAACTACACGCTTTTCCAAACCTTGGAAAACCGGTAAAAAGTTTTAGCGTGTCATGAAAACCATCACCTTTGTGGATCGCGTGCGGATGCAGGCGCAGGCCGGCAACGGCGGCAATGGCTGCCGCGCGTTCCGTCGCGATAAATATGAACCGCACGGCGGGCCATCCGGCGGCGATGGCGGACACGGCGGCAGCGTGACGTTGCGCGCCGATAAAAACTGCGCGTCATTGCTCGACCTCTATTTTCAACCGATTCAGCGCGCGGTACACGGCGAGCCAGGCCGCGGCAAAGATCAATATGGCCGGCACGGCGATGACCGCATCGTGCGCGTGCCACTGGGCACCGAGGTGCACGATGCGGAGACGGGTACGTGGGTGGGCGAATTGGTTGCCGATGGCGCGGAGTTGCTCGTCGCGCGCGGCGGCAAAGGCGGGCTGGGTAACCGGCACTTCGCCACGTCGTCGCACCAAGCGCCAACGGAGACGACACCCGGCGAGCGCGGCGAGCTGAAAAAACTGCTCTTGGAAATGAAGACGGTGGCCGATATCGGCCTCGTCGGCTATCCCAACGCCGGCAAATCGTCGCTGCTGCGCGCGATCAGTCCGGCGCGCCCGAAGGTCGGCGCCTATCCCTTCACCACGCTCTATCCGGTGATTGGCACGGTGGAATACGACGATTTCAAGCGGATCCGGGTCGCCGATATTCCCGGCTTGATCGAGGGCGCGCACGAGGGCATCGGCCTCGGTCATGATTTTCTGCGGCACATCGAGCGGACACGGTTTTTGTTGATCGTGCTCGACATGGCCGGCACCGAGGGGCGGAATCCGGTGGAGGACTACCGGCATCTACTCGAAGAGTTGAAGCTCCATCGCGCCGAATTGCTGGAGCGGCCGCGCTGGATCGTGGCCAACAAAATGGATTTGCCGGAAGCCGCCGAGCGACTGAAAGAGTTCAAGCGCCGCACCCGCCAGAAGCCGTTGGAAATTTCCGCCGAGACCGGCCTCGGAATCACGCAACTCAAAGACGTGCTATATCATCACTTCTTTGAAGGCGGCGAATAGCCTCACGCCGGTGGTTCGCGCCCGGCCACCAGCGCCTCGATCGTGACCAGCAAATGCGGCGCATCAGCCGGCGTCACACCGCTGAACCAGAGGCCCTGCGGATAAATCATGACATTGGGGCCCTGCGCACAAACGCCCAAACAACCGGCGACGGAAACGCGCACCTTGCCTTGGAGCGCCGGATTTTGCTGCACCAAGGCTTTGAGTTGTTCGCGGAACTTAGCGGGATCGGTCGTGGCGCACGCCTTGCGTTCACTGCATTTATCGTGTGTGCAAACGAACACGTGGCAGACGTACGGGCTAACCTGGCACGGCATGGCGTGGAGCCAAAATCAGAAGCTGTAGGCAAGCTTGAACGAGCCGTTCCAACTCTCGGTTGTGTGCGTGATCGGATCGGTCGCATGTGTGGTCTTGCCGCCGTAGACGCCAAACATCAGGTTCTCGGTCGGTTTATAGACCATGCCGGCTTCATAGGTCACCGGATGGCCATCAGGGTAGTTTTGGTCGGAGCTGCTTACTTCGGTGACCAGCGAAAATTGCTCATCCAAATCCCACACAATCGAGCCGGAGATCACGATCGTATCGCTCTTGAGCGTCGGGTCGTTGTTGGAAAGGTGTTGCCCCGTCGCGTCCACCGCCCAATTTACGCACTCCCACGTCTTGGTGCCCACCGTGACACCGCCGCGGAAGGAGACATCGCCCGTGCCAAAACCTTTGTCTTGATCGCCGGTCGGAAAACCAATTTCCATGTGCGGCAGGATGTAGGGGAAGCGGAAAATATCTTCATAGGCCACCAAATCAAAGCCGAGCGCCACATCGCCGAAGCCGTTTTGATTATTGCCCTTGCCGGTTTTGAACCGCGTCTGATGTGTCGGCACCAACGCATAGGCGGCAAGATTGCCGAACAGACCGTAGCGCACATACGCTGCTTCGGTATAGGCACCAGAGGACTCATATTGCTGGGTATTGGCCAACACCCCCAATTCGGCTTGGCCCTTTTCCGTCATTTGGTTTTCCTTGGTGAGCAGCGTACGCATCGGTTCCGCTTGTGCCGTCACCATCATTGCGGCCATCACCATGCCCAGCATCAGTTTCTTCATTGTTGCTCTCCTGTTGGTCACAACCAAAGTGTTAAACATTTTAGGGATTGGATAAAAAAAAGCCATCAAAAAAATCGTGCCGACCTGATTTTCTTTGCGCCCGCGCAAAATTTTGCTACCAGCGTGGCATGGCAATGGCCTCTATAACACCTGTGGCGCTGGCTGGCGTGCCGCTGGAGTTCTTCCTGTTTGGCCTGACGCTGCTCGGCGTCGCGGTGTTTCATCACCGCACCTTTGAGGTCGCCATAGTCGGCTTGGTGGCCGTCACCGCCTACAAATTTTGCTATACCGATTTTGACTTGGTGCATCATGCCACCGCAGAATGGCGGCTGTTACTCAATCTCTTTGGCCTGCTCCTCGGCTTTGCCGTCCTCGCGCGACATTTTCACGACACGCGCCTACCGCGCCTGTTGCCACACTGGCTACCCGGCGGCTGGCCGGGCGGGTTCGTCCTGTTGGCTGCCGTATTTGTCATGGCGACCTTCATGGACAACATCGCCGCCGCGATGATCGGCGGTACGGTGGCCGCCACGCTCTACCGGCGGCGCGTATGCATCGGTTTTCTCGCCGCCATCGCCGCCGCCGCCAACGCCGGCGGCGCGTTCAGCGTGCTGGGTAACACGACCACCACAATGCTCTGGATTGATGGCATTGCCGCGCGCGATGTGCTCCGTGCCCTTGTCGGGTCCATCGCCGGCCTGCTGGCGTTCGGCATCATCGCCGCCATCCAGCAACAACGCCACCAGCCCATTGAGCACGATGGCCCGTGCGACGCCCGCTTGGACCACGGGCGGCTGGCCATCGTCGTTCTAATTCCCGTGCTCGCTGTTACGGCCAATTTAGCGCTGGATTTCCCCGCGCTGGGCGTCTGGTTGGCCATTCTGATCGGGGCCACCTTCCGATCCACGCCTTGGCGCGAAGTCCGCCATGCCCTCAAAGGCAGCTTGTTTCTACTGGCGCTGGTGTTTACCGCCTCCCTGATGCCCGTCAAGACGTTACCGCCCGCCACATGGTCAAGCACGTTTCTCCTCGGCTGTATCTCGGCCGTCTTCGACAACATCCCACTGACCAAACTCGCGCTCGACCAAGGCGGCTACGACTGGGCGCTCGCCTCCTACGCCGTCGGCTGCGGCGGTTCGATGATCTGGTTCGGCTCCTCGGCGGGCGTCGCGCTCTGCAACGAATTCCCGCACGCCCGCAACGTCGTCGCGTGGGTCCGCGAGGGGTGGCCCGTCGCACTTGGTTATGTTGTGGGTTTCTTTGCGTTGCTCTGGGCCTTTGGCTGGCAACCCCACCCGCCGCATAGACCAACGTCGGAACGCCTCACGCCGGCACTCGTCGCACCGGCGGCCATCCCGCGTTGATTACTCGGCGTTTCCAAACCTTGGAAAACTTTGTCGCGCACCATTTGATCTTGCCGACGAAAGGTGTACTTTTGTTCACCATGAGCTTCACGCTACAGCCAGGACAAAGCGCGCCGGACTTCCGGCTGCCGGCAACGGACGGCAAAACCTATAGCTTGGCGGATTTCAAATCGGCCAAGGTGCTGGTGATTTTTTTCACCTGTAATCATTGCCCGTACGTCATCGGCTCCGACGAAGTCACGCGCCAGACCGCCAAAAAGTTCGCGCCGCGCGGCGTCCAGTTCGTCGGCATCAACGCCAACAGCAAGAACACCTATGCCGAGGACGACTTTCCGCATATGGTCGCGCGGATGCAGACGCAAAAATTTCCCTGGCTCTATCTCCACGACGAAACACAGAACATCGCCCGCGCCTGCGGGGCGCTCCGCACACCACATTTTTTCGTTTTCGACGCTGCGCGCACGCTGATCTATACCGGCCGTGGCGTGGATAGTCCGCGCGACACCACAAAGATGAAAGTCAACGATCTCAACCGCGCGCTCGAAGAACATCTTGCCGGCCAACCGGTCAGCGTGCCGCTGACCAATCCCATCGGCTGCAACGTCAAGTGGGAGGGCCACGACGCGCATTGGATGCCGCCGGAAGCTTGCGACTTGGTCTGACAAACCACGCTTTACGCCACGCCCGGCTTGAGCTATCGTTCGCGCCTTTCACCCGAAAGGCAATGCCATGCAAATTACGGTAAATGGGGAAGTCATCGCCGCCGAAGTCATCGAGCGTGAACGCGAAAACGCCCGCCGCGAACATGGCGATTGGACGGAAGAGCAAATCAGCGAACGCGCCCGCGACGCCGTGGCCGAATGGGCTTTGATCCGGCAGGAAGCCGAGCGCTTCACGCCCGAGCCGAGCGCCGACGAGGTCGAAGCTGAGTTCAAAAAGCTGGTGGATAGTAACGGCGGCAAGCAGGAGTTTTTCCGTCGCTATGGCCTGACGGGCCGCGACGAGCAACGCATCCGCCAAGACGTGGCGCGGCAAACACGCGTCACACGATTTCTAGACGATTTGAGCAAAAACGTGCCGGTACCCGCCGAGGCCGCCATCGCCGCTTACTTCACCGAGCATCAAGCGGAATTCGTGGAACCGGAGCAATTGCACGCCGCGCACATCGTCCGTCATCCGCGCAATCAGGAGGAAGCGGACAAGGCCTACGCCGACTTGCTCAAACTCCGACCGCGCCTGCTCGCGGGTGAAAAGTTCATGGAGATTGCGAAGGCCGAATCCGAATGCCACGACAGCAGCCCCGACCTCGGCTTCTTCCCGCGCGGCCAGATGGTGCCGGAGTTCGAGGTGGTCGTTTTCTCAATGAACATCGGCGAGATTTCGCCGATCTTCCAAACCTCGTTCGGCTATCACATCGCCACCGTTTTGGAACGCAAGGCCGCGCGCCCCCAATCGCTCGACGAATGTCGCGACGACATCAGCGCGCGCCTGCACCACGACCTCAAAAACGACTACATCGGCCACTGGGTGGACGCAAAAAAGTCCGTGGCACAAATCGTCACGCAAGCGTAAGCCGCGTTTCCCAAGGCTTGGAAAACGCCCCATCTCCCGGATTGACAACCCGCCACAACGCGCGGAAAATGCTTTCCGTCAGGGCGCAATTATGCTTTCCGATGCTACATGGCAGACTTTACAGAAACGGCTGGCGCGTTCGCGCTTCCGGTCCAAGTTCCATCTATCCGAAAAAGAACTCGCCTACGCCTGCGACCGTGGGTTGGACGTGCTGGGCACCCACGCGCGCGACTTCGTCATGCGCCGCGTTGCGCCGGCGGATCCGCCGAGTGACGGCCGCCAGACGCCGCTGACCGGTCATCCGGTCTTCGTCGCCCAGCACGCCACGGCCACTTGCTGCCGCGGCTGTCTGGCCAAATGGCACCAGATCCCCGCCGGTAAAAAGCTCACCGTGGCCCAAGTGAACTATATCACCGATGTTCTGCTGCGCTGGCTCGCCGGGCAAATCAGCGCCACCCACGGCACCGCCTAACCCGAGGTGAGGCGCTCGACGGTCGTATAAAGCTCTTCGCCGGTGACCGCGTTGGCAATTTTGAAATCCTCGACGTGTTGCTGCGGATCGGCGGCGAAGCTCAAGCGGCTGCCGTACTTCTGCATCATCTCGACGAGCACCTGCTCATCCTCTTTGCGCAGACGTTCGAGCACGGCGGGATGGACGGTGATTTTCAAGTTGAAATCCTTGTCGTGCCGCCGCCGCATCTGCGCGGCGATCTGCCGTTGAATCGCCACGCTCATGCTGAGCAGGTTCTTGACCTTGCCGCGCCCGCGACAATACGGGCAGTCGGTGTAGGTGCTCGACCGGATGCTTTCCTCGGCGCGCTGGCGCGTCATTTCGACAAGACCCAACTGTGAAATCTGGAGAACGTTGGTGCGCGCGCGATCGTGCTTGAGCGCGTCACGCAGCGCCCGGTAAACCTGCTGCTGATTGCGCTTCTGTTTCATGTCAATGAAGTCAATCACCACCAACCCGCCGACGTTGCGCAGCCGAAGTTGGCGCGCAATCTCGACCGCGGCTTCGAGATTGACTTGCAGGATGGACTCCTCTTGCGAACCGCCGCCTTTGTGGCGACCGGTGTTGATATCAATGGCCACGAGGGCCTCGGTCTCATCGAACACGAGATAGCCGCCGGATTTGAGCCAGACTTTGCGGCGGAAGCAGTTCTCGAGCTGGCGCTCGACACCGAAGTGCTCGAAAATCGGCGCTTCACCTTCGTAGAGCCTGATGCGATTTTTGGAGCGCCGCGAGATGCGGCCCATATTGTCACGGATGCGCTCGAAGACTTCCTTGTTGTCAATAACGACGCGGTCAATGTCTTCGGTCAGCGCATCGCGCACGATGCGCTCGACGAGGTCGGGTTCCTGGTAGAGCCGGGCGGGCGCGGGTTTCTCCCGCAAGCCCGTTTCAATTTGCTTCCAGATATCGAGCAGCCCGCGCAGATCGCGGACGAAACTGACTTTGCGCGCGCCGGCGCCGGCGGTGCGGACGATGATGCCGACACCCGGCGGAATCGGCAGACGCGCGAGAATCGCCTTGAGCCGCGCGCGCTCCTTGTCGTCCTCGATCTTGCGTGAAACGCCCTTGAGGTTGCAGCCGGGCATCATGACGAGATAGCGGCCGGGGATGCTCAAGCTCGCCGTGACGCGCGGCCCTTTGGTGCCGATGGCCCCCTTGGTGACTTGCACGACGATTTCCGAACCGATGGGATAACGCTTGGCGATTTCGGCGGCGGTCAGCTTGCGCGCGTTCTGCGGTCGCACGTTCTGTACGCCCTCTTCGGCCTCGAGCCGCGTGGCGTCCTCCGGGATCATGTCCCAGAAATGGACGAACGCGTTTTTCTTCTGGCCGATGTCAATGAAGGCGGCCTGCAAGCCGTCCTCAAGGTTTTGCACGCGCCCCTTGAAGATGCTGCCGACGACGCGTTCCTCGCTCTCGCGTTCGATGAAGAACTCTTCCAGGTTGCTTTCTTCCAGCACGGCAACCCGCACTTCCAGACTCTCCGCATTGATGACGATTTCTTTTTTCACTTTATGGCCGAAGCCCAGCATGGTGAGCAGTGACTTGATCATGTTCGCTCCTTTCTAAATATGCCGGCGCGTATACACGCTTTGCACCCCACCCAGCGCGGTCAACGCACCGATCACAAACGTGCCGCCGTAACTGACGAGCGGCAAGGGTATCCCCATGATCGGCAACAGGCCGATGGTCATGGCGATGTTCACGAAGACGTGGCAAAACACCAAGCCGGTCAGGCCCGTCGCCAGTAGTCTTCCCAATTTATCCTGCGCCGCAGTGGCCGCGCGGACGCCCGCGACCAGCACCACGGCATACAATGACAACAACACCATCGCTCCGATGAACCCGGTCTCCTCGGCAATCACCGGAAAAATAAAATCATTGGCCGAGACCGTGCGCGGCAAGTAGCCGAGCACGTCTTGCGTCCCTTGCAAAAAGCCCTTACCCCACAATCCGCCGGAACCGACGGCCAGTGCCGACTGAATGGCGTTCCAGCCGGAGTTGAGTGGGTCACGCCCGGGATCGAAGAAGACCATGATACGCTCTTTCACGTAATCGCTGAGCGGCACCCACTGAGGCTTGAAGAAGAGCAGCGTCAGCAGCGTGCCCAGCGCAAGCACGCCGGCCAACGCGAGCGCACCCAACGTACGCAGCGGCACGCCAGCCACGAACAGCATGATGACCGTCACGCCCAACAACACGCTCGCGGTGCTCAAATCCGGTTCTTTGAGGATCAAAACAACCGGCGGCAAAACGATGGCAAAGGCCTTGAGAATATAGCTGAAACGTTCCGGATCGCGCTCGGTGTTGCTCAAGAAACGCGCCAACGTGAGGATGCTGGCCAGCTTGGCCAGTTCCGAAGGCTGGATTTGCATGCCTGCGATGCTGATCCAGCGGACCGCGCCGTACATCTTTTTCCCAATCCCTGGAACCAGCACCAACACCAATCCGACCAAGCCGATCAGATAGAGCAACCAAGCCAGATCGCGCAACCGGCGATAGTCGAGCAGCACCATACCGAGGAACGCACCGAGACCGACCAGCGCAAAGCCGATCTGACGACGGTAGAGCGGGCTGACCGGCAATTCCGGCGCGCGATAGGACGCGCTGAAAATAAAGAACGCACCAATGGTGAGCAGCGCCAGCACGGCCAGCACCAGCGTCCAATCCAAGCGTAGCAAGCGCTGATAAAAGCGTAAGCTCATCAGCCCTCGCCCTCCCCCGTGTCGGGATGGAAGAGGCCGTTCATAATGTTGTGAATCAGCGGCGCCACGGTGGCGCCGCCGGAGACCCCTTCCTCCACCAGCACCACGATGGCGTAGCGCGGCGCTTCATAGGGCGCGAAGGCGATCATCCACGCCAGCTTGTGGCCCTCGCCTTTTTTTCCGATCTCAGCCGTACCGGTTTTCCCGGCAATCATCACATCGGGCAGCGCCGCGTGTTTGCCGGTGCCGGCGGGGGCGTTGATCACATCACGCATACCCTCGCGCACCAAGCGGAGATGCGCAGCATTCCACGCCATCGTATGCGCCAATTTGGGCGGGGGACGCGGCAGCGCGCCGGCGGCCTCGCGCAAACCGAGAAATAACCGCGGCCGCCAGACCTTGCCGCCATTGGCCAATGTGGCGGTGACACTGGCCATCTGCAACGGCGTGACCAACAAGGCGCCTTGGCCGATGGAAAAATTACACGAGTCGCCATCGCGCCAACCATCATGCCAGACACGCCGTTTCCACGCCTCGTTGGGCACCAAGCCCGCGACTTCACCCTCCAATTCAACACCGGTACGTCGCCCCAGTCCCAATGCTGTGGCCATGTCGTGGATCACCTCGCCGCCATACCGCAGACCGAGGTTATAAAAATAAACATCGCACGAATGCGTCAGGGCGCCGCGCAAGTTCAGCGGGCCATGGCCCACGCGATTATCCCAACACTCCATGCGGTGCTTGCCGATCATGAAGTAACCGGGGCAGCTATACATCGCCGCCGGATCGGCCTGTCCCAAGTCCAGCGCTGCCATCGCCACCACCGGTTTGAAAATGCTGCCCGGCGGATAGGCCCCGGATAGCGCACGGTTAAGCAGCGGCTTGCCGGGATCATTCAACAACAACTGCCAGGTTTCCCGGGAGATCACGCCGGTCAGATCATTCGGGTCAAAGTGTGGCCGGCTGGCCATCGCAAGCACATCGCCAGTGTTTGGATCAAGCACCACCGCCGCACCACTCACGCCCTCAAGTGCATTCTCGGCCAATCGCTGGACACGCGCATCCAGCGTCAGCACCACGTCATGACCGCTCACGGGCGCGCGCTGCTGCAATTTACCGGCCAAACCCGGCAACTGGAAACGGTAGTTGAAGCCAGAGACATCCACGGCAAGAATTTTTTCGCCCGCCGTGCCGCGCAACAACGCGTCAAAATACTTTTCCACACCGGCATGACCGGTCATTTCCGGATCGGCGTAGTTGAACGCCGCTTCTTCCTCCACCTCCGGCTCCGCGCGACGCACATACCCCAGCACATGCGCGGCGAGCGCTCCTTCGGGATAGACCCGCGCCGGTTCCACCTCCACGGCTACCCCACGCCAGCCCAACGTTTGTTCTGCAAATCGCGCCCGAGCGGCGGGCGTCAAATTACGCCATGCCGTCAGCGGCAACGGCAGTCGCTGGTGAATGTGGGCCAGAATATCGGAACG
This sequence comes from Verrucomicrobiota bacterium, assembly GCA_004321905.1. Lineage (GTDB taxonomy): Bacteria > Verrucomicrobiota > Kiritimatiellia > CAIQIC01 > CAIQIC01 > DP16D-bin41. The sequence goes on along the minus strand of SCQF01000039.1, from coordinate 44,545 downwards.
CTTGAGCCGTGGCGGTTCGCCAAGGATTTGCGCGAGTTTTTGCACGACGGCTTCTACGTTGGTCACCGTGTTCTGCCGGCGACCGGGCCGGCGTAGTTCTTCGAGATAAAGCACCAAATTGTAACTGGGCTGGTTACCGGCCAACAAGGTTCCGTCGCGCGCGAAAATCTGACCGCGCTGGCCGGGCAAGCGCAGGCGGCGGACGCTTTGCTCGCTCAGGCTGTGTTGATAGAGCACGGCGTTAGCCACCTGCATGCGCCAGAGAACCACGCCCAGCACACCCAAGGCACCGAGCATGACGACCAGCACGGCACGCAGCCGAAAAACTTCGTCGTCAAAAAGCCCGCGCCAACTCATCACCCGGCCTCCTCACGCGACGCAGGCCGCTCACCCAGTTGGCGCTCCAAGCTGATGACCACACGAAACACCAGCGGCGTCAGCAGCGCGCCCAACAACGCCGAACCGATGGTTTTACGCAGCGCTAGCGCGGACGAAACCACCACGGCATCGGCGTGACGCAACAAAATATAGAGCAACAAATTTACGGCAGCGGCGGCAAGGCCGCCGAATACCATTTGCGCGAGCCACGCGCCCTCCTCCACATCGTCGCGGTAGCGTAGCGCCGCAAAACCTGCGAGACCGAAGCAAAAGCAGGAAAAGCCCAAAGGCACCTGCCCCAGCGCATCCTGTAACAAGCCGGCCAGCAGCGCGCAAAACAACATCCAGCCGCGGCTATGCGCAAAGGCATAGAAGAGTACCAGCGCCAAGAGAATCGGTGGCTGCGCGCCGCCCAGCCACGTCCAGCCGGGTAGCAATGCCTGGAGAGCCGCACCCGTCAACAACACCAGCAACATCACCAATAGCGTCATGGTGCGCCCGCCTCCGCAGCCGGTCCGGCGGCGGTGGCGGATGGCGCGCCCGGACTCAAACCCGCTACAACAAAAACATAGTCCAGCGCGCCAAGATCCGCGGCGATCACCACCTCCGCCTCCGCATAAAGTCCCGAATCATTTACCTTCACATTTTCAAGTCGGCCAATTTGCAAATCCTTGGGGAAAACGCCGCCCAGTCCGGAGGTCACCACTTCATCGCCATTCTGCACCGGATGTCGCCGATCCACGTTGATAAATTCCATGCGGCAGACCGGCTGCCCCTGGGTCGTCACACCGTTGCCCGTGACAATGCCAAACGCCTGGCTACGGCTGACCATGGCGGAAATCTTGCACTTGGGATCGGAAATCAAAAGTACGTCGCAGGTGCGCGCCGTGGCGCTGATCACGCGGCCCATCAGCCCTTCCGGCGTCGTCACGGCCATATCTGCATGAACGCTGTCGTTGGCGCCTTTATCAAGTCGCAACGTCTGCCACCAACCGCTGGCGTCACGCCCCAACACATCACACGCAATCAACCGCCGCGGCGTTCGATTACGGAATTCGAGCAGATGCCGCAGCTTGAGGGTTTCGTCTTCGAGCTTGTCGAGTTCGTTCAGTCGCAGCCGCAGTCGCGCAATTTCGCCGGCTTGCCGCTGGTTTTCGGACATCAACTGACTGACACCACGTGCCAGTTTGATGGTTTCCTGCCCTTGCCGCGAAATATCCACGACCAACAGTTGGAGCGGCGCCACGGCGTCGCGGACGAAGCCTTTCAGCCGTCCGCTCACCGGTTCCGGCAAGTTGAGGATCACCAGCAGGACCACGCCCGCCAGGATCAGCACAAACAACGTTCGATCTCGCATGTCCAACCCGATTCTTCAGCCTGACTACGTCGAACCGACGTGCCGGTCTGCGGGATGGGGAGTTGCGGTGTGTTAGGCGCTGCTCACGCGCGGCCGCCAGCGGCAACCTTACGAAGCAGGTTCAGCTCGCTGAGCACGACGCCGGTGCCTTCGGCCACGGCGCTGAGCGGATCCTCGGCGCGATGCACCGGCAGACCCGTCTGCTCAGCGATCAGTTTATCAATGCCGCGCAGCAACGAGGTGCCGCCCGCGAGCACGATACCGCGATCTACAAGGTCCGACGAAAGTTCCGGCGGACAACGCTCCAGCGTGATCCGAATGGCTTCGACGATGGCGGAAACCGGCTCCTGCAATGCTTCGCGGATTTCCTCGGAGGTGATCGTGATGGTCTTGGGCAGTCCGGCTACGAGGTCGCGCCCTTTGACCTCCATACTCATCTCCTCGCCGAGCGGATACGCCGAGCCGATGGACATCTTGATCTCTTCGGCCGTCCGCTCGCCAATCATCAGGTTATAGACCCGCTTCATGTACTGGATGATCGCCTCATCCATTTCGTCGCCGCCCACGCGAACACTACGACTGTGCACGATACCGGCCAGCGAAATGATCGCCACCTCGGTCGTACCGCCGCCCATGTCCACGATCATGTTGCCGCTCGGTTCATGCACCGGCAGTCCCACGCCGATCGCCGCCGCCATCGGTTCTTCGATCAGATAGACCTCGCGCGCACCCGCATGCGCCGCCGATTCCTTGACGGCGCGCTTCTCCACCTCGGTAATGCCACTGGGCACCGATATAATTACGCGCGGCCGCACCATGCCGCTCCGGCTGCTATGCACTTTACGAATGAAATAACGCAGCATGGCTTCCGTAATCTCAAAATCGGAAATAACGCCGTGCCGCAAAGGCCGGATCGCCACGATGTTGCCGGGCGTACGCCCCAACATCCGTTTTGCCTCTTCTCCCACAGCCAATACGCGGGTCGTCCCGGCCTGAATGGCCACCACCGAGGGCTCACGCAGCACAATGCCGCGGTCGCGGACGTACACCAACGTGTTCGCCGTTCCCAAATCAATTCCAATATCGCTGGAAAAAAATCCTAATAGCCAATTCAACATGTCACGGGCTCCTCATTGCCGCCCAATAACTCGCAAATATTTCTGGCATAGTGCCCCGGCGGCCCCGCACCCGTCAAGCAGGAAAAAATCGTCCGCTTTTCGCAGTTTTGAGCAGGTTTCCAAACCTTGGAAAATCATCCACCCCGTTTTTCCAGGCCTTGGAAACTCGCTTTCGCTGCGCACATGGTGTTCAATGCCGCCATGCCAGCCGACCAAACACAAGCCGCCTGTCTGCTGAAACTGCTGCCGGAGTTGGAGCGCACGGTCTGCGTGGAGCAGCAGCCCGCCGATCAAGTCTTCGTGCAGTTATGCCGCGCCCACCGCGAATGGGGCGCGCGCGATCGCCGACTTTTCGGCGATGTACTCTTTGGCTGGTTTCGCTGGCGCGGCTGGCTGGCGGAACTGCTGCCCGCCCAGCCGGCGGCAGCGCTGGCCCTCGTCGGCTGGCTCGACGGCATCGAGCATCCCGCGCTGCGCATCCTCGCCGCGCAAGCCAACTTGGAACTGAAGCCCATCGCGCTGGAACATCTAGCCGATAAGTTCCGCGCCTTGGAAGACATCCTCAAAGTTCCAAAAACCATCGAGCAACTGGTGCCGGACTGGGTTCCGGCGGCGCTGGTCGCGCCGCTCGGTATCAGCCTGACCCAACACCTTGCCGCGATGCAACGCCGGCCGCCGGTTTGGCTACGCGTCGCGCCCGGCAGTGTGCCCGCCGTATTGAATTTCTTTGGCCCGCGCGGCGCGGCACACGACCGTGTGGCCGGTGCCATCGCCGTCACGCCGCCGGCAAATCTACCGGGCTTGCGTGCTGCCACCGGCGTGGCCGCTATCGTGCAAGACCTCGCCTCGCAGTGCGTCGGCCCGCTTTGCGCGCCGCGCCCCGGCGAATGCTGGTGGGATGTCTGCGCCGGCGCGGGCGGCAAAACCTTGCATCTGGCCGCGCTGATGAACAACACCGGCTCGATTCTAGCCACCGATGTCCGCACCGCCGCCTTGCACGAATTGGAGCGCCGCGCCGCCGAGGCCGGCACAACGATCATCCGAACGCAGCGGGTGGACACCGCACCGACGGACACAAAATTCGACGGCATTTTGGTGGATGCGCCGTGCAGCGGTCTCGGCACATGGAACCGGAATCCCGATATGCGTTGGCGTACCCCGGGCACGGATATCGCCGCCCGCGCCGCCACACAACGCGAATTACTCGCGCGGGTTGCTCCGCACGTCCGGCCCGGCGGCACGTTGGTCTATGCCGTCTGCACGATCACCAGCGCCGAGACGTTGGACGTGCTGACGGATTTCCTCCGCACTCACCCAGAATTTCAGCCGGAAGCCTGCACGCACCCGCTGACCGGCGCGACCTGCGCCGATGGCATCGTCTGGGTCTGGCCGTGGGACGGTCCCTGCGACGGCATGTTCATCGCGCGGCTGCGACGAATTGGGTGACGCACCCGACTTCACTTGTCGCCGCCAGCCATTATTGCGACACTCCGGCGCATGAAGAAATGGCTATACTTTTCACATTATGGATTTGTCGAGGTGGCGACCAGAACTTGACAACACTGCCATCGTGAATCATATTCGTTTCACGAAATGAGGCGCACCTATGAAGACCGCGGCCGTACGCGAATTCAGCATCCGTGAAGTCCGCCAGTCTTTTCAGCGTGTCTTGCGCTGGATCGGCAACGGCGAGACGGTGGTGATCACCAACCGCCGCCGCCCGGTGGCCCGGATTCTGCCGCCGGAGCCGTCCACCCCGTCCGGCAAGCAGGTGACGTGGGATTTCCTGCCGCGCCTGAAAAAGCAGTTCCCCAAGCCGCTGTCCTTCAACCCCGTGGAGCGCGCCCGCGCGGATGAGCGGTGGTGAAGACCTACTTCGATACCAGCGCCTTGGTGCCCATCTATATCCGGGATGACCGGTCGGAAAAAATGCAGCGGCTGCTGCGCGCCCGCGCGGAACCCATCACCGTGACGCCGCTCCATCTGCACGAACTGCACAACGCCGTCCGCCTCTGCCAGTTTTGGGGCAACCTCACGTCAGCGCGCGCGGCCGAGGTGGTGCAACAGATCGAAAGAGATGAACACGCGGGACGGCTGGTGACCGTAACACCACCGTGGGCCGAGGTGTACCGCACCGCGCAACACCTGATTGCGGAACATACACCGCTGGTCGGCTCGCGGTCGCTGGATATTCTGCACGTCGCCTCCGCGCTGGCGCTCGCCGCGCACGAATTTTGCGGTTTTGATGAACGGCAAATCAAACTCGCCCGTGTTGCCGGGCTAAAGGTGTTGTCGGTTGCCTAAATAGGCTTCAAACCCCGGAATACAACTTGTCGCCGCTGGGCATTCCTGCGAAGCTTCGGCGCATGAAATCGTTTTTGTTGGCGATCTGCGCGGCTCCACTGATTGCGGCTACTGCGACGACGATTACACCGCTGGAACCGGAGTTGAATTTCGACGATATCGGACAGGTGCAATCCGGTTACATCCTCCGTGGCGTCACCAATAGTTTTGAGACTGGCGTGGAGGGGTTCCGCGATGAGGCGACGGGTGCGGTCGCTCTGCCGAGCACGACCTCCGGCAACCGGTCGGCCTGCTTCATGCATCCGCCGCATAAAAAGGGACCGGGGATTGTATTTCAGGCATTCACCCTCCAGCTGCCCAAGACGCCCGCCGGCACCATCGAAGGCTGCACGATGATGCAGCATGGCACGGAAAAATCCGATGGCGTCACCTACCGGGTTGCGATCAACGGGCGCACCGCTTGGGAAGAGCACCGTAACGGCAGCACCGAACAACCGTTTCGTGTGGACCTCGCGCCGTGGGCGGGCGAGACGGTTGCCATCCGCTTCGAGGTCACGCCCGGCCCGCAGAACAACACGGTCTGCGATCAAACCCTGTGGATCGGACGCAAGCTGGTTCTGCCGGGACTCCAAACCCAGACGACCTTCCGCGCGCCGCCGCCGCTGGATTTGCGCAAGCTTTCCGCCAAGCAAAATAAAAGCTGGGCACCGCTCTCCGGGTTCAACGGCAAGACCAGCGCCCAACTTGCGGGTCACACTGCAACGTTGAGCTATCACGGTGCGGATGGCGAACTGGCATATACGTGGAATATGGATGCGGCTACACCCGCCGCGCCATTCGGCGCGTTTCGACTGCATGCCCAGATGATGGGCGACCAAAACATCGAGATTCCGTTGGTTCTTGGCGCGAACATCACGTGGACGCAGCCCGTCGCGCCGCTCACTATGCGGGCGCGCAAACTTTTCTGGAGCGACGCCGTTGAGTGTATCCAAATTTTCACCAATGCCAGCGGCGCGCAAGCGGCGTTGCAAACTACCGCGCGGCTGGAACAGAAAAGCCTCGTACTCGAAATGACGTGCGACCAGCCGTGGATCAAGGAGTTGAATCCGGGGCATTGGGGCGCGCTGCTCCGGCACCGCGTACCGATGCCCTACTGCGAACACGATGTTTATTTCCTGCCCTTGGAAAATCTTTTCGTCAGTAGCTTTCCCGACTGGATAGCTTCCGGTGCGTCGCAATTCCGCGAAGACAAAGCGGTTTATGAGCCGTTGACCGATGGCGCGCGGCACGGGCTGCGCGAGCGCTTCATTTTCACGGCGGCGTGGCATGTGGATGAGACGCTGGCGAACATCCCCAATCCGCCCTCGCCGTGGCGCGCGGAAATGGGCCGACGCATCGTGCTGGATATCTGGAACGGAAGCGCGTTCGACGCGAGCGCGCAAAGCCCCGACACCTTGGCGGACTATGACATCCGCAACGATCTGATCATCTTCCATAGCTGGCAGCGCGATGGCTATGACAACGGTCTGCCGGCGCATTTCCCCGCACGCGCCCAGCAAGGCGGCGAACCGGCGATGCAGCGCCTCGCGAAAACCGCCCAGCGGCTTGGTCATCAGTTCGCGTTACACGAAAACTACGTGGACTATTATCCCAACTACGAACACTTCACGACCAACGACCTCGCCTTGCAGAGCGATGGAAAACCCGAAAAGAGTTGGTTCAACAAAGGCACGCAGCTCCAGTCCTTTGCCATCAAACCTTCGGTCATGTTGCGGTTGGCCGGTGAGCAGTCGCCGGAAATCCACCGGCGCTATGGCACGACCGCCGGCTATCTCGACGTCCATTCGTGCGTGCCGCCATGGTTTCATCTCGATCATCAGGCTGGCGTGCCGGGCGCGGGCCAAATCCAATCCGTGTGGGATGCACATCGAAAACTTTGGCAGTACGAACGCGACGTTCACTCCGGCCCCATAACCGGGGAAGGCAATCGCCACTGGCTATGGAGCGGCTGGCTCGATGGCGTCGAAGCGCAATTCGGCACCGGCTGGCCGGAGCGCGACGGAATGAACGCGCCACTCGCCGTGGACTTCGATCTGCTGCGCATCCATCCGCTGCAAATCAATCACGGCCAAGGTTATTATGAACGCTGGTACGGCAAAACCCCGCCGTGGGGCGGTGGGATGCCGATGGTCGCGCGCGATCAATACCGCATGCAGGAAATCGTCTATGGCCACATTGGTTTTCTGAGCCAAGGTCTGTGGCGGGAACCCGGCGCGGCGTGGCTGGAGCAGCATCTGATGACGCCCGTGACCTCCCGCCACGCCGATCAGCGCGTCAGCGATATCCGCTATTTCGTCAACGGCCAGTGGGCCGATGCCACCGCTGCGGCCAAGGCGCGGGACTTCAATCGCGTCCGCATCACCTACGCCAACGGCCTGACGATCACCGCCAACAACGCCGCCGAGGATTTCGCCGCCGCCGGTCAAACGCTGCCGCAATTCGGCTGGTTTGCCACGAACACTGATTTCGCCGCCGGCACGGTGTGGCGCGAGGGCGTGATCGTGGACTTTGTCAACGCGCCCGAACTGCGACTGGCCAACGCCCGGCGCGCACGCGATTGGCAATCAGGCTTGCCGATTTGTCCGCGCGTTGAAAATTTCCAAGCCTTGGAAAAGCGGCGTATCCAATTTTCCTATGTTTGGAAAGTCGGCACGCCGATGCCCGGCGGCTTTCGGAGTTTTGTGCACTTCGACGTACCCACCAACAATTACTCCGGTTGGCAGACCATTTTTTTGCAAGACCACGCCCTGAAAACGCCGACCGCGACGTGGACCAATGGCATGGAGGTGCTCGATGGGCCGCATGAATTGCGGCTGCCGGAACATATCGCTGATGGCCACTATACGTGGTGGATCGGCCTCTGGAACGGCCACGAAAGTTTTCCGCTGGCCGACGCCGATGATAACTCCAACCGCATTCGGCTCGGCGATTTGGTCGTGGCCGATGGCGGCAAAACCTTCCGCTTTGAGCCGTGGCAACGTCCCGGTCTGTCACGGGCAGAATGGTTCCGGCAACATCTGAACACCGCAGAGAAGGTGATTGATTTCGGCTTCTGCAAAACCGATGGTGGCGTGGTGTTCAAACGCGACGGCCAGCCGTGGACGACGTGGACGTATCCGGCGAAACGGGATTTTCATCTGGAAGTTGAGCCGTAGAAAAAACTCGCCAACGTTTCCAAACTCTGGAAAAGTTGCGCCGGTCGCTTTCCAACCCTTGGTCGCCTAAGGCGACCAAGGAAAATATACAGCTATGAATTACGTCAACAAAGCGCGCGAAGTGATAGACATCGAATTGGCCGGTTTGCAGCGGCTGCGCGAGAGTCTCGATGGCGGCTTTTCCAAAGCCGTGGACCTGATTTTGGAAGGCCTGCGCAAACGCGGCAAAATTCTTGTCACCGGCGTTGGCAAGAATGCGCCGATTGGCCAGAAGATCGCGGCGACGCTGACGAGTACCGGCTGCCCGGCGGTGTTCTTGCATCCTTCCGACGCGATGCACGGCGATCTTGGCTTGATGGCGCCCAACGATGTCGTGTTGGCGTTGAGTTATTCCGGTGCGTCGGAAGAATTGCAGAACCTGATTTTAGTCATCAAGCGCCAGAAAGTCCCGATTATCGCGATCACGGGTGAACCGGATAGCGCACTGGGTCGTGACGCCGATGTGGTCATCAACGTGGCCGTCGAACGCGAAGCCGGTGCCTTCAATCTCGCACCGACGACGAGCACGACGGTGACGCTCGTCGTGGGCGACGCGTTGGCGATGGTGCTCTTGGAGGCGCGCGGCTTCAAGCGCGAGGACTACGCCAAGCTGCATCCCGGCGGTGCGATTGGTCGGACGCTGCTGCTACGCGTCGCGGACATCATGCGTACCGGCGAGCGACTGGCCAAGGTGCGCAGCGACCAGCGCGTACGCGATGCCGTGCTGGCGATGACCAGCGCGCGCGCTGGCGCCGTGGCCGTGGTGGACGCCAACGATATCGTGCTCGGAATTTTTACCGATGGTGATCTACGGCGGCATTTGAACGATGGTCCGCCGCTCGCGGATATGACGGTTGAGCAGGTGATGACGGCCCAGCCGATCACCGTGCGGCAGAATGATCTCGCCGTAGACGTGTTGGCGATCTACGAGAAGCAAAACATTGACGATCTCGTGGTCGTGGACGAGCGCGGGCGGCTCGCCGGCATGGTGGACATCCAAGACCTGCCGAAGTTCAAAATCTTCTGACGCTACAGCTCGACCAGTCTCGCCCTCCCAAAAAGTTCCAAGCCTTGGAAAACCGTTTGAGCGATTTTTCCAAGGCTTGGAAACGCGAACTGAATTTTTCTTATTTCGCGAGTTCAGCCGCTTCTTTGTCGAAATATTCGATGCAGAGCGGCAGATCGCGCATCAGCTCCGGCACGGTGCCGTGTTCGTATTCAATCTGGAAATGACCCTTGAAGCCCTGCCGTTTGAGTTCGGCGAGCATGGCCTTCACATTGCCTTCGCCGGTGCCCCACGGACGATCGGTATAGCCACCTTTCCCCTTGCCGTCCGCCGCCACATCCTTGAAGTGCAACTCGATGATCCGGCCTTCGAGTTTCTTGAGCTGCTCCACGGGCACATGTCCCGCGCGCTTCCAATGCCCGGTGTCGGAACAGGAACCGACGTTCTTGCTCAGGCCTGCGCACGCAGTCAACACCTGCTCCGATGGCCACGTCTTGGGATGATTGTGTAGCGCAATCTTGATGCCGTATTCCTGGCTTAGTTTGTCGAGCATCGGCGTGGGCACGGTTTCGGTGACAAACGTTTCGATACCCAGTTTTTTGCCCCAGGCGAAGCGCCGACGAGCTTCGGTCTCGGTTTTGTCGGGGATCGGCGCCACGCCGAAACTGACGACTTTGACACCGGCCGCTTGGAGCTTGGCCTGCATATCGGCGGTTTCCGCCTCGGTCATCGTGGGGCCGGTTTTAGCTTTCACGCCCGGCTTGAGCGCCTGACCGGGATACATCTCGACATACTTGATCCCGAGTTCGTGCAGCTTATCCACGGTCTCGAAGAACGAGAGGGCGCGGAAGGTGTAGGCCTGCGAACCGAGCTTCCAGCCGAGTTGTTCGGCGGCGGCATCATTGCGCGCATGGACTAAGAGGCCGCTCAAGGCGACCGCCGCCATGCACAAGATCACTTTCTTCATGCGTGTTTTCCTTTTTTGTTTTTCTTGTTTCCACCATCGGTACCCGGCACGGGCATGACATCATCCGGCGGCGCGATGACCGCGCCTTTTTCAAAATCATCGGCCACCGGCGTGAGCGTCAGGTTATAGAACCGCGAATCCTGGTGCTCCATCAAATCCGACCAACGCACCAGCTCGCCGGTGTAGGCGGCGATGCGCCCCATGATCGCGGTCAACGTGGAATACGCCACCGTTTGCGCGCCATTCAAGCCTTGATTTTGGAGAAGGCTGTTGAGCAAGTCCACGTGCTCCTGCACTATCTCGATGTCGGACGGCAATTTGATTTCCGGCAGTTCCAGTTTTTTGCCATCAAAGGTCCGCATATTGCTGCCGCCCATCGTGGTGCCCTTGGTGCCGATGAACTGCTCCCAAACGCCGCCATAGGTGCCGTTGATCTGCCGGCACATACTGTGGATATGCAACTCGTTGTCGTAGTCATAGTCCACGCTGAAGAAGTCGAACTGATCGCCGGTCTGCCGCCGCGCGCGGCCGCCAAAGCCCACCGCTTGCTTCGGCGTGCGCCCGATCAACCAATTGGCCACATCAAGTTGATGAACATGCTGCTCGACGATGTGGTCGCCGGACATTCCCGCAAAACTCGTCCAGTTGCGCACCAGATAGTGCGCGTCGTCCTCGCCCGGTTCCCGCGGCTTGAACCACAGCGCGCCCATACACCACGAAACGCGCCCACCGACGATGTTGCCGATCAACCCATCTTGAACCGCCCTGGCAACTTGTAAATAGCCCGCTTTATGCCGGCGCTGCGTGCCGGCAACAACGGTCAGGCCCTTTTGCTTCGCCACCTCGCCGGCGGCGATCACGCGGCGCACGCCCGGCGGATCCACCGCAACGGGTTTTTCTATGAACACGTGTTTGCCCGCCGCCGCCGCCGCTTCGAAGTGCACCGGACGGAAGGTCGGCGCCGTCGCCAACAGCACGAGTTCCACCGGCAATTCGAGCAGTTTTTTGTAGCCACTGAAGCCGTCGAAGCAGTGCGCTTCCGGTACGCCATGCGCCGAACCGACTTTGATCGCCTTGTCTTTAAAAACGTCCGCCGTCGCCAGCAGTTCGATTTCGACGCCGACCAATTTAGCCGCATCCATCAGATTGTCGAGCGCGCCCGTGCCGCGCCCGCCACAACCGACCAGACCAACTTTGATTTTTTTGGCCGCATTTTGCGCCCGCACGTTGATGAGCGGTACCGCTGGGGCCATCACGCCCAACGCCGCCGCACTCTTGATGAACCCCCGTCGCGAAACGTTTTTGGTTTCCATGGCTATCCCTTTCGTTGAAGCAATAACGGACGAGGCTAATTTTTAGTGCCGACTTCTACAATATTTGGGGGGGGACTGACGATTGACAGCGGCAACGCGCTGGTTTAGTTTCGCGCCACAGTCGGCATAATCCGGCTATTAGGAGAGAATAAATGACGCCAACCAGTCGCACGCTCAATCGTCGTAGCTTGCTCAAACTTGTGGGGGCCACGACGGTCGCCGTGGCCGCGCAACCCGTCGCCAGCCTGCGCGCCGCCGCGGCCACCGCACCGCTGCAACTCAAAGGCAATATCCGGCAGGGCATCGCCGGACGCGGCCCGCTTCGCGGCATCAAAACGCTCGACGAAGTTTGCCAAATCTGTGCGCGACTCGGTATTCATGGTATGGATTTCGCCAGCCCTGCCGATTGGCCAACACTCAAAAAACATGGATTGATTTGTTCCATGTCCCGCGTTGAAAAGGCTTCGCTGGGCAAGGGCTTCAACCGCAGGGAAAATCACGCCCACCTGATCGCCGAATTACGCGAGATCATCGAACGGACCAGCGCCGCCGGCTATCCCAACGTCATTTGCTTTTCCGGTAATCGCGCGGGGTTGGGCGACGAGGAAGGCTTGGTCAACTGCGTCGCGGGCCTCAAGCAAATCGCCGCGTTCGCCGAGGAGAAAAAGGTCAACGTCTGCATGGAGTTGCTCAACAGCAAACGCAATCACAAGGACTATCAGTGCGACCACACCGCGTGGGGCACCGAGCTGTGCAAGCGCGTCGGCTCCGAGCGCATCAAACTGCTCTACGACATCTATCACATGCAGGTGCAGGAAGGCGACGTGATCGCCACGCTCAAGGAAAACATCCAACACATCGGTCACTTCCACACCGCCGGCGTGCCGGGCCGCAACGAAATTGATGACGCGCAGGAATTGTTCTACCCCGCGATCATGCGCGCCATCGTCGCCACCGGCTACCAAGGTTTCGTCGCGCACGAATATGGCCCGAAACACGACCCCGTCGCCTCGCTGGAACAAGCCGTGCGGATTTGCGATGTTTGATGGCGCAGTTTCCCAGGCTTGGAAAAAACCGGCCTTTGTTTTTCCAAGCCTTGGAACTTTCGCGGCGGTGTGCTACATCATCGCGCGACCCGGGGCGTAGCTCAGCCTGGTAGAGCACTGGTTTTGGGAGCCAGGTGTCGGTGGTTCAAATCCACTCGCCCCGACCAGCTCGTCTTCAATCCATAAAACCAGCCGCGCGCAATTGCTCCGGCGTAACCTTGGATTTTTCGCGCGCGGCAAGCTGGTGTTCGACATATTTGCCGAGAAGGTCGGTTTCCAAATTCACCGCATCACCCACACGCGCAGAACATAGCGATGTGTTGGCCCACGTGTGCGGAATGATGTGGACGGTGAAAGCCGTCGGTTTCACCGCGACGACAGTCAAGCTGATGCCGTTGAGTGCAATGGAACCCTTCGGCACCACGCCCTGCAAAATTTCCGCGCCGCACGTCACTTCCACCACACGATCCGCGCCGGCGCGCCCGATGGCCTGGATCCGTCCCACCCCGTCCACGTGACCACTGACGATATGACCGCCGAGAAAATCACCGGCGCGCACCGCGCGTTCCACATTGACCACAGCGCCGATTTTCTTGTGGCCGAGTGTCGTCTTGGCAAAAGTTTCTTCGAGCACATCGAACCACAAAATAGCGCTGGAAATTTCCGCAACGGTCAGGCAGATGCCTTCGATGGCGATGCTTTCGCCGAGCGCCACCGGTGGCGTCCACGCGCCCGCCTTCAGCGCCAAACGACCCGCGCCACTGCTGCGCTGCAATGCCACAATTCCGCCAATCTTCTGGATAATACCCGTGAACATCCCTTCACCTTGATTTTTTCTTCATCGGTTTTGCCTGAATCAAAATATCCGGCCCAACGCGTCGCATGTCCATGATTTCCAACGCAGGCGCGGTTTTCAGCAACCAACCGGCAGCGCCAATGGCGGGCCGCGCATCGCCGCCGAGCAACTTGGGGGCAATGAAAAGTTGGAGTTCATCCACCAGCTTCGCGCGAAACAGTTCTGCGGCCAATTTGCCGCCACCTTCGCCGAGCACATGCAGGCAATCGCAGTCACCCAGTTTCTTGAGCAAAACCGCCAGATCAATTTTCCCGGCACGCGCCGGCAGCGTCCAGATTTTTGCGGCGGTCTTCACGCGCGCCCATCGCCGCGCGCCGGTCGCCGTCGTGGCAACGAGGGTGCAACCCGCGTGGTCATCGGTCAGCACACGGCTGCGCGGCGGCAGCTTGCCGCTGGCCGTAACCACCACGCGCAGCGGACACCGCCCTTCGTCGGGTTGCGGCAGCAAACGCGGATTGTCGGCGCGTACCGTTTCGCCGCCAACCATGATCGCATCGGCACGCCGCCGCAGTGCTTGCACGACGGTGCGCGATTCCGGCGACGTGATCCAACGTGACGCCCCACGCGTGTCGGCAATACGTCCATCAAGCGTCTGGGCCAGTTTAAGCGTGACGAAGGGGCGACCTGTTCGTTGCTGTTTGGTAAATGGCGCGATGAGCTCTTCCGCTGCGGCACGACAAACACCGGTCGTGATCTGCACACCTTTGCGCCGCAGCAAATCCAGGCCGCGCCCGGCATGTTTGGGATTGGGATCAGTGGCCCCGACGACGACACGCGCGACACCGGCTTCGAGAATGGCGTCGGTACACGGCGGCGTCCGGCCCCACGTGGAGCATGGTTCCAGCGTCACATAGAGCGTTGCGCCACGTGCTTTTTTCCCGGCAGCGAGCAAGGCAATGACTTCGGCGTGCGGGCCACCGGCAAAACGATGGAAACCTTCACCGATTTTTTTGCCGCGCGCGACCACTACCGCGCCGACCGGCGGATTGGGCCGCGTGAGACCTTCGCCGCGCCGCGCCAACGTCAGCGCGCGTCGCATCCAGCGCGCGTCATCCGCATTCGTTTTCCAAGGTTTGGAAAAAGTACTCATTTTGTTTTCCAAGGTTTGGAAAAGTCTAACCTTTCTCCTCGTCACCGAGCAGCGCCGCGACGAAATGTGCGGCGTGGAACGGCTGTAAATCGTCTTCACCCTCGCCGAGGCCGATAAAGCGGATCGGCACACCGAGTTCCTTGGCCACCGCGAATACAAAACCGGCCTTGGAGGAACCATCCACTTTGGAGATAATCGCGCCGGTCAAGGGAATCGCGGCGTGGAACTGGCGCGCCTGCACCAGCGCATTCTGACCGAGCGTGGCATCAAGCACCAGCCAGACCTCGTGCGGTGCGCCCGGCATTTTTTTGGCGAGCGCACCGCCAACCTTTTGCAATTCCTGCATCAGCGGCGTCTTCGTGTGCATCCGCCCGGCGGTATCGAGCAGCAGCACATCACTACCGCGCGCCTGTGCCGCGGCGACCGCATCGAACGCGACCGCAGCAGCGTCCGCGCCGGTCGCGCCGGCGACGATGTCGCAGTGCAAATGATTGGCCCACCATTTGAGTTGCTCGACGCCGGCGGCGCGGAAGGTATCGCCCGCGCCCAGCAACACTTTTTGCCCGGTATTTTTCGCCAGATGCGCGAGTTTGGCGCAGGTCGTGGTTTTACCGGAACCGTTGACACCGACGATGAGAACGACGCGCGGCTTGGCGGAAGAATTCCACGCGAAATCGGCGTGCTTGCCGAGCGCGGCGCGCAACTGTTGGCGTAACACCGCGACGGCTTCCGCGCCGCCGTGCCGCGCTTCGCGTGCAAGGTGTGCCATCAATTCGCCGACGAGCGCCACGGGTAAGTCGGCGCGCAGTAGATTCTCTTCGAGTTCGTCGAGCGTCAGGCCATCCGGCGCGGCGGCACTTTTCCAAAGCTTGGAAAGCGTCTGCGCGAAGAGGTTGCGCGTACGGGATAATGCTGCAAGCCAGTTGGCCATCGCCCCTCACTTGGTTTTCTTGGGCTGGGTGGCAACGCGGGAGGGCCGCTCCACATCCTGCCGCGCGCGGTCGAGGATGCCGTTGACGAACTTGCCGGATTCGCGCCCACTCAGTTCCTTGGCCAAGTCCACGGCTTCGTTGATCGAGACCACGGGCGGAATATCGGGGCAGAACAGCATCTCGAAGAGCGCAACGCGCATGATGTTGCGGTCCACCGCGCCCATGCGTTCGAGGCTCCAGTGTTCGGCATATTTGCGCAGCCGTCGGTCAATATCCTCACGATTCAATTCCACGCCTTGGATCAATTCCTCGCAGAACGCGCGCAGTTTGGCGCGGCACTTGCGCTCTTCCCAAAAATCCACCAGCGCCGCTTCCCGCGCCGTGTCGTTGAAATCGCGTTGAAACAGAAATTGTACCGCCCAGAGGCGGGCTTCGTGACGGCTGCTCATAGATTATTGCTCCATCAGGCCGGCAATTGCTTCATCAGACTGGCCATCTCGATGGCCGATTGCGCCGCGATCCAGCCACGATTGCCCGCCTTGGTGCCGCTACGCTCGATGGCTTGCTCAAGGTTCTCTGCGGCGACGACGCCATCAATCACCGGCACGCCGGTTTCCAATGCGATGGCGGTCAGCGACCGCGCGACCTGCGCGTTGATCAGGCCCGCGTGCGGCGTGGCGCCTTGAATCACCGCACCGAGCGCAACGACGGCGTTGACCTTGCCGCCGCGTGCGAGTCGTTGCGCGGCCAGCGGGCTTTCGTAGGCGCCGGGCACCCAGATCACCGTGATGTCGGCCTCCGCCGCGCCGTGCCGCTTGAGACAATCCACCGCGCCGGCCAGTAGTTGGCGCGTCAGGAAGTCGTTGAAGCGGGCGACGACGATCCCGAACTTGAGGCCCTTGGCCTCCAACGTTCCACCAATTTCTTTATAGCTCATGATCCACTCCTCTGTTGGCATGCACTCACAACATGTGTCCCAGTTTTTGTTTCTTGGTTTCCAAATAGCGCCGGCTATGTTCGGTGTGCGGGAGGACGAGTGGAATACGCTCGGTCACCTTCAAGCCATAGCCGCTCAAACCGATGATCTTGCGCGGATTGTTCGTCATCAGCCGAATCCGATGCAAGCCAAGATCGCCGAGGATTTGCGCGCCGATGCCGTAGTCGCGCAGATCGGCCTCGAAACCGAGTTCCTGATTGGCTTCGACTGTATCAAGGCCGCGTTCTTGCAATGCGTAGGCGTGAATTTTGTTGGCCAAGCCGATGCCGCGACCTTCCTGCCGCATATAAAGCAACACGCCGTGGCCTTCGTGCGCAATCGCCTTCAGCGCCGCGTGCAGTTGCCGGCCGCAATCGCAACGCTGCGAGCCAAACACGTCGCCGGTCAAACATTCGCTATGCACGCGCACCAACGCCACCGCCTGCTTCTCCGGCGCGCCGCGGACCAGCGCCAGATGATACTGGTCGGTCAACAATTCACGATAGAGGTGCAACTCAAACAACCCGCATTCCGTCGGCAATTGGACAACACGTTCGCGCTCGACCAACAACTCGGTCTGGCGGCGGTACGCGATCAAATCGGCTACGGTGATGAGGGGCAATTTGTGCCGGGCGGCGAAAGCCTTCAATTCCGGAAACCGCGCCATGTGGCCATCTTCGCGCATAATCTCGCAGATCACACCCGCCGGTGGCAGGCCTGCGAGCCGCGCAAAATCAACCGCCGCCTCCGTATGGCCCGCACGCCGCAAGACGCCGCCGGGCACGGCTTCGAGCGGAAAGAGATGACCGGGCGAGATGAAATCGGATGGCCCGGATTTTTCGGACACCAGCAAGCGGATCGTGTGCGCGCGGTCATAGGCGCTAATGCCCGTACTGATGCCGTGTGCGGCGTCCACCGACTCTGTGAACGCCGTGGAAAACTTGCCGCTACCGCGCGGTGTCGCGCGTTTGATGCCCAGCCGGGCCAGTTGCGCCGCCTCCAGGGCCACGCAAACCAAACCGCGTCCGTGGCGCGCCATGAAGTTGATTTTTTCCGGCGTGATTTTCGCGGCAGCGCAAAGAATATCGCCTTCGTTTTCACGCTTGGCGTCGTCGGCCACCACGATCAGTCCGCCGCGGCGATAGATTTTGATCGCCTCCACCACCGCGCGGAATTCCGCCGATTTCGTTGCTGCTTTGTGTCGTTTTTTCACAAAAAAATTGCCCCAAAGAAAATTCTTCGGGGCACCCAGCCGCATACCTCGGCGTTACGTGTCTTCTTCCATCCAGACTTTACTGTCGGCCACGGATCCCGATTCGCATCGGGAGCGCCGTGTCAGTCCCAACGTTGGGTCAGGACTCGCGGGCTAAACCGCCGGTCAGGAATTGCCCCGGCGATTTTTCCCGCCGGGACGCACCTTGCCCCGAAGACACATCTTCGTCGGCACCAAGACTAGCCCGCCCGCCGGAAAATGCAAGCCGGGAAACGGGCGGTTTCCAAGGCTTGGGAAACCGGACGGTGGGCTTTTCCAGGGCTGGGGATTCAAGGCTAAAGGGCAACAGGGCGATGAGACCGGAGGTCGTTAGGGACTTGGTCGTGATGGCGTTTGTGGGGCCGCGCGTTGAGTTGACCTTCAACCCACCGTAACTCGGCCTCGGTGATCGTCCGGAAGTCGCGGTTTTTCGGGAAGCATTAGTGAACCGGGCGGTCGTCAATCGTGGTGATCCCGCGGATGCGGCGGTTAGTGACTCGGCTCACGATGGCTCCGTCCCGCCAGTAGCGCCCCGCTCAGCCGCAGGCTGCAGCCGTTTTCCCGTAACACCGCCAGGTTGCGTCGCTCAGCCATGCTAAGAGGCCTGGAACGCCTCGGCGTCCTCCGTCCGCTGGTGGTTTGTTGGTCCAAACACCATGCGGCCGAAGGTCAACGACCGTGCGCCTTTTTTCGCTCCGCGGTTGCACTTCAGTTTAAAATCCGCAGCCTTGGAAAAAACAAACCGCCGCGTCCCGAAAAAGGGAGCGGCGGATCAGAACGGCGGGGAACGCGTTTACTTCGCAGCGAGACCGCGGACGCGATTGGCGGCGCGGGTTTTGCGGCGGACGGCGGTGTTCTTGGTGATGATGCCGCGCTTGGCGAGCTTATCGAGCATCGCGCAATAGGCTTTGTATTCGGCCACGCTCTGCGGCTGATCTTGCTTCGTCACCGCGCCGAACAACTTGGCGCGCTGACTCTTCAGGCCGGTTTTCGCGGAGACGTTCCGGTTGTTTCGCCGGATCGCCTGACGGGCTCGTTTGGCTGCACCTACAATATTTGGCATCGTTTACTCCTACGGTAAAAAAAGCGGCGACATGATACGGGCCGCCGCCCGAATGTCAACCGCTTTCCACGGGTTTTCGGTCTGGCGACCTCAAGGCAGGCGTTCGCCGCGCGCGGCTTCCAGCAGGCGGTACCATTGCTCGCGGGAAAGATGGAGCTGGTCGGCTTGCGTGGCGGCGCGGATTTTTTCCGGCTGGGTCGAGCCGACAATCGGCACAATTCCAGCGGGATGTTTCAGCAGCCACGCCAACGCCAGCGTGCCGCGCGCGACGCCGAAGCTCTGCGCCTGTGCATCCAGTTCGGTCACGATCGCATCCACGCGGTAGTTTTCCTGCCACGGCAATAACCGGCGCGCGCCCTCGGCCAGTTTACCGCCCGCCAACGGACTCCACGCGAGCGGCGTAATTTGTTCGGCTTGGCATTGATCGAGCGTGCCGTCCTGAAAGCAATCCAGATGGGCGAGGCTGACCTCCACTTGGTTGACCACCAGCGGAAACGGACAGGCTTTTTGCAGCAGCGCCACTTGCGAGGGCTGGAAATTGCTGACGCCAAACTCGCGGACTTTGCCCTGCCGCCGGAGTTGCTCGAATGCAGCGACGACTTCGTGCGGATCCATCAGCCAGTCGGGGCGGTGCAGTTGATAGAGGTCAATGGTCTCCACCGCCAGTCGCCGCAGCGAACCTTCGCAGGCACGGATGATGTGCTCGGCGGAAAAATCATAGCGGAACGGCGCATCGGGCGTCGGCTCGCCCGCGAAGCGAATGCCGCATTTCGTGGCGATGAGCATCTGCTGGCGGAGCGCCGGCGTTTCGCGCAGTACCGCACCGAACGCGGCTTCAGCGCGGCTTTTGCCATAGATATCGGCGTGATCGAAGAGCGTATAACCAGCCTCAATCGCCGCGAGGATCGCGGCGCGGCCGGTGGTGCGACCCGCATCTTCCGTTTCCGCGATGCGCCAGCAACCGTAGGCGAGGCGTGACGATGGCAGAGAACTTTTACCGAGCGTAATGGTTTTCATGGTGTGCGCGGAACCTCACCAGTGTTTCGTTCGTGAACAAGCCGGGCTAGGGCTGATCAATCCCGCGCATGATCCAGCCGGGCAGGGGACCGCTGACCACATGCCAGGCGATCGGTTGGCCGTTCGCGTCCAAGTCCCACAACCCCGCCATGCCGCCGTCACCGGCTTGGAGCAAGATGTAACGATCAGTCATCGAGCGCAACACCCAGCCCGCCGGCAGGCCGGAGTTGATCTGCGTCCACGCGGTGATGGCGTTGCTGCCGTTGAGCGTCCAGTAGCCCATCAACGTGCCGCCGCCGAATTGCACCAAGATACGGGTGCCAGACAACGAACGCGCAACGAGGCCGGGCACCGCGCCGTTCAACGTCATCCACGTGGCCGGGGTGTTGTTGGTGCTGAGCGTCCAGAGGCCGATTAGGCCGCCGTCGCCGGCTTGGAGCAGAATGCGATTGCCATCCAGATCGCGGGCGATCCAGCCGGGGAGAGCGGCGCTGACCGGCCACTTCGTGACCGGTGCGCCGTTGGTGCCGAGGTCCCATAGCTCGATCTTGCCCCCCACGCCCTGTTGCAAGAGCGCACGGTTTTGGTGCAACGCGCGCAACACCCAGCCGTTACCCAGCGCTCCCGTGACGGTTGTCCACGTCTCGGGCTGGTAGTTGGTACCCAAGCCCCAGAGGCCCGCCATGCCGCCATCGCCGGCCTGTAAAAGCACCGACATCGGAGCCGAGCTGAAGTTCGCCGTCAGGTTGGTGCTCGTCGCCTCCAGCGTGATCTGGCGGGTCTGGTTCGTGTCGCCGTCGCTCCAGTTTGCAAATTTCCAGCCGAGGTTCGGTTGAGCGCTCAGCGCTACCAACGTTCCGGCCCCGTAGGTGCCCGCGCCGGTCAAGGCGCCGCCGCTGGCTGGGTTGCCTTGCAGCGTTACGATTACGCCCGGTGCGAAGTTGGCGGTGTACGTGCCGCCGTCGGCAGCGACCGTTATCCTGCGTGGGTTGTTCGTCAGGCCGTCATTCCACCCGGTGAATATCCAGCCATTGGAGGCGGTCGCTGTTAAGGTGACACTGGCACCGGCGGAATATGTGCCGCCGCCGGTCACCGCACCGCCGAGATTCGTGCTGGAGGCGACGGTGAGTGTGGTGAGGAACGTCTGATCCATGCCACGCATGATCCAGCCCGCGAGCGGGCCGTTGATGGTATGCAAAGCGACCGGCTGGCCGTTGCCGTCCAGATCCCACAGGGCGGTGGTGCCGCCATCGCCTTGTTGGAGCAGAATATAGTTGTCGGTCATGGAGCGCGGAATCCAGCCGGCCGGCAGGCCCGAGGTGAGCGGCGTCCACGCGGTGATGGCATTATTGCCGTTGAGTGTCCAATAGCCCATCGAAGCGGTGGTGCCGAATTGCAGCAAGAGGCGGGTGCCACACAGGGCGCGGGCGATCAGATTGGGCACGGCGCCATTCACCGATGACCAGGCGATCGGCGTGTTGTTGGTGCCGAGCGTCCAGATACCGATCATGCCGCCATCACCATTTTGGAGCAACACACGATTACCATCCAGATCGCGGGCGATCCAGCCGGGGAGGGCGGCGCTGATGGTGGCGCTGCTCACGGGCGTGCCGTTGGCATCCAAGTTCCACAGCGTCATTTGGCCACCATCACCCTGTTGGAGCAGGATGCGGTTCTGGTCTATGGCGCGGAGCACCCAGCTCGCGCCCAGCGGCCCGGTCACGGTCGCCCACGTCGCCGGCAGATAATTCGTGCCCAGTGTCCACAAGCCCGCCATGCCGCCGTTGCCTGCTTGGAGTAATACCGCCAGCTGGGCACTGGCAAAGTTTGCGGTATAGGTGCTGTTGCTGGCCACGACCGTGCGCGGGTTGTTGGTGTTGCCGTCGCTCCAGTTCGTAAACTTCCAGCCCATGCTGCCACTGGCAAACAAGGGAACCGATGATCCCAAGGCATGGACGCCGTTACCAAAAACCGTCCCCTGTCCCGCCACACCGGGCAGGGCGGTGATCGTGGCCGCCACCGCAAAGTTGGCGGTATAGCTCGCGCCGCCGGCCGCCGCTATGACCGTGCGCGGGTTGTTGGTGTTACCGTCGTTCCAGTTCGTGAACACCCAGCCGTTCGTCGCCGTCGCCGTCAATGCAATAGTATTGCCAATAATATATTCACCGCCACCGCTCACGCTGCCGCCATTCGTCGGATTGGCCGTCGTCGTGATGGTGACAAGGTTGGATCGGACCACGGTGAACGCGATACGCTGCGAATCATATTCCTGAATGTCACCCGCCGCGCCGCTGGTGCTGTTACCATTGTGGTCATAGGCGTCCCAGACGCCAAACAGCAGCTCCACCCGTCCGAGAAAGTCGGAAACAGGCGCCAAGGTTAGTAGTCCGCTGGTGGGGTTATAGGAGGCAAAAACATTGGTTATCATATTCCCGGTATTAGCATTCCACAGGCCTAACGACATGGAATCGCCGTTGTCATCCCACGCCCCAAAGGGGAAGTTGATTGCCATACCTTGCGTGACCACCAACGCAGCGGGCATTGGATTAAAAAAAGGTGGGTTGTTGACGGTGTTGGCCACCACCGTGACTTGAAAGGTAACCTGCGTGGAGAGGCCGTCGCTGTTCTGCGCTTGCACCGTAACGGGCGCAGGGCCAACGGCGTTGGTCGGTGCCGTCAAATAGAGCACGGTTGCCTGTCGGTTGGTGATGATGGTGGCTGAATTGATCACGACGTTGTCCAGCGGGTGATTATTGGCGTCCACCGGTGTGGCCATGAGTTGGCCGAAGATATCGAAACCGTGAGTCAACTGACCGAAGATCGTATGCCGGTAATTCAGATGCCGGGGCGGTGTTGCGCTGCCGCCCACCGCGAGGTTCGGCGCGGTGATGAAAAATTGCGCATCGTTGTTGTCGCGGCCCAAGGGTGCGCTGCCGGTCACGAAGCCGGAGTTCGCCATCGCCAACTGACCAAAGCCTTGGAACGTCAGGCCGGATACGAATTCGTCATCGAAGGTTACGCCGCTGCCGCCGGTGCCGTCGCCATGGGGGTCGCCGCCCTGCGCCACGAAGTCTTGGACTATTCGATGAAAGGTCAAGCCATTGTAGAAATTACTGTTGACCAGGCTGATGATGCGGGCGGTGGTTTTGGGTGTGAGATGCTCAAACAACTCCAACATCAGGTCGCCGTTGGTCGTCACACCGACGCTGACGTTGAGGTGCAACGTGCGGTTGGTGGTGACCAGTCGGGGCGTCAGGCCGCTCACCCCGTTGGAGACGACCGAAAAGGTCAAGGGCAATCCGCCGGGATCGTTGCCGTCCAGCGGCAGCGTGAACGTTTCGCCGGCGACGATCGTGACGTTGGATACCGCGAGGCTCGGCGGTTGCGGCGGGACTGTAGCCCAGCTACTCATCAGCGTACCGCAAATACCGAAAAAGGACACACACCGATTGAAATTTTTCATGGGACACATCCTAGTTGGAGGCCTTCATCACTGCAAGTTCGCACACACTATGCAAATCCACTTTTAACCTCCACGGCTGCGGGTAAACCAGTCTATGGCTGATCTATGCCGCGCAAGATCCAACCGGGTATCGAGCCGGTGATGGGATGCCACGCGGCGGGTTGGCCATCCGCGTCTAAATCCCAGATGCCCGCCAGCCGCCCGAGGCCGGCATGCCGTAGAGCGTGGAGCCCGAAAGCGTCAGGGACCCGACCGGACTGGCGCCATCGCCGCTGCCGTTGGCGAATGAGTGGAGCACAACATAGCGCGCCATGACTGGCTGCGCGCTCACGCACCAGCCGATAAGGGCCAACATCAAACTCCCCCGCAACCATCCCTGTCTCACTTGCATCGTCAACCTCACTTGAAAATCCACGTCCCCGCGCGAGCTCTAGGTCACCCGCCAAAAAAAGTCAAGCGGACCTTTTACCTGAAATATATAGTGGAAAGCTCTTTCCAAGGTTTGGAAAATCGGGTAGTTGTCGTTTCCAAGATTGGAACATGGCGATGCCTGTGGAGATTTTCTATGAACACGCGGCGCCGCTCGGGGCGATAATCGCTGCCGTGGCGTTGGTGTTGGCGCTAGGCGTATTCTTTTTCTGGCGGTTTTTGCCCGGCGAAAAAGCGGCGTTCTTCCTCTGGCCGATCCGCGCGTTCTTCTTCCTCGTCCTCGGTTGGTGCTTGCTCATCCCCACGCAAAAGTACGCGGTTACCGAGGTGCTCCGTCCGCATTTTCTGGTGGCGCTGGACACCTCGCGGAGCATGAGTCTGACACCGAACACGAATTTGCCGCCGCGCTGGAAGCAGGCGAAGGAACTCTTGCTCCAGCCGTGGCTGGCGGCGGTGGAAAAACAGTGCGACGTGGAAATTTATCCGTTCGCGCAGGAGCTTGGTCAGCACGTCACGGCGCAAGAAGCGGTGGCGCTGGCACCGACGGGCACGGCGACGCTGGTGCGCGAGACGTTGCGCGCGCTGACCGATCGCTATCGTGGGCAGCCGGTCGGCGGGCTGCTCTTGCTCACCGATGGCCTCGATACGCGTGAAGCGCGCGACGAGTGGACGGCGGCAAGTTGGCCGTGTCCGATTTATTCCGCGCGGCTGGAGCCGGCGGCGGCATGGAAAGTTGAGCCGGATGTGCGTGTGGATATGATTGATACGCCGCGGCGCGTGGTGGTGGGTTGGGATGCGGAATTGAAGGCGGTGGTCGAGGGGATCAGCACGGAGAACCAGCCGGTGCGCGTCCAGCTTTTTGAAAACGATGCGCTGTTGGAAGAAATTCCGGCGCAGTTGCCGGACGAGGGTGGGCGGCGCGAGGTCAAATTCACGGTGCGCCATCCGGTGGTCGGCAACTTCGCCTATGAGGTGCGTATTCCGCCGCTCCGGGGCGAGACGCACACCAACGATAATCTCCAGCGGCTTACGGTGCAGGTGATTGACGCGAAGAACCGGCTGCTTTACCTCGAAGATGTGCCGCGTTGGGAATTCAAATTCCTCAACCGGCTGCTGAACGACAACCAGACGGTCTCGGCGCTGGCGTTCATCCGCTCCGGCAAGCGCTGGCTGACGTTCGGACGCGAGCAGGCGAGCACGACGGATTGGACGCAGTTGCCGCTTGCGACCTACAAGGTCATCACGCTGGGCGACTTGGAAGCCACGATGCTGCCGGCGGCGCAGCTCGACGAGTTGGTGAAGTATGTGGAGGCCGGCGGCAGCCTCGTGTTGCTCGGCGGCGCGCGCGCGTGGGGCCGCGACGGTTTCGACGCCAGCCCGCTCAGGAAAATTTTGCCGATCAGCCGCGCCGGCCACCGCCCCGTCATGGAAGGCAAGTTCCCGGTCACGGTGACGCCGGAAGGTTTGGTGCATCCCGCGTTTCAGCGCAAGGATGAAGGCGAGTTCGCCATGCCGCCGGTGCTCTCGGTGTATCCCGGCAGCCGGCCCAGTGCGGGCGCGCAGGTGCTCGTGACCGCCAAGACCGCCGAAGGGCCGCTGCCGCTGGTGATCGAGCAACGTTACGGGCAGGGCCGCGTGGTGGCGATCTTGAGCGATTCGCTGTGGCGTTGGTCCATGGATCCGTTGCAGAGCAAGTCCTATACGCGTTTCTGGAATCAGTTGGTGCAGTCGCTGGTGCCGGAGCAGCAGGTGTTGGAGCGTTTTGCCATCGAGCTCTATGCCAACACCGAGCATCCGTATCTGGGTGACAGGCTGCAATTCAGCGCGCGGTTGACGGCGCGTGGCGGTGAACCGGTCGGCACCGCGCCGGTGACGTGCGAAATCACCACGCCGGCGGGGCGCAAATTGCCGTTTAGCATGAAAACGCAGACCATCACCACGGGCACCGGTAAGCAATTGCCGGGCTTTGTGGCGGAATTGCGCGCGGAAGAGCCGGGTCTCTATCAAGCGGTGGCGCGGACGGAATTGGCGGGGCTGACGATCGAGTCGCCGCCCTATCCGGTGTATGTGCGGCCCTACACGCCGGAGACGATGCCGAGGCCCATGAATGTGGCCGCGCTCCAGGCACTGGCGCGCGTCAGCGGCGGAAAGTTTTGCGAATTTAACGAACTTGGCCCGATGCTTGCTGCTTTGCATTTTATGCCGACGGAAGAACAGCGCGTGATCTACCGGTCGCTCTGGAATCACTGGGCTTTTCTGGCTGCCCTGATCGCGCTGCTTGTGGTAGAGTGGTCACTCAGGCGTTGGCGGAATCTGACGTAAGGCGGGCTGAAGAAAAAGAATGCGTATGAAAAATATTTTGATCCGTGTTGGCGGTGGGTTGGCGGTGTTGGTGTGTGTCACCGCGGCGACGACCAACAGTAATCTGCTCAAGAATGGAAACTTCGCGCAAGGGCTTGAAGGCTGGCGCTACAAATATGATCTGCCCGGCGAAGGTTGGTATACTAACAACCACAATCTCGTTTCCGTGGCGGCGGAGGCAGAAGGCAAGCCGAAGGTGCTGAAGTTGCATGGCACCTTTTACGAATTGGCGTCGGCGGTCGCCATGGGTATCAAGGTGGATAGTGATCCCGTGCCCATCAAACCGCCGGAAAAAGCCAGACTTACGGCGGTGGTCAAAACCACCGGCCCGAATTGCCGCATTCTGGTTTATGGCTATAAATGGAAGCCCGGCATCAAGCCGCATCCCGCTCCCGCGTTGGCGGAATTGCGGAGGTGTTATGATTCCACACTACTTTACTTCACCAAGCCCACGAACGCTTCAGCGCTAGGCGGCTCGTTTGGTGGCGCCAAAAGAGATTGGGCGGAAGCATCGGTGACTGTGCCGGACAACAAAATCATCGCCACCAAGGGGAAAGTCAGCACCTTGGGCCAGACCATGTGGAACTCCGTGGAGTTTTTGTCGGTGCATATCGTGGCGCTTGGCGGCAAAGAGGGCGATCTCATGGTCAAAGAGGTGCGCCTCGAAAAATCAAATTGATGGTTCGTGCGTTATAGGATCAGCAAGGGAGGGCAAAGCTCATGATGGCGAACGCGGTCTATAAGAAATTGGATGAAGTCGGGCGGCGCATCGGATGGCGTCAGGCCGCCATCCGCTTGGCCCTCGCCGGCGCCACGGCGTTGTTGCTGCTGTGGCTGTTGGCGATGTCGGATTTGCTGTTGCACTTCCAGCGCGTTGGCCGCGTAGTGAGCGGGACGCTGCTGCTCGTCGCGCTGGGCGCCGCGGCCTGGCTCATCAGCGCCGCGCTCCGCCGTCCGCGTCCGCGCGAAGCCATCGCCGTCAACGTTGAACGCATGTTCCCGGAACTGGACAATCACCTGATCAACTACCTCCAATTCCGTCGCGCCGCGCCCGCCGATGACGCGATGATTTCCGCCTACCTCGCCGCCGATATTCCCGCGTGGCCGACCATTGACGGTAAAAAGTGGCCGGATCGTCCGCTCTGGATTCGCGCGTGGAGCAGCTTGGGCGGCGTGGTTGCTTTTGTGCTGCTGACGGCCTTGTGGTCGGGCCCCGGTTGGCTAAACGCCGCCGCCCGCATTATCAACCCCTTTTCTGCGCGTGCGCCGGCCACCTTCGCGCGCATTCTCGATGTCCAACCCGGCGCCGGCTACGTCATGGTTGGCGCGCCGCTCACGCTGGCTGTCCGCGCGGAGGGCAAGAGCGGCCAAAAAGTATTTCTCGATGTCTGGCCGCAGGACGACAAAAAGAGTGTGGTGCAACTCGGCGAACTCAAAGGCGGCCCGCAGGAATTCGCCTACACGCTCGCCCGCGTCACCACCAGCCTCAAGTATCGTTTCCGCGCCGGCGACGCCGAGTCCGAGCGTTACGCGATGCAAGCCATGCCGCCGCTGGCCTTCAAACGCGTGGATGTGAAGATCACGCCGCCGACCTATACCGGCCTGCCGCCGCGCGCGTTTGCCGCGCTCGCTACGCCGGTGATTGTGCCGCAAGGCTCCGCGCTCCGCGTCGAAGCGGTTGCCAATCGTCCGCTAAAATCCGCGACGCTCTTTGCCGGCGCCAACGCCACCGCCTTGATCGAGAAAAGTGGCGAAGGTCTCGCCGGCGCGCTCACCGTGGCCGAAGGCGATAGCCTGCGCCTCGTGGCCGACGACGCCTTTGGCGGCCGCGCCGAGACGTTGCTCAACCTCGAACTGTTGCGCGACAAAGCGCCCGATATCCGCCTCGTGGCGCCCGCGGGCCGGACGATGCTCAGCGTCGGCGCCGCGCCGCGCATCGAGTGGGAGGTGACCGACGACTTCGCCTTGGATCGTGTCGTCCTCGAACGCGTCAGTAGCGAGGGCCGCGAGACGAAATATGAGACCGTGGCCGAGTTTCCGCTCCAGGGCGAGAAGAAGTTTTCCAAGGCTTGGAAACCGGAGCAGTTCAGTTTTCCAAGCCTTGAAAACACCGTCACCTATCGCCTCACCGCCACCGACCGCGTCACGCTGGGCCTCGCACCGCACCGCACAATTTCCGCGCCGGTCATCTTCGAGGCGTTTTCCGCCGCGACCCTCGCCAGCAATAGCACGCAACGGGCGGCCAGCGAGACGTCCGACCATTTACGCCGGATGATCGAGATGCAACAAGCGAACATCGAACGCAGTGGCCGGCTGGATAGCGAGAAGCAATATGGCGATCAGAAAACGTGGGGTGGCGTCGCCGAGACGCAAGCCGACATTCGCCGGCTCGCCGGTACGCTACTGAGCGATCCGCGCAAACCGCTCGGGCCGATGACGCTGATGGTGCGTGACCTGCACGCCAACGCGATGAACGACGCCGTGGGCACGCTGACCCGCCTGCTGCAAACGCCGGCGGCCAGTCGCGCGGAGTTGGCGCAGCGCGCGCTCGTGCTGGAGCGGCAAATTCTGCGTACGCTCACCATGACCAGCGAAAGTCTGGGACGGATTGAGCAGCACCGCGAAATCACCGGGTTGCTCGCGTTGATTGACGCGCTGGTCTTCGGGCAGCAACAGACGCTCGACCATACCGGCGTCAGCTTGCGTAAGGCCGAGAAGATTGCCCGCGCGCTGGTGGATCGGCAGGATCGGCTCGCGCAAGACGTCACGGAATTTTTTGTGCTGTGCCGCAAGGAAGCGGACGCGTTGCAGAAGAATGACAAGGATTTCTCCGCTATCCTCGTCAAGCTCGCCGATACCGGCGAGAAAACGGACAAAGTCTCCGCCGCCATGCTCGGCGCGTCGGAGCAACTCGAAAAGAATGCGCCGGACAAGGCGTTGCCGCTCCAGACCACCGCGCTCAACAACCTCAAGGAATATCAAAAGACGCTCAACGCGTGGCGGATGCAGGATGCCAAGGAACGGTTGGCGGAATTGCAGCAGGCGGTGGACAAGGCGCAGACGGAGTTGAAGAAGCTTACCGAACTACAGAAGGAAATCGCCAAAAACATTCGTCAAACCTTGCAGCAGCCGGATAAATCCGACAAGAAAATGGAGGAGTTGGCGCAGGAGATCAAAGACCTGCAGAATAATATGAAGGAGGCCGCGTTGCAAATCGCCAAAGACCTCCAGATTTTCCCCGAACTGCCGGTGGGCAACGATGTGGTTGCCGACGTCAACCAGATTTATGAGGAAATCAAGCAGGTCGCCGACTCGGAATCCAACCCGGCCACCGAGATCGGCCTGCAAAAAGAGGACTTCATTCTTAGTTTGCTGGAGAAAGCCGCGGAGCGCGCGGAGGAAATGGAAATGTGGCTGGGCAGCCAGCCCGACAGCGTCAAGCGCGACACCGAGGCCTTCGACAAGCAGGAGCTGCCGCAAATTCCGGTCGTTCCGATGGCCAGCGAAGTCAACGATTTGATCGGCGACTTGCTCGATCAGGAAAAGAAAGAGGAAGATAAGTCCGACGATTCTGCGACCAATCAAGGTTCCGCCGATATTCCGCCGGGCTGGGCCGTGGCCGAAGGCGAATTCACCAGTTATGCCGCCCAGGGCAAATCCGGCAATACGCGGCCCGACCACAAGGAGCAGGATGGCCGCTCGCTCGTTGGCCGGCAGGGCATGTCCGATGGCGAGACCACCGCGGGTTCCGGCAAGATCAACGAAGGCGATAACAACATCGAAAAACGGATGACGCAGGATTCCGCACAGAGCGGGCAGGTGCAGGAAGAAGGGCACGCCGAGGCCAAGGCCACCGGCGGCGGCAAGATGAGTGGTTATAGCGAAACGGTCGGCATGGCTGGCACCGGCCCGCGCCGCGACGCGAGCGCGCCGGGTAGCGACGCCGGCTGGCAGGCGATGCTGCGCCGCAATGCCGACGCGCTCTTCGCCAAGGCCTCGCTGAGCCATCTTAAGACCGGTTCGCTCGAAGAAGCCGCGCGGTACATGCGCGATGCGGAAGTCGCCAAACAAGAAGGTCGGCCCATCCGCGAAATCCGTGAATTTCAGCGCAAAGCCGTCACCGCGCTTAAGCAAACCCAGGCCGAGTTGCAGCCCGGCATGCCCGCGCAGCAAATCCAAGTTGGTCGCAGCGCGACGCACGACACCCAACTGGCCGCTGCCGCCGACGATGCGCCGCCGGCCTACCGCGATCTTGTCGCCGAATATTTCAAAACGCTCAGCGAGACCCAGCCCTGAATCTCATGAATCCTCTATTCCGCACTCGCGCGACGACTTTTTCCGAGCCTTGGAAAAATCACCATTTCCTTTTTCCAAGCCTTGGAAAAGCGCTCGCCATTGTGCTGCTCGGCGCGCTTGCGGTCAGCGCCGGCGAGGCCAAATCCGGCTGGCCGGTCGCCGACGCGCCGATCCGCTTTGAAGTGCATATGACGGCGGCGCCTTCCATCCCGGAGGCCGGCGTCGTGGCGATCATCCCCGATGGTGGCCTGCTGCCGCACCCCACGCCCGATCCCGTCGTACTCGACGCCAATGGCGCGACGCTCAAAAGCGAGGTGCTCTGGTTCAGCCTGCACGACGGCATCGCCGTGGCCTTCGAAGAGCCGAGCGGCGGTCGCGCCATGATTTATTTTCGGAATGCGGCCAGTTTCACGCATCTCGGCAATCGGCCCAATTCAATTTTCAAGCCGAGTCTGCTGCTGCTGGTGAAGATGGGCCACGCCAGCATGAGCACTGCGCAGCAAATTCCGGCGGAAGCCTGGCAGGGTGGGGTGCGGATGGGCCTCGCGCCGTACATTGGGCAGTGCGAAAATTTGCTCGGGCCGAAGGCGGATTATAGCTCGTATTATGCGGGTTGGATCAAGACGCCCAAGAAGGCGAAGACTTTTCTGTGCACCATCTCCAGCGATGGTTCGGAATGTCTGCTGGATGGCAAGGTCGTGGCCAGTTGGCCCGGCGTCCATGCGCGGAAAGAGGGCGCCGGCGGGAAATATGGGAGCTGGATGGAGTTGAGCGCCGGGTTGCATCGGGTCGAATATTTTCATTTCAAAAAAGGCAGCGATACCGCCGAGGCCAATCTGTGCTGGCGCTTGCCCGGCGACAAGGTGCCGCATACGCTGGAGGTGAAGGACTACGTGCAGTCGGGGCAGGCGCAGGTCTATAAATTTGAGACCCGCGAAAACGCGCCGACGGCTGCGTTCCTATGGTCGTGCGAAAGTTATTTGTGGTTACGCGCGTGGCCGTGGAATCTCTTCACCTTTCGTGCACTGCCGGCGGCGAATGCGCCGACCAATATGGTCTATACGTGGGAGCCGGAGCCGGGGCTGCGCGTGACGGGTCGCGAGATCAACTGGATTTTCAATGGTTCCGCAGAACGCACCGTGGGTTTGACGGCGCTGCTGGACAAGGCTAGCGCGCACAGCGCCCGTGGGGTGTATTTTGCCCAGACGCCGTCGCGCGCGACGATCAACTCGCCCAACGACCGGATGGAATATCGCAAGGCGCTGGTGGCTCGCTGTCAGGCGGTGCCAATCCCGCAACGGCCCTGTGCCAACTGGGATGAGGAACTTTGGAGCATCCTGGATGGCGTGGTGGAACCGCTGGCGGGACTGACGCTGATGCAGGAAATTTTTGAGCGGTCGTGGAGTGATGTGCTCCGGCGGTCTGCGGTGGAACGCTATCGCTTGGAGGACATTTATTTCGACCTCATGCGGTACAGCAATCCGAAAGCGGCGGCGGAGTGGCTGACCAAGTTTGAATCCGCAGACAGCGCCAACCGGGAACGTCAACTGCAGTGGCAACTCACCCGCCTGGACTTTGTGCTCAATGATTTGAATCAACCCGATACGGCGCGCAAGCTCGCGCAGACCATGCAAATCCACCTGTCCACGTCCAACGAAATCGCCCGCGTGTTGATTCGCCAGGGCGACGTGGAACGCTTTGCCGGTGAGGCCGAGGCGGCGGCCAAGTTTTATAGTGCCGCGCAAGACACGCTCGGCAAAAAGCCGGCCACGGTGGCCAGGAAGACGGTGTCCGTTGCCGCGACCGGTGGTAAGGCCGGAAAAGAGAGCGAACGGGAACGCGGTCGCGGCAAGCGGGAGGCGAAAATGTTCTCCATTGCGCCCTCGGTGGATGACTGGCGCAAACAGGCGGTGCGCGAGGCGGCCTACTATGAACAACTGCACAGCCAGCTTGTGGTGCGCGACATCGAAGAAGCGCACAAAACGCTGGAGGCGTGGGAACTGGAATTCCCGTTGAGCAAGTTGGCCGGCGACTACCCCATCGGCGAGGGCGAGTTTTATACCACCATCGGCGATTTTCCGCGTGCGCTGCGTGTGCTTTCGGTCTACCGCAAGAATGTCGAAATTTCCAACTACCTGCCGCAGGCGATGGCGTTGGAAAGTCGGTGTTTGCTGGCGCTGAAACGCACCGATGAGTTTACGACGCTGGCACACGAATTGGTCGCGCGGTTTCCCGGGCACCCGGCGACCAAAGACATTCAAGTGGAGCTGGATTTGCTGGCCAGGCACAACAAAGGTGGACGCCTACTGCGTTTGGAGGATTTCAAATGACGGCGAATGGGCGCGTGATTGTGTCCCTGCTGGGGTGTTGCGTGCTCGGCGTTGCGACGCAAGCGGCGGATGTTTCAAAATCAAAAAAAACAACCGAGGGCCATTCGACCACCAAGCAGTCGTCGCGGCTCTACACACCGCCGGACCCCAGCGCTACCGGCGGGCTACGTGGACGCGTACCCGCTTCCAGCGAAAAACTGGTTGACGCCTTCGCCATTCCTTCCGGCGAGTTGATGCGGGTCTATAAAGCCAAGCTCTCCGCCGATGGCCACGCCTTTGAATTTCCCAATTTACCGACTGCAAAATATGATCTCTTGCTGGTGGGGCCGAACGCGTTCTATGAAGGCCTCTGCTTGGACCGCGCGGCCAGCACCCTGACCCCGAATGACCTGCGTAGTATCACCGCGATTCTGAATAAATCGGAACCCTTCTATGAGCTTAAAAAGATACACCGGTGCGAGGGTCACACCGGCGCGGCCGGCAACGCGCATTGTGTATTGCAAGAAGTCCGCGCGCGCCCCATTACTTTTCAGGATGCCACCGTCCATGCGGAATATCAGGTGCGCGCGATCAAACTGGTGCTTTTCGAGGATGTCGGCCCTAATTGGCAACTAGTGACGACGCGGGAAATTATCCGCCAGGAAGTCGTGATCGCGCATGAGCATCCGGGACTGTTGCCCCATGTCTATTGTCCCGGTCAGCTGAGCGGTTTGCGTGTGGTGGATAGCGTCAAGGATTTGGGCGTAGTGGAACTGCCGAAAATCAAGTGAGCAACAACAGCATAAGGAGCAACAGCATGGCGAAACTAATTTTTCAATCCGGCCCGCTGGCGGGGCAAAACATCGAACTGCCCGGCGAAGTCTATGTGATTGGGCGTCACGATGACTGTGATTTGGTCATTGCCACTGCGGCGGTGTCGCATCATCACGCGCAAATCGAGCCGCAGGCGGGCCAATGGTTGTTGACCGACCTCGATAGCGCCAACGGGACGTTGGTCAACGGCCAGCGTACGAAGACTGCGCCGCTCAAGCACGGCGATACGATTGAAATTGGCGGTATTCGCATGGGCGTCGTATTGGTCGAACGCCCCGCCGCGGCGGCGCCGCCCGCTTCTGCGAAAGCTGCGCCCGCTGCCGCGCCCAAGCGCCCTGCCGCCGTCGAGGCCTCGCCCGAAGATCTCAAACTTGTCCAAGAGATGAAGCAATATGCCGAGAATATTCGCACCGAGGTCGGCAAGATCATCATCGGCCAGAAAGACGTGATTGACGAAATTCTGATGGCGATGATCGCCGGGGGCCACGCGCTCCTCGTTGGTATGCCCGGCATGGCCAAAACCACCATGGTCAGCACCATCGCCAAAGTGCTCGACATGGACTTCAAGCGCATCCAGTTCACGCCCGACCTGATGCCGACCGATATCACCGGCACCGAAGTCTTGGAGACCAACAAGAGCACGCTGGAAAAGGAATTCCGGTTCATCAAAGGCCCGATCTTCTGCAACCTGATGCTCGCCGACGAAATCAACCGTACGCCGCCCAAGACGCAAGCGGCGCTGCTCGAAGCCATGCAGGAACATCGCGTCACCGTCGGTAACGTCACCTACAAGCTCGATGCGCCGTTCTTCGTGCTCGCCACCCAGAACCCGATCGAGCAGGAAGGCACCTACCCGCTGCCCGAAGCCCAGATGGACCGCTTCATGTTCTTCGTCTGGGTGGACTACCCGCTCGAAAACGAGGAAGAGATCGTCATCAAGAGCACGACGATCAAGCGCAAGGTCACCGTCAACAAAGTCCTGACCAAGGAACAGTTTCTCAACCTGCAGGACGTCGTCCAGAAAGTCCCGGTCAGCGACCACGTCATCAAGTACGCCATCCGTCTCGTCCGCGCCACGCGCCCGAACACCGACAAAGCGCCGAAGTTCATCAAGGACTACGTCACGGTCGGCGCCGGTCCGCGCGCCGGACAGTTCCTCGTGCTCGCGGCGAAGGCGCGCGCGATTCTCGAAGGCCGCATCCACGTGAGTTGCGCCGATATCAAACGCGCGGCGATCCCCGTGCTGCGCCACCGGCTCTACACCAACTTCGCTGCCGACTCCGAGGGCCTGACCGCGATAGACCTCGTCAAAAAACTGCTGGAAGCGGTCGAAGAACCATCCGAAAAAGATTACGGCGCGTGAGTTTTTCCAAGCTTTGGAAACCGCAGGGTAAACAAAAGGCCGGATATTCGCGGTGTGATCGCCAAGCTACAGATAGGCAAGCCGCAAGGTGTGGACGAGAGTCACCTCAACGGCGAGCTTCAGCGGCTACTCTCCTTGGCGTCCGTAGCGCGTTAAAGGCCTCGCGTTGATTTTGCTGGCATCGGCGCGCCGTTTGATTATCTTTCTTCCCCGTCCGACGTGGCGCGGTAGCCAAGTGGTAAGGCGGAGGTCTGCAAAACCTCTATTCATCGGTTCGAATCCGATCCGCGCCTCCATGTTTTCCAAGCCTTGGAAAAATCACTTTTTCAACAACGGGCGGATCAGAAGCCACCAGCCGTGTAGCAGTCCGCTGAGCACCGCGCCGAATAGACGCAACGTTTTCTTCTCCTGCACTGCGCCGGGCAGTTCGAGCACGCCGCCGGTCAGCGTTTGGCGGTCGGGTACGCGCTTGTGATCCAGCACGAATTGGCGTTTGGCGCGGATTGCGGAGCGCGAGCGGAAGGCATCGGCACAGCCTCCGAGGAAGGCGCGGCCCTGCCCTTTGAGCGTGAAGAAAATTCCGGCGCAGGTTTGGTAGAACAAGATGCCCGGGAACGCGAGCAGGAGGGTGCGCGTGTCGTAGTGCGTCAGCAGAAAGCGCCAACGATTGCGGATTTGCAGGCGTACCCACTTGGTGCTGCGGCCCGCGGACATATGCCAGCAGACGGCTTGGCTGACGGCGTAGCAGGGGTGGCCGCAGACGGTCAGCCGGAAGGTGAGGTCGCCATCCTCCCAGCCGAACAGCAAATCTTCGTCGAACGCGCCGAGGTCAAAGACGACCTTGCGACTCAACAGCGTTGCGCCCGCAGACACGGTGGCGACGACGAACGGCGCGGGATGCACGGTGCGGTTGACGACCACTTCGCCGGCGTAATGGATGTCCGTGCCGTTGTACTGAATCTTTTCCGGTTCGGCGTGGAAACGAATTTGACCGGTGACCGCGCCGGCTTTGGGGTGGGCATCGCAGACGGCGGCGAGGCGGGCGGCGTAGTCAGGCGCGCAGAGGATGTCGTTGTCCAAAATGAGTACGAGGTCGGTGGTGGCCTCGTGCAGGGCGCGGTTGCGTGCCGGATTCGGGCCGCGGTTGTCGCCCATCGGAATGATGCGGACACGGTTGCCAAAACGCCCGCGAACCATTTGCGCGGAACCATCGGGCGAGGCGTTATCCACGAGTAGAATTTCGGCGACCTCGATGCCCGTTTGCGCGAGCACATGTTCGATGACCGGCGTCAGCGTGGCCGCGCCGTTATAATTGATGATGCCGAAGGTGATGCGATGCATGGTGCCAATAGATTTAGGGCGCAAGAACCAGCGTGTTCGGTAAGGTGATACGGCGACGTTGTGTTGGCAGGTTGCTGCCCACCGCCAGCCGTTGCCAGGCGCGATGGCCGCCGCGGGTCAGGCAAAGTTCAACCGTGTAATTGCCGGCGGTCATGGTCGGCGGGCGCCGCACTTTGATGGTTTCGGTTTCCTTCCAGACATCGGCGCCGCCCGGCAGATCGGCGGCGTACCAGCCGAATTCCCTGCCGTTTTGACTTACGCGCAGCCAGGCGCGCGTGGCGCGACGGTCGAGGCCGGCGGGCAGTTGCCAGTGAAAGCGGAAGATCAACTCCGGCGTGCCCGCGCGCATGTCCGGCCATTGGACGGCGAGCAGGTGTGCGCCGTTCTCGAATGCGGCCAGCGGCGCGGTGGCTTGGGCCAAAAGTTCGGGGATGGTCACAAAGCGGTAGCCGCGCGCTTTGACCTGCGGGATCAGTTGGGCGACGGCTTGTACGCTGGCCACACGGTGTGGGCCATCGTTGGTTTCCTTGCCGTCGTGCAGCAAGAAAATTGCGCCGGGTGCGAGTTGGTCGAGCAGTGCGCCGGTAAGTTCCTGTGGCGTGTGCGGGTTCCAGTCGCCGGCCGAGGCCGACCAACCGCCGATGACGTGGCCGGTGGCGCGGCAAATCTCGAAGTAGTCTGGGCCGTAGAGGCCGTAGGGCGGACGCATGAGCAACGGTTTTGCGCCGGTCAACTTTTCGAGCAGCACGTCGTTCTTGGTGATTTCTTCGCGGATGGTGTTGGGTGAGCTGCGGTCGAAGCGCGGGTGGCTGTAGGAGTGATTGCCAATGGCGTGGCCCGCCGCCGCGATTTGCTGCACGATGTCCGGGTGTTTCACGGCGTTCGCACCGATGAGCATGAAGGTGGCGTGGACGTTTTCTTTGGCCAGCACGTCGAGCAATTGCCGCGTACACGGATCGTTGGGTCCGTCGTCGAAACTCAAAGCGACGAGTTTTTCGGCGACCGGCACGAAGTGGAGCAAGGTGCCGGGCTGGGCGCTAAAACGCGCCGGTGCTGGAGGCCGACTGCAGCCGGCGACCAGCAGCGCCGTCAGGGTCAGGCTCAGAATCGTCTTGTTCATCGTGTCACCTCGTTGCTAACGTCCCGCCGCGCGACATGAAAAGATGGCTCATCAACTTGCTCAAGCTGGCGTTTATTACGCTGTGTTTTAGCATCATTTTTTCTAAAATCCATCCTCGCGATCTCGCGCTGCATTTCAAGCAGCTCGCGCCCGGCTGGGTGCTGGCCGCTTGGCTGACCGTACTGGCTGAGCCGGTGCTGGTCGCGGTGAAATGGAATCTACTGCTCCGCGAAAAAGGAATCAACCTCCGCTTGCGGCGGCTGGTGCGGATCGTTTTTACCAGCAACTTTCTCAGCGTGGCGTTACCGGTCAGTTTTGGCGCCGATGCCTTGCGGCTGATGATGCTGAAGGGCGCACAACAAAGTTTCACGCACGCCGCCGGATCGTTGGTGGCCGACCGCATTCTCGGCGCATTGGCCATCATGGTGCTCTCGCTCATCGGCGTGGCCTGGGCCGGCCCGGCCTTGCTCGATCACCGGACGATGTGGTCTATTCTCCTCATCGCGGCTATGCTGCTGATTGCGATCGGCGTACTACTTTCGCCGCTGCCGGTGTTCTGGGTGCCGCCGTTGCAACGCCGGCTGGCCGGACGTGGCCGCCTGGCAGCGCGCATCATCACGCTGGCCGAACGTATTGTGGCCATCCACGATTCGCTCACGTCGTTCCGGCACCATCCCGCCAAACTGGCGAAGGTCTTCGCGCTCAATCTGCTGGCGCAAATTTTGCGGGTGGTACAGATCGTGTTGCTGTTTTACGCCGTGCAGCATCCCGTGCCGGTGAGCCAGGCCGCCGCGTTTGTCCCGATGATCAATATGTTCACCTTGCTCCCGATTTCCTATTTTGGACTCGGTGTCAAAGAGGGCGCGTTCCTGTACTTCTTTGGTTGCGCCGGTATACCGCGACCCGTGTGTTTGGCTGTTTCGCTGATCACCTATCCCCTGATTTTCGGCGCGATGTTGCCGGGCGCGCTGTTCGTGCTGTGGGATGTCCTGCGCCGGCCCAAGCCGGAATGAGGCGTTTTCCAAGGCTTGGAAAAAGTGTTCCGCCGGTTTTCCAACCCTTGGAAAACCATCCACAATAAACCGCCCCCCACATCCGTTGTTGCATTCAGCGTTGCCGCGCGATATCTACCGCGCCGAACGAAAGGACAGCATGCAAACCAATCGGCGTATATTTTTGAAAAGTGTGACCGCTTCGGCGGCGGCGGTTCCGTTCATTTTGCCTTCCCGTCTTTGGGCGGCCGCGACGCCACCGAGCAGCAAGCTGGGGATGGGCTTCATCGGACAAGGTAAGATGGGCCGGGGCTTGTTGGGCAATTTCTTGGGGCAGGACACGCGCGTGCTCGCGGTCTGCGATGTGGATACCAACCGCCGCACTCTGGCGAAACAGCAGGTGGACAAATTTTACGGGAACAGCGATTGCGCTGCTTACAACGATTTCCGGGAATTGCTGGCGCGGAACGACATTGACGCGGTGGCCATCGCCACGCCGGATCACTGGCATGCGCTCATCACGCTGGCGGCCTTGCGCGCCGGCAAGGATGTCTATTGCGAGAAACCGCTGACGCACAACATCCACGAAGCCATCGCGGTCATGCAGGC
Organism: Verrucomicrobiota bacterium; assembly: GCA_004321905.1. GTDB lineage: Bacteria > Verrucomicrobiota > Kiritimatiellia > CAIQIC01 > CAIQIC01 > DP16D-bin41. The sequence goes on along the minus strand of SCQF01000039.1, from coordinate 5,499 downwards.
CGTGGATGCCCATAAGCGCGTGTTGCAGACCGGCTCGATGCAGCGTTCGATGAAGGAGTTTCGCGTGGCCTGCGAGTTGGTCCGCAACGGTGCGATCGGGACTTTGCAACGCATCGAATGCAGTTTTGGCGATCCGGCGATCCCGTGCAACTTGCCGGAAGAGCCGGCGGAGCCGGGGCTGGATTGGGATCTCTGGCAAGGTCCCGCGCCGGTGCGGCCCTATAATGCCGTGCTGAGCCCGCGCGGCTTCCCCGATCATTGGGTGATGTGGCGGCTCTATCGCGAATATGGCGGCGGCTATATCACCGACTGGGGGGCGCACCACCTCGACATCGCGCAATGGGGGCTGGGCATGGACGGCAGCGGCCCGGTGGAAGCACGGCCACCAACGCATTCGGATGATAAACGCGGCGCCAAGCTGGTCTATGCCAACGGCATCACCGTGGAGCATAAGGACGGCTTCGGCGTATCGTTCTACGGCACAGAGGGTGAAGTGCTGGTCAACCGCGGCAAGTTTTTCTTCCAGCGTGGCAGCGAAGTCATCGCCGCTTATACCGAAAAACATGACAACAAAGGCAAGAAGCATTCCGACGCGGAAAACACGTCCTGTGCCGCGCAGGTGCAAAAGGCGGAGCGCGCGTTTTTGAAGGACGCCAAGATCAAACTGTATGAGAGCAAGAATCATCAAACCGATTTCCTCAGGTGCATCCAGACGCGCCAGAAGCCGATCACCAGCGAACAAGTTGGTGGTCACTCGGCCATCTGCTGCCACCTGATGAGCCAAGCCTATTATCACGGCCAAAAGATCAAGTGGGACCCGCTCAAATTTGAATTTGTCGGCGGCACGGGCGATCCGGCGTGGCTGACGCGGGAGTATCGCGGCCCGTGGAAGGTCTGAGGTTTTCCAAGCCTTGGAAAAAACTGGTCACACACATGAAAATTCTATTCGTACGGCATGCCATCGCAGTCGAACCGCTGAACTTTCGTGGCGATGACCTCGTCCGTCCGCTGACCGATGAAGGTGCGCGCAAGGCGTGCCGGACATTCCGGGCGCTGGCAGGATTTTATGAGCCGCTGGAGTTGATCGTGTCGTCGGACGCGGTGCGGGCGCGGCAAACCGCGGATTTGTTGGCGGAAGTTTTTCCCAAGGCAGCGCGCGCGCATACGGCGGAATTCAATCCCGGCGCGGATTATCGGGCGTTCATGCGCTGGTTGCGCGGGTTGGAACACAAGCTGGAGCGTGTCGCGGTGGTGGGGCACGAACCGGATATTTCGCGGATGATCGCCGGGGTGACGGCGGAAGGTCATTTGAATATCGAGGTTAAAAAAGGCGCGTGCATCGAGGTGGATTGCAACCGCATCGGGCGCGGCGAACTGACGCTGCTTTTCCCGCCGTGGGCGGCGAAAAAGAATGATGAGTCATGAAACTTGAAATAAAAAGCAAGAAAACCACGAGGGACGCAGATTTACGCAGATAAAAACAAGCCCTGTCTAGCTGTGTTCATCTGTGGCTATATTTTGAATTCTCTATGCCTCTGTAACATCTTTTCACGCATTCAGGTGCGCGAAGGCGTGTTCCGGCAAGAACGAAGGGCCGCCCCAGCGCTGTGTGCCCTCGAGTAGTTGCGCCCATTTTTCTGCCATCAGCGTGATGTTGAGCGCTTCTTCCGCCGTACGTCCCAGCGCCACGATGCCGTGGTTGGCCATCAGCAGCAGGCGCGGCGAACAACCGTGCACGCGGCGATAGCGCGTAAGTTCCTTTTGCACCGCGAGCGCCAGTGCCAGGCCGGGATTGTGAAAGCCGACGGCCGCGATATGACGCCCGCAGGTGACCACCGCAAAGGGATAGAAGTGCCGACGAAACGGCTTCGCCCCCGCACGACTACACAAAACGCGTAAGAGTCCGAGCGGATGGGTGTGCGCCACGAAGCGGATGGTCGGATCGGTCAAACATAGCGCATGAAGAATCGTTTCAATGGAAGGGCGCGGCGCTTGGGGGTTCACGAGCGCACGGCACATGGCCGCGCCGGCGTTGGCGTCGGTCACGCGTGGATCATTGAGCAGGGCGAGCACTTTATCGGTTTGAACGCGACAGAAACCGCGCGCGGTGATGTTCACCAGTCCCAGTCCGGAGGCCTTGATCCAAAACGTGCCGTCACCCAGCGTGGCGCTGGTATTGCCCTCGCCGGTGATGGTCAGCCCGCGCTCTTCGCGGCCCAGTTCGCGGGTGAGCCGGATGAGATTGGGCAGAATATGTTTCATGAGCATGACTAGAGGATAGAAGCTTCAAGGCGATGAAGCAAAGTGAAGACGGTGATCGTTATTGTCCTGAACGCGTGAGGATGTCATGGTCAGTCGGGATGCTTTCGACATGAGCATCTAAAAAAAGATAGTTGCGGGTGCTGCCATGCACGGGGTCAGGCGGAAGCTCCGCGCTGGGAATGGAGGGGCTGTTCGGGTTGTTCTTTTGGTCCACCTCGCCCAAGACGCAAACTTTGCTGGGACTGACCGATGCGCCTGTCGTCGTATGGATTCCAGCCATGGGGTGTTGATTGGAGCTGCCAAATTCAAATGGATCAAAAGCCAATGTATTACCATCTATAGTGTAGGTTTTGATGCGAACATATTCAGCAAGCTGCCACCAATCATTAGGGCGTTTAGGTTGCATAGCTGATTTAAAGCCGGGGCAAACCATGGTTGGAATGATCGTATAAGAAGAAACACTGTTGGTAGACATCCCCAAGTAGGGGGCTAGATAATATCCCAAAGACGGATAAGGGGGGGTTGTTCTATACATTGGGGGAACAATGTAATAGGTCGAAGAACATAGCAATCCGTCATTGTCACTAGCATAGCTGATAATCGCCATGCCGATTTGCTTCAGGTTTGATGCGCAGGCGGCGCGTTGGGCGCTGCGTTTGGCCGCGTTGATGGCAGGGAAGAGCATGCCGCCGAGAATGCCGATGATGGCGATCACCACCAACAGCTCGATGAGGGTGAAGCCGGAGAGAAACGTGAAGCGTGAAACCTGAAACCTGAAACCTGAACGGAAAGGCGGATAGCTGTTAGCTGATGGCAATGAGTTCATGGAAGAATAATACGTTTTTAACGCGCCGGCGCAAAGGGAAAATGGAGAAAAGAAAGCATAAAGTGCAAGTGATGGGTGATGAGAGGAAGAAGACCACGGATGAACCAAGCTGAGGATCCCTCCCTTTTATGGCCTTCCGTGTGTTTCGTGGTTAAATTTCTGCCCCGTTTTTCGGCATGGACGGCGCCGAAGAGTGGTTGTATATTGCCGTGTGCGGCAGGAGCATGGAACGATGAACATACACGCAACCAGGCTGGTGCAGCAAATGGCAGCGATCGGCTTTCAGCGATTAGCTTGCAAGTCTCAAGTTTCAAGTTTCCGGTTTTCGCATCGTGCCTTCACCTTGGTCGAGCTATTGGCCGTTATTACCATCATCGCCATGCTGGCGGCGCTGGTGGTCGGCGGGGCCAGTTATGCCATGCGTAAGGCGAGCGTGGCGCGCTGCCATGCCAATATGGAGACCATCAAAAACGCGCTCGCGGATTATCAAATTGAATATGGCGGTTATCCGCCGGGTAATGAAACCGCGCTCTATAACGCCTTGTGTAAGGGAGCGAAGGTATATCTAAAAGATACAAGCGTTGTGATGGGATCGCGGCTGGTTGATCCGTGGGGCGGGAATTATTTTTATCAAGCGCCCGGTACGCATAATGCGGACGGCTATGATCTCTGGTCGTGGGGGCCGAATGGGCAAAATGATAACGGCGGTGGCGATGACCTCTCTAACTGGGCGGCGGTGCAGTAAGCGCGCGGATGAAATTCGAGGTCATGCAAACTGCTTTATTCTAGAGAAGTATGAAAACAATGGAAGGTGTGGAATGACGTGGAAGATGAAAGAAAGCGGTCAGCAATCAGAGATCGGCGGTCGGCAGGTCGCAATCCACCAGCTGTGCCGATTTCCGGTTTCGGGTTTCAAGTTTCAAGTTTCTGATTTCAGATTTCGCATTGCCTTCACCTTGATCGAACTATTGGTTGTGATTGCCATCATTGCGTTGTTGGCGGGTTTGTTATTCCCGGCCATCATGTCGGGGATCAAGAGCAGCAAGGTGGCGCGGGCGCGTTCCGAATGCAAGCTGATTGAGCAAGCCATGCAAGCCTATCTTGCCGAATACGGGAAATTTCCCAAACAAGATGACACGGCGGATAATAAGGATTATACCTTGGAGGATACGGATTATAGCATGCTGATCGCCACCTTGCGCGGTACCAATACGGCCGGCACCGTTGATAATTTTGTCGGTGGCGGCAGTTGGCAAAATCAGAATCCACGCTCCAGGGTTTTTTTGGTGCTTTCCGATAGTAGTATTGTCACGAATAACCTGACCGGTACCGATGCGGCGCAGAGCGGCCAATTGGCCGATCCATGGGGGCATCGTTATCATGTGGTCGCCAATTGGAGTATGAACGGCTTGATCAATAGCGCCGATAATGAGCAGGTCACCAATACTGTGGCGGTGTGGTCGTGGGGTACGGATGCCAGTTGTCAGCCGGATAACAAGAACAAGGCGCACATTCGTTCATGGAGGGCAAAATGAAACGAGCAGTTATCAACGGTCAGCGATCAGCGCTTAGCGATCTGTTGTTCGCTATCCGCTGTCGAAGCTCCTGCTATGGTTTCACGTTGATCGAGTTGCTCGTGGTCATCGCCATCATTGCCATCTTGGCGGGGGTCTTGCAGCCGGCCATCTTTGGCGCGATCACCAAAGGGAAAATCACCAAGGCGCGCGGCGAAGTGCATGCCATCGCGCGCGCGGTGGAGGCCTATCAGCAGGAATATAGCCACTTTCCTGGGCAGGGAGTGGGCGACGCCACCGCTGACCACTTCTACGACGGTGACTACGCGCAATTGATTACTGTTCTGTGCGGTGGACATGGTGCAGATGCCAGGTTTTCCAACTCGCGTAATATTGTATTTTTGGATGTACACACCAATAGTTTTTTAACCATAAGCATGGGGGGGACAGCACAGGTGGGCGACTTGGCCGATCTTTGGGGGAATCGCTACTATGTGACGGCGGATTGGAATTTTGATAATCAAATTGATTCCCCCAATGCCGATGGCGGCAGTATCGCTGGGCGCAATGTGGCGGTGTGGTCGTGGGGCCCTGTCCGGAACAGTTGGAGGGATGACCCAAGCGATTCTTCTCATATTCGGTCGTGGAAATGAAGATAAAGCTATCAGCGGTCAACTATCGGCCGTCAGCTTTCAGGTTTCAGATTTCGCTCTGCTGGTTTCACCTTGGTTGAGCTGTTGGCGGTCATGGGTATCTTGCTTGCGACGGTGGTGCCCGGGGTTGTGTCCAGAATATTTCGCACATTGGGTGAGCCGTAGTCATCGGTGTTGATGGTTCGTTTGTTTACTTGGCCCACGGGTACCCGTGGGCCAAAAGGTTCAGGCGGCTTGATCCTCC
>SCQF01000038.1 GCA_004321905.1 Verrucomicrobiota bacterium | reverse complement strand
CGTAGATGCGGACTCCGTCCGCATCAGGAAAAGCGACCGGAGGTCGCTTCTACGTGGCGCGTGGCCAACATCACGTTTGGTTCGCAGCAGCTGCGCTACATGATTACCAGAAACGCTCTAATCGCTGGCGGGGCAGCGCTCCTACCTCCTCCACGACGGGCCGGATTTTGTAGGAGGCCTGCCCCGTCAGGCCGATGCGGTTGTGGGTTTGGCAAGAGCCTCGCAAGCCCTGTTATCGCCACATGATTGGTGGAAATACTTTAATTTCCAAGCTCGGAAAACTGACGCGAAGCGCGGTCAGTTTTTGTGGCGGAAGGTGATGCGTCCGCGCGTCAGGTCGTAGGGACTCATTTCCAGCGTCACGCGGTCGCCGGTGGTGATCTTGATGAAGTTTTTGCGCATCTTGCCGGAAATATGCGCCAGGATTTCATGGCCGTTGGGTAGCTTGACGCGGTACATCGTCGCGGGCAACACCTTGGCGACGATGCCTTCGACTTCGATGATGTTTTCTTTACTGTCGGCCATGTTTCTTTCGGGGTTCGGCAAACCGGCGCGAAAGATACACCAAGGTTGGCGGGCTTGGCAAGGATGCTCTCGGCCCGTTTTCCGGCTGGCATTTCGGCGCTGGCATGGCACACTGCGCGCAAACAAAATGACGGGCACCCGATGAAACGATTCTTTCGTACCAAGTCGCACCTGCAACTGATCGGCGAGGCCGATAGCGGCGAGCACAAGTTGGAGCGCGCGCTGGGCCCGTGGCACCTGACACTGCTCGGTGTTGGTGGTATCATCGGCGCGGGTATTTTCGTCCTGACCGGCCAGGCCTCGGCGATGTACGCCGGTCCGGCGATCGTGCTCGCCTACATCATCTCCGGCCTCGGCTGCGCCTTCGCCGGTCTCTGCTATGCAGAATTTGCCTCGATGATCCCGGTCGCGGGCAGCGCGTACACCTACTCCTACGCGACGTTGGGCGAACTGTTTGCGTGGATCATCGGCTGGGATTTGATTTTGGAATATCTCTTCGGTGCTTCCACGGTCGCCGTCGGCTGGTCGGGCTATGTCGTCAGTTTTTTGAAGGACATCGGCGTCATCGTTCCGGCGGCGCTCTGCAATGCGCCGTTTGCCTATGATCCCAGACTCGGTATGCATCTGACCGGCGCGATTTTGAATGTACCGGCGGTGCTCGTGGTGGCCTTCGTCACCACGCTGCTGGTCATCGGCATCAAGCAATCGGCCACCTTCAATGGCGTGATCGTGCTCATCAAGCTGACCGTGATTTTGCTGTTCGTATTTTTGGGCATATGGTTTGTGAACCCCGCCAACTGGCATCCCTTTGTGCCGCCGAACACGGGCGACTTTGGCCACTTCGGCTGGAGTGGTGTGCTACGCGGCTCGGCCGTCGTGTTCTTCGCCTACATTGGCTTCGACGCGGTCTCGACCGCTGCGCAGGAGGCAAAAAATCCACAACGGGATTTGCCGCGGGGCATCCTGTTCTCGCTTGCGTTCTGCGGCCTGCTTTATGTTGCCGTCTCCGGCGTGCTCACCGGTCTTGTGCCGTTCTCAACGCTCAATGTACCGCATCCCATCGCCGTTGGTATTGACGCGGCGGGTAAGTCGTTGGCGTGGCTGCGTCCGTTGGTCAAACTTGGCGCGATTGCCGGACTGAGTTCGGTGGTGCTGGTGTTGATGCTCGGCCAGACGCGTATTTTTTTCGCGATGGCGCACGACTGGCTGCTGCCGGCCGGCTTTGCGCGGATTCATTCGCGTTTCAAAACGCCGTGGATCGCGACGCTCGTCACCGGCGTCGTCGCGCTCGTGACCGCCGGTTTGTTCCCGATTGGCATCCTCGGTGAACTCGTCTCCATCGGCGCGTTACTCGCGTTTGCGATGGTCTGCGCCGGTGTGCTGGTGATGCGCCGGACCAAGCCCGCCGTGGTGCGGCCCTTCCGTACGCCGTGGGTGCCGCTGGTGCCGCTGCTGGGTATTTTGTTTTCCGCCGTGCAGATGTGTTCGCTGCCGCGCGACACGTGGATTCGGCTGATCGCGTGGATGTTTATCGGCTTGGTCATTTATTTCACCTATAGCCACCGCGCCAGCCGTCTGCATCACGCCAACCAGCCGCCGGTGTGACGCGATTTTCCAAGGTGGGGAAAAACAACCGGTTCTCTTTTCCAAGCCTTGGAAAATGGCATTGATTTTCGGACGCGGGACGTTACTCTCTCCGCCGGTCGGTGGATGTAGCTCAGTTTGGCAGAGCACCAGGTTGTGGCCCTGGCCGTCGCGGGTTCAAATCCCGTCATCCACCCCAGTCTTCGATTCCCTGTTTGCATTTCTCCCGGCTCCGACTATCCTGCGTGCATGTTGCCCTTCGGCGTCAGTCCAGAGAAAGCGCAGGCGTTGCGCGCGCGGATGGAACGGCTTGGGATTCGTGAAGCCGATCTGGAAGAGCGTTTCGTCAAGGGTGGCGGCGCGGGCGGGCAGAAGGTCAACAAAACATCGTCGTGCGTTTGGCTGCGGCATCGCCCCAGCAACCTTGAGGTCAAATGCCAGTGGGAACGCTCGCAGGCGTTGAATCGGTTTCTCGCGCGCCGCGAATTGTGTGACCAACTCGAAGCCAAGCAGCGTGGCGTATTAAGCTCTCGTCAGCAGGCAGTGGAGAAAATTCGACGGCAGAAGCGTCGCCGCTCGCGTCGCCAGCGCGCGCATGTGCTCGCCGACAAGCGGCAGCACTCGGAGAAAAAAGCAGCACGTCGGTCGGTAGGGTTTACGGAGTGAGGACGATATGAGAACTGAAAAGGATTCATTGGGCGAAGTTCCTGTGCCGGATGCGGCTTGGTACGGAGTGCATACCGTGCGCTCGCTGCAGAACTTCAATGTGGCTGGTGCGTCGCTGCCGCGCGAAATTATTTATGGCATCGCCAAGTTGAAGTGGGCTTGTGCCAAGGCCAACCAGTCGCTCGGTTTGCTACCGGTGGAGAAAACCGAAGCAATTGTCGCCGCCTGTCAAAAAATTCTGGCCGGTGGTATGGATGACCAATTTCCGATTGATGTGTTTCAGGCTGGTTCCGGCACTTCGACGAACATGAACGTAAACGAGGTGATCGCCAATCTCGCCAACGAAGCGCTCGGCAGAAAACGTGGCGATCGGCAGGGCATCCATCCGAACGACGACGTCAATAAAGGCGAGTCCACCAATAACGTCTTCCCCTCGGCCATCAACGTGGCGTGCGTTGAGCTTTCCGGGACGATGCTGAAAAGTCTGCACGCGCTGGCGGCGGTGTTGCGTGATAAATCGCGTGAATTTAGCATCGTACTCAAAAGCGGGCGCACGCATTTACAGGATGCCGTGCCGGTGACGCTCGGTCAGGAGTTTGCGGCGTGGGCGCGCGCGTTGGAAAAAGACGCGATGCGCCTGCAAATGGCGTGTGGTTTCCTGACGGAATTGGGCATCGGTGGCAATGCGGTGGGCACGGGCGTGAATACGCCGCGCGAATTTCGGTTGGCGATCATTCGTGAGCTTTCGACTCTGACAACAAAATCATGGCGTCATGCGGAAGATGGCTTGGAAGCCACGCAGTTCTTGACCGACCTGGCCGGTTTTTCAGCGGCGCTACGCTGTGCTGCCGCCGACGTGAATAAAATTTGCAACGATCTCCGGTTGTTGGCGTCGGGACCCAACACCGGCTTCAACGAAATCATGTTACCAGCAGTCGAGCCGGGGTCTTCCATTATGCCGGGTAAGATCAACCCGAGTATTTGCGAGGCGGCGAACATGGCGTGTATGCAGATCATGGGCCACGATCATACCGTGCAACTGGCGTGCGCCGCCGGCCAGCTCGAACTCAATACGCACATGCCGGTGATCGGCGCGAACCTCGTCGCCGCCCTGAAAATATTCGATCGCTGCTGCGTGATGCTCGCCACAAAATGTATTGCCGGTATTACCGCGAACGCCGAAGTCTGCCGGCGCCATTTTGAGATCAGCCTCGGTTTGCCGACGATTCTGAATCCGCGCCTTGGTTATGATCGCGTGGCCGAACTGGTCAAAGAATCCCGTGTCAGTGGCAAAACGCTACGCGATCTGGTGCTGGAAAAGAAACTGTTGTCCGTCGCCGATCTCGACGCGCTGCTCAAATCCTCCACCGGGCCAAATCTGTAGGTTTTCATTGACATGCCTTCGGGGAAATAACTTGTGGTTTCTTAACGCCCAAGCTGACCGGTTGAATCGCCACTCTTGGCAAGTTCGAGTCTGGCCAAACATGCACCCAACAGCATCAACCAGGCGAATCCCAAGTTCAAATACGAAACAAACAAGCTTGTGGATACAGCCAACGTGTAAAAGCTTGTGAAAATAACTCCCAAGGCTCCACATTGGCCCATCATCTTACTATGCCGCATGCAAAATAGTATGTTTGTAGCTGTAGCAAACGGTAGCGCAGCGGTGGGGATGGGGCAGGCCTGGAGGTGGTGCAGGCAGGCTTTGTAGGGGCGCAGACTTGCTGCGCCCTTTCGTTTCTCCAGCCGCGCACAGTGGGCGCAGCAAGTCTGCGCCCCTACAGTGGGATTTTATTGCTCAACCGCGCCCAGTCGGCGGGGGCGAGGTTTTCGGGGCGCGCGGTGGGCGCAATCTGTAGTTCGGCCAGAATCTTTTCGGCGTCCGCCGTTTCCGCGCGTAAGATGGAACCGAGTTGTTTCCGACGTTTGGAAAAACAGAGCTTGAGCAGCGCGAGCAGGGCGGCGCGATCAGGCACCGGCACGAGTGGTGCGGCACGGCGCGTCATCAGCAAAATCGCCGAGGTCACTTCCGGCGGTGGCCAGAAACAGGTCGGGCTGATTTTTTTGTGGAGCGCGATTTCGTACTCCAACTGCGCCAACACGCTGATCAGGCCGTAGTCATGCGTCCCCGGTTTCGCGGCGAAACGTTCGGCGACTTCCAACTGCACGGTGACAACGATTCGCGCTGGCGCGCGCGCCGCGCCGATCAAATCCACGAGAAATCGGCTGGCGATGGAGTAGGGCAGGTTGGCGACGCACTTGTTCACACCTTGCGCCAGCAGCGCCGGCAGGTCCACATCGAGAACGTCGGAATGGATTATTCCAAGGTTTGGAAAAGCGACGAATTTATTTTCTAACCATTGGAAAAGTCGTCCATCTTTCTCCACGGAGACTACACGACCCGCGCGGTTGAGCAACCCTTCAGTCAGCACGCCTAAGCCGGGGCCGACCTCTAGCACGGTGTCTTTATGAGTCAATTCTGCGGCGTCGAGCAGGATGTTCAGAATGTTGGCATCAATCAGGAAATTCTGGCCGAGCACGCGGCTCGGATGGAAGTCCATCGTCGCTAGTAAGGCGCGCACATCGGATGGCCGGGTCAGTTTCATGGATTAGAAACCACGGAACACATGACGGAAAAACGGTGAATTAGCCGCAGATGGACACGGATGAAATACGGATAATCTGTTATGGTCTTTATCCGTAAAATCTGTGTTCATCTGTGGCTGTTTGCTTTCTCATTTCTTCCAAGGATTGGGACGGCGGGCAAGGCGGATCGCCCAGCGGATGGCTGCGATCATGCTCGCGGGGTTCGCGCGGTTTTGACCAGCGATGTCATAGGCGGTACCGTGGTCGGGCGAGGTACGGACGATTGGCAAGCCAAGCGTCAGATTCACACCCGAATCAAAGGCGAGCATTTTAAGCGGGCCAAGGCCTTGGTCGTGATACATCGCAATCACAGCATCGAATTTGTTGTGGATAGCCTGATGGAAAACGGTGTCGGCTGGCACGGGACCGGCAAGCGTCAGGCCGGGACGTCGCGCGGCGCCGATCGCCGGTGCGATGAGTTCGATTTCCTCGCGCCCCAGCAGGCCACCATCACCGGCGTGCGGATTGAGCCCGCAGACGGCGATGCGGCGTCGGCGTAAACCCATCCAGCGTAGGCCGGCATCGGTGAGGCGAATCGCCTCCGCGATTTTTTCTTTCGTCAATGCGGCGGGTACTTTCGCCAGCGGCACATGGCGCGTGACGAGTGTGACGCGGAGCGGTCCGCCGAACAGCAGCATGGCAAACTGTTTCGTGCCGGTGAGCGCGGCCAGCATTTCTGTGTGGCCGGGGAACTGGATGCCGGCGCCGGCAAAACCTTCCTTGCTGATCGGCGCGGTGACGAGGGCGTCCAACAAACCAGTGCGGCAGGCGCGCACGGCAAAATAAATCCATGCGGCGGCGGCGCGCGCAGCCTCGGCGGTGACGCGACCGGGTTGATAGCGTGGTGTGAGGTGCGGTGTCGGATCCCAAAGCAATAAATGGTTCGCTGGGCGGAGATGCGGCGCGATGGCGTTGGGCGATCCGATGAGCACGAACCGGATGTCCGGTTGCGCGCCGAGACGGCGTAACGCTCGCAGTGCGACTTCTGGGCCGATGCCGTTGAGGTCGCCCAGCGTGATGCCGATGCGCAAGGGCCGTTTCATAAGGTCAGGACGCAGGGAAGACTTTGACGAAATACTTCTGCTTAAGCCGCTTGATCCAATCTTTATGAATCCGCTCGGCCTCGGCTTGGCGCAACTCATCTTCCAACTCGTTATAGACCGCCACCAGCGGTTTGACGCTGGCGGCTTTGCGGTCGGTGATTTTGAGTAAATACAGTTCGCCATCCACCGGAATGGCGGGGCTGATTTGGCCAAGGGGCAGGCTGCTTACGGCCGCTTGGAGTTCTTTGCGTACGTCGCCGGGTTGTAACCAGCCCCAATCGCCGCCGGCCTTCGCGCCTGCGCCCTGCGAATACTGGCGGGCCACGGCTTCGAATTTTTCGCCGCTGGCCAACCGCTTTTGCACCTCATGGATTGTTTGCTCGGCGTTGGTGGCGCTTTGATGCAAAACGATGGCAAACAGATGGACTTGTTCAGGGCTTTGGAATTTCGACAGACGTTTCTCGTAATGCGTACGCACGTCGCCGGGTGCGATGACCACTTTATCGCCCACTTCGCGGCGGCGTTGAATGGAAACGGAAATGTGATCTTTGGCTTCTTTGCGCCAGTCCTCAATTGTCAAATGCTCTTCGGTCAGCGCCTCGAAAAACGCGGAACGACTATTATTGAAACGGTCGTGAATAATCTCGTTGATGCGCCCATCCACCACCTGTTCCGGGAGCTTCTGATCCAGCCGCGCAAAATCTTCCAGCATCAACGCGCGTTCGATGAGGAGGTTGAGGGTGTTGGTGTAGGCTTCCTCGATTTTGGTTTCCAGCTCCGCGCCGCTATAGCTATCCATCAAGCGCTGTCGCAGCGGGCCCATCGCCCCGATGATATCGCTCACGGTGATAACGCGGCTGTTGACCTGTGCCGCATAGCGGTCGGCCACCATCGCCTCCACCGTGCCCACGCCCAAGAGCAGCATGAGCAACCAACTCTTGAAAAAAACATTCATCGTGCCGCGCGGACTATCGCAAAACTCCGCCTGTTTCGCAACGTTCAGAAAACGTCCGACTGCGGGATTGCAATCCGCTGCGCTGGACGGCATTATTTGCCCACCAAATTCATGAATAATCCCGAAAAAATCGCGGTGTCGGTCGTTGTGCCGGTCTTCAACGAGGAGGAAAGCGTGGTCACGCTCGGCCAGCGCCTGCACGATTCGCTTTCCACGTTGGGTCGAACCTACGAGATCATTCTCGTGGACGATGGCTCCAAAGACCGCACGTGGGAGCGGCTGTGCGAGTTGGCCAGGAAAATTCCGCATCTGCGCCTGATCCGTTTTCGTCGCAACTTCGGCCAGACCGCCGCGATGAGCGCGGGCTTCGATGCCGCGCGCGGCGAGGTCATCGTCACACTCGACGCCGATTTGCAGAACGATCCCGCCGATATTCCGCTGCTCTTGGAGCGGATGGATGCCGGCTGCGACGTGGTCAGCGGCTGGCGCAAAGACCGCAAAGACACCTTCATCAATCGCCGCTTGCCTTCGATCATCGCCAACGGCCTGATCAGCAAAATTACCGGTGTGCATTTGCACGACTACGGCTGCACGCTCAAAGCCTACCGCCGCGAAGTGATGCAGGGCGTCCGGCTCTACGGTGAGATGCACCGCTTCATTCCGGCGCTCGCGAGTTGGGTCGGCGGACGCATCGAGGAGGTGGTCGTCCGCCATCATGCGCGGCAGTTCGGCACCTCGAAGTACGGCATCGGCCGCACCTTCCGTGTCTTGCTCGATTTGTTCACGGTCAAGTTTCTGCTGCAATACAGCACGCGCCCGATCCAGATTTTCGGACGCATCGGTTTGTTTTTTTTCGCTGCCGCGCTGCTGATGCTGGGTTGGGTCAGCGTGGATCGCCTGTTTATTCTGCACGCCGAGGTCGGCAGCTACCTGATCAAGCGCCCGTTCTGGATCATCACGCCGCTGATGTTCATCGGCTTCGCGCTGCAATTCATCAGCATGGGCTTGTTGGCGGAAGTCCAAGTCCGCACCTATCACGAATCACAGCAGAAACCGATTTACGTCATCCGCGAAACGTTTGCCTCGCCCGTCTGATGCTCTGCGCTGTGTCCAATTTGGCGCCGTTTCCAAGCCTTGGAAAAACTGCCGATTCGCTTTTCCAACCCTTGGAAAATCCGCGTGAGGTGCGCTCGTGATCGCGCTCGCCCCAGCCGCGCTCTGCCTGCCGGATGGCACGCCCATCGAAGAGGCCGCCAACGCCGGACCGGTCGTTGCCATCTATGTCATACTGCTCGCGTTCGGTCTGCTGACCGCTGTCGGGTTGACTTTTTATTTCCGCGATCAGCGCGTGGATTGGGATCAGCGCAAACAACAGCTATTGGCGCGACCGTGGCTGGACTTGGACGCCGTCGGGTTGTTCGCCGCGCTGATCGTGTTGCAGGTCTTTACCGCGCTCGTGCTGCAGGGCGTGGCGCGGCTGACGGATACCGCGGCGTGGGAGACCATGCCGTTCATCGTGCAGACGCTGACGCTGGATTGGCTGGGTATCGCGGTGGTCGCACTGCTCGTGGTGCGTCGCCATTTCTCGTGGCATGATGCGTTTGGCCTGACGTGGCGTCGCGGCGGACGCGCCCTCCTGCTCGGCGCGGTTTTCTTCCTCGCGGTAATGCCGTTTTTTTGGTTCTATGCCACGCTCTACGAACTCGGCCTCAAATGGTTTGGCGTGGATCCGACGCTGCAAGAAGTGGCCGTGGCCATCACCAACGATCAGCCGCTCGGCACGCGACTCTATCTGATCGGCGTGGCAGTGGTCGTCGCGCCGTTTTTCGAGGAACTTCTATTTCGCGGTATGCTGCTGCCGGTGGTGGCCAAACGTATCGGGGTGGGGTGGGCGATCATGCTGGTCTCCGTAGTCTTCGCGCTGGTGCACCTGCACGTGCCCTCGTTCCTGCCGCTGTTTGTGGTGGCGGTGGCGTTCTCGCTGGCCTACCTCTATTCCGGCAACCTGCTGGTCTCGGTGGTCATGCACGGCCTCTTCAACGCCTTCAATCTCGCGGTGCTGACCGCGCTGCGCTGATCCGGCTCTCTCCGCCCTGATTCCGAAGTTGGTTGGGGAGCGCACGCGCCCCCGCGTGCGCAGCGAGGAGCCTCGCCTCGCTGTGAAGAATGATAGTGCGTGACAAGCGCCGGCGAGGGCGCCGGCAGTCACATGCGAGGCGCAGGTGCTCCCCGGGGAAATGCGGAACAAAGACGGTTCGATACTTCGGTGCGGTTGTCCGTCGTCCTGTTGGTCTTCAATCCTGTATAGAAAAACAACTTGCCAATCAACGCCTCCGCTCTATCCTGTATGCCCATAAATCGGGACAGACGGCGGGAATTGGCTCTGTCTAGGGTCAGCGTTGACTTTGCTCCAAAACACTTTTCTATGGTGGGGACAACATGAGACTGATGCGCCACTTGCGAACTAACGCGTGTGTAATGCTCGCTATCATCAGCGCGTCGTGCGTCGAGACCGAGCACCGTTATCTCCCGCTGCTCCCAACAGAAGCGTCGTATGCAACGCCGACACCCGACCAGAAGCTCTGGGCGCTCGCGACGTGCGCCATCCTGACGGCGAGCAACCGCGGGCGGCTCGACCTCCTCGGTGGATGCGAACGCACGCCCAACGAAATCAAAATGTGTCGAGAGACTACACTGGGTGAGTGGTGGGGTGTCTCGGATCGGGCCGATCTGCTGAAATCACTCACGTGGATTGAAGAGGGTGGCCACCGGAAAGGCTTCGACCAGATGGCTCACGCTTTCTCGGCCTTGACGCCCGATCAAAAGAACACCCGCCTCGCACGGGTCGCCGATGACAACGAAAAAAGCAACAAGGTCGCGATTGTCCTGAAGTATATGGGCGAATACGCGAACAAGAGCCTGACCGCTTGGGACTTTGACCGCTACGTTGCCCTGTGCGGCTGGGGCTACCTCGCCGGCTACCTTTCCGAAGAGGAAGCTTGGCAGCACATCATGCCCGCCGCCCGGTTGCTCCAGCAGACGTTCTGCTCCTGGGAAGACCTCGGCAAGAACCATGTGGTGGGCCGTGAGTTCTGGTCTTGGCAGCAAACCCAAGTGCGCGGCAAGTTGACACGGCAATGCTACACGAAATTGCTGACAGATCCAGCTAGTCCGTGGGTGCGACTGAAGTGGGATATGGACTTATCCCCGCCGAAGATATCCACAGAGCCGCAGAGCCAGCCGTCGAATCGTACGCCGTGAACCACACTGGTCAAAACATATCCGATTTTTCTTCGGATGTCGTCCTTGAACACCGCCGCGGAGTTGTGGTTCACTCCGGCCATGCAAGAACCTCTGCGCACCATCGAGTGGGTCGGCGTCAAACCCGGCGCGCGGTTGCCGGGCCGTGTGCGGATGATTGACCAGACGCGGCTGCCGGAAAAACTCGTCTATCTCGAAACCGATAACCTCCAGAAAATCTGGACAGCGATCAAAACCCTGCAAGTACGCGGTGCGCCCGCGATTGGTATTGCCGCCGCGATGGGCGTCGTGGCCGCCGTACAGAAATCCAAGGCGCGTACTGGTGCGGAATTGGTGGCAGAGGTCGAACGTGCGGCAGATCACCTTGCCACGTCGCGCCCGACGGCAGTCAATTTATTTTGGGCGCTCGACCGGATGCGTCGCCTTGCGCGCGTCAACCATCGGCAAGCGCCGGACGCCATCAAGCAGCGGCTCGTCCGTGAGGCGATGAAAATCCGCGACGAAGATGCTGCGATGTGCCGTGCGATTGGTCGGCATGGCGCAAAGCTGCTCAAGAATGGATTCACAGTGCTGACGCATTGTAATGCCGGCGGGCTGGCGACGGCGGAGTTTGGCACGGCGCTCGCGCCGATTTATACCGCGCGTAATCAGGGCAAGGATATCAGCGTCTTCGCCGATGAAACCCGGCCGCTACTCCAAGGTGCGCGCCTGACCGCATGGGAGTTGAGTCAAGCCGGTGTGGAGGTGACGCTGATTTGCGACAACACCGCCGCGCAGGTAATGAAGGAAGGCCGGATTGACTGCGTGATGGTCGGCGCCGATCGGATCGCCGCCAATGGCGATAGCGCGAACAAAATCGGCACCTATTCTGTCGCGCTCGCCGCCAAAGCGCACGGGATCCCGTTCTATGTGCTTGCGCCGACGAGCACGTTCGATCTGACGCTGGTCTCCGGTGAAAAAATTCCGATTGAGGAGCGCGCTGCCGAGGAAGTGACGCACGGTTTTGGTCGTCGCACCGCACCGCACGGCGTGAAGGTCTATTCGCCCGCCTTTGACGTTACTCCGGCGCGGCTCATCACCGCCATCGTTTGCGAGCGCGGCATTCTGCGGCCACCGTTTGGCGCGGTGTTGCGCGGCTGTAGCCGGCAGCGGTGAGGCCGGCGCCGGGGTCACCGACCCCGGCTGCAAAATAATCATTACGTTTCCAAACCTTGGAAAACTTGCAACCCATCACCGACAACCTGTAACCTGCGCTGATGCAGATGCAGGGCATAGACTGGTTGATGGTGCTGCTGCCACTGGTGCTGGTGGTGTGGCTCACGCTGCGGACGCGACGGTACACGCGGAGCGTCGCCGATTTCATGGCAGCGAACCGCTGCGCCAACCGGTATCTGCTTTGCACGGCGCAGGGCGAGTCGTCGTATGGGTTGATCAGCGCGGTGGCAGGTTTCGAGATGATCTATGTCGCGGGCTTCACCATCCTCTGGTGGCAGAAGCTCACGGTGGCGTCGTCGTTGCTCTTGGCGCTGTCGGGTTACGTGATTTATCGCTACCGGCAGACGCGCGCGATGACCATGGCGCAATTTTTGGAGCAGCGCTATAGCCGTAATTTCCGCGTGTTTGCTGGATTGGTCGCCTTCACCTCCGGCGTGGTCAACTTCGGTATTTTTCCGGCGGTCGGCGCGCGGTTTTTCGTCTATTTTTGCGGACTGCCGGAGACGGTTACGCTCGCTGATTGGGCTGTGCCGACCTTTGCGCTGCTGATGCTGTTGTTCGTCGGCATCGCCCTGGCGCTGACGATTGCCGGCGGACAGATCACCATTCTGATCGCCACATTTCTGGAGGGACTGGTCTCCGGCGTGTTCTATCTCGTGGTGTCCGTGGCGTTGCTGATGGTTTTCCGCTGGGACCAAATCATCGGCGCGTTGGCGAACCAGCCCCCGGGCCGGTCGCTGCTCAATCCGTTTGATGCGCTGCAACTGCGCGACTTCAACATCTGGTATGTGTTGCTGGGTATTTTCACCAGTCTCTATGCCTATGGCAGTTGGCAGGGCGGGCACGCCTTCAAGTCCTCGGCGGCCAGCCCGCACGAGGCGAAGATGGCCAACATTCTCGGCAACTGGCGCACCTACGCGCGGAGTTTGATGTTCACGTTGCTCGCGGTGTGCGCCTACACGTTTATGCACCACGCCGATTTTGCCGCCGGCGCGCAGGTGGTCGGCGTGCAGTTGCACGGCATCGCCAATCCGGCAATCCAAAAACAAATGACCGTGCCGGTGGCGCTCGCACACCTGTTGCCGGTCGGCGTGCGCGGCATCCTTGCGGCCATCCTGCTTTTTGCCATGCTCGCGTGCGATGGTTCCTATATGCATTCGTGGGGCAGTATCTTCGTGCAGGACGTCATCCTTCCGCTGCGTAAAAAGGCGCTGGAACCGGCGGCGCATCTGCGACTGTTGCGCTGGGCGATTGCCGGCGTCGCGTTGTTCGCGTTCTTCTTCAGTCTGTTCTTCAAGCAGACCGACTACATCCTGATGTTTTTCGCCATCACCGGTGCGATTTATTCCGGTGCGGGCGCGGTGATCGTTGGCGGCCTCTACTGGCGCAAAGGCACGACGCCTGCGGCGTGGGTCAGCATGATCACCGGCTCGACGTTGGCGGTGACCGGCTTGGTTATCCGGCAACTCCATCCCGACTTTCCGATCAACGGCGTGTGGATGCAGTTCATGGCGCAACTCTGCGCGATCGCCACGTATATCGTGATTTCGCTGCTGACCTGCCGCCGGGATTACGATCTCGATCTCTTGTTGCATCGCGGTGCCTATGCCGTGGAAGCCAACACCAGCACCGCCGCCCCGGAGCAGAAGAAAATCACATGGGGCCGCTTGGCTGGCTTCGACGCCGAGTTCACGCATGGCGATAAATGGATTGCCGGCGGCTTGTTTGCGTGGACCCTATTCTGGCTGGGTGTTTTTTTTGTGGGCCTTGCCTGGAATTTTATGCAGCCGTGGCCGCTCGCTTGGTGGGCGGGCTATTGGCGGGTGGTCGGTGTTTTTGCGCCGCTGCTGATCGGGATTTTCACGACGATCTGGTTCACCATCGGTGGCCTGCGTGATTTGCGCCGGTTTTTCATCAAGTTGGCCACCGTGCAGCGTGACACGCGTGACGATGGACGCGTGAACTCAGCGAAAATCAGTTAGGCTGAGAATTTTCTTCCATCGGCGGGCTGTCATCTGACGTGTGTGCGGGATCGCAATGACAAGTAGTCGCTTCTTGTGGCGCAAGTTCATCAGTCTCCATGCCGTCCTCTGCCGATGGTTGCAGGGTGATGCCAATCCAAACCAGCAGCCCAATGATGATCGCCAGGCAGAACGTGATCATCGCGGTTGCAAGACAGCCGAGCCCAACCCACAAACCTACGTGTGACTTTGGCGCAAGGGGCTGACCGCACGCTGGGCAAGCGGCCGCATGACTGGAAACCGGTTTGCCACAATCGGGACAGGTGATGAGCGACATGGGTTGGCTCCCTTTTTGAAAAATTAACCGGCGCGGGCGTTGAAGGTGCGGTCGCCGGCGTCGCCAAGGCCGGGCAGAATATAGCCGTGTTCGTTCAGGCGGCGATCAAGCGCGACGAGGTGAATCTGTACGCGCGGAAAAGCCCGCTGTATTTTCTTCACGCCTTCCGGTGCGGCGATCAGCGCAAGGAGCTTGATGCGTTTTACGCCCCAGTTCGAAAGCGCCTCTAAAGCGGTCAACGCCGAGCCGCCGGTGGCGAGCATCGGGTCGAGCACGAGCGCCACGTCCACCGGGCGCGCTTTTTTGAACTTCGCGTAATATTCCACCGGCTGCAACGTCCGCTCATCGCGATAGACGCCGAGATGCCAGACGGCGGCTTGCGGTAGTAATTCGAGCAGCGCATCCACCATACCCAGTCCGGCGCGTAAAATAGGCACCAGCCCGATGCGCTCGCGCAACTGCGCGCCCGACGCGGTCATCAGGGGCGTCGTGACGCGAATCGGTTTTGTCGCGAGGTCGCGCGTCGCTTTGGCGGCGAGCAGTAGTGTCAACCGGCGGACGAGCCGGCGGAACTCTTCCGGCGGCGTGGCCACATCGCGTAGCGCGGCCAGATGGTGCTGCGCAAGCGGGTGCCGGAGCAGTTGAAGGTCTTTCATGCGCGTCAGATACCGGCACGCGGCGGCGATGTCAAGTTTTCCAAGGCTTGGAAAAATGAAACGTTGGTTTTTCCAAACCTTGGAAAATCGGTTCAGGCAAGACGGCAACGCGCAGCGCGCAGGAGCTTTTCTTCGGCGGTACCGGCGGCGGGCGCAATCAGCGCGAGGCTCAAGCGCTCGGCGCGCAGCACGGCGCGCGCGAGTTGGCGAATATCCGCGGCGGAAATACGATGTATCGCGGTGATGATTTCGTCGGGTTGGATAAAGCAGTCAAAGTTCAGCAGATTGTCGGCGGCCCACGTCATCTGGTGCGTCGCTCCTTCGAGGCCGATGCGCAGCTGGCCGATCACATAATCTTTGGCCCGGCGCAGTTCGGCGGCGCCAATGGGCTGCGCGCAGAGTCGTTTCAATTCGCCGATGATGAGTTGCACGGCGCGCGGCAACTTCTCGGCATCCACACCCGCGGAAATCTCCAACATGCCGGTGTCGTGAAACAATTCGACGGACGTGTGGATGGAGTAGGCGAGGCCGTGGCGCTCGCGGACGACTTGGAAGAGCCGCGAACTCATATTCTCGCCGAGCACGGTGGAAAGGAGCTTGAGTGCGTATTTGCGTGGGTCGTGGCGTCCAAACAGGCGCAGACCCAGCGCAAGCTGCGCCTGCTCGATGTCCTTGCCGAGCACCGTCACCGCGTGCTGCGGCGAACGGACGGTGACAGGGCGCGGCGTGCTCGGGCGGCGTGCGTTCCAGCTACCAAGTATTTTCCCGACCTGTGCCACTGTGGACTCATGTTCGACCTGCCCCGCAAAGGCGACCAGCGTGACGGCGGGCGCATAGCGCGTCGCTTTGTAACTGAAGAAATCGTCGCGTTTGAGCGTGCTGACGGTTTCCGGCGTGCCCGTCAGCGAGCGACCCAGCGGATGATTGGGCCAGAGAATGCCGTTGAGCATTTCCTGCACGTGCTGCTGCGGCTGGTCGCGGTACATTTCGATTTCTTCGATGATGACGCCGCGTTCTTTTTTGATGTCGCCGGCGGCGAAGCGCGGCTGGAGAAACATGTCGGTCAGCAAGTCGAGCGCTTCGGCGGTGTGTTCGGCGGCGATGTGCGCGTAGTAGCAGGTGGATTCTTCCTGCGTGTAGGCGTTGAGGTAGCCACCGCGGCCTTCGATGGCCTGCGAGATTGCCCGCGCCGAACGCGTGGTGGTGCCTTTGAAGAGCAGGTGTTCGATGAAGTGGCTGATGCCCGCTTGCTCCGCGCGCTCGTGGCGTCCGCCCGCGCCGACCCAGATACCGAGCGCGACGCTTTCCAATGTGGGCATCGTTGCCGTGGCCACGCGCAGGCCGTTGGCGAGGCGCGTGGCGCGCAGCTCGAGCTTCATCGCGCCGCCTCCAGCAGCGCGGGTAGCGTCACCCGGTTTTCATAAATCGCTTTGCCCACAATCGCGCCCACGAGGTTCGGGCACTCCAGCGCGCGCAAGTTACGGATGTCCTCTACGGAGCTGACGCCGCCGGAGGCGATCACATCGCAGGCGACCGCGCGGCATAGTTTTTTGATCGCCGTCAGGTTGGGGCCTTGCAACATGCCGTCGGTGGCGGTGTCAGTATAAATGATCGTGCGTATGTTGAAAGCATCGGCGCGCCGCGCGAGGTCCACGGCTTGCACCTCAGTAGTTTCCGTCCAGCCTTTGATCTGTACGCGCCCATCGCGGGCATCAATGCCCAGCACCAACCGGCCGGCAAAAATCTCAATGAGATATTCCAGCCTATGCGGATCCTGCCACGCCAGGGTGCCGATGATCGTGCGGCGCGCGCCGCAAGCCAGCGTGGCCTCGATATCCTCTTTGTTCCGCAGCCCGCCGCCCACTTCAATGGGGACACCGACAGCAGCGATTTGCTGAATGATCGCGCGGTGCGCGCTCTGACCTTGGAAGGCACCGTCGAGGTCCACGACGTGCAGCCACTCGGCGCCGAGTTTTTTCCAGTGCAACGCCGTGCTGGCGGGATCGTCGGAATAAACCGTCGCGTCGTCGGCCCGGCCCTGCCGCAGCCGGACGCAGCGCCCGCCTTTGAGGTCAATCGCCGGAAAAATGGTGAACTTGCCCATGTCAGTTGCCTTTCGTCGCCAGCGCGCCAAAATTCTTCAACATCTGCAATCCCCAGCGCTGGCTTTTTTCCGGGTGAAATTGCACGGCCATCAGGTTGTTGCGCCAGACGGCGGCGGTGTAGGTCACGCCCGCATAGTCGCTCGCACCCGCGATCACGCCAGCCTCGTCGGCCTCGGCATAGAACGAGTGGACGTAATAGAAGAAAGTCTGATCCGGTATGCCCTGAAACAACGGACACGCCGACGGCTGATAGCGCACGCGGTTCCAACCGATCTGCGGTACTTTATAGTCCGGCGTCGGCACGAACTTGCGGACGCGGCCCCGCAGCACGCCCAACCCCGCGACGTCCGGCGACTCATCGCTGCCTTCGAATAACGCTTGCAGTCCCACGCAGATGCCGAGGAACGGTTTGTCGGCTGCGATCCACGCGCGCGACGCTTCGACGAAGCCGTGACTCGCGAGGTGCTCCATGCAATCGCCGAACGCACCGACGCCGGGCAGGATCATCGCACGACACGCGTCGAGTTCCACCGGGCGCGTTACGATCCGCGCATCCATATCGAGAAAACGGCAGGCGTTGATCACGCTGCCGAGGTTACCCATGCCATAATCTACAATGCCGATCATGTGTTTGCTCCGAGCGGAGTATAAGCCGGAGTCGGCATTTGCCAAGCTTTGGAAAAATGTTGCCGGAGTCGGCAATAAACAATTATGGTTACCGTTATTGTGTGAACAGAAAGGCTTGCGCATGAAAAGTATCTCACGGCGTAATTTTCTTGGTACGACGGCGGCAGTGGCGGCATTCGCGGTGGTGCCGCGGCATGTGCTTGGCGGGGCCGGGCAGGTGGCACCCAGTGCGAAGCTGAATATTGCCGGGATCGGCATCGGCGGACAGGGCGCCAGCAATTTGCGCGATGCGAGCACGGAGAACATCGTGGCGCTCTGTGATGTGGATACAGACTATGCGGCCTTGACCATCAAGCGTTATCCCGGAGCCAGGGTTTATGCGGATTACCGCGAGATGTTGGAAAAGCAGAAGGACCTTGATGCGGTGATGATCGCGACGCCGGATCACACGCACGCGGTGATCGCGATGGCGGCGATGCAAGCCGGCAAGCACGTGTTTTGTCAAAAGCCGCTGTGCCACGATATTTTTGAGGCACGGGCGCTGCAAAAAGCGGCGCGCGAGACGAAAGTTGTCACGCAGATGGGCATTCAAGGCCACTCCGGCGAGGGTGCGCGCTTGATTTACGAGTGGATTGCCGCTGGCGCGATTGGCGAGGTGTGCGAGGTGGATGCGTGGTGTAGCTTGTCCTACTATCCGTGGGGGCACGTGTGGTGGAGTCCCAAGCAGGCGATGCGCCCAACAGAAACGCCCCCGGCGCCTGCCACCTTGAATTGGGATCTGTGGCTGGGGCCTGCTGCGGAGCGCGCTTATCATCCGGTCTATCATCCCAAGTCTTGGCGCGCGTGGTGGGCGTTCGGTAACGGCATGATGGGCGACCGCGGTGCGCATACGCTGGACCCGGTGGTCTGGGCCTTGAAGCTGGGCCTGCCGACCAGTATCGAGGCGACCTCGTGCGGCATGAGTCCGGACGTCCATCCGCTTTCGTCGGTGGTCACGTTCCAGTTCCCGGCGCGTGAAAATCTGCCTCCGGTCAAGGTGACGTGGTATGAAGGCACGCGCGCGCCACGGCCGCCGGAGTTGGAAGATGGGCGCATGATGGGCGAGGAGGAGGGGGGCGCGATCATCAGAGGTAGCAAAGGCACACTGATGTGCGGCATCTACGGTGGTAGCCCACGATTGATCCCCGAAACGGCAATGCAGAACTACAAACGTCCGCCCAAGACTTTGCCGCGGATCAAGAATCACATTCAGAATTGGGTGCAGGCGTGCAAGGCTGGTGGGCCGGCCAGCGCGCCGTTTGAATACTCCGCGCCGCTAACGGAGATCTGCTTGCTGGGCAACATCGCCAAGCGCATGGATGCTCGCATCGAGTGGGACGCGACCAATATGAAGGTGACGAATTTGCCGGAAGCGAATCAACACGTGAAAAAAGAATATCGGCAAGGATGGAACTTGGGCACATGAATTCACGTGAACGCGTTTTGGCCCTGCTCGAAGGGCGGAAACCGGATCGGCTGCCGCTGATGCCGATCACCATGATGTTTGCGGCTGACCGGATTGGGCACAAATATCACGACTACGCCACGGACCATCACGTGTTGGTGGAAGGCCAGCTCAAAACCGCCGAGGAATTCGACTTCGATTTCGTCTCCTGCATTTCCGACCCCGCGCGCGAAACCACCGACTGCGGCGCCGCCATTCAGTTTTTCCCCGACCAGCCGCCGGCGATGATCGAAGAGCAGGCCTTGTTGCTGGATAAGAGCCGACTCGACACGCTACAGATGCCCGATCCGCTGGGCGGTGGGCGCATGACCGACCGCGTGCGTGCGGCCGCGCTGTTCAAGGAGCGCGTCGGTGGTCAGAAGTTAATCGAAGGCTGGGTCGAAGGCCCGTGCGCGCTGGCCGCCGACCTGCGCGGCATCAACAACCTGATGCTGGATTTCTATGACGACCCGGATTTTGTCCGCCGCCTGTTTACGTTTGTGACCACCTTGGCGGCGCAATTTGCCCAGGCACAAATCAAGGCCGGTGTCGAATTGATCGGCATTGGCGATGCCGCCGCCTCGCTGGTCGGCCCCAACATCTACCGCGAATTCGTCTGGCCGTTCGAGAAACAACTTGTGGACAGCATTCACGCGCTGCCGGCCTATACGCGTTTGCACATCTGCGGCAACACGACAGCCATCATGGCGGACATCGGCCGCTTGGGCTGTCACATCGTGGACGTGGATTTTCTCGTGGCCATGGACCACGCCCGTCAACAAACGGGGCCGCAGCAGGTGCTGCTGGGTAATCTTGATCCCGTACGCGTGTTGCGCAATGGAACGCCCGACGGGATTCGCGTCGCCCTCGCCGCCTGTCACCGCGCCGCGGGTGCGCGCTATATCGTCGGCGCCGGTTGCGAAGTGACCCGCGATACACCCCTTCAAAATGTTCATGTTCTGCGCGAATACGCGCAGACGCACCGCTGACTGCCCTCGCTGTCATTTTTCCAAGCCTTGGAAAAATTTTGCGGTGGCGATGTCCGGGTTGACGCGCCCAACTCCGCTCTTGCTTTTGCCGGGGCGCATCGGTAGGTTCGCGCCCGTTTTTTGACCATTCAATGGAGAACGTGATGCGTAAACCGATTGTGGCTGGTAACTGGAAAATGAACAAAACGCGGGCCGAAGCGGCTGCGTTGGTTGCGGGTATCAAGGCTGAAGTGGGGAGCATCAACGCGGTGGAAACCGTGGTCTGCGTGCCATTTACTGATCTTGATCTCGTGGCGCAGGCGGTCAAAGGTTCGATCCTTGGCTTGGGCGCGCAAAATGTGCACTGGGCCGAGAAGGGCGCGTTTACGGGCGAGATTTCTGCAGCGATGCTCAAGGAACTCGGCGTCACCTATGTCATCATCGGTCATAGCGAGCGGCGGCAATATTTTGGCGAGACCGATGCAACGGTCAACCAGCGCGCCAAGGCGGCGCTCGTGGCGGGGCTGAAACCGATCGTTTGCGTCGGCGAAACGCTGATGGAACGCGAAGCGGGGCAGACCACCCAAGTGGTCGAGCGCCAAGCGCGCGTCGGCTTGGCCGGTTTGCAGGGCGCGGATTGGGACAAGCTGGTGATCGCCTATGAACCGGTGTGGGCCATCGGCACGGGCAAGACCGCGACGACGGCGCAGGCGCAGGAAGTGCACGCATTCATCCGCAAGTTGCTCGGCGAACTCGCCGGCACCGAGACTGCCGCCAAGATTCGGATTCAATATGGCGGGAGCATGAAGCCGGAAAACGCGAAGGAATTGATGAGCCAGCCGGATATTGATGGCGGGCTGATCGGCGGCGCGAGCCTCGAAGCTGGGTCGTTCGCCGCGATCGTGCGTGGGGCCGTTCGGTAATTAAAGTAAAAGGGAGTTGATTATGGCGTTCTTCAAATTCGTAATGATTACCATGGAGATGGTGTGTGCGTTTCTGCTGGTGGGCGTGATCCTGCTCCAGCGGACAAAAAGTCAGGGCCTTGGCGGTTTGGCGTTTGGCCAGAGCATGGGCGAGTCCATGTTTGGTTCGCGCGCCGGTAACGTGCTGACCAAGGCAACCATCATCCTGGGCGCCATTTTCTTGGCCAATACGCTGTTCTTGGGAATGACCTATGCCAACGCGCGCACGGCGGCGTTACAGTCAAAGAGCGTGATGGAACGCCAAGGGCTGATCCCCATGGCGACGCAAGCAGCGCGTCCAGTGGCCGCTCCCGTCAGCGCGCCGGTGATTCCGACGGCGGTCCCGGTGGCACCGGCTCCTGCCAGCGCGCCCGCGCCTGTAGCGCCTGTCGTGCCGGCTCCCGCAGCGAAATAACGCAACGCGAGGTCTCCAACCTTGGCGAACTTGGTGTCTTGGCGGTTGATCTTTTCTCTCTGCGCCCTCTGTGGTTCAATTTTTTCGCTTTTGACCGGTTGTGGTCGTGGTCGGCTCGATGCCGGCGAGCAGCCCGGCGAGATGGTGATGTATAGCGAGACCTCGCGCATCCGCAGCATGGATCCCGCGCTCACCACCGATGTCTCCTCCGCGCTGGCGGTGGCTAAAATTTACGAGACGTTGCTGCAATACGCCTATCTGGATCGGCCCTACCATGTGGAGCCGCTGCTCGCGGCGGCCATGCCGGAGGTTTCGGCGGATGGCCTGACCTACACCTTCAAGCTGCGCCACGAAATTTATTTTCAGGATGATCCCTGCTTTCGCGCCACCGGCGGCAAGGGCCGCGAGTTGGTCGCCACCGACTTCATCTACGGCCTGTTGCGCGTCATGGATATCAAGGTGGCGTCGGCGGGCGCATGGGCGTTTGCGCAGATCGTCGGCATGGAGGAGTGGCGCGCCACGACCGGCGGCGAGCAGCCCACTCGCTACGATCAGCCCATCGCCGGCCTGCAAGCACCCGACCGCTACACACTCCGCATTCGCCTGAAGCAGCCGCAGCCGCAATTGCTCTGGATTCTCACCATGGCCTACGCCGCACCGGTGGCGCGCGAGGCGGTGGCTTTCTACGGCAAGGAATTCGTCAACCATCCCATCGGCACCGGCCCGTTCATCCTCAAATCCTACCGGCCCAACTACCGCTATGAATTTGCGCGTAATCCCAAATGGCGCGCGACCGGTCGCGTGGATCGCTATCCAACCTCCACCGATCCCCGCGATCCGCCGGAGCTGCGCGCCGCCGCCGGGCAGCCCGTGCCGTTCCTTGACCGCATCGTGCAATACGTCGTGGACGATTCGACCACGGCGTGGCTGATGTTCCTGACCGGCCAGCTCGAATATTCGCCGATCGCGCGCGACAACTGGGACGCGGTCTTCAACCAATCGCGCGAACTCAACGCCGACCTCGTCCGCAAAGGCATCCGCCTGACCGCCGCGCCGACGATGCAAATCTATTACGTGGGCTTCAACTTCGATGACCCCGTCGTCGGCAAGAACAAGAAGTTGCGGCAGGCGATGAGTTGCGCGTTCAACGAAGCCGAATACAACAAGTTTTTCAACAACCGCATCACGCGCCCCACCGGCCCGCTGCCGCCGGGCGTTGCCGGCTACGTCGAGCAGCCGCAGCCCTATCCGTTTGATCTGGCCCGCGCGAAAAAGCTGCTCGCCGAGGCCGGCTATCCCGAGGGGATTGATCCGCAGACTGGCCGCCGACTCCAACTGCAACTCGAAGCCGGTTCCGCCGATAGTTCCGAAGCCCGGCAGGCGATGGAGTTGTTCTGTAGCTTCATGGACAAAATCGGCATCGTCGTGAAGCCCAACTTCAACAACTGGCCGACGTTTCTGGAAAAGCTGGAGCGCCGCCAAGTGCAGATTTATTCGCTCGCGTGGATGGCTGACTATCCCGACGCCGAGAACTTTCTCCAACTTTTCTACGGCCCGAATAGCTCGCCCAGTCCGAATCATTGCAACTACGTCAACCCCATCTTCGATCATCTCTATGAGCAGGCACGTGTGATGCAAGACAGCCCGGCCCGCACTGCGCTCTATCAGCAGATGAGCGCCATCATCATCGAAGATTGTCCGTGGCTGATGATCGCCCTCCCGCTTGACCACCTCATGCATCACGGTTGGCTGGGCAACTACAAGTATCACGACTTCCCGTACGGCATGATCAAGTATTACACGATCAACGCTGATGCCCGCCGCGCCTGGAAGCAGCAACACGCTCGCCCGTGATTCGCAAGTGGGCCGGCTTTCCCCAAGTTGCCTCTAAAAATCGCCTCACCGTTTTTCCAAGCCTTGGAAAATCCTTTGGAAATTTTTCCAACCTCTGGAAAATCAGCAGGGTAGGGACGGACAGCCTGTCCGTCCGATTTGCCGTTAACAAGACGGCGGCATAGGCTGTGCCGCCCTACCGTATAACGTTTGATTTTTTTCCGAGGTTGGGAATTCAAGGTTAAAGTGCAACAGGTGGGTGAGGCATCAGGTCGCTGGGGGCTTGGTAACCGTGGCGTTTGCGAGGCCGCGCATTGAGTTGCCCTTCAACCCAGCGTAATTCGGCC
>SCQF01000037.1 GCA_004321905.1 Verrucomicrobiota bacterium | reverse complement strand
GTGATATTCGCACCCACATTGAAGATCGCGCCGTTGGTCGTCAGGTAGGCGTGATCCAAACCCTGGAGATAGCTGGTGGAAGCCGCGCGGTTGCTCAACGTACCGCCGTCAAAGGTCAGCGTCGCATAGGAACCAGCGGTCCTTGTCGTCGAGAGCGCGGGCAACGTCACCACGCTGCCTTGGCCAAAGGACACGGTGCCCGTGCCGCCACTATTGCCAATCGTCCAGCCGCCGGCCGTCAAGGTGGAATTGGTCATCATCAGCGTGCCCGTGCCCCCGCTTGCGCTGCCGATGTTGACGTTACCGGTGATCACGAGCGAGGCGTTCGTCATGTTCAAGAAGCCGATGCCCCCACTGGTGCTGCCTAAGTTGATCGCGCTATTGGTGGCGTTGAGCGCGGATCCAGACTGCAAGTTCAGCACACCGGTGACATTCGCCGCATTCCCCAACAAAATCGAACCGCCACCCATCATCGTGTTCGTGGTATTGGCCAGCATGTTCAATGTTCCCACCGAATTGCTCCGACTGGTGGTTCCCCCGACCTGTAAGCCGGTAGCTTGTAGTATGTTTAGCTTGGCTCCAGCCATATTGAGCACCCCCGTGCTGGAAAGGCCCCAACTCGCCAACGTGATCGTATTGGAAGCGTTGAATACCGCACCGGATTCCATATTTATTATTCCAAGCCCATTGGTGTTGTTCCCCACAAGGCTGGGATTTCCGACAGAAAGTGAAGCGCCCGAACGGATATTGAGCGTACCTGAACCACCTAGGGAGGTAGCTTGATTACCACCGATATTCAAGCCTGCCCCTGGAAAGCTAATCGCCGCGTTCGTATCAACATTTACCGTACCGATGGCACCATTAGCGCCTGCATATAGACCAACGAATGGATTAAAGGTCACGTTCGGTTTGATCGTCAGCGTCGTTCCCGCAGTCCCACTCACGCCGATATTATTCTGGCCGGGAGTAAGTACAGAAAAGCTGCTTCCCGAAGACAATATCGTGGTGCCACCGGTCAAGTACAACGCCGCACCGGTGTTCCCCCCCCAACAATACACTGCCGCCGATAATCAGCGTGCCACTGGTGTGATCCAGATGAGCGGCAGCCGATGAATTGGTGATCGTAATGGGGCCGTTGTATTGAATCACACCACCATCCATAGTACGACTCGCTGTGCTGGATGCCGCCAAGTTGATCGTCTGGGTATAGGCGGAATTATTCTGAATGTTACCCCCAAGCACCAGACTGTTACCCGCCAAGGTATAGGCGATGGCATTGTTACTGAAGGTGATGCCATTAAACGTGGTGCCCGTCGCAAGATCATTGGTGAGGGTGCGTGCCAAGCCGTTGATATTGGTGGCGAAGAAAAGCGCATCATTGGCCACTGGCGCCACGCCGCCCTGCCAGTTGGCCCCGCCGCTCCACAGGCTGTTATCGGCCACATTGGTCATCAACGTCACATTGCCCGCACCCGCCCCCTGCGGCCACAGGCACGCCGCGATCAACGTGGTGAACACCAGCGAACCCACCCTACGCAACACACCCACAATTTTTCCACTCTTCATAGTTTACGCCTTTTGCCTTTCCGCCACCGCGCGCTCCTGAAAAAGGCTGCGGCCACAAGAATATCTCGCGCGGAGCGGTGCAACAACTTTTATTCCCAGCGGTATTTAGTGGCGTCCCGCTGCGGGAAATATCCAAGGCTTGGAAAAATGGATAGCGCCGCTTTCCAACCCTTGGAAAACCCTACCGCCACTGGAAGAATTGGATGAAGCTGCGGTGTCGGCGCTGTCCCACCGGATTGGCGGTATCGTCCGGGTCCTCGTAGGGATCGCGCCAAACCGTGGCGACGGCATAGGCGACGGCCGTCTCAAAGTCACCTGATCCGGACGTAAACTGATTATCGTTGTTCACATCGCGTACCGCCCGCCCCGCAACGGCGATGATCCAAAGATTCTGCCG
Source organism: Verrucomicrobiota bacterium (assembly GCA_004321905.1). GTDB lineage: Bacteria > Verrucomicrobiota > Kiritimatiellia > CAIQIC01 > CAIQIC01 > DP16D-bin41. Next base: position 48,732 of record SCQF01000037.1, on the reverse strand, counting down.
GGGATTGAGCAAGCCGATGCTGTTGCGCATGAGGGCTTTTTTCTGCCAATAATCAGTGTCCGGCAAGGCAAAATTTATATTGTTGGCGGCCAGCCGGCAAATATCCGAAATGTTGGTATAGACGCTACCCACACCCGCCACACGGTCGGCCAAAAGCGCGGCCTGCGCCGAAGTTACGACCTCCGCGTCGGGTTCGCCCGGATAGCGCGCCAGCGAGGCACCGACGAAAACACAGCCCACGATCGCGTTGGAATTGTTATAGCCCCCCAACGTTTGCGCATTGGGATTCACGAAACCTTGAACGATTCGATTGGTAGGGGACGTGGTGAAAAGATCGAACAGCCGATAGGTATAATTAGGATCGCTGGCCGAATCCATGAGATGCACGGTATGCCATGGCCGATTCTTGTTGTAGAGGAGATAACCGAGTTCGCCAATCGTGGCCAGCGGCCCGCGCCGGCAATACATACCCGTATCAGGATCGGCGTCACCTTGCCCGGCCGTGACGCGCGGGTTCCTACCACCGAACGACATGGCCGCGGCACCTTGGCCGCCGGGCGTCACAACGGCCCATTGTGCCATGGACGTGCCATCCCAATTGATCCGCGGATCGTTGGCCGCTTTACCCGAAGACGCATTAAGCGGCGCGTTGATGGTTGGTGCGCCAGACAAACTCGCGCCGATCCCGATGGTGAGATTGGTGGTCAAATCCACGACCGCGCCATTCCATTGCACCGTCACGCCCACGGCAACGGACGCGTTCACCAGAGAAGGCGGGGTGGGTGCGGCGGGCGGTTGTGACGGCAGCGCCCACGCCTTGATCTGCCAACCGGAGTCAGGGAACCAAACCGTTCGATACGCATCACGCGGCCACGGCCCGTTGAGGGGGGGAGCCGTCGCCGCGAGGGGCGGTGGTTGGTAGGCCGCCGGAACGCCACCATAATTGGCCGTCAGGCTCACCGCGAAGTTTTCCGTGTTTGTGTCGAAAAAAGGGTACCAAACCTCCACCCCCACCCGGTAACGATTGGTCGCCATATACTCAATATCGCCGTTGGGCAGGATTTGTTGCCCCAACTCATAAACATTGGTGACCACCACCTCGTTGATCATGGGCACGGGCTTGGTGCCAAAGCTCAGCACATTGGCCGGTACGAATCCCGGCGTGACGTAATCCCAGAGGTTGGTGACCAAGGCCGCCTCAATGGTCGCAAAAGCTTGATTACCGGGAATTTCGGCGCGAATTTTATTGATCATGTCGTTGCGTACGCCGGGGGTGGTCACGCCTGAAAACCCAATTTCCAGACGATTGGAAACAGCGTAGGAACCACTCCCGGCATTAGGATCGGTATAAATGTATTTATCATTGGGAAAATAGGAGAAGGACACCATCGTTAGTGTATTTGAATTATTTCGCAAATCACAAAACTCACCCAGACGACAAACTATCTCACGCCCGTTTTCGACCCGATGCCGAGCGCGTTCGATGATAAAATCGTCGGGATTCACAACCTCGGGGCGTGTAGTCGGCAGGGTGGTTGGCAGGGATATTTCGCCCGGATCAACTCCCGCGCCGCGCGTGGCCACCCGGCCAATCGTATTGACGTCCAAATAGCCGGAGCAATCCTGCACGATAAATGAACATTGCCCCATTAATTGGCCGCCATCAACCACGTCAACCCAGTTCGGAACCGGCTGCAGGCTAATATTTCTAGGGACAAAACCAGAGAGTACACCGGACAAGAAGGAGGCCGGATCACCGGCCCTGCTGGAACGAATGACCCCACCGTGATAGAAGGTGTTGCTGCCTCCGCCGCCCACGCTGGCCGGCAGCATATCGCCTTCCATCTGGGCTATGGCGCGAACCAAGGCGGTTTGGGCCAGATTACGGGCTTTGGCCACCTCCACCACGCCGTGACCCGCTACGCGCTCCACGCGCATCGAAATGGCAAACGAAACCGCTAAAAGCATCAGCATGGCCAGCAGACCCAACACCACCACCAAGGCGATACCGCGCTTGGCGACCACGGTTGCTGGTTGCAAACCGTTCAATCCTGTCAAGGTCTTTGCGTTCAATGTGCACCTATATGATGGTCAGGGAACTGTGGGCGCAGCAATAGCGTCCCGGTTCATAAAGTATACGCGCTGGACAAAACGCTTTTCGTTCTGCGTGACGAAGCCGGCCTGCGCGGATCCGGAGAGGAGGGCGGCCTTGCGCGCGTTTTCGTCGCTCAACAGACCAAGATAAATATCCACAAACAGCGGCAGGGTATGCAGTGGCATGGCGTCCAAGTCCGACCACCAAGTTGCATCTTGACCATTCACCAGGACCTTGAAAGCGGAAATATTGTCTAGCAGGGTGCAATTCGACGATGATTGCGCCCCCATCCACGTAAAGTTGTCCAGCATGGTGATCCAGCGCCGGGACACCTGCGCCGGCTTTTGATAAACACGCCGCAGATAGTCCCCGCTCCAGTCGGCCACCGCATAGCATAATTGGTAGCGCGTTGGGTCATCAGGATTGGACCGGACGAAATAATGCACCGGCGTTACCTCGTCGGGACTCTGAAACCTTATTTTAACGCCTTCCATGGCAATAAAATGGACATCATAGGTTTCACTGTTGGGCCGACCGTAGAGGCTCATCGTCCCTTTTTCGGTACGGAACATCATGGAGGTGCTCACGGTGGCCATCGAAAAGTCCGTTGCCACGGTACGCAAGACGGTGCGTACGGCCACGTTTTGCTCCACATAGGTGGCGCCAAGATTCCAAGCCCGGATGCTACCGGAAAAAACATTACTGCAGATCAGCAACAACACCGCCAAGACCGCCATCGCCGCCAATAATTCTACCAAAGTAAAGGCGTAACAACCCTTCTGTGCGGGCGCGTAGCCCCTTGGCAGGTCACCCGTCCCACCCGTTACGCCGTTTTTCGTTGTAGGTAAGAAGGGCATCTGCTTCGCTTATTTGACAAATTGGAACATTTCCCGATAAAAGCACTGGGTTGCCGTCTGCCCGAACGCTCCGGGTTGCACATCCATCCGAATCGCCGCCACCCGACTCCGCACCGCCGAAGATCCCGAAACCGCCAATGGTGCCGCGTTGATCTGCAGGCGATATCGACAGGCAAAATCAACCATTGTATTCGTTCCCCGAGGGATATAACAAAAAGAACCAGGCTGACCGAGTTTGAAGGCCGGCGGCAGTGCCGCGCACTCTTGAATTTTTGGTACCGAACGATCCCACATCACGGCGGCAGCAGGCGCCAGCGGGAAAGCCAGTGTCCGGATTTGATCGCGTAGTGGAGGCGGATTGGTTGCCACCGCGGCGGAACCTTGCAAGCTCTCCAAGACATCGTTGGCCAATGTTGTGACCTGTGTCTCGTCCAAGCCGCCTTTGCTCATCTGCAAACCGCCGCTCATCAGCCCCAGCACGGAAAGCACACCCACACCTAAAATCAACACCGCCAACACCACCTCGACCATGGAGAAGCCCCGGCACCGATGGAGATAATCATATTTCATTAATCAGAGCCTCTTGCAGGTAATGGTGCCCCCAATAAAAGCTCTAATTTCAATGCGATTTGTCGCACCGTTGGGGCGCCCTTGCGGTGTTCCATCGTTGTCCACCCACCCCTCCATCAAATTAACCGCGCCGCCCAATCCCCGTCCGCCCCAGTGATCGAACCAGCACAGGGGCGTACGAGCGCCCTGCAAGTGCAACCGTGGATTATCCGCGTTGGTTATTGCGCCCATTTGATTGCCCACAGTCGCCAGCCGGGAATCGAACACCACGCCCGCTGGCAAGAACACCCAATCCGTCACGTTGCTCCACGGGTCAATGGGACCACATCTCTGCCGCGCAATAATCGTAATGGCACGGAACCCTGTGTTGGTATCGTTGTCATATGTGGGAAACAACACACCACCCTGGCCATGAAACATAATGGCTCTTTGCCGCGATTGCGCCAACGCCGTCCGTACCTGCAAGGTGGCGCCACGCAACGCGGCTCCGCGTGCCAGACCGCTGATGCTGGGCACCACCGCGGTCAATAACAAAGCCATGATGACGATGACCGCCAACAACTCGACCAATGTGAATCCTGTACGAGCAGAAATCCGTTCATTTCCCGCTCGCCAGACAGCAGACATGCGCCCACGGATGGAACCGCGTTCACCAGCCAGCCCTATTTTCGCACCAATCACGCCACGCATCCTTTCCACGCGCCATGGCATAGTCGCACAAAACAGCAACCTTGTCTTGTCATCAATAAACAGACCATGCCCACTTACTGTAAAGCTTACGTGCCTGATATATGTTTTGTCAAGTAATACTCACTTTGTACATGCACAAAAATAACGTTTCTACGGGATGGTATCGTGTTTTCTGGTCGGCAGCTTGTACGGGGGCAAGTCTGGTCGCGCGCGCCGACCGCAACAGTGCCAGCTATTTGACGATTAACAAGGTTGCGGTAAAAGGCCGCCGGCAATTATCGGAACTCGCGACCAACCAGCCTACGGCGCTGACGGTTTCCTCCGCGGCACGTCTTGCTTTCCACTTTCCTGGCAATGTAATGGGCAAGCCGCTCGTTCGGTTACGCTGCAAACTGGAGGGCCACGTCCTCACGCGCCGAAATTATTTGGTTCCTACAAAGAGAACTCTTTTTGTTTTCCTCTGTGAGCCTCGGCGTCCACTGTGGTTACTTTTTTCTTTTCCAAGGCTGGAAAAACAACAAGGCGGATGTTCCAAGCTTTGGAAAACCCGCCCCGTCTTATCCGCTATTCGCTATCTTTTAGCTGTTAGCAGATATTCCAGCGGCTTTTTTGCGGTGGATGCGGCGGCGCATAAAGAACGCCACGCCCACCAGGCCCAAGAGCGACGCCGCACCCGGTTCCGGGATCACCGTATAGGTCAGGCCGATGTCGTTGACCGTGCCGTCGTTGTTCAAATCATAGTGCATGGTGAAGGTGATCGGCCCGTTGGTGCCACCCCCAACCGCCCAGAAGCTCGCGCCGTTGGTCAAGAGCTGCGCGCTGTTGGCGCCCGTGCCCCAGTCGCTCAACTGGAAGACGTTGTTCGTGCCATCGAACCCGCTGGCCCCGGCAAAGATATTATCATAGAGTACGATCGTGCCGCTGCTGACCGGCGGCGTCCAATCGGTCAGGTCCAGCTTGAGCAGCGGATTGTTACCGCCATAGCTCAGACTGTTGGTCACCACGCTCATGTCGTGCGTGTCATAGCTCTTGACGTAGAACAGGTTGGTCGAGCCGGCGCTCAGCGTCAGGTCGCCGACATAGTTGGTATCGCCACCAAAACCTGGCGTCAGCGTGCCACCGCTCATGTTGGTGACCGTGCCATATTGGCCGCCGCCGGTCGCCAAGCCACCGCTATTGACAACCAAACCATACATTTTCCCGAGATTGCTGACCACCGCCCCGGAGTACACAGTAACCAAGCTATTGCTGATGATGCCGCTGCTCGTCAGGGCCAAGGTGCCATTCGTGACCGCCGTGGCGCCGCTATAGGTGTTGGTGTTGGAGAGCGTCAGGCGGCCTGGACCATCTTTAACAAACAAGGCATCGGCGGCACCCGTGATAACCCCGGCCAAATCCATATCCGCGGTGGTTTTGATGATGGAAGCCTCACCAGGGAACCCGCTGGCTGAACCGAGGTTGACATTTTGCGTGATGGCATTAGCTCCCGTCAAGGCAACCAACGACTCCAGCGTACCCCGGTTATTCCCAGCGGAAGCCGGGGTATTGAAAGTGATGGTGGTTCCTGCGCCTAACGCGTGGATGTTGTTCAATTGTAACACCGGTGGTCCATTGAACTTCCAGCTACCACTCCAGCCCGAATTATCGCCGGATAATTTTATTTTTGAATTGGCAAATCCATTGACCCCCCAATTACCCGTACCACTGAATGGACCGGTGAACTCCGCTGAGCTACTAGCATTACCTAGCGAGTTGGCGCTGATGACAACGGCATTCGTGATGGTGTAGTTACCCAGTGGAATCCAAGTGCCACCATTGAGCGTAAACGTCCCGGTGCCCAAGGCATTGTTATTCCCAACTTTTATCGTCGAGCTACTATTTACCGTGAAACCACCACTAAACGCATTGCTGGCCGTGAGGTTCAAGGTGCCGCTCCCGCTTTGTGTCAAACCACCCACGCCAACAATCGTATTGGTGATACCCAAGGTGACACCAGAATTCAGCATAATCTTGCCGCCACCCACGCCCAACGTGATCGCCCGATTGCTGTTGGTGAAAGACGCGCTCACTTGATACGTCGCGCCATTACTGATCAAGAGGCTCGTACCCGCCGCACCCAACGCTCCATCACCATTTACATAGAGCGTACCGGCATTAATAAGCGTCCCCCCGCTATACGTATTCGCATTGGTAAGCATCAACGTGTTCGCACCCATCTTAACCAATCCCAACGCCCCGTTGACCGTGTCGGCAAGGACATTGCCATTGGTGCGATTGCCAGCCGTGGTATCGAAACCGAGCTTCGCACCAGCGGCAAAATTTCCCGTCCCCACCATGGTGGTGATGTTGGCATCGGTCACGGCATTGCCCACCGCCAATGCGGCGCCATTAGAAACAGCATAACGCCCAGCCGTGTCCCAACCCGGCAACGAGCCGGTTCCGGAAACAGACAAGACACCATTCTTGATGATGGTGCTTCCGCTGTAGGTGTTGTTCGCGTTGGTGAGCGTCAGCGTGCCACTGCCATCCTGAATGATACCGCCCGTACCAATTACTTGGGCGAATAACTGCAGGTCACCCGTGCCGGCCAGCGTGAGTGTGTTGGCATTCAAGTTGAGGCTGTTGGTACCGCCGTTATCAGATAATCTGATAGGACTGCTTGCATTATTCGTCCACGCTTGCGAAGCGCCCAAGTTGATGGAAAGCGGCCTATTGCTTGTGTTACCAATATTCAACTGACCCGCACCCGACGCATTGACAACACCCCCTGCCCCGATCGTGAGGATTCGCAAGGCGGCTGTGTTGCCATACAAATTTTGGCTTGAGGCCGTGTTATAAACCAAACCGTAAATGGTTGTGTCCACGCCTATTTCGACGGCGCTTATGGTGCCACCACCGCCACCATTAATCGTGACTATACCTGTACCCAAGGCAGCCGCTGAATTTACCACAATCTTACCGCCATTGATCACCGTCCCACCGCTGTAGGTGTTCGCGCCGGAGAGGGCCAGCGCGGCATTATTACTCACGGAGAAGTAGGAGAGGCCCTTGCTTCCGCTGGCACCGTCAGAAATAATAGAGCTAATGGTTAGCGTATTAAGTGTTCCAGCCGGAGCGCTATTGGTGACGGCCAGATTGCTGTTGAGGACGAGGGATCCCACGCTGATCGTGTCACCCTTGCTCGTAGCTGTTTGGGTCAATGCGGCGTCAGCGGCACCACCACTATCGAAGGTGAGCACACCCGCAGCGCCGCCGATGGTAAAAGAATGCGTTGTATTGGCATCGCCGATGAAAATTGCGCCATTGGTCACACCGCTTGACAAAGTCACCGTGCTGGGAGCGGTAATATCGTTGGTGAACCACGCAATATCACCCGCCAATCGGGGAATCGTGCCTGACGCCCAGTTCGCGCCGTTGGTCCAATCTCCCGCAGCGTCCACCGTCCATGACCCCGTTGTTGCCGCCGCGCCCAGCGGCAGCAGCCATACGGCCATAATGGCCAAGTATAAAATGGAGATAATTTTCGGGGACAAACCACGGCGGTTTTTTGTACTCATTTTACCCTTTCCTTTTCACCCTGCTCAACGTTCAAACCCACCCACCAAGCCACACACATTTCGTCGCGCGCGGGAAAACTACGCCAAGCCCCGCCGGGCGTCATGTCACAATAATTGTGACATGACGCCCGGCGGGGCGGAGGGACTCGGTTACGGGCGCCGCCAAAGAATTTTAACCGCAGATGAACGCGGATTTTCACGGGGCGGGGAGCGCACACGCCCGCGCGTGCGTTACGCGGCGCCCGCGCCGCGGAGACCGGCTCGCGCGTACGCTCGCCCTCCAAATCAATCCAACGCGCCGGATGCACGGTCGCCGGGGACGGCGATCCTCCAAAATTCATCGCACCATTTCTGGAGGGCGGCTGTCCCCAGCCGCCGGATTTACGACGCTGAAGTGATTGCATATATTGGCCTGACTCCATAAAGTAACCCCCACCATGCGCAAGGGAATTTTCAGCGTAGCCGTGCCGCTGAGTCTGGCCGCCTGTTGGGGCCTGGCAAGCCCGGCAGCCTGGGCTGGCGTAACGATCTCCCGCGTTGAGCTGGATGGCCAACCGCAGACCATGCCGGTGACCACCAACCACGCGTTGCGCCTATCCTCCGCCGCACAATCCACGAAGTTCTATTTTACAGAGCACGGTCCGGATGGCCGGCCCACCGCGCGGCTGCGCTATAAACTGGAAGGTTATGACAACCTGTGGCGTGATTTATCAGCCGATCCACCCCATATGAAGATCGCTATAATTTTCAAAGATCAGCATAAAGAGAATGTCGGTGAGGAAGAATTCGGCTTGGTCGGCGAGACACCGGGGTGGCGCGGTACGATCGAAAAATCTGATTTCGTGATGCAGCGAGCCCAATTCACGGCGCCGGAACGTTCCGTCTCGATCCGTATTGCCATCCGTTCCGGCGGATCCCCCAGCGTCATTGGATTACTGGCCGTGGACGATCTGCGCGTGCGGATCGAAAATCCTGCAAGGCGACAAACCGCGGAATATGACTTGAGCGTGACCAACGGAACGGACTTGGACCAACCTTTGGGGTGCCCCGCAAATTGGGTGCGTGAAGGACCGGGGGCCGACATGGCCCAATTGCACATCCGGCCCACGCCCCGCCCGCATCCGATTCTGATCATGAATGATGGGCATCCCCGGCGCTATGCCTTTTGGAACACCAAGCCGCAATGCTGGATCCCCGTACAACCACACGACCAGATCACGCTGGAATGGCAAGCCGCCTATAGCCTCGGCAGAAGTGGCCCGGGTATCGCCGAATATCCTCCGTTGAACCCCGGAACCTACCTCTTTCGGGTGGCCACAGCTAATGCCAGCGGTACGCTACTGGGGAGCGCGGTCACCCTGCCGTTGGACGTGCGGCAGCCCCTCTATTATCGGATAGAATTTTGGCTGGGCATCATGGTGCTGGTCAGCATCAGCAGCGGCTGGCTGGGCCATATCGTGGTGCGGCGCCGGATGCAGCGTAAACTGATCGAGTTCGAGCGCCAACATGCTTTGGAACATGAGCGGGCGCGCATCGCCCGCGATCTACACGATGACATTGGCGCGGGCCTTACCGAGATCGCCATGCAGAGCGACTGGGTGCACAGCGATCTGGCACAACAGCCAACGACCGAGACGCGGCAGCGCGTCGCGCGCATCCGCCAAGCAGCCACGGAATTAGCACGCGGAGTGGACGAGATCGTCTGGGCCGTGACACCGGCCAACGACACCCTGAAACGTTTTATAAACTATCTGACGCAAAACATGGCGCAGTTCCTCGATACGGCCGGTCTGCGGGTTCGTTTCGACATTCCCGCTGATTTCCCGGACAGCCCTTTGGCGGGAAAAATTCGGCATCACCTGTTTCTCACGGTACGCGAGGCGCTGAACAACACCGTGAAACATGCGCGGGCGGATTTGGTCCGATTGGAACTGCGGATGGCAAGCGCCGGCCTGCGTATCACCATCGAAGACAACGGCTGCGGCTTTGCGCCTGAACAGGCCGGGGTCGCCGGTACACACGAAGGCCTGGACAACATGCGCCGGCGCATGGCGGAAATTGGCGGGCAGTTCCACCTGCACAGCCAGCCGGGCGGCGGCACGCGCATTGAACTTTTCGCACCCTTGCCCGTCGCGACCCCGGCACAACCGGGAGACACCCCATGATCAAAGTCGCCATAGTCGAAGATGACGCGCGGATTCGCCGGATGCTGAGCGAGGTGCTCGCCGCGGCCAAAAACTGCCAATGCATCGGCGCCTTTTCCAATGGCACTACCGCGGTGGCCAAGTTGCCGGCGCTCGCTCCAGACGTGATCCTCATGGACATCAATCTGCCGGACACCAACGGCGTGGATTGCGTGGTGCAACTCGCCCCACAATTGCCCAATACCCAGATCATCATGCTGACCATTTATCAAAATCCGGAGATGATTTTTCAAGCCCTGGCCGCCGGAGCCCACGGGTACCTGGTCAAACCCGTCATGCCCGCCAAACTCTTGGAAGCCATCCGCGAAATTCATGCCGGCGGTGCGCCCATGAGCCCGAACATCGCCCGCGAGGTGATTAGTTTTTTCCAACACGATCCGCCCAGCCCCAAGACCGGCACAACGTCCGAAGAGGTCGGCCTGGGACCACGGGAACAGCAGGTCCTCAAATTTTTGATGGATGGCCTCACCTATAAGGAGATCGCCAGCGAATTGGACATTGGCCTATGGACCGTGGCCACCTATGTCCGCCGCATCTACGAGAAACTCCACGTCCGCAACCGCCGTGGCATCATTGCCCACTACAAAGTGGATGGTAACAAAAAATAAACGCTCATTTCCAAGCCTTGAAAGATCGGTCAGGCTGTTTTTCCTGGCCTTGGAAACGGAGCGCTTCAACCGGATTGTAACGCGAGCACAGCCATGGCGGTGGCATAAAGTCGGCCACCGGCACGGCTCCAGCGGTCGCCGGGCAACCAACTACCGGCCTCGTCACCGTTGCGCGTTTGTCGCGCGAGCACGGCAGCGCGTAGTTGGTTCAAGGCTGGATCGCTGCCCGCGCCGGCCGCAGCCAGCGCGGCGCTGACAAAATACCAGCGGTAATAATCCGGTGGCTCCGGCTGTGTTGCCGAACCACGCACCAACGCCAACATCTGCGCCACGCGTGGGTCACGCGCGCCGGTGGGCGTGCGCAACAGGCATAGCGCGCCCGCGGCGGTGAGCGTCTCGCTGCCGTTCGGGAAATCGTTGGCGCGTCGGTAGCCCACGCGCCCCGCAGTACTGACGCGCTCGCCGAGCCAGGCAAGGCCGCGCGTGATATGCGGGCGTACGCCGGGGAAACCGACTTCATCGGCACGCAATAACGCCTGTAATTGCCAGACGGTGATCGAAGTGTTGACGTTGCCGGACGGCCCGCGCGAATAACCCCAGCCACCGGACGCACGCTGGTTGGTGATGATGAAATTGATGGCCTTGGCGCACGCCACGCGGCACGCGGCGTTGGTTTCCAGCGCCACACCTTCGAGCAACGCGAGTGTAGCCATGCTGTGGTTATACATCAGCGCAGAACCATCGGGGCCCAACTGACCCTCCGCATCCTGTTGGCCGATGAGCCAGTCAACGCCACGCCGGCGTGCAACGCGTTGGGCCTCCGTTGACACTTTTTCGTCGGCCGAAAGCGCCAACAGCGAGAGCGCGGTCAGGCCGACCGTGTACATGCGTTGCGCGCCCCAACGGGCGGTGTCCCAATGGCCATCCGGTTCCTGGGTACGTTCCAACCACGCCTGTGCTTGCCCGACGGCCTGCGTTTTGTCGGCGACGGAATAGGCACGCTGGACAACGGGAGAGGGAATGCGCGAGGCGGGAACCGTGGCCGCCAAGTCGAACGACGAGATGCGGTGCAGCGTCCCCAGCAAAGCGGCGCCCCCAACCAGGGCCAGCAACAGCGCGGCGACGCGAAACCAGATAGGGCGCCGTTGCCGCGCTTCCGCGGCACCCGCCAGGCGCGCGAGAATTTCCGGCGCAAGATCGCGCGATGGCGGTTCGGCGGGCAGCGCGCGCAAACGAAACAACACCCGGTTGAATTCATCACGGCGCGCAGTGCACTCAACGCAGTCCGCGAGATGCCGTTCGACTTCCGCGGCCCGCGCGGCAGCCAGCTCGCCGAGCAGCAGCGCCGGAATTTCTTCCGCCCACGCACATGTACTTTCACGCTTCGACATCGAAGAACTCCTTCAACCGCGCCATCGCCAAAAACATCCGCGACTTGACCGTGCCCACGGGCACATCCAGCGCCGCAGCAATTTCTTCATACTTCAGCCCTTGATACAGGCTCATCACCACCACGCAACGCAATTTTTCCGGCAGCGCATTCAACGCGGCCTGCGCATCCAACCGGCGCCGCGCCGTATGTTGCGCCGTGGCATCGTGCGGCAGCAGCTCGGTTTCAACCCGCTCCGCGATCCGCTCGCGCTTCTGCATCCGGCGCAGATGATCGGCCCACGCGTGCCGCGCCACCGTAAACAGGAAGGTCGTGAACCTCGCCGTCGGCTGGTAGCGCAGGCGATAGCGCCACACCCGCAAGAACGTCTCCTGCGCCACGTCTTCCGCTTCGGTATGAGCGCCGTGCCTCCGGAAAAAGTTCACCACGGCAGCTTGATGCCGCCGAATCAACACCGCGAAAGCGGTGGTGTCGCCAGCGCGGACACGCTGCATAAGCGCGAAGTCGTCAGCGTCGGATGCTGGAGTGGGTACAGACATGAGATGACATAGTGGCGCGCCGGTGTGCCAGGTCGCAATGAGAAAAAAAATAAGCGCCCAAAAATTATTTTGAACCTTTTCACGACACCCCACGCTCACAGGAGAAATGCAAACCAAAGGAGAGCAGATGCGACGTCGTTATGCCGTTCTGATCGGATTGAGTTTGTTGAGCGTTCCGGTGTTGGCCCAGACCCACACGCCGGTCACCACGGCGCCGGAAATCGAAGTGCACGGCATACCGCTGAAGGAAGCGCAGGCGATTGGGCCTTACGCGCAGCCGGAGTGGACCACGGAACGTCGTTTCCCGACCACGCGCGTCTATGTGCAACAAACGCCATGGGAACAAGGTGTTGAAGGTTGGTGGCGCGGCAAATGGTTCAAGGATGGCACGAGTCAACAGCGCTACGAAGCGGAATATGAACTCGGCCTGCCACATCGGATGCAGTTGGATATCTATCAGGCGTGGAAAACGGATAAGGAACACATTTCAAAACCGGAATACACCTCTACGGAATTGCGTTACGGGCTCGCCGACTGGGGCAAGCTGCCGCTCAATCCGACGCTCTACGGCGAGGCCAAATATGTGCCGGACGGTCCGAATGTGCTTGAGGGCAAATTGTTGCTCGGCGATCAAATCGGCCAGCGCATCCACTGGGGCGTGAACTTCGTCTGGGAAGAGGAGACCGGTGGCGAACGCACCCGCGAACTCGCCTTTAGTCACGCCATCAGCTACACGTTGATTGATCAAAAATTGAGCATCGGCTACGAGCTGAACTACGCACAAGAAAGCGTGACCGGCGAGCGCGCCGATCCCGAAAAGAGTCTCGTGATCGGCCCCAGTGTTCAATGGCGCCCGACCCGCAACACACACCTTGACCTGGTGCCGATGTTCGGCGTCACCGCAGATTCGCCACGCATCCAATCCTACCTTGTCTTCGGCTTCGACTTTGGGTCGGAGCGCAAAACGCCGGCGGCGGCGCAACCCGCTTCGCTGCGAAATTAACGGTTTTTCCAAGGCTTGGAAAATCGTCAAGCGTGTTTTTCCAACCCTTGGAAACGCTGACCCTGGCGGGGCGGCCTACTGGTCATTTTGCGGGCGGAAGGAGCGATTCGTGTCGCGGTTATCGCGGAGTTGCGGATGCCGGCGCAAGGCTTCGGAGAATTGCTGTAGCTCGGCATCGTCTGTCCGTAGCTTGGCGAGCGCCAGCAGAATACGCATGGCCGTGCGCGGCTCAAGTACCGCGAGCGGGCAACGGTAGCTGCTGCCGTCGGTGGCCCGGAAGACCACCTGCTGCTGTTCCATCCAAACATCCAATTCCGGCAATAGCACGCCGGCACCTTCGGGTGGCCTGGAGAGGTGTAGCGGGCTCGCCGCCGAATAATGCGCCAGTTGGTGCGTCAGCAAAGGATCCAGCCGCGTTTTCATGGCCTGTAACTTGACGGCGCTTTCGCTCCAACTGTTCTTCGGTCGCTGGGCCCGCGGCAACGGGCGCTCCGCTGAACCGGACTCGTCCCGCCGCTCGCCACGCAAGGCCGTTGCTGACGGCGCAGCCGTTGAGGCCTCCCGTGCCATAACCGGTTCGGCACCATTCGCTTTTTTCGTCGCTTCCGGTCCTTTGGGCCGCGGTTGTGAAGCGAGGAAGGCCAAGCCCACCGTCACGCCGGCGACGGCCACCGCCAAACCGGCCGCAATCCACCACGGCCAGGCATTGCGCTGACCGCCATATTCAAAGTTTTCCAAGTCCGCCGTATCCAGCGCCAAACACCGCTCGATTTCTACGGCCAGCGCACCGGCGTCGGAGAAACGATCCTCCGGTTCGTGTTGCAACGCCCGCCGGAGCAACGCGGTGATTTCGGGCGCGAGGCCCGCGGCATAAACATCCGGCGGCGTCACATCCTCCTCGGCAATCCGCCGCAACACCTCGTATTGCGTGCCGCTGACGTTGTGCGGGAAATGGGTCGTGAGCAAGTAATAGAGGATCGCGCCCAGGCTATACACATCGGTGGCCTTCGCCACGCGACTGATCTGTCCCGCGGCCTGCTCCGGCGCCATGAAGCCCGGCGTACCGGTGACGGTGCCCTCCAACGAGATTGCGAAATCGGCGGCTTCACCGCCCAGCGCCTTCGCCAACCCAAAATCCAACAGAAACGGCGCGCCGGATTCATCTACAAAGATATTGGACGGCTTCAAATCGCGGTGCACCACGTCCTGCGTATGCGCATGGGCCACGCCCCGGCACACCGCGAGCATCAACTCCAGAATCTGCCGGCGCGAAAGCCGATGTTCCGCGACGAAATCGTGCAACGGCAGGCCACGGATCAGTTGCATGGAATAGAAGCACAGGCCCTGCTGCACATCGGCGTCATAGATACGTGCGATGTTCGGATGCTCCAGCCGCGCCGCAAGCTGCACTTCGCGTTTGAAACGCGCCACCGCCGTCGGCGAGCCGAGCACGCTGGTCTTGAGAATCTTCAGCGCCACTTCGCGGCCCGTACTCAGTTGCACCGCGCGATAGACCAGTCCCATGCCGCCGGAGCCGAGCGGCTCCGTCACTTGATAGCCCCGAATCTCCGGCACCGGCTCTTCTTGATTTGACGTTGTTTCGTTCATCGCTGCCAACTTGCGTCTGTATACTAAAGCAAACCCGCCGCCGTTTTCCAAGCCTTGGAACAAAACGCTCCCCGACGCTGGCTCCACGGGCGGATAACACGCCGCGTCCCACCCTGATTGCCTGCGTGAAAAAATCCGTGGCAATCGGCGCAAAAATCGGGCATCGTACGGCTATGAAAACGCCCGAGGCCAAGCTCATTGCGGCCGTACCGATGCAACTGGTCGGACCCGTGTTGCTCGCCGGCCCGGAGGTCACCGGCGAATTTCTGCTGCCGTTGGCGACCTATGAAACGCCGTTGTGGCCGTCGGTCGGTCGCGGTGCGCGCGTGACCACGCTCTCCGGCGGCATTCGCGCCGTGGTCGTGGATGATCGCATGACGCGCTCGATTTTGGTCGAAGCGCCGGACGCCGCCGAGGCATTGCGCGTCGCCGATGCCGTCGCAACGCGTCAGGCCGATGCGCAAATCGTCGCCGCGCAGACCAGCCGATTCGCCCAATTGCTGGCAATCCACCGGCAAATCATCGGCAACCTGCTTTATCTTCGTTTTGAATTCAGCACCGGCGATGCCGCTGGTCATAACATGGTCACCGCCGCTGCCGACCGGCTGATGGACTGGCTGCTCAAGGAACATCCTACGCTACGCTATGTTTCCATCTCCGGCAATTTCTGCTCCGACAAAAAAGCCACGACGGTCAACGGCATCCTCGGACGCGGCAAGAACGTCGTCGCCGAATTGAATGTGCCGCGCAAAATTTGCGAGCGCTACCTCAAGACGACACCGGAAAAAATCGCCGAGCTGAACCTGAAGAAAAATCTGCTCGGCACAATCGCCGCCGGCGGGCTGCGCTCCGCCAACGCACACTTCGCCAACATGCTGCTCGCCTTCTATCTGGCCACCGGCCAGGACGCCGCCAACATTGTCGAAGGTTCGCAGGGCTTCACCCACGTTGAAGCGCGCGACAGTAATCTCTATTTTTCCGTGACGTTGCCCAACCTGATCGTGGGCACGGTGGGGAGTGGTAAAGATTTGGCGTTTGTGCAGGAAAACCTGAAGTTGCTTGGGTGCTTGGAAGAACGTGCGCCGGGCGCGAATGCGCGGCGGCTCGCCGTGCTCTGCGCCGCCGCCGTACTCTGCGGCGAGCTTTCGCTGCTCGCGGCGCAGACCAATCCACACGAATTGATGGCGGCGCATTTGAAACTGGAGCGAAAAAGGTAGGGCGCGCTGGCCCAGCGCGCCGCGGCGCGTTCGGCGAACGCGCCCTACCATGAAAATTTTATGAGTCATTCCACCAACCAACGCAAACACGACCACCTGCAAACGTTCCGGCGCGACCCGGACGTCGAGCGCCACAAACACTATTTTGACGCCATCCACCTGACGCACCGCGCGCTGCCGGAAATCGCGCTGGCCGATGTTGATGCTTCCGTTGAATTCCTCAGTAAACGCTTGAGTTTTCCGCTACTGATTTCCTCGATGACCGGCGGCAGCGAACCGATTTTTCAAAAGATCAATCGCAACCTCGCGCTGGCTGCCGAAGCCGAAGGCGTGGCGCTGGGCGTTGGCTCGCAACGCGTGATGTTCGCCGCCTCCGCCGCACGCAAGAGTTTTGAGCTGCGCCGTTACGCGCCCACCGCACCGCTGCTGGCGAATCTCGGTGCCGTGCAACTCAACTACGGCTTCGGTCTCGCCGAGTGTCGCGCCGCCGTAGCGGCGCTGCAAGCCGACGCGCTGATTTTGCACCTCAATCCGCTGCAAGAGGCCATCCAGCGCGAAGGCGACACCGATTTCCGCGGACTGGCTTCCAAGGTTGGGAAAATTGCGCGGGCCCTCGGCAAGCCGGTGATCGTCAAAGAAGTCGGCGCGGGGCTCTCGCTGGCCGATGCGCTGTTGCTGGTGAAAAACGGCGTCAAAATTCTCGACGTCGCCGGCACCGGCGGTACGTCGTGGAGCCGTATCGAGCATCACCGCCGCGCCGCGACCGATGCTGCCGACGATTTGGGCTTGGTCTTTCAGGACTGGGGCCTGCCGACTCCGCTCGCGCTCTGGGCGCTCCGCTCGTTACGGAAAAAAGTTACGCTGATCGCGTCCGGCGGTATCCGTTCCGGACTGGATACGGCTAAAGCTGTCGTGCTGGGCGCGAGCCTCTGCGGCGTCGCGGCCCCGCTACTCAAACCTGCACAGGAATCGGCGGAAGCCGTGCGCGCCGTGATTCAACGCCTGCGCCGGGAATTCATCACCGCGATGTTTCTGCTCGGCTGCCGCAACGTAAACGCGCTCTGCGGCAATGACCGCCTGCTGCAATCTGCGTGAGGTTTGGAAAAGGTGGAGCATGTTGACCTCAACGTGCTCAACAATATAAGAGCGGCTTCAGGTGAAGCCGCGCCACTTATAACCGGAAGACTCAAGGGTGAGAACCTAACCATTGTACAGCGTATCATCACCACCGCCGGGGCCGCCCATGCCGCCGGTTTCACCTTCGCCGAGCACATCGCCCATTTTTTCTTCGATCTTTTCCGGGTCTTCGCCGGCTTCGAGGCGACGGACGACTTCGTCCATTTCTTGCGGGATTGGTTCGCCGGTCTGCTCGGCCATTTTCCGCATGAAGCGGCCCATCGCGCGCGGGTCTTTTTCGTCAATACCGTCCGCTTCGGAGAGTAGTTTTTCCATACCGGGCGGGATATCATCGCCGCCGGGCATCGGTGGCGGCTGACCGGGCATAGCGGGCGCAGTTTCGGCGGCGGCGGATTTTTTTCCACCTTTGAGCGGGGCGAAGCGCGATAGCACGCGCGTCATCTTGGGATGGCCGCACTTCGGACACTTTGGCGCTTGGTGGCTGGCCATGCTGCGCACCAGAAAGTTCAAGATACGCCCGCATTTTTCGCACTGATATTCGTAGATCGGCATAGTTGGCTCCGCGCGATTTCTAGCAAGTTGGTGCGCCGCTGACAAGCGGCCCGGCGTGGTCTTGTCCCGCGTCAGGTGATGCGCTATTCTGCCGCGCCAACGAAGGAGCACACGATGAACAAATGCAAAACAGGGTTGGCCGTGGCGCTGTGCGCCGGCTGGGCGATGGCCGCGACGGCGGAAACCGTATGGCTCGCGGACCTCGATTTGAACGGCGTCTCGCAGGGCGGCGGACACTTTCCACAAAAAAATAAATCCGTGGAGCGCCGCCCGCTGACGCTGAACGGCAAACGCTATGCCCAGGGGTTGGGCACACACGCGGAAAGCGTCTGCGAAGTTGCGCTTCACGGTCAGGCCGAGCGTTTCACCGCCATCGTGGGCGTGGATGACGAAGTCAAAGGCAAGCCCGGCAGCGTGGAATTCAAGGTGACCGGCGACGGCAAGGAACTCTTTACCAGCGGCCTGAAAAAGCCGGGCGACGAGCCGACGACGGTGAATGTGGATATACGCGGTGTACAGCGGCTGCTGCTGGAGGTCACCGATGCCGGCGACGGCACCGACTTCGATCACGCCGATTGGGCCGAGGCGCAGATCAGCTATCACGGTGCCAAACCGGTAGCGAATCCCATCGAAACCGAGACGGCGGTGATCTTGACGCCCAAAGAGGCCGCGGAGCCACGGATCAACGGCGCGCGAATTGTCGGCGTACGGCCAACACATCCATTTCTTTATGTCATCGCCGCCACCGGCACGCGCCCGATGACGTTGGCGGCGGACGGATTGCCGCCAGGCTTGGCGTTCGACGAAAAAAGCGGCATCATCACCGGCAGCATCGCAGCACGTGGCACATACAAGATTGCATTGAGCGCCAAGAACGCGTTGGGCCAAGCCCAGCGCGAACTACGGATTGTAGTGGGCGACAAAATCGCGCTGACGCCCCCGATGGGTTGGAACAGTTGGAACTGTTTTGCGAGTGCCGTCACGGAAGAGAACGTCAAGTCGGCGGCGAAGGCGATGGTGGATAGCGGATTGATTCAGCACGGCTGGACGTTCATCAATGTTGACGATTATTGGCAGGTACACAAGGATTCGAAAGACCCGACGTTGCAAGGGCCGCAGCGCGACACGCAAGGTCGTATTCTGCCGAACCCGCGCTTCACAAATATGAAGGGTCTGACTGATTACATCCACCGTCTCGGCCTCAAGGCCGGCATCTACTCCTCGCCCGGCCCGTGGACGTGCGGCGGTTGCGTCGCGAGCTGGCAACACGAGGAGCAGGACGCACAGAGTTACGCCGCGTGGGGTTTCGACTACCTCAAATACGACTGGTGCTCCTACGGCGAAATTGTCCAACACCCCACGCTGGATGACCAAAAGAAACCTTACACGGTGATGAGCGCCGCGCTGGCCAAGCAAAATCGCGACATCGTGTTTAGCTTGTGTCAGTACGGCATGGGCAAAGTCTGGGAATGGGGCGAAATCGCCGGCGGTAATTGCTGGCGCACCACCTACGACATTGTGGACACGTGGGGCAATATGTCCGGCCTCGGCTTCAATCAAAACGGTTATGAGCGTTTCGCGGGACCGGGCCATTGGAACGATCCCGATATGCTCGTCGTCGGCCACGTGGGCTGGGGCCCGAAACTGCATCCGACGCGCCTGACGCCGAACGAGCAATATACCCACATCAGTCTCTGGTGCCTGCTCGCCGCGCCGCTGCTCATCGGCTGCGATATGACGCAAATGGACGATTTCACCCGCAGCCTCCTGACCAACGACGAGGTGCTGGACGTCAACCAAGACCCACTCGGCCAGCAGGCGGCGCGTAAAAGCAAAAACGGCCAGCAAGAGGTTTGGGCCAAGGTGATGGAAGATGGCTCGCTGGCCGTCGGCCTGTTCAATCGCGGGGTTGTGATGGATCGCATCACGGTCACGTGGAGCGACTTGGGCTTGAGCGGCAAGCAGCGCGTACGCGACCTCTGGCGGCAGCAAGACATTGGCGTCTTCGCAGATCAGTTCGCGGCCGCCGTGCCGCGCCATGGCGTCGTGCTCCTCCGCGTTTGGCCCGCGCCGTGACACTTTTCCAAGTCTTGGAAAAAAATAAATAGACACGCTTGACGGCGTGCCGGCTTTTATTTATTTTGCGTTGATGCTTCGTAAGACCACAGGCTGTCAAGTCTGGTTTGGTGTCGCGCTGATGGCGGTATTAGGACTGGGTGGCGTGACGCGGGCGGACGAGATTGAGCGCGAGTTGGACTTCGCTTCGGCGCTGGCACGCTTTGGTTTGCCTTATTACGGCAGCCGCGTCGTCGAGCGGCTGCTCGTGCAGCAGCCCGGCGCGCAGGAACGCGCCAAGCCGGTGCTGGCGGAACTGATGGTGATGAGCGGACGGCTGGGGGAAGCCGAAGCGATGGTCAAGGCGCTCAGCCCCACCGACCCGCGCCTGACGACGATTCAACTGCTGCTGGCCAATGGTTTTTATAACGCGGGCCAGTTCCAGAAAACGCGCGAAATCTACGACCAGTTTTTCAAAAAAATTCAGGGTGCGGCCCTGACGGACACCAATTTCTTCCGTAACGCGGCCCATCAATACGGGCAAATTCTGGAGCACGCCGGTGATCCGCTCGGCGCGATCGAGGCCTTTCAGCACATCGTGGACCTTGGCCCACGCAGCGAAGAGGGGCGACAGGCGATGGCGGAGCAGGCAGACCTCTATATCAAGCTGGCGGACGCCACACCGGCGCAAAGTAATCGCGTCGCCTATCTCACCCAAGCCGCGGCGACGTGCGACAAACTGTTTCTGAACCTGGATATGTGGTTTGGGCGCGGGCTTATCAGCAAGGCAAATGCGCTGGCGCGGCTGGGCAAGGCAGACGAGGCGCGCAAGGTGTTGCGCGACCAGATGGACGTGCTGCGGCAAATTGACGGGGTGCTCAAGGGGCAGGGGCCGGAGGCGGCCGCGCTTAGTCCGATGGCCGGCGCGCGCGCGGCGTTAGGCGATCTCTATGTGCAGGAAGGCCAGGCGCGGCTGAAGAGCAAGGGGCAGGAGGCCAAGGCGTTGCCGGCGTTTGGCGCGGCACTGACGGAATACGTCAACGTGCTGAACAAGTACCCCAAGAGCTCGGTGGCACCGGAAGTGGCGGCGCACGCGCAGGACTTGGTCGCGCAACTGCAAGCGCTGGGGCATCGGCCCAATGTGGACTTGAGTCGCTGGGCCGGCGTAGCCCGGACGGCGGTGTTTGAGCCGGCGGACGAAGTCTTTCGCTCCGGGCAATATGGCAAGGCTATCACCGAATATGAAAAGCTGCTGAAGCAATTTCCCTCCGGCGCCGGCGTGGTGACGGCGTTGGGCAATCTGATGCTGGCCTATGCGCACACCAATCAGCATGAAAAAGCGACGGCCATCGCCAGCGATCTGGGCGGGCGTTTTGGCAAGGAAGCGCGCGCGGGGTTGAGCCTTCTGCAACTGGCCAAATTCTACGAAGACCAAAAAGATGAAAAACGCATGTTGGCGGTCTACGACCTCTTCCTGAAATATTTTCCAAAGCATGAACGCGCCGGCAGCGTGCTCTACCGGCTGGCCTTTCTGGCTAATCAGGCCAAGCATCCCGATCAAGCGAAGCAACTACTGCAGCGCCTGGTGGATGAGCTGCCCGGCGATCCGCTGGCATCCAAGGCGATGAGCCAATTGGCGTGGAATTACTATGCCGGCAGCAACTATGTCGCCGCCATCCAAGGCTTCACCGGATATCTCGCTGAGGCCCAGCCCGGCCCGGACAAGGCGCAGGCGCAATTTTTCCTGGCCACGGCGTTGCGGTTGACGGACAAGCCACACAAGGCGCTGGCTGAATATGAAACGCTGATCAAATGGCTGCGGCAGGATCGCAATGCCTATGCGCATACGGGCGCCGATTTGCAACGGAACGAAGAGTTGCTTGAACAAGCTCTCTTTCAGGTGGGTGTTTGCCACGGCGCTTTCAAGCAGGGCGACAACGCCTTGCCGCAGCATCGCGCGCAGGCGCTTGAAGCCTTCGGCAAGTTCATCGAGGATTATCCCCGCAGCAAGCTGGCGCCCAAGGCGTTGCGTGCACAGGGCGCCATCTATCTGGAGCTGAATAAATTCAAAGAGGCCACGCGCGTGTTCGACGAGTTGGCCGCCCGCTATCCCAACACCGACGAAGGCAAGAGCGCGCTCTATGCCCTGGCGGAAAGCGCGCTGGAAGTGCGGCAGAACGAACAGGCCCGCAACGCGCTCGACAAGATGCTCGCCACACCGGATAAATTCGAGCCGGTACTGTTCCTCAAGCTGGGGCAGGCGTTTGACGAAGCCAAGCAACCCGCGGATGCCATCCGGTGCTTTACGGTCGCCGTCCAACGACTGGAAGGCCAGCCGCTGCTTGGGGTGGCGCTATATAGCCTCGGGCAGGCGCGACTCAACGCCAAGGATTTTGCGGGTGCGGTCCAAGCCTTGGAAGCTTTCTTCAAAAAATTTCCAAGCTCTGGGTTTTTCCGCGAGGGCAAGTTCGCGCTGGCCATCGCGGCGCGCCAAGCGGGTCTGTTCCCGGTGGCCGAAGGTGCGTTGGGCGATGTAATGCGGCAATTTGGCGGCAAGCCGGACGTCTTCAACAAAGCCAATCTGGAGCTGGCCAGGGTCCAGCGGGCGCGCGGCGCCAAAGAATCCGCACTGGCCAGTTGCCAGCGCGTGGCGTTGCTGGGCGATCCGCAAAACGCCGACCTCGCGCCGATCATCGAGGACGCCTATCTGGAGAGTTTCGGATTGGGGCTGGAATTGAAGCGTTACGACGACGTGATTAAAATTTGCGACGGCTATGAAAAGACTTTCCCACGCGGCAAATATTTGGAAGAGGCGCGCCGGGCGCGTAACGAGGCAAAGTTGAAGGCCAGCAGCGGCGGATGAGCGGCGGAGCAGAAATTATGGCGACCAGCGGCAATAGGAAATTTGGCGAAGCGCAGCACGCGCCTGGCTGGGCGGCGTGGCTGGTTGTCGCCGGAGTCAGCTTGGCGTTACCGGCTTCTGCGGCCTATGTAATTCGGGCCGATGGACAGCGCGTGGATGGTTCGGATATTCGCCTCAAACCCACGGGCGAGGTGGTGCTGACCACCGCGCGCGGACAAATGTTTTTTACGGCGGGGCAATATCGCCAAGCCGTCGCCGATAAGCCGGCGGACTACGACAAAGCGGTACAACTGGTCAACAGCCGGAAGTACGACGAAGCGATTCCCTTGTTGAGCGGAGTGGCTGGACGTCTGCGTGGTTTATATTGGGACGAAGCGGCGGGCCTGCTGCTGATGCAGTGCGCGATGGCCAAAGGTGACGGCACGGCGGCCGTGGCGGCCTATGACCGGTTGGTAGCCGGTAATCCTGCGTTGGCCGAGAAAGACAACGTAGAAGAGGCCTACCATCAGGCGTTGATTGCCGCCAAACAATTTGACCGGCTGGAGCCGATGCTCAAGAAAGCGCTCGCCGGCACGTCCCGGCTGGATGCGGCACACGCGCAGATGGCCTACGGCGATCTGCATGCGGCGCAAAACCGCCTGGAAGAGGCCGCGATGGATTATCTGCGCACGGCGTTGCTCTTCCGCGATGTCAAAACGGAAACCGAGTTACAGGCGGAGGCCCTGTTCAAGGCCGGCGAAACATTGCAGAAAATGCGCGACGAACGTGGCGCGCAGCACTGTTTTCAGGAATTGCTCCAACTCTATCCCGGTAGCCGCGCGGCGGAGAAGTCCGGTAAGAAATGACTTGCAAACAAGCGTAGAAACATCTAATTATCTGCACCTCAGAAAAAGGAGACTCGATATGATGCGAACAAAATCTTCGTGGGTGGTGGCGCTAAGCGCCGTGGTGGTATTCATGGGCTTGACGCTAAAGGCCTACCCGCAAGCGGCAGCACCCGCCGCGGCACCCGCCACCGCGCCGGCAGTGGCTGCACCGGCTCCCAATCTTGAGCTCTCCCAGGAAGAGGCGGCCAAACAGAAGGGACATACCGAAGAAATGAGTTTTATTCGGATCATTACTCGTTCTGGTTGGTTCGGAATACTGATCTGGATCACGCTCATCGTTTGCTCCATCGTCAGCGTGGCCCTCACCGTGGATTCCTTCGTCAACATCCGCGAGAAGAAGATTGCCCCGCAAGAATTAGTGGAGGCGGTACGCACCGCGATGAGCCAAGGCGATCTGATGAAGGCGCTACAGCATTGCGAAGCGCAACCCGGCCCGCTGGCGCATGTGTTGACGGCCGGCTTCTCCAACGTCAAGGAAGGCTATGAAGTGATTCAAGATTCGGTCAGCATTGCAGCCGATCTGGAGGCGGAAAAAATGCTCCAGCGCGTGACCTACTTGAGCGTGATCTCCAACACCACGCCGATGTTGGGGCTGATC
Organism: Verrucomicrobiota bacterium; assembly: GCA_004321905.1. Classification (GTDB taxonomy): domain Bacteria; phylum Verrucomicrobiota; class Kiritimatiellia; order CAIQIC01; family CAIQIC01; genus DP16D-bin41. The sequence continues at coordinate 24,302 of SCQF01000037.1, read as the reverse complement.
GGCACGGTGCAAGGCATGATTTACGCCTTTTTCAATCTGGGTACACAGGCGGCGGGTGCCGCCCAACAAGCCATGTTGGCCGTCAATATCTCGCATGGTCTCTGGGCCACTGCGGTGGGGTTGGGCACGGCAGTGCCCGCGACCATTTTCTTCTATTTCTTCAAAAATAAAGCCATGCGGATCATCCTGGGCATGGAGGCTTTGACGCTTGATCTGATCAAGTCGCTGCGCAATGTCGAAGTAGTTGAGGAATAACTGGTGCGGAACACCGTGCGTGTACGCCACGTGATGCCATGCGTAAACATCCCGACGAATATCTGACCGGCAATTTGACGGCGATGATTGATGTGGTTTTTCAACTCATCATCTTTTTCGTTTGCACGGTGAGCTTGCAGGATACCGTTATCGACGCGCGCATTCGCTTGGCCATGGCGCCGAGTGGTCGTCCGGTGGAGAAAAAAGATCCACGCGAGGTCTATGTGGATGTGGCCCCCAACGGCGATATCCGGGTCTTGCGCACACCGCTGTCGCGCTCGGAACTCGCGCAGATGTTGAAGAAAATGGTGCTGGATAATCGCGGCGCGCCCATCCCGGTGATCATCCGTGGTGATGAAGGCACGCGTCATAAAGCCATCCAACAGGTGATGGACGCTTGTGCCTATGCCGGCATCTGGAAAATAAAATTTGCCGCACTCAAGGAGCGTGGCAGTTAAACGGAACGCGTGAACAAACATGGCCCGGAAACGTAAAAAAAGCGAACTGCATGCCGGCGAGTTGAACCTCACGGCCATGATTGATATCGCATTTCAGATGCTCAACTTTTTCGTCATCACCGCCAAGCCGATGGATGTGCTGACCAATCTGGATGTCTTCCGGCCCTCGCCCGATGCGCCACCGCCCAAAGAAGCCAAACCGCCGGCCGTGATCCGCATTGGGGTCATCAATGGCGGCCTCCTGTTGAACGACCGGCAAGCGAGCATCCCCATGTTGCGGGATTTTCTCGAACAGATGGCCAAGCTCGACAAAGCACAGACGGTACTGATCCAGTGCGCGACGGATTCGCGGCACGGTCAGTTGGTGGAGGTCTTGGACTTGTGCAATCGGTTGGGCCTGACCAATCTCTCGGTGGTGAGCGCCAGCTAAGGCTAAAGCAAGATGAATTGGCAAACGATCAAAGCGCATGTCTGGGGCCCCGTGGGCTCCGTGATTTTTCATATCGTCCTCATTATTGTCCTGATCAAATTTGCCGTCCAATCTGGTTCCCATGATGTCTATACCTCGCAGGAAGTGGTGATGGACACGGTGGAAACCAAGCGGGCACCGGAAGTCGAAAAGCAGGTCGAAGAGGTCATCAAACAGCTCGACACCCAGAAGGAACTTGACACCACCGTACCCCCGCCTGACATGCCGATGTCGTCTGATAATAATCCAACCGTACAGGACACCGCCGCTGGCGCTGGCGGCGTGCGTGACATGGGGTTCGGCAAGGACGGCGCGGCTCCGGGCTTGGACTTCGCCAGTCAGGTTAAAAGCCCGCTGATTATTAAAGGTTTGGCGAAAGGTTATGGCGGGCGCTTCGGCAAAGGTGGCATGGCCGGATTCGTTGGTTCGGCGCGGGCCAAAGAGATTGATGAGGCCATCATGCGTGCTTTGCGCTGGCTCAAGGCTCATCAGCTCGCGGATGGGGCTTGGGCCGCGAGTGATAAATACGGGGGGGGGGGAGGCAACGCCGCGATGACCGGCTTGGCGATCCTCTGCTATCTCGCCTATGGTCAGACTACCGCGTCGTCGGAGTTTGGGCCGACGGTTGAAAAAGCCATCAACTGGCTCAAATCATCTCAGGACCAAATGGGATACTTTGGGGCTGGAAAGAAAATAACCCCGGAAACGGTGCCAGGGTCCTATCCCTATACCCACGGTATCGCCACCTACGCGCTAAGCGAAGCCTACGGCATGACGCGGATACCCGACCTCAAACCAGCCGTGGAAAAAGCCGTGCAGATCATCATCCAAGGGCAACAAAAGGAAACCGGCGGCTGGGATTATTCCTATGCTAAGGGCGCGCGGCGCGACACGTCCGTCAGTGCTTGGCAGGTGCAGGCGCTCAAAGCCGCGCTCATCGCCGGCTGCGCCACGCCCGGCATTAAAGAGGCTTTGGATGCTTCGGTGAAGGATCTGAAAAAAGTTTGGAACCCCCAAACCGGCCGGTTTGGTTATAATACGAAGGCCGGGGGGAGCCTCGGCGTGAGCGGTGCAGGGGCGCTTTGTTTGCAATTCACTGGCCACGGTAAAGATATGGAAGTCCTCGCCTGCCTGCGTGTCTTGCGCGAGGCTAAAATCAATTGGGAAGGGGCGGAAGGAACGCATCCGCTGTATGGCTTTTATTACATTACCCAGTGTCGGTTTCAGGAAAGCAAGGAATCCTTTGCCTTGTGGCAGACGCAATTCGTGCCCACTTATCTCAAGGCGCAGAAATCCGATGGTCACTGGGAGGCGATGGGCGGGAAAAACAGCGAAGGCAATATTGGCCCTGTTTATTCTACCACGCTCGCGTGCTTGACCATGGAAACTTTTGTTCGTTTTTTGCCGTCCTACCAGCATGTGGAGGAAGGCCCCGCGGCGCCCACGAACACGGACGACGTGATTATCAAGGTGTTGTGAGCGCTCGCGACGGGGATAGGTCTCCAAACCTTGGAAAAACGGGTGGATGATTTTTCCAAGGTTTGGAAAAAAGGTTTGCGTGCGAATGCGTAGCGGCGTATAAACGCGCCGCGAAAGTGACGAAAGGAAGACCATGAAAGCATTTATCGGCGTGGTAACATTTGGGGTAATGCTCTCGGTTTTGACCGGTTGCGAGGGCGGCTGGCAATTCGGTGGCTCGGCGGGCAATTTCAACGAGAGTGGTAAGTGGCAGGATGTCTCCGGCACCTATGTGGGGGCTTCCGGCTCCTTCCTTGTTTCGGATTACAGCAACATGGGGCCGACCAACGGCACGGGCAACACTGTATCGGAGACGATCGGCGTTACGGTAGCGGGGCAAACCTTGTATTCAGGCACGTTGGGTTCTGCGCCACTGACGGCCGGGACCTTGACCCTTGCGATCTCGAGTATCGCCGCGGGTACTGATAATGGTTCGGGCAGCATTTCCGGCACGGGTATTACCAGTGGTTCCATCAACTACAGCACCGGCGCTTGGAGCCTGACGCTGACGGCGGCCCCCCCCGCTGGCGCGGATATCCTGGCTACGTATCAAAAAACGAGCGGGACCGCCGGGGCTGCTGGACCGGGCGGGAGCGGGGTGGTGATCAACACCTTCACGGTTCAACAGTCGGGCAATGTCGTGTCCTTTACCGATAACAATGGCAGTATCTATAAAGGCAATATCGGCATGACCTCCACCAACACCGGGGGCACCAATCTGATGGCGATTAGCATGACCTACGCGTACGACGTGAGCGGGGTCAGCGCAGCAGGCTTCAATGTGGAAATGGTTGGCACATTTTTAATCAACGGCGCAACGGTTAATACCAATGGGAATATCATAACTTCTACGGTCATATCGGGTACATGGTTGGAACAGGGTGGTAAGACCGGCCACATCCGTGGTGTTCGGCAGTACTGATCGCGGCACCATGCCAATGAAAACGGCCGGGCAAGAAAGCCCGGCCGTTTTCATTTTCTGTTCGTCGGTGTCAGTCCACGTATTTTCCGATGATAGGCTTTAGTGTGGTTTTGATCGTTTCCGGTATGGCGTTGCAAGCAGTGAGGATCGCATCCTTGAGTGCGGTGCCGCAAGTGCAGGTTCGCGTCTCCGGCAGCTTGGCAATTAGGTGCGTTAGCACGTCTTTAGCCAGCGCCGAATTGGCCACGAGATTGGCGATGATCATTTCCACCGTCACGTGCTCTTCGCCTTCGCGCCAGCAGTCGTAGTCGGTCACCATCGCCATCGCGGCGTAACAGATTTCCGCTTCGCGGCAGAGCTTGGCTTCCGGCAGGCTGGTCATGCCGATCACGTCGCCGCCCAGCTGCCGATAGCTGTTCGACTCCGCGCGCGTGGAAAACGCCGGCCCCTCCATGCAGACATAGGTGCCGCCGTTGTGCACTTGGACTTTCGTTGCGTGCCGCTGGGCCAGCACCGTCTGGAGTTCGCGGAACAAAACGGCGCGCAGCTCGGAGCAGATCGGTTCGGCAAACGCCACGTGGGCCACCAGCCCGCGTCCGAAAAACGTCTGCTCCGCCGAGCGTTTCGTGCGGTCATAATATTGGCTGGGCAACACGATGTCGCGCGGCCGCAAATGCTCGCGCAAGCTGCCGACGGCGCTGACCGAGACGATGCGCTCGATACCGAGTTGCTTGAAGGCAAAAATGTTCGCGCGGTGATTGATCTCCGCGGGCAGGAGCCGATGACCCTTGCCGTGGCGGGGCAGAAACACGACCTCGCGTCTGCCGAGCTCTCCGCGTACGAGTTCGTCCGAGGGCGCGCCGAATGGCGTTTCCACTTTCAGTGCTTCGATGTGCGTCAGTCCTTCCAACTGATAAATACCGCTACCGCCGATGATGCCGAGTTTCATGGTCGCTCCTTCCGTGGCCACGCCCGGACGGTAAAGGAAATTGGCCTGTACGACAAGTCCGCGCCCGGTTTTCCAAGCCTTGGAAAATACCCCGTGGCGCGTTAGGATGCCGCCATGCAAATCGCGACGCGTATTGAGACCCGCTTCCAACAACTGCGGGCCAAAGGCCAGAAGGGCTTCATCGCCTACCTCACCGGCGGCGACCCGAATCTGGCGGCGACCGAAGACATTATTCTCCGGCTCGAAGACGCCGGCGTGGATGTGATCGAACTCGGCGTACCGTTTTCCGATCCGCTGGCCGATGGTCCGGTGATTCAAGAGGCTTCGACGCGCGCGCTGGCCAACGGCGCAACGTGGTCCAAGTTGATGGCGATGCTCGCGCGGCTGCGGCGGCGCTCGGAAGTGCCGTTGCTGCTTTTCAGCTACCTGAATCCGCTACTGGTGCGCGGTTTTGCGCGTACGGCGCGCGATGCCGCCGCCGCGGGCGCGGATGGTTTTCTGATGCTCGACCTGCCGGTGGAAGAAGCCGCAAAAAATTTCCAAACCCTGGAAAACCTGCACCTCAACCACATCGGCCTCGTCACGCCCACCAGCCCACCGGAGCGCATCAAAAAAATCGTCGCCGCCTCCAGCGGCTTCGTCTATTGCGTCTCGCGCGAGGGCGTCACCGGCATGCAGCAGCACCTTGCGCCCGGCGCGGTCAAGTTGGTGGCGGCGACGCGCCGGTTGACCAAGTTGCCGGTCGCGCTCGGCTTCGGCATCGCGACGCCGGAACACGCCGCGGCAGCCGTAAAAGCTGCCGATGCGGTGGTGGTTGGCAGCGCGATTGTGGATCGCTTCCATCGCGCGCCGCATACGCCCACGGGCCGCGCCGCCGCCGCCCGCTGGGTCGGCACGCTGGTCAGAGCGGTGAAGCAAGTTTGAACAGAAGTTAACGAAGGAAACGAAGATGAAAAAGAAAACTCGTTCCGCGATACCCGCCCCTCATTCACCTTTCTATGCCGTCATCATGGCCGGCGGCAAAGGCGAACGCTTCTGGCCGGCGAGCACCTCGAAGCGCCCGAAGCAATTACTTTCGCTGGTCGGCGAGAAAACGCTGTTGGCGCAGGCTGTCGAACGGCTGGATGGTTTGATTCCGCCGCAGAATATCTTCGTCATCACCAACCGCGATCTCGTCAAAGCCGCGCGCAAAGCCGCGCCGATGCTGCCCGCCAAGCAGATCATCGGCGAGCCGATGGGCCGCGACACCGCCGCCGCCATCGCGCTCGGCGCGGCGCTGATCGCCGCGCGTAATCCCGAGGCGACCTTCTGCGTACTCACCGCCGATCAGGTGATCGGCAACCGCAAACTTTTCCAACGCACGTTGGGCGAAGGCTTGGCGCGGGCAGCCAAACAAGACGAACTCATCACCATCGGCATGCAGCCGGTTTTTCCCAGTACCGGCTTTGGCTATATCGAAGCCGGCAACACCCTCGGCGGACGCGAAGGCATCGCGTTCCACAAGGCGGAACGATTCGTGGAAAAACCTGACCAGGAAACGGCGGAAGAATACGTTCGTTCGGGGAAGTATTATTGGAACGGCGGGATGTTCATCTGGTCGGTACGCACTTTCACGCGGGCACTGGCCAAGCACCGCCCGCCGCTCTTGCAACTGCTGGAAAAACTGCGGCGTGTGGCCGGTACGGCCAAACTCGACGCCGTCCTGGCGCGCGAATATCCCAAGCTGGAAAAAATATCCGTGGACTACGCGTTGATGGAGAAGGCCAACAACATCGTCATGATTCACGGTGAATTTCCGTGGGACGACGTCGGTTCCTGGCCGGCGCTGGAAAACCACATCGCCAAGAACGCCGAGGGCAACACCGTCGTGGGCGACTACGCCAGTCTGCATTCCACCGGTAATATCGTCATGTCGCGCGGGCGGCTGACGGCGTTGATTGGCGTAAAGGATTTGATCGTCGTGCAAGCCAAAGGCGTCACGCTGGTCTGCGCCAAGGACAAGGCGCAGGACATCAAAAAGATGGTCGAACAACTCAAAGCCGGCGGCCAGCACGACGAGGTGCTCTGATGGGCCGCGTGCTGGGGCTGGACTACGGCACGAAGCGGCTGGGTTTCGCCTTGAGCGACCCCACCGGTATGCTCGCCACGCCCCACTCCGTCGAGACGCTCGCCGACCTGAATCAGACGCTCAATGTCGTCGAGCGCAAATGCCGCGAAACTGGCGCGACCAAACTCGTCATCGGCTTGCCCAAGAACATGAACGGCACGCTTGGCCCCGCCGCCGAAGGCGTCCTGAAGCTCAAGGAGCAACTGGAAAAACGCCTGACGATCCCTGTGGAAACGTGGGACGAACGGTTGAGCACCGTCAGCGCGCATAACGCCATGCTCGAAGCCGACCTCTCCCGCGCCAAGCGCAAGCAGGTCGTGGACAAACTCGCCGCACAGATATTTCTGCAGAACTATCTGGACGCCCATACCGCGCCTCCCGGAAATGAAGAAGAGCTTTAACGCAAAGACACCAAGGAAAATCGGAAGGCGCAAAGTTCTCACCGCTGCGTCTTCTGCTGGTCTTCGCGCCTTTGCGTTGAAAATTGCGGGGCAGCGCTACCGCATGGTCGTGGCCTACGATGGCACGGCCTACGCCGGGTGGCAGGTGCAGCCGGGCGCGCAGACGATTCAGGGCGCGATGGAGGCGGCGCTGAAGCAGGTCACCGGCGAGACCACGCGTGTCCAGTGCAGCGGTCGCACCGACGCCGGCGTCCACGCCATCGGACAGGTGGCGCACTTCGATCTCGGCAAGCCCTACGCGCTCGACAAGCTCCAGTTCAGCCTTAACGCCGTATTGCCGGAAGATATCCGCGTGCTGAAGCTGAACCGCGCCAAGCCGGATTTTCACGCGCGCTTCAGCCCGAAGGGCAAGGAATACCGTTACTTTATCTGGAACAATCCGGTGATGCCGCCACACCTGCGGCACCATCACTACCTCGTCCGTAAGCCGCTCGACGTCACCGCGATGCGTCGCGCCGCGAAGTTGCTCGTGGGCCAGCAGGACTTCGCCGCGTTTTCGGCCAATCCCAACCGCGAGATCAGCGGCACCGTGCGGCACCTGCACGGACTGGCCGTCACGCGGCGTGGTCACGAGATCGTCATCCGCGCGCGCGGCGATGGCTTCCTCTACAAGATGGTGCGCAGCCTCGCCGGGTTTTTGATCCGTGTTGGCGCGGGTGATCTGCCGCCGGAATCCGCACGCACGATCCTCGACTCCAAGCTCCGTACGGCCACGGTCCCCACCGCCCCACCGCAGGGCCTGTTCCTCTGGAAAGTATTCTACGGTCGCGGTTGACTCTTACGGTAGGGCGACGCCTCCGGCGGAGCCGCTACAAAAAACGGCCTTTTTGACTGCCAATTTTTTGATTCGCGCGCCGCCGGGAGGTGGTGTATTTTAGCGGCAACGAAAAGGAGTTATTATGAAAACCAATCTCGCGAGTGTTCTGACGGCGTGCGTCGGCCTGACAGCGGCCTGCTACGCGCAACCGATGCGCGTGGCCGTGATGGACTTTGAAGACCAAACCGGCCAGCGGGCCGATGCCCGGCTCGGCGGCGCGGTGGCGCCCGGCGCACTCGCCGCCAAAGGCGTGTTTCTGCTGGGCCAACGTTTGCTCGGCTCGACGAATTTCACCTTGATTGACCGGCGCGACTTCATCGCGCAGATGGAGAAGGAACAGCCGATGGATCAGGGCAAGAAGACCGCCGCGCGCCCGACGTTCATCCATGCGGCACAGGCGCTCCGCGCCGACGCGGTCTTGCGCGGCAACATCATGAGCCTTTCCACGGGTAAGCAAGTGGTTAATCTAGGCGAGCGCACGGAGTTCACCACCTTGAGCACGCGCGTGGGCATCGAAGCCCTGAACCCCGTGGATGGCGGCGTGATCGCGATGGCCAGCGGCTCGGCGATGACGAAAGTGCGCCAGACCGCGGCGCAATCCACCGAGCTTTCCGAAGATGACGTACTCGGTTTGGTGGAAAAGGCGATTGACGACGCACTGCCGAAATTACAGAACGCCTTACAGCAGACGCAACTCGCGCAGCAGGCACGGCCCAAGATCAAACTCTCCGTCAAAACCTCTGCCGACCCGGCGCTGGTGGAAGTGGATGGCATTCTGATCGGCACCACGCCGCTAGCCGATGCCGAAATTTTCAAGGGCGATCACGTGATGACGATTGGCAAAGCCGGCTATCGCGACGTCTCCAAGCGCATCCTGTTCGAGAAGGATACCTCGATTGAAGTCCCGATGATTCGCACCGAGCTGAGCGCCGACGAGATCAAACAGATCTACGAAAAGGCGCGCTTGAACATCTTCCAAGGCGAGCCGGGGCTGATCATCCACACGATCAACGACTGATCAAATCGCGGTAGAGCGAACCCTCCGGGTGAGCCGTCTTATGGTACGGTTCCGCCAGAGGCGTCGCCCTACCAAAACATGAAGAGATTTCGCCAAGCCATCTTGCTTTTTGCGGCTCACCCGGAGGGTTCGCCCCACCATGCTATTCCCGCGACAGGCCGAGTACATCCTGCATGGTGTAGAGGCCGGCGGGTTTGCCGGTGAGCCAGGCAGCGGCGCGGAGCGCACCGAGAGCGAAAGTATCGCGGCTCGTCGCACGATGGCTCAATTCAATGCATTCGCCATCGGCGGCGAACACCACGGTGTGATCGCCAACGAAATCGCCGCCGCGCACCGCGTGGAAACCAATCTGTTCTGCCGGACGCTCACCAACGAGTCCCGCACGGCCATGCACCGCCACTTTGGGCAAATCCCAACCACTACCGGCGGCGGCGGCTTCGCCGAGTCCCAAGGCCGTACCGCTGGGCGCATCTTTTTTGTGGCGATGATGACGCTCGATAATCTCAATGTCATAGCCTTTGCCTTTGAGTGCGGCGGCGGCCTCTTTGACCAAAGCACACAGCAAGTTCACGCCGAGGCTCATGTTCGGAGCAAGAACAACGGGGATTTGTTTGGCCGCGTTCGCAACTATGCTTTTCTCGTCGGCGTTGAGGCCGGTTGTGCCAATCACGACGGGTTTATGCCAACCGGCCAGACGCGCGGCATTGCCAGAAGCGCCTTGATGGGAGGAAAAATCAATCGCCACATCGCAACCCGGAGCAACGGCGGCGAGATCACTGTTCAACATGACGCCGGTGGCACCGGCTCCGGCGATGAGGCCGATGTCCTGTCCACGTTCGGTCACGTCCCACAGGTCCACCGCGCCAGCCAACTGCAGGCCCGGTACCGCCTTGGCTTGCAGCAGCCGCACCAAGGTCTTGCCCATCCGTCCCGCCGCGCCGATGATGACGACTTTTTGCATGTGCGTTCTCCTGAAAACGGCGCGAGTGTAACGGCGGGGCGCGGGTTTTCCAAGCCTTGGAAAAAGCGCCACACCCGCGTTCCAAACCTTGGAAAAACTCAATGCTGGTGGCGGACGATCTTGCCTTCGAGCAGGTAGATCACATCTTCGGCAATACTGCTGGCGTGATCGGCGATGCGTTCGAGGTGACGCGAGACGTTCAGCAGGGTAATCAGCGTTTCGATTTCGTCGGGGCGTTCGCGGAGCAAGCCCTTGACGCGATCATAGATTTCGCGGTTGAGGGCATCCACCTCGTCGTCGGCCACGCCAATCTCGCGTGCGAGGCTGATGTCCATGTTGATCAGCGCGTCCAAGCTCTTGTGCAACATGCCCTGCGCTTTCTCAGCGATCGGAGTGAAATCAATCGGCACATTGATCCGCGGTTGCTCCGCAAGATATTTTGCGCGTTTGGCAATGTTGACCGCAAGATCGCCGATACGCTCCAGCGTGTGGTTGAGCTTGAGGATCGCCACCAGAAAGCGCAGATCGTGGGCCACCGGCTGGTGCAGGGCCAGAATCTTGAGGCATTCTTCCTCAATGGTCACCTCTTCGTGATCCACAACGTTATCGCCATCAATCACGGCTTGCGCGAGCGCCGCGTCGCGCTGGGTCACGGCGCGGACGGCCTGCCGTACGCTATCCTCGACCTGCGCGCTTAGCGCCAGAATCAGCCGCTTGAGGCCGGTGATTTCACGAATCAGATGCACGGACATTTTATACCATCCTTTCCCAAACTATGCCAAATATCTTCACGTGCGCAGTCCTTTAGCGACTTTGGCGCGAACAATGATCGCCGTGAGATTGAGCACCAGCACCAGCAACACGAGGCTGAAGACCATGCCGTACTGGACGTGGCGGATTTCGTCCACCGCCACATGTTCGCTGCACAGGTTATAGATGTTCCACGGTAGCGCGGGCGTCGGCTGCGAGAAGGTTTGCAGCAGCGTCAGAGGTTTACCGACGCTGACCGCAGCGGTGAAAATGATCGGCGCGGTTTCGCCCGCCGCGCGGCCCATGCTGATGATGACACCGGTCAGAATACCGGGCAGCGCGGCGGGCAGAATGACCGTGCGAATGGCGCGCCACTGCCCCGCACCGAGGCTGAGCGCAGCCTGCTTATAGGTGGCCGGCACGGCCCGCAACGCTTCCTCCGCGGCGCGAATGATCGTCGGCAGAATTAGCAAGCCGAGCGTAAGGGAACCAACCAATACACTCTTATTGGCAGAGAGGTGCACGGCGTTGATGAAGAAAGCGAGACCGAACAGGCCGAAGACGATGCTCGGCACGCCGGCGAGTGTGCTGATGCAGACGCGCAGTAGGCGCACGAGTCGGTTCTCGCGGGCATACTCGACGAGATAAATCGCAGCGATCACGCCCATCGGCACGGCAAACAGGATTGCACCGAGCGTCAGATAGAGCGTGCCCAGGGCCTCTGGGCCAATACCGCCAAAGAAATGCGCGTCATAGGATTCATCGGTCAGAAAGCGGCCATAAAAAGTCCACTGCGGCCGCAACATCTCGGTGGCGTGTTGTTCGACATAGCCGAACAGCGGCTCCAACGCCGTCCCGCGGAATTTCTCTACGCGCGGCTTGAGTACCTTGCGCCCCATTCCGCCGCCAGAAAAATCGTAATCCTCGGTGAACAGGATTTTTTGGATTTTGACCTGCGCGCGGTCCCAGCGGGTCTGGCCGTACTGACTGTGCATCATCAACGCCATTTCCTCGCCGGGGATCGGGCCGAGCAGTTCCTTGACCGCCGCGTGGACTTGTTCAAATTCGGGTTTGATTTTGCGGCGCTGCGCGACCGGCATCGCTTCCAGCTCCTTCTGGAAGGCTTGCAGGGCCGTGAACACCGGTTGGCGGGCGCGCATGATGACCGCCAGCTCGTGCTGGACCTCATCGCGATTGCCACGGTGGAATTTCTCAAGCAGGACGCGGCGGAATTCCGCTGTGCCTTGGAAGACGTAGGCCCCGACACCGCGCAGGCACATCGGGGCCAGCAGGATCAGCAACGCCGCAGTCAGCAGCGTGATCGAGAGTACACCCATGCCCGTGAACGAGCGGTCGAGCAACTTGCGTGTGCCGAGACGCAACATATCAGCGCAACCTCCGGCGTGTGCGGGAAATCATGCTTTCGCTGACCAGATTGCAGACGAGCGAGAACAAGAGCAGCACCAACGCCATGGCAAACAGGACGTGATAGTGGGCTGAACCGGCACTCTGATCGGCCTCGCCCATATCGCCGGCGATGGTGGCGGTGAGTGTGCGGACAGGATCAAGGAAATTGAACCACGGCTCCGGAATACGCGCGGCATTGCCGGACGCCATCCAGACGACCATGGTCTCGCCGATAGCGCGCATGATGGAAAGAATGGCCGCCGCCAGAATGCCGCTGGCCGCCGCGGGAATGACGACGCGCACCAGTGTCTCGGCGCGCGTCGCACCAAGCGCATAACTGGCCATGCGCAGGTCGCGGCCGGTGGCCTGGAGCGCGTCCTCGGAAACGCTGACCATCGTTGGCAGCGCCATGATGCCGAGGATGATCGCCGCGTTGAGCGCATTGGTGCCGCTGGAAATCTCCAGCCCACGCAAAATCACGCCGGTTTTCCACAAAAACCAGCCAGCCAGCGCGCCAAGAGTCACGAGCACCAGTGTGCGCGCCATGGGGCGGACCTTTTCGGGCAGGCGCGCTGAAATCAAATCGCTCAATACAAGTACGGTCAGAAATAAAATGGGAGTGACAACAATCCAAAACGCCCAAGCAAGCATCGGCCCGCCACGCTCCTGTAGTGCCGGAGCAAACACCACCAGCGCAAAGAAGCCGTAAGCGACCGACGGGATCGCCGCCAGCATCTCGATCACCGGCTTGACGTATTGCCGGATGTGGAACGGCAGCACATCGCTCAAACAGACGGCAGCGGCCAGGCCGAGTGGAATGGCGACCAGTGCCGCGCCGAGCGTGACCAGGGCGCTGCCGAAGAGGATCGAAAGCGCGCCGAATTCCGACGGGTCGCGCGTCGGATACCAGTGCGTGCTGGTGAAGAACGCCTTGCAATGCGTCCACGAATTGAAGAAGGGAAAAGCGTCGCGGGCAATAAAAAAAAGAATGAACACCACCGCCAGCATCGAGAGTGAGGTAATCACCAACAGAAGGCCCTCGCCGAACCAGCGCGCGAGGCGCTGGTTGCGGTTGGCCGCCCGACTCAACATCAGGCTGGATTTGGTTGTGTTCATGGCCACCAACAGATGTTCCAAGGTTTGGAATCCTCCGCCGGGAGAATTTCCAAACCTTGGATCGGCACGCGCAAGTCTTGGTTACTTGACCGGAACGTAGCCCTGTTCACCGATCAACTTCTTGCCTTCCTCCGTCTTGTAGAGGCCGACATAATCCGCGAGCGGCGTGCCGGCGGCCGGTTCGCCGTTGGTGTACATATAGAGACCGCGTGAAATCGGATATTTCTTGGCGATGACGTTCTCGGTTGTCGCCTCGATTCCATTGATGGTCACAGCCTTGACGCCCTCGGTGAAGGCCAGGCCGACGTAACCGATTGCGCCCGGCGTGCTCTGTACGCGCTGGCGGACGGCACCGTTGCTACCGACATATTCGGCGCGGTCGGTGACACGCTCGGACTTGGTCACCTTCTCTTGAAAGGTCTCATATGTGCCGCTATTGGTGTCGCGGCTGATGACGACGATCTTGAGATCAGGGCCGCCGACTTTTTTCCAGTTTTTGATTTCGCCGGTGAAGATGTCGCGCAGTTGATCCTTGGCGAGGTTCTTGACCGGATTGCCCGGATGCACGACCACGGCGATGCCGTCAAAGGCAACGGTGTGCTGTACAGGATTGCGACCCTTGGCTTTGGCGGCATCCAGTTCTTCGTTTTTCATCGCGCGCGACATGGTCCCCACGTCACAGGCGCCGTTGATGATCCCCTTCGCGCCGTTGCCACTGCCGGACTCGCTGACGGTGATGTTCACATCGGGGTGCGCCTTCATGTAGTACTCGGCGAACGCCTTCGCGATCGGGCCGACCGTGGTCGAGCCATCCACTACGATCTTCATCGGGTCCCCGGCGGCGTGGGCCGTGGCGAGGGTCAGGGCCATCAGGCCCGCGATCAGGAACTGCTTTCTTGTTTGCATCTGGTCTATCCTTTCTTGTGTTGTTGTTCAACCAAACCGGCCGGTGATATAATCTTCCGTTTGTTTTTGTTCCGGTTTGGTGAAAATTCGGTCGGTTTTGTCGTACTCAATCAGCTGGCCTTCATAGAGGAAGGCGGTGAAATCGGAAACGCGCGAGGCCTGTTGCATGTTGTGTGTAACGATAATGATCGTGTAGGTGTTGCGGAGTTCGTCAATCAAGTCTTCGATGCGGATGGTCGAGCGGGGGTCGAGCGCGGAGCACGGCTCATCCATTAAAATGATCTCCGGATTTACGGCGATACAGCGCGCGATACAGAGCCGTTGCATTTGGCCGCCGGAGAGCTGCAGCGCCGAAGTGTGGAGCCGATCCTTAACCTCATCCCACAAGGCGGCACTGGTCAAACTTTTTTCCACGACCTCGTCCAGAAAATTCTTGTCCTTCACGCCTTGAATTTGCAGGCCATAGATCACGTTGTCATAGATGGATTTAGGAAACGGATTGGATTTCTGGAACACCATGCCGACGCGCCGCCGGAGCTGGATCACGTCCACTCCGGGTTGGTTGATGTTCTCACCATCCAGTTCAATCAGGCCGGTCGTGCGTACGCCATCCACGAGATCGTTCATCCGGTTCAGCGAGCGCAGGAGCGTGGACTTGCCACAACCGGAGGGACCGATCAGGGCGATCACCTGGCGTCGCGGAAAATTCATCGTAACATTGTGAACAGCTTGTGTTTTACTGTAGAAAATATTCACGTCTTTGAGACGCACGACGCTATCGGCAAATTCAATCATGAGGCACATTGATCAAATTGTTTCACGCACAACGGAGCGTAAATCCCGCAGCGTTGCCGGCCGACGTCGGCGCAACTCGGCCTGCCAACGAAACTGCTGGTCGGCGGTTTGACGCCAACGGTAATAATCCAAATCGGGTTGTATATTGGGCTGGCGCCCAATGGGCCGCATCACTTCGACAGCGCCGGTCTGTTCAAACTCGGCGAGGCAATGGCGCACCAAGGCTTCTTCCACGCCCAGCCATTCGGCGATTTCGCCGGCGCGCACCGCCGCGCGTTGCTGTAAAAAATAGCCCACCCGCGACTGCCAATGTTCGGGCTGCAACTGCTTGCGACTATCCAAGGTTTCCTGAATCATGGTCAGCTTCCCCGATACCGACGAATAAACGGAGGGAGGCGGGTGGCGCCCGTTGGCGGGCGCCACCCGCGCGAACGTTGAGTTTAGAACTTGGCGATCACGTCAATCTGCAAACGCTTGTAGTCGTTTTGGGTCTCGCCACTCTCGATCTTCTGCTTGTCGATGAAGTAGGAGACCTTCGCCTGCCAGTTCTTGAGGATCTGGTAAGTCAGCGAAACCTTGTGACCCTTGCCATCCGTGCCGCCACCGAAGGAATCGGAATCGGTCAGGAAGCCCGGGAACGCATCGGAATCCAGATAGCGATAGTCATAGCCAAGCTCAAAGGTGTTCGGGTCGCTGGCCTTGCCAATCTTGATGCCGGCAGTATAGGCCTTGTTCATGTCGCTCGGATCCGAGTTTTTGGAATAGGCGCCAAAAACCGTCACCGGAAGGACAATGGTGGTGCCCGCCTCGGCGAAACCTTCCACTACTTTGAACTCGTTCGCGTAGAGAAGATTGGTCGTGGTGCCGGAGATTTTCTTTGTGGTGCTGTTGCCATAGGCCTTGTTGGCGTTTTGCCAATCCTGGACGCCAAAGCCCTGCATCTTCTGGAACCCGTAATAGGTCGCGCCCACGGTGACATGACTCTCATTGGCCATCTTGAAGTTCAACGCCGCCTGGCCGGCATAGAGCTTCGTGTCGTCGTCCGCAGAACGCTCCTGAATCCATTGATAGGAACCATTGGCCAGGAACTCGATATCATCACCCACGTGATACTTCAGCGCCAAACCTTCCGGCGTATAGTCGTTGTCCACCAGGTAGTCGTTGACGGTAATCAGCGGATTCTTCATCTTGCCGCCAATCAGGTCCACGCCCGGCAGGATCGAGGGATGCCAGTCGATATAGGCCGTATCAACATAGATGCCCTTCTTGGTGCCCTGGGAACCCAGGGTCTGGTTGTTCGAGATGGGATCGCCCAACCCGTTCACCGCTTCATCGGTGCCCAACGAGATCCCGACATCCACGTCGCTGTTGACCCGCGGATAATAGCCGATGCGCGCCCGGATACGATCCCGGTTGCGATTGGCCGATCCCTCTTGCTGGATGTTTTCAACGCGATAGCGCATATCGCCTTTGATCTTACCGTCGTCATACCACTCGCCCAGCGCCGACTGCAGCCCGGTGACTGCCAGGAGCGCCAACGCCCACTTCGTGTACTGCTTGCTCATGTCTTCTCCTTTTCTTTTGGTTTGCTTCTGGCAGGTTACCTGCCGCCGTTGTTTTCGGACCAAGGTGCGTCCAAACGTTGGCGAAAGTATCGCCGCCGATTGTTAAGATTGTGTGAGCGCAGCATGAGAAGTTCGTCAGACTGCCCGATGCAAGGCGTGATAGCGCTTTAGGTTTTCCGCGCCCATATAGCGGCCAATGGCGATGGCATCGGCGCGCACCAGGTCCACGACGATCAACGCGTCGAGCGCCTGGTTGAAAGCCGGGTCCACATTGAACGCCAGCACCTCGCCGCCGAGCTTCAGGTATTGCCGCAACAACACCGGCAGCCCGCGCCCATGCTCAATGTCTTCAATCAATTCCGCCAGCGTCTGCACATCGCCCGCCAATTCCGCCGGCACGTGTGGCACCGCCGCACCGAAACCGGCCCGCAACGGATGCCGCGGACTGACCCAGCGCGCCAGTTTGGGCGTCTGCGGCGCGCGTGGAAAATTCTGTGCGATGAGATGGCGCGACACCGAGCGGTAGTCGTTGCTGATGCTCACCGGCCCGAACAAGTGGCGGTAGCGGGGATTCTGCGACACAAAATGGCAAACCCCTTTCCATAGCAGCAGCAACGGCAGATAGCCGCGCTGATATTCCATCCGCACGAACGAGCGGCCCAGTTCCAGCGCCGGCGTCAAATGCTTCACCAGCGGCTGGCGGAATTTGAACAGCGTGTTGGTGTAGAGACCGCGCAATCCATACCGCGGCACGATCTCGTCGGTTGGCCCAAGCCGGTACGCGCCGACGATTTCGCCGGCCTCCTCGTTCCAGATGAAAAGGTGCAGATAGAAGGTGTCGAAACGATCCAGATCGCGCGCCCGACCGGTTCCTTCGCCGACGGCGCGGAACGTCACTTCGCGCAGCCGGCCAATCTCAGGCAACACCGCCGGCAGTTGCTGTGCGCGGGCGCAGATCACACGGAACTGATCTTGCCGGAGTAGCGTGCAAGTATCGTCCAGTGCGGCGATGTCACGCCGCAGAGCGTCGGAAGGGGCGGCGGGCGCGACGGGTTCAGCGGACTTTTTCCAAGGCTTGGAAACCGCCGGGGCCTGTTTTTCCAGGGCTTGGAACGTTGCGCCGCGATGCGCGAGCGTCTCGGTTTTGACCCGCAAATATTGGATCATCTGCGCGTCCTCGGCGAAGCGCGCCAGCTTGTCGAACGCAACCGGCTTGCCGAGGCGCACGCGAATCGTCGTGTTGCGCTTGTTCAGAAATTCCTGCGGCAGCAGCGCCGTCCGCAGCCGCGGATGCACCAAGCCGGCGGCGTGGAACAGTGGCCCGTTCTCGCCCGCGATGAAGACCGGGACGACGCTCGCGCGCGCATGCCGGACGATGCGCGCGATGTTCACATTCCACGGTGCTTCCGCGACACGCCCGGCGCGCAGATCGAATCGCGCAACCTCGCCCGCCGGGAAGGTCACCAGCATTCCACCCTGTTGCAGCCAGCGGAGCGCCTGTTTGAGCGCCACCACATTTTGCCGCGCGGCGCCCTGGCCGCCGAAGGGATTGACAAAGAACATGAAGTTGCGGCACTCCGGTATGCGCGCCAGCAGGCTGTTCGCGAGCACGCGCATATCCGGCCGCAGGTCCTGGAATATTTTCGCCAACACCATGCCCTCAATCCCGCCAAACGGATGGTTGGCGACGACGACCACCGGGCCGGTGCGCGGCAGCGCGGCGACCTCCTCGGCCAGCAATTCGGTTTTCACACCGTGGAATTCCAATACGCGCTCCGCAAAGCTGTGGCCATTGTCGTGCGCGCGAAATTCACCATAGAGCTGGTTCAGCCGGTCGAGTTGCAAGACACGCTCCAGCGCGCCCGCTGCGGCGCGCACCGGTTGCCGCCACGCCGGATGCGGCGTGGGGATGTTGAGGCGGAACGGGTTTTCAGTAATTTGGTTCGTGACCATGGGTACCTCGCGCGCCGGGGAATTTTACCGTACGCGGGAGGCACGATAGCCGGGCCGTATGAAAAGCGCGTGAGGACTTGGTTAAATTTTGATTGGCAAAAAACGCGGTCAAACACGATTGGCCATATCGGCAAGGATTTCCATCGCTGCGCGTGGGCGGCCCAGTTGGGCGGCGTGTTCAGCGAGCGCCGTCAGGCGCGCAGGATCAGCCAGTAAGGTGCCGAGTTTCCACGCTGTATCCACAGCCTCGTGCAGGCGAATGGCCGCACCGTTCTCCAGCAGCCACTCGGCGTTGCGTTGCTCCTGGCCGGGGATCGGTTCGACAATCATCATGGGGCGCCCCTTGGCCAGCGCCTCGGCGGTGCTCAAACCGCCGGGTTTGCTGATGACCAGATCGGCGGCGTCCATCAACTCGTGAACGTTGCTAACGAAGCCATAGACCGTCGCCGTCAGCGCGGAGCCGGCGATCACCTGCTGGGCGGTCTCCTCCAATTGGGGATTATTTCCGGCCACGACGAGCAGTTGGCACGGCGGCGGCTCGACGGCGCAGGCGCGCAGCAATTCGAGGGTGGGGCCGACGCCGTAGCCGCCGCTCAACACGAGCACCGCCGGTAAATCAACTCGCAAGCCGAGGCGCGCGCGCCCCGCGGCGGGTGTCACGCGCGTGGCAAATTCCGGCATGACGGGGATGCCGGTGTTGACGAGGCCGGTCGCGGGCTGGCCTTTGCGGCGCAGTTGGCGACGCGCTTCCTCGGTGGCCACGTAGTAGGCGTTGACGCTGTCGCAATACCACAGCGCATGTGCGGCGTAGTCAGTGACGACACCAAAGAGTGGCAGATTATGGCGGTGGTGCGGTGGCAAGCTACCGATCAGTTCCAAGGGCAGGAAATGCGTGCAGAGCGCGGCGTCGGGCTGCTCGTCGCGCAGAAACCGATAGAACGATAGCGCATTGAGTTTGTTGAATACGGTGCGTACGCGCCGCTCGGTGGGTCGTTGCGCCTTGCGGTTGGTCTGCGCGAAAAAGTAGCCCCACAGTTCCGGCGCGGAGCGGACAAGATTGAGATAGCCGGCGGCATAGGTCTTGCGGAACAGCGCGGGCACGAAGTCGAGTACGTCGCGCACCACGACGGTGTGCTGTTGTGCAAGGGCGGCGGCGGCGAGCGCCTCGGCGGCGCGCCGGTGACCATTACCGGCGGAGGCGTGCAGGATCAGCAGCTTCATGGTGTTCCTCGCGATTCGGCACCCGTGGCCAGCGATAAGCCGCCCAGAGCAGGGCGGTGGAAAGCAGGGCGAAGACGATGTAGTCCACCGGCACGCCCCAGAGCCAGTGCGGATGCCACGGCACATGCTGCGGCGTGAGCTTGGTGAAGCCAAAGGCTGGATTTAGCACGAACCATAGAAAATCTTCGACCATCCAAAACAGCATCAAGCTGCCGAGGATGCGCGCTTCGATCCGCCACGAAAAGTGGCCGGTCAGCACGATCGGTAGATGAAAGACACAGAACATGAAACTAAAAGCGAAGACGTGATAGCCGGTGATCGCGCGCCCGCCGAAAAACATTTTCAAAATCGGCGCGTCATCCACCCGCCACGTCGGCAGACCGGCCGCCCAGCCGTGCGCGCCCTCGATCTGGATTTCGAGTTGCGCGAACAGGGTGGCCAGCAGCGCCACCCACGCGAGCAAGAGCAGCACATGGCGAAGCGTAGGGGTGTTCGATGCGGTCTTCATGCCGGTGACGTGGTTACGGCGTCCCGCCAGCGGACCAGCTCCAGCCGACCATCGAAGTGCTCGACGAGCGCCGTGCAGCTTTCGACCCAATCGCCGGTGTTGAAATAGGTGATGCCGTCAAAGCCCCGAATTTCGGCCTTGTGAATATGACCGCAGATGACGCCATCGGCGCCGCGCTTCTGCGCCTCACAGGCCAACGCGTGTTCATAGTCGGTGACGAACTTGACGATGTTTTTCACGCGGTGTTTGACGTAGGCCGAAAGGGACCACTCCGGCCGACCGCACCAGCGCCGCAACCGGTTGAACTGGTGGCCGAGCAAAATCATCGCGTCGTAGCCGTTGTTGCCGAGGAACGCGAGCCACGGCGCGTAGTGCACGATGCTATCGAATTCGTCCCCATGCAGCACCCAAAGTTTACGTCCATCGGCAGTGGTGTGCATCGCGTCGCGTAGCAGGGTCACGCCGCCAAATTGGAGGTCAATGAAGCCCCGCAGGAATTCGTCGTGGTTGCCGGGGATATAGTCCACCCGCGCGCCCTTGCGTACCTTGCGCAGGATTTTTTGCACCACGTCGTTGTGCGCCTGCGGCCAATGCCACGAGCGTTTGAGCATCCAACCATCCACCATGTCGCCCAAAAGATACCAGTGCTCGGCATCGTGCTGTTTGAGGAAATCAAGCAAGTGGGCCGCCTGGCTCGCGCGCCAGCCGAGGTGCGCGTCGGAAATCCAGATCGTACGATACTGGTGCGGCGCGGGTGGCGAAACCACCGCGGCGTCTGTGCCGGACGGCGTCAGTCTATGTTCGGCGACGGTGTTCATCGCGGCGAACATCCGTTATCGCGGTCAGGAGACGGTTAGGCGCCGGTTAATTTTAGGTGAGCAAGTCCAGCGCCGCTTTTTTCCCCAAGGGTTGGAAAAGGAACCGCGGTGGTTTTCCAAGCCTGGGAAAACGGCTGACGGATTGCGCGAACGGCGGGATGTGTTAGGATGCGCGGCGGCATGGCGCGTTTCATCATTCATGGACAGCGGCCCCTGAACGGCGCGGTGGAGATCGTCGGCAATAAAAACGCCGCGCTGCCCATGCTCGCTGCTTGTTTACTGACTGACGAGACGGTGACGCTCCATCGCGTGCCGCAAATCCTCGATGTGGCGGTGATGCTGGACTTGATCGCGTCGCTGGGCGTGAGCGTGGAACGCACCGGCGGCACGGTACGGCTCTGCGCGGCGCGGCTGCGGCGGCGCAAACTTGATCCCGAACTTTGCCGGCGCGTGCGGTCTTCCATTCTGCTCGCCGGTCCGCTGGCGGCGCGGCATGGGCGCGCCGAGTTGCCGCCGCCGGGCGGCGACGTGATCGGGCGGCGGCGCGTGGACACCCACCTCAACGGCTTGCGCGAACTGGGCATTCAAACGGAATATGGCCGCAGCTATGTGTTCCGTCGTCGCCAACTGCGCGGCGCGAAAATTTTGCTCGACGAAGCGAGCGTCACCGGCACGGAAAATCTGATGATGGCTGCCGCGCTCGCGCCGGGCATGACGACGCTGCATAACGCGGCGTGCGAGCCGCACGTGCAGGATTTGGGCGAACTGCTGTGCAAGATGGGCGCACGGATCACCGGGTTGGGCACCAACCGGTTGTGCCTCGAAGGCGTGGAGCAATTACACGGCGCAGAGCACACCGTCGGGCCGGATTACATCGAACTGGGCAGTTATGTGGCGGCGGCGGCGGCGACCGGCGGCACGGTGACGGCGACCGGCGCATTTGATCCGCTGGCGCTGGGCGTGATTGCCAAGGCGTTTCGCAAGCTGGGCGTGAATTGGAACGTCAGCGCGGATGGCTTGCAACTGACGCCGCGTAAAGGCCTGCGGGTGCGCAAGGATTTTGGCGGCGAAATTCCGAAAATCGAGGACGGCGCGTGGCCGGCGTTCCCGTCGGATTTGATGAGTGTCGCGCTGGTGCTGGCGACGCAGGCGACCGGTAGCGTGCTGTTTTTTGAAAAGATGTTCGAAAGCCGGATGTATTTTGTGGATCGGCTGCTGGAGATGGGCGCGCATATCGTGCAGTGCGATCCGCATCGCGTGGTGGTGGCCGGCCCGGCGCGGTTGCACGGCACGCACCAGACCAGCCCGGATATTCGCGCGGGCATGGCGTTGATCATCGCCGCGCTCTGTGCGAAGGGCGCCAGCGTGATCGAAAATGCGCAGATGGTGGATCGCGGCTACGAACGTTTGGATGCCCGGTTGCGCGCGTTGGGTGCGGATGTCATCCGGGAAGAATCATGAGCGAGCAAGAGCATCACGAACCCGTTTGTGAATATGAGCGCGCGCCGGTGCCGCCGGGGGCGTTGCTCGGGATCAAAAGTTACGTCGGCCAATTCGCGGGCGAACACGTCGCGGGCACGGAGTTGATGATCGGGCCACTGTTTTTGGCGGCGGGCGTCAGCGCGTTCGACCTGCTCGTGGGCCTGCTCGTGGGTAATCTACTTGCGGTGTTGAGTTGGACCTGCTTCACGGCGCCGATTGCCACCCGCGTCCGACTGACGCTTTATTATCAACTCGAAAAAATATGCGGACGCAAACTGGTGACGCTCTACAATGTTGCCAACGGCGTCATGTTCACCTTTCTGGCTGGTGCGATGATCACGGTCTCGGCCACCGCGCTGGGCGTCTGGTTCAGCTTCCCCATGCCGGGCCTCGGCGATCTGCTACCCAACAGCGTTGGTTGGGTCGTGGCGGTGGTGGTGATGGGCGCGCTGTTCTCGTTGGTGGCCGCCTATGGGTATCGGATCGTGGCGAACTTCGCCAATATAGCTGCGCCGTGGATGGTGTTGGTGTTTGTCACGTTTGGGATCATCGGGCTGCGGCAGTTGGGACTGACTTCACTGGGCGATTTTTGGCAGGTGGCACAGACGGTGATCTGGAAGGGCGGCGCGCCGATGGCGGGGCAGATCAAATTCACCTTCTGGCACGTCATGTTCTTCGCGTGGTTCTGCAACATGGCGTGGCACATCGGCATGGCCGATCTCTCGCTGTTCCGCTACGCCAGGAAATCGTGGTATGGCGCAGCCTCGGCCGCCGGTATGTTCGTGGGCCACTTCATGGCGTGGATCGCCGCCTCGATTCTCTATGCCGTGCAACTGCATCAAGACCCGACAAACACGACCGTGTTGCCCGGTCCGCTGGCCTATCGGGCGTGCGGCGTGGCCGGCTTGTTGTGCGTGATCGCCGCCGGCTGGACGACAGCGAATCCCACGCTCTACCGCGCCGGGCTGGCGTTCCAATCGCTCGTGCCGACGTCCTCGCGGTTCCACATCACGCTCTGGACGGGCTTGGTGGCCACGGTCACTGCGGTGTTCCCTTTGGTGACCATGAAGCTGCTGAATTTCGTCGCCTTGTGGGGCATGATTCTCATGCCGATGGGGCCGGTCATTTTCGTGGACTTCTGGCTGCTGGAGCGCTGGGGATTGCGGCGTAACTATGCTGAGGCTGCCGGCATCAGCTTCAACTGGGCGGCGGGCCTGACGTGGTTTTTGACGATGGCGGCCTGTTCGTGGCTCGTGCTCGCCGGCGGCATACAAATTTTCTTTGTCAGCCTGCCGGGCTGGTTCGTCGCCGCCGTGCTTTATGTCGTGTTGAGCAAACTGCTACAAAAAACCGACCGCGTCGCGCCGCTGGTTGTGGAGCGTCAAGCATGAAGACGGTGGCTCAATTTATTTCCGCGCTCGCATTGGTCGCCATCTTGCTCGCGGCAGCGCTCTTCTTCACGGACCGGCTGACGCTCGCCACGACCCAGACGTGGCTCTTGGGCGCAACCTTGGCTTGGTTTGTGGCCACGCCGCTCTGGATGGGGCGTAAAGCCGGCAAATAAACAGCGGATTCCTCGTCTTCACCGTCCCGGCGTATTGCCGCTATCCAATGAATTTCGATAGGGCGTGGTGGGCGTGAACCCGCTTGGCGTGTAAATGGGCGCGATTGAACGTGCCGCTGGCGTACTGGAAAACGGTGTCGTGGAACCCGAAGACGAGTGGGGTATAGCATTTAACAATAACATTGGGTCATATTGGCGATAAAAAGGAAGGGGTTGGCGGCGTGGGGCAAGTCTTTGCGCAGGCGGGTCTTGAAAGCGGCCCAGAGGTGCTCGATGGGGTTG
>SCQF01000036.1 GCA_004321905.1 Verrucomicrobiota bacterium | reverse complement strand
TAGATGCGGACTCCGTCCGCATCAGGAAAAGCGACCGGAGGTCGCTTCTACGTGGCGCGTGGCCAACATCACGTTTGGTTCGCAGCAGCTGCGCTACATGATTACCAGAAACGCTCTAGACCCGGTTGACCTTGTTCGGGTAGATTTCGGCGAGAAGGTTGTCCTTATCAAATATGAAATCTTGGGTTGGTGGAATCGGATTTATGACACAAAACCATTCGCCCACCGTTAGGCGATTTGCCAAACTTTCGAAATATGGTTTCAGCGCGGAGTGGATGGGATGGTCTTCTTAATTTCCTCGAACAGCGCAATGACGTGGGTGACCAATTCATCTTGTTTGGAGGCTTTGGCTGCGATCAAGGCTGGTTCGATCTGATGCAAGGCACCGATGCTGTCGCCTTGGGCGAACAGACTGCGCGCGGCGCGCGTCAGGCGGTCGGCGGCGAGGGCCTGTTGCTCGGAGTGTGCATAGGCCGCGCCAGCGCGGGCGAGCGCTTGGGCCATCTCGCGGAAGCGTCCGCTATTTTGCCGTAGCGCAGCTTCGCGGTCGAAGGCGGCGGCGGCGCGCGCGAATTCTTTCTCGATCAAATCACAAGTACCCAAGAAATGGGCGACTTCAGCTTGAATCGCGGGATCAGAAACTTCCAACGCCAGCCGTCGGATTTCGGTTTGGTCCGCGGAGGGAACTTGTTCGGCATCGCAGAAGGTCATGGCCTTGACCAATAGCGCCTGAAGTCGCTCGGCGGGTTCGATAACTGGTTTGATCGCCAACAAAGCGGCCACTTGTCGCAACACTTCTTCCCGTTGTCCGGCCAAGCGCGCGGCCTTGGCTTCGAGCAAGAGAATATCAACGGCCCGTCGTTCCACGCGCTGCGCTTCGGCCTGCGCCTCGCGCAAGAGCGTCCGCGCCTGTGCGGGCTGATCAAGAATCAGCAGGCAAGCCGCGAGATTGTACGCTTGATCGGCGATGTCGGTTGTCGCATCGGCGGCGCGCGCCCGCTCCAGCGCCCGCGTATATTGTCGTGCCGCTTGCTCCACTTGGCCGTGAGCGAAGGCCTTGTTCGCCGCCGCTGCAATCACGTTGATTTCGGGATCAATCGGTTTGGCCGTCTTGACCGTCGAACAACCCGTAAGACCGAACACGACCAAGCCACCAAACCACCAAGCCACAAGGCGAAAATGGCTGGCCCTTTTCTTCGCGTCTTTGCGCCTTTGCGTGAGCCTGTCCTGGGAAGAAGGTTCGCGCAAAGGACGCAGAGATCGCAGAGGGAAAACCCCAAATTTGAATTTCATTTTCCACCTCCCTGTCCGGCGGGCACCGCCTGCGGTGGAATGTGCGCGGGCGGTTCGACTTGTTCAACGTATTTTCGGAGTAACCAATGCCGTTGCAATCCCTCGATCAGTTTTTCGGTTTCACGGATTGCCGACTGCGTTTGCAAGACCAACCCGGAAGAATCCTGCACTTCGCCGCCAAGGGTTTTCGCCATACCGGGCAACTGACTGGTGGTCTGCTTCACGTCGGCGAGAATTTTTTGCACCTGTGTAAGCAGGTCGGCCAACTGCTGGGCCATCGCGGGGTCGCGCAGCATTTTGCCGGCGGGGCCTTCACCTTTTTCCAGTCCGGCGGCAATCTGGTTCAAATGGCCGATGAACTGCATCAGCGGCCCATTGGTGCTGCGCAGGTCGGCGGCGAGATTCCGATATTCATCCACCGTCGCCTGCAATTTATCAAGGCTGCCTTGAATCTGCTGGAGCATCTCGGTGTCATTGACGCACAGCAATTCCGCGTCTTCCTTGGGCAACGCTTCACCGTTACCCTTGGTGATTTGCACGAACGTCTCGCCGGCGATGCCGAACGCTTTTTTGACGATCGCCTTGGAATCGCTCCGCACAAACCGGAAGAAATCGCCCTTGATCTTCGCCCGCCCCTGCATCGCGCCGTCCTCCGGCACCATCATCTTCTCCACCGTGCCGACCGTCGTATCGAGGATGACGATGCGCGTGCCCTCCTGCACGCCGAGCGAGCCTTCCGGCGGGAAGCGCAGCGTCAGGCGGTACTGCGGCGTGAACCAGCCCTGCGCGTGGCCGGCGAGGATCACGCCCGCGACCAGTAGCGCGACGACCAGCAACACGAATGCGCCGGTGATTTCGTTGACGTAGCGGAACTTGAACGGTTTGCTCATACTCACTCCTTGGCGGCGGCGAGCCGCGCGCCTTCCAGTTTCCAAACCCTGGAAAAATGCTCGCGGTGATTTTCCAAACCTTGGAAACTCTCCGCAATCCACAGCGCCGCCGCGCCGCGTGTACGCGCGGCTTGCACTGTATCGAGCAGTTGCGCCGCATTGGCCGACGGAATTTCGCGCAGCGGATGCTCCAGCAAAATCAGCGTCGGTGCGCCGAGTAGCGCGCGAATCCAAGCTGCGCGGCGCAGGTCTCCGCCGCGCAGCAGGGCGGGGCGCACGCGCGGCAGGTCATCGAATCCAAACCGTTTGGCCAATGTCAGCGCCTCGACTTCGATCTCGGCGAGCGGCCGCGTGGTGTGATGCCGCTCGGCGAGCGTGATGTTTTCATCCATATCAAGATTGCTGATCCAGCCGCGCTTTTCAAAAACACGGCCGATACGCCCACGCGCCGCCGCGGCTTGGTCGGGGAGCATGTCTTCCCAGTCCATATCCTCGAATTTTATGCTACCGGAGTCCGGTGTCACCAAGCCTTCCGCGAGATCGGCAAGCGGGAAGCCGTCGCTATGCGGTGGAACGAGCACGAGACCCAACTCGCCGGCGCAAAGCTCCAGCGTGATCTCGGTCAAGTCCTGCGCGTACGGCAGTTGTGCCGCAAGGCTGACGCGATCAAGGTGCAGAATGGAAGCCGAAGTCATAAATATGTCACCAGCGAAACGATGGCGGAAATGATGAACAGCGCCGCCGTGGAGCGGACGACGGCGCGCGTCGCGGCTTGCGGTACTTCGGTCGTGGCGGTGCTGACGCTCAAACCTTCGGTGCAGCAGATGACGCCGGTCATCGCGCCACAGACCAAGGTTTTGATCAGCACATTGAGCACGTCAGCCTGCTGCACGGCCTCAAAAATGCTCTTGATGAACAGACTGGGGTGGCCGGTATTCGCGCCCATCAGCAGACCGCAAAAGTAGCCGCTGATGAACGAAACGACGATGAAGATGATCGTCAGGCAGAAGACCGAAACCGCCGCGCCGGCGACGCGTGGCAGAACGAGGTAGGTGAATGGGTCCAAGCCTTGAGCATCCAGCGCACGCACCTCGCCGGAGAGTTTCATGTTGCCCAACTCAATCGCCATCGCCGTGCCGCTGCGACCGATAATGATGAAGTTGACGAGTAGGGGGCCCAACTCGCGGACGATCACCATCACCAGCACCGGGCCGAGCAAATGCGATTGGCCGAGTTTGGTCAGCCAATATTGGGATTGCACCACCACCGAAAGGCCGACCATGAACGCGACCAGCGCAATGAACTTGCTGGCCTCGACGGCGGTGAAGAGAATTTGGCGGACGAAGACATTGCGCGTGGTGCGCGGCCAGTAGCGCGGCAGGCAGGCCGTTAGCGCCACGCTCCACACGGTGGCGACGATCCGCCGCCATGTCCGGCCCTTTTCGACCCAGCTCCCGCCGATGGTTCCGAGGAAACTCATGATGTCTGCCGCAGAGAGTATATCGCGGACGGCGGCCCGCGTCCATTTTTCCAACGATCTTCAGCCTTGCCACAAAAAGGCACAAGCAACACAAAGAAGCAGCGGAATCGCCTGTGCCCTTTGTGCGTTTTGGTGGCTAATTCCCAAGGATTGGAAGAGCCGACAATGATTTTTCAAGCCTTGGAAAACGGCGCTTTAGCTGGTGGTGACGGGTTCCGGCGGCGGGGCGCTGGGGGTAGATGCGCTTTCCAGTCCGCCGAGCTTGCCGCTATCGCCGCGCTTTTCGTTGGTGAACTTCACCGAGACGATGCGCGAGATACCGCGTTGCTCCATCGTCACGCCGTAGAGCACACTCGCGGCGGCGATGGTTTGGCGGTTGTGCGTGATGACCACGAACTGCGACTGCTGGACGAAGTCCTTCAGGACGGCGATAAAGCGGCCGATATTCGAGTCGTCGAGCGCGGCATCCAATTCGTCGAGTACGCAGAACGGGCTCGGTTTGACTTGATAGAGCGAGAAGAGCAGCGCGATGGCGGTCATCGTACGCTGACCGCCGGAGAGCAGCGAAACGGTCTGGAGTTTGGTGCCCGGCGGGCGCGCGATGATTTCGATGCCGCATTCCAAAACGTCTTCCTCGTCCACGAGCACGAGTTTGGCGGTGCCGCCGCCGAAGAGGCGCGTGAACATCGCTTGGAAGTTCAAGTTGACTTGCTCGAAGGTCTTGAAAAACATTTCGGTGGTGGTCTTGTTGATGCGCTTGATCAAGTCCATGAGCTGATCTTTAGCCTTGGTCAAATCGTCCTGCTGCTGGATCAGGAAGTTGTAGCGTGTTTCCAGTTCCTGATGTTCCTCGATGGCGACGAGGTTGACCGGGCCCATGGATTCCATCTTGGCACGGATTTCGGCGACGAGCGTTTCCAGCACTTCGCGTTCGGGTTTGACGCCGTTTTCCCAAGCGGGCTCGGGCGCGGCGAGCACTTCGTCGAGCATGACGTTGTAGGCGCCGGTGACACGTTCGGTGAGCGTTTGGTGGCGCATGCGCTGTTCGGTACGCTCAATGTCAAAATGGTTTTTCTGTTTGCGAAGCTCATCGAGAATGGCGCGACGCTGGCGGAGTTGCGCATCTTCGGCAGTCAGTGCTGCCGTGTTTTGAGCGCGTCGCTCGTGGGCGGTGGCGAGACGTGCGTTTTGCTGCTGTACCGTTGCTTCCAGCGGCTCCACCTGCATCCGGGCGGCGTGGATGGCGGTCTGTAAGTCCTGAATGCGGGCGCGGTAGGAATTGACGCCGCTCGTGCGTTCTAGAATCAACGCCTCCAACTCGCGGACACGCGCCTGCATCGGCTCGCGGCGGGCGGCCAAATGCTCGCAATGTTGGCGGCGGGCGGCCGTTTGAATGCGATGCTCGGAGACGGCGGTGAATTGTGCCTCGCGCTGCTGCTCCTGCGCACGAAGTTCATCGCCTTGCGTGGCGAGCATGGCGCGGATTTCGGCCTGCCGATTGCGCAGGCGTTCCGATTCGGCGAGCAATTTGTTACGCTGTTCGCCGCCTTGGCCGTGCTGTTTCTCCAAGGCTTGTAATTCCCACGTCACCGTCTCGACCCGTTGTTCGTGCTGCTTGGCTTGTTGTGACAAAATTTGTTGCTCACCTTGGTGGGTGGCCAACTTACGCTGCCGCTCTTCCAGTTCGGTGCGTGCTTGGGTCTGCGTGGTCTCTAGCGAAGCCTCGTCCTGCGATAACGCCGTCAGTTCGTGCTCAGCGGCGTCCACGCGCTGACGAAGTTCGTCGCGCTGCCGCGCGAGTTCTTCGATCAAGTGACGACGGGCGAGCGGCACCGCCTCGCGTGTCTCCGGCAGCCAGCATTCCATCGCGCCATCGGCGCGTACCAATGCGCCTTGCGGCGTGACGAACGCCAATCCTTCGGGTAGCGGCTGCGGAATTTGCGCCAGACTCTCAACCACGCGAATGCGACCCAAGAGTCGCTGCAATAGCGGGCGGATGTTGTCGGCACACGTGACGCAATCCAGCAGCGCCATGCCGGGGGCGTCGGCCACGCCCGGGGGCAGCGGGGCAGGGGAGCTGGCCGCAAGCAAGCGCGCGGAACCGGCGGCTTGCTGCAGAAGTTCGCCGAGCAAGGCGATACCGGCGGCTTCGTCGCGCACCACGACGGCATCCATCCATGCGCGGAGAGCCGTTTCCAACGCGGTACTGTATTTCGGCTCGGCTCTGATCAAACTGGCCAGTGAACCGAGCACTACATCGCGACCTGTCGCGAGCGGCTGACTGGCGTCGAGCAGGAATTTGGCGCCGCCGGGGAAGCCCTTGCCTTCGGCTTCGCTCTTTTGCAGGATTTCGAGTTGCGCCTGTTTGGCGGCGGCCTGTGCTTTGAGCTCGGCCAATTCGCCGCGCAACTGCCTGGTGCGTGTCGCGCGTTCGGCGCGCTGGCCGGAGAGCGACTGAATCAGGGCGCGCTGTTCCTCGACGGCGCGCTGGAGCGCCTCGTACGCGGCTTGCAATTCGTCCTGGTGACTGGTGCTGATGTTCAACGTGCGTTCGATATCGGCCTTTTCCGCGGCGAGTCGTTCGCGACGAATAACGGTCGTGCGTTCACGCGCTTCCAATTCGGCCAATTCGTTTTGGTGGCGCGTAGTCTTGGATTCGATGTCCAGCGACTCGCTGCGCAGCACGTTCAACTGCGTCCGCAGTTTGCCGAGTTGCTGGTCCAGCTCCGACAATTTCGCGGCTTCGGCGGCGAGTTCTTGCTCGGCGGCGGTGCGCTCGGCCTCGGCCTGTTCCAGTTGGGTGGCCAAGGTGGATAAACCTTCACGGTGCGTCGTTAGATTGATCTCGGCCTGGGCGGCGTCGCGCGTATCGCGTTCAGACAGTTGCTCCAGTTCGCGGATACGGTCGTTGTTGACGCGTAGCAAGTCGTGGATGCGGTCGAGTTCGGATTTCGCGGCGGACGCGGCTTCGATGGCGGCGGAAATTTCCTGCTCCGTCTTGCTCATCTCGGTGCGGGTTTGTGTGGCGCGTGCCTCGATTTGGGTGACCTCGGCGGCAGCGGCTTCTTCTTGCTCGGCCAGGCCGGTGAGTTTGGCGTCCAAGGTTTGGATTTCACTGGCCAAAAGTTGGAGCCGGTCGCGCGAGAGGAACAAATCGTAACTACGCAATTGCTCTTGCAGTGTTTTATAGCGCCGCGCTTTGCCGACTTGGCGCTGGAGCGAGATAATCTGCCGACGTACTTCGCGGATGATATCGCTCAGGCGTAGCAGATTCGCTTCGGTCGCTTCGAGTTTGCGGATCGCCTCTTTTTTATCGGACTTATATTTGGTGATGCCGCTGGCTTCCTCGAATACCTCGCGGCGATCTTCCGGGCGCGAACTCAAAATCAAGTCAATGCGCCCCTGTTCCATGATGGAGTAGGCGTCGGTGCCCATGCCGGTATCCATGAACAGGCGTTGGATGTCCTTGAGGCGGCACGGCGCTTTGTTGATGAAGTACGCGCCTTCGCCGGAACGGAAAACGCGACGCGTAACGGTCACTTCGTGGAATTCTGTGCCGAGCCGTTCCTCGCAGTCGGCGAGTGTCAGACTGACTTCGGCCATGCCGACGGGCTTATGCGTGTCGGTGCCATTGAAAATCACGTCTTCCATCTTCGAGCCGCGCAGCGCCTTGGCACTCTGCTCGCCCAGCACCCAGCGGATCGCATCGGAAACGTTGCTTTTGCCGCAACCGTTCGGCCCGACGATCGCAGTCATGCCCGGCTCAAAATCAAGTTTGGTTTTGTCGGCGAAGCTCTTGAACCCGACCATTTCGATGCTTTTCAGATACACACGATGTCCTTTATTTGGATAGAACGAGGGTTCTATATCAAGTGTGATGCAGCATGGCAACCGCAATATCTTGTGCGAAAGTCGGTGTCGTGTGCCGTTTTTCCAGGGCTTGGAAAAAGAGTTCTTTTCGTTTTCCAAACCTTGGAAAATGCTGACTTCGGCACGACTTCGGGATTGAGAATGCCGCCGGCGTTGGCTACAAAGCCGGTATCCGATTGACGGCATGAATATTTTGCTCATCGAATTTCGCGACATCACGCACCCCGAAGCCGGCGGTGCGGAGGTGGTGTTGCAACAAGTGTTCCGACGGATTGTTGCCGCCGGCCACCGCGTGGACTATCTCTGCAATCACTATCCCGGCGCGGCGCGCGAGGAAGTGCGCGACGGCATCCGCATCGTGCGGCGCGGGCGTCAGCCCTTTTTCAATTTTTGGGTGCCCTGGGTTTATCGGCGAGAATTGCGCCAAAACAATTACGATGTGATTGTCGAGGGCATAGATAAAGTGCCGTTCAATATGCCGTGGTTTGAGCGACGCGTACCGGTGGCGTGCATTGTGCCGCACTTGTTCGGTACCACGGTGTTCCGCGAGGCCGCGTGGCCGGTTGCTGCTTATGTCTATATGCTGGAGCGTTCAATTCCGCGGGCCTATCGGCAGAGTCTGTTTTCCGTGCTCGCGCAAAGCACGAAGGATGACCTCGTGGGGCGCGGTATTCCGCCGGAGCACGTGCAGGTGATCCGCAGTGGCCTGACGCAAGCCGATTACAGCGCGCCGGAAACCAAACCGCCGAGCGATCATCCAACCATACTCTATGTGGGGCGACTCAAGCGGTATAAAGGAATTGAGTTGGGCTTTGAGGCGGTGCAACGGTTGCGCGCCAAATATCCCAAGATCGAGTATGCGATTGTGGGCGTGGGCGATTATTTGCCAAGGTTACAGGATAAGGTGCGAATGTTGGGTTTGGAAAACAACGTGAGCTTTCGCGGGTTTGTCACACACGCCGAAAAAGTGGCGTTGATGCAGCAGGCGGCGGTGTTGATCTATACCTCGCCCAAGGAAGGGTGGGGGCTGTCGGTGATCGAAGCCAACGCGTGTGGCACGCCAGTGGTGGCCAGCGCTGCGCCGGGCTTGCGCGAATCCGTCAAGCATGGTGAAACTGGTTTCCTCGTGCCACACGGCGATGTGGATGCCTTGACCCAACGCCTCGGTCAGCTGCTTTCCGACCCTGTGCTTTATGCAGCGTTGCGCCGCAATGGAATTGCCTGGGCGCAGACCTTCACGTGGGAGCGCGCCACCACCGAGACGTTGGCGCTGTTGGAACAGGCGCGTCGCGACTTTCAGCCCACCGCCCAAACATAGAAAAAATTTGCATCCGATTGACCGATGGTCTATTGGTAGCGGCAGGCGGATGTGGGAGAAAATTTATGCACAATGCAGTGGCGGTCATCATGGGTGGCGGACAGGGCAAGCGGCTACAACCTTTGACGCGCGATCGCGCCAAGCCGGCCGTACCCATCGGAGGTAAATACCGCTTGGTGGATATCCCGATCAGCAATTGCATCAACAGCGACATCCGTAAAATCTTTCTGCTGACGCAATTCAACAGCGTCTCGCTGCATCAACACGTGACCACCACCTATCGCTTCGATCAGTTCAGCGAGGGCTTGGTGCGTATTTTGGCCGCACAGCAAACACCCAGTTCCGAGGCTTGGTTCCAAGGCACGGCGGATGCGGTGCGGCAGGGCTTCCGCTATTTCATGGACACGAATCCCGACTACATCGTTGTGCTGTCCGGTGACCAACTTTATCGCATGGATTTGGAGGACTTGATCCAACAGCACATCAAGAACGGCGCGGAAGTCACCATCGCCGCCAAACCGGTGTCGCGGGCCGAGGCGGGGGCCTTGGGCATTCTACGCGCGGATGTTTCCAGTCACATCGTGGAGTTTGTCGAGAAACCCGGTGACTCGCCCGTGCTCGATAAATTTCGCGCGCCGATGTGCAAGGACGAACGTTTTCTGGCGAGCATGGGCATCTATGTCTTCAACACGGCGGTGCTGGAAAAGCTGCTCGACAACGAGAAACTCGATTTCGGCAAAGAAATCATCCCCGGTTCGATCTCCACGCATAAAGTCTGCACCTATCTCTTTGATGGTTACTGGAAGGACATCGGCACCGTCCGTTCTTTCTGGGAGGAGAATCTGCACTTCACCGACCGCGTGCCCGAATTCAATTTCTACGACCAACACGCGCCCATCTTCACGCGGATGCGCTACCTGCCGCCGTCCAAGATCAACTGCTGCGACGTCAATCAAAGCCTGTTGTGCGAAGGTTGCATCATCTCCGGCCACCGCATCCTGCATTCGATCATCGGCATGCGCGCGATTGTGGGCGATGGCGCGGTGATCGAGCACTCCTACATCATGGGCGCCGACTATTACGGCAGCGATCTCAAGCACTCGAAAAACCCATCGCCGGGCATTGGTCGCGACTGTTTCATTCGCAACGCCATCGTGGATAAAAACGCGCACATCGGCGACGGCGCCTATATCAGTCCTGAAGGCAAGCCGAAGGATATCGAAACGCCGCTTTACACCATCCGCGACGGCGTCATCTGTATTCCGAAAAACGCCGTCATCCCGCCGGGCACGCGGGTGTGAGTTTCCAAGGTTTGGAAAAAATACGGTTTCTCTTTTCCAAGCCTTGGAAAACCGCGCGCGGCAGGCTCACATTTCGTGATAAACCGGGCCGCCGCCGCCTTCCGGCGTCACCCATTCGATGTTTTGCAGTGGGTCCTTGATCTGGCAGGTCTTGCAGTGCAGGCAGTTGGACGCCTGAATGCGGATGCGCTGTTCGTGCTCTTCCAATTCGTAGACTTGCGCCGGGCAGAAGCGCGTACACGGCGCGCCGAAATTCACGATGCATTCCTTGCAACGCTCCGGTTGCAAAATGTGCAAATGCGCCGGTTGGTCTTCCTCGTGCTTCGTGCCAGAGTGGAAAAGGTCGGTCAGCAAATCGAGTTGCTGTTTGGAGCTGTTCGTGCGCGGCGGTGCCGGCGGCTTCGGACACGCGCCAAGTTTTTTCATGCCGGCGTAATCTGCGTCGCGGTTGATCCGGCCCGGCGGCAGTGCACCTTTCGTCATGAGGCTCATACCGGTGGCCATGACGCCGGGCAACATGCCCCACTTGAACGCGGCACGCGCATTGCGAACCTTATGCAAATCTTTCCACCCTTGCGTTTGTTGGAAGCGCGTCGGATAGGCTTGCAAGGCTTGGATAGAGAAATCGCTCTGCTGCCAGCAGTCGAACAGCGTATCGCCGGCGGCGATGCCGGATTGCACGGCGAGATGAAGGCCTTTGAGGCGCACGGAATCAAGCAGCCCGGCGGCGTCGCCGACGATAAGCGCACCATCGGTCGCCAGCTCCGGTACGGCGAAGAACCCGCCTTCGGGCAGCACCTTCGCACCGTAGCCGCACACCTCGCCGCCTTCGATTTCCTTGGCGATCAGCGGATGCGCCTTGAACGCGCGGAAGAGGTCGTGCGTGTTGATTTCGGCGGGCGCATAATCAAGCGCGGTCACGAGGCCGACGGCCACGCGGGTGGCGCTCATCCGATAGAGGAAGCCGCCGCCGTAGGTGTGGCTATCGAGCGGATAGCCAAACGTGTGGAAAATCTGGCCGACGCGTTCCGGCGCGGCGGGCACGTTGAGCAGTTCCTTGATGCCGATGGCGTAGGCCTGTGGATTTTTGCCAGCAGCGAGATTTTTTTTCGCTTTGAGCTTTTCGGTCAAATAGCCGCACGCGCCTTCGCCGAGCACGACGACCTTCGCGCGAATATCCGCGCCTGCCTCGAAATGCGCGCGCTTGTGGCCGTGCTTGTCCCAGCCTTTGTCGCGCAATCGGACGCCGACGACGCGCTCGCCCTCGAACAAAAGTTCGGCACCCGGCATATCGGGATAAACTTCCGCGCCGGCGGCCTCGGCCAGTCCGCCGAGCCACGCGGTGAACTTTGAGAGCGAGATGATCGGGAAGCCGTGCGCGTGCATTTCCGGCGGCGCCCACGGCACCTTGGTGTGGCCGGTGGGCGAGAGGCGCGCCATCGTCTCGCCGGTGACTTGCGTTTCGACGGGCATCGCCGCGAGTTCCTCGGCGGTCAGCAAATCGGCGAGCGGCGCGGGATCCATGACCGCGCCGGAAAGCGCGTGCGCACCGACGGCAGAGCCTTTCTCGATGACCATGACGGTTGGCTTGGTCGCGTTGGCTGCCGTGCAGCGCCGTAGAAATCGTAGCGCGGTGGCGAGCGAGGCCGTGCCCGCGCCCACGCAGAGCACATCCACTTCGATCACGTCACGTTGAATAGTGTCGGAATTCATGGTGTTTTCCTATGCAAACGGACGCAGCAGCGCAAGCCAAAACCGCCCAACGTGCTAATTTTCCAAGCCTTGGAAAAAATCCGTCAAGCGCGCGGACGGCGCATCAGTCCGATAATGAACACCAACACCACGACCAACACGCCAAGGCCGATTAGGGCGATCTTTGACCAATTCGTACCGGTCGGTGGTGTTTCAACGGGCGGCGCGGCCGGTGCCGGTTGTGGTGGGGCTGGTTGCGCGGCGGCATTGGTCGCGGGCTGCGCGGATGGCGGCGTTATCGCAGGTACAGGCCGCGCTGCGGGATGCTTGGCCCGGTAGGCGGCGATATCGGCGAGGCCCTTGCTCATTAGCTCGCGCGCCTTGGCGTCGCGCACATCGGAACTCAAGCTGCCAAAGATGACCGCGAGGACGCGGTCGTCCGCGTGTTTGGCGGTGACGGCGATGCAGTAGCCACCCGCTTTGATATAACCGGTCTTGAGGCCGTCGCAACCCTTGAAGTTGCGGGGCTTGCTGCCGCGATAGTTTTCCAGCAGGTGATTGTGATTGCGAATGATCGTCTCCGGCGCGACCCGGAATTGCCGCTCGACGGCGGAGGTGTAGCGCAGCGTGTCTTTGTGTTTGAGTAGTTCGAGGCACAGCTTGACGAAATCGCGCGGTGTGGAAATGTCGTGTTCTTGACCGGTGCCCGGCGGTAGGCCGTGGACGGAATGAAAGACCGTCGCATCCATACCGAGCGCCTTGGCGCGCTGGTTCATCAACTCGATGAAGGCCTCCTTGCTGCCGGCGATGTGGATCGCCAGCGCCGTCGCCGCATCGTTGGCCGACTGCACCATCATCGCGTAGAGCATTTCGTCCACGGAAAAGCTCTCGCCCTCCTTGAGCCAAACCTGTGTCCCGCCAATCTTGGAGACCTCGGCGTTGGCGGTGACTTGATCGGTCAGTTTGAGCGCGCCGCTCTCGATCTTTTCGAGGATGATGAGCAGGTCCATCAGCTTGAGCGTACTCGCGGGATAGCCGTGGGCCTCGGCATTGTCCTCGAACAACACGCGCCCGCTCTCGGCATCCACGGCCATCGCGCCCAGATACGGATCGCGCGCGACACCATCGGATTTCGTCGTCGCTTTGGTGGTGGCCTTGGCGGGTACGGCGGTTTTATGAGCCTTCGTCTTTGCCACCACCACGCCGCTACCCATGATGAAGGCCAACGCCACGCAACCGCCAATTTTCCAGATTTTTTGCATACCGCTCCTGTTTGAAAAAAGTTGTGCGACAATCTAAAACCTTCATCCGGAAGTCAAGCGGAAGAAAAGTTTCACCACAGAGATGCAGCGGTCACCACGGGGTGGGGCGACCATGCCGTGGTTGTCGCAAAACCACGCCACAGGCTGGATTCGTCCCGGCGGCGCGTTGGGCTGGCGTATCCGACTGTTAATTTTCGTTGTATCATGTAAATTTATTGCACGACGTCATACTTGTGTTTTTATGATTATATTACGAATCTCGTTTGGACTCCTTCCG
Organism: Verrucomicrobiota bacterium; assembly: GCA_004321905.1. Lineage (GTDB taxonomy): Bacteria > Verrucomicrobiota > Kiritimatiellia > CAIQIC01 > CAIQIC01 > DP16D-bin41. The sequence goes on along the minus strand of SCQF01000036.1, from coordinate 49,664 downwards.
TCGTCATCGGAATACGCGTTTGCGTATCTCGTGTGATTGTGGTTTTCCGTGGCAAGGTGTACGCGCGTGAAACGTGTGCGGGTACTGGAGTTCTCACGGAGAAGGAGTCGCATGAAGGAAACAACGAAGTTAGCGGGAAGCGTAGAGGTGGCGGCGGATGTGCGCAAGAACATGGCTGCGCTCTAGCCCGGCGGTGACGGTGTCTTTTACAGCGGCTGCGTCATTGCCGGCCCGGCACACCATTGTGCCATTGGGGTGGGGCCTGTGGCCTCCAAAATTGAAAAGCTGAGCGCGTTGCTCGGCCTCGAAGTCCGTCGTATCTGCTGAAAAAGAAAGGAACCATCATGATTCGCAAAGCATTCGTCATGTCCGTGAACGCGGGCCAGGAAAAGGAATACGAGCGGCGGCACAGCCCGATCTGGCCGGAACTCGAAGCGGTGCTCAAAAAACACGGCGCACACAACTATTCCATTTTTTTGCATCCCGAAACGCGTCAACTTTTCGGCTATGTCGAGATCGAGGACGAGACGCGCTGGAACGCCATCGCCCAGACCCCGATCTGCCAAAAGTGGTGGGTCTATATGGGCGACATCATGCTGGCCAATCCCGATAAAAGTCCGGTGGCCAAGGAAATCCGGGAAGTTTTTCATCTCGCTTGATCGGTTTCCCAAGCCCTGGAAAACACGCCTTGGCTTGCCGCATCGTCGTGCGCTGTGCTACAAAACCGGCGCATTTTTACAGGGAGCCTATATGAACAAGAGCAACTTGCTGCAAACGATCACAGAACTATCCCACGAATTTGGTACGTCCGACTACGTCAAGGGTGGGGGCGGTAACACCTCCTGCAAATCCGCGGATACGCTGTGGGTCAAGCCTTCCGGTACGACGCTCGGAGGATTGCAACCGGAAACGTTTGTCGCGATGGATCGCGCGGCGTTGGGTAAACTCTTTCAACTCGCCATACCTGCCGAGGCCAGCGCACGCGAGGCGTTGGTCAAGGACGTCATGGCCGCTGCGGTCAAGCCCGGCCAGACGGCGCGACCTTCGGTCGAAGCTCCGCTGCATGATGTGCTACATGGCACGTTCGTGGTGCATACGCATCCAGCACTGGTCAATGGCTTGACATGCTCGAAGCAGGGCGCGCAAGTTTGCGCCCAACTTTTTCCGGATGCACTTTGGATTCCATACATTGATCCCGGTTATACGCTTTGCATGGACGTGCGTCGCCGAGTACAGGACTATACGACCAAGCATGGTCATCAGCCCGCGCTCTTGCTCTTGGAAAACCACGGTATTTTCGTCACCGGCAACACCCCGGACGAAATTCGGGCAATTTACCGTCGTGTGATGGATGTGCTGCGCAGCAAATATGCCGCCGCCGGCATCACCACCGTGTTGCCGGTCGCGCTTGCCGCGCTTCCCGATGTTGCAGAAAAGGTGAAGGCGCAGTTGCGCGACACGTGCAGCAGTCACGCCACCGGCATCGCCTATTCCGGCAAATTTGCCGTCGCGCCCGGCCCGATTTCGCCGGATCACATCGTCTATTCCAAGAGTTTCCCATTCATGGGCGAGGTGACGCGTCCGGCGATTGAGGCTTTCCGCCAGAAACACGGTTATGCGCCGATGGTCATCAGCACGTCGCTCGGTGTGTTTGGCGTCGGCCTCAACCAAAAGAAAGCTGAACTCGCGCTGGAATTGGCCCAAGACGGCGCTTTGGTGCAGCAACTCGCCGGCGCGTTCGGCGGCATCCAATATCTGACCGACCGCGCGCGCGAATTCATTGAGAACTGGGAAGTGGAATCTTACCGCGCCAAGCAGATGGCGTAGGTCGCCCTCAACCTTTCGGTGCAGTGGGGCGCGGCGCGTTTTTCGTGATGTCCCAATAGGGCGATATGCGTCGCAGACGCGCGACGATCTCCGGGAAAATTTCGATCAGTCGCTCGATTTCGTCGGGGGTGTTGTAGCGGCTCAAACTGAAACGAACGGAGCCGTGCATCGCGGTGAACGGAATGTTCATCGCCTTGAGCACGTGCGACGCTTCCAACGAGCCGGATGTACAGGCCGAGCCGCTCGATGCGCAGATGCCCTGCGCGTTCAATTCATAGAGAATGCTTTCGCCTTCGATGTAGTGACAGGCGAGGTTCAGCGTATTCGGCAGGCGCGGCGCACCGCGACCATTGATTTCCAAGTATGGAATTTTCTCCTCGAGCGCGGTTTCCAGCCGGTCGCGCAAGGCGCGGATATGATCTTCGCCGGTCATGTGCTCCGCGGCCAAACGGCAGGCGCGACCGAAGGCGACGATATGCGGCACGTTCTCCGTGCCGGCACGCCGACCGTTTTCTTGATGACCGCCGATGAGCAACGGACGAATCGGCACGCCGCGTTTGATGTAGAGTGCGCCAACGCCTTTGGGCGCATGCAGCTTGTGCCCGGAGCAACTCAACAAATCCACGTGCCCGAATTCGGTTTTTAGATCGAACGGAATCTTGCCGAGCGACTGCGTGGCATCGGTGTGAAAGACAATCGCCGGATCGGTTTCATGCGCGAGGCGGGCCAACTCGGCGATTGGAAAAATCACGCCGGTCTCGTTGTTGGCGTGCATGATGGTCACGAGCAAGGTGTCGGCGCGCAGCGCACGGACATATTCTTTGAGGTCCAGCTGTCCGCTGCGATCCACCGGTAAAAAAGTGACTTCATAGCCTTGGCGCACGAGGTCCTTGCAGACTTCGAGCACCGCGGGATGCTCGACGGCGGTGGTAATGATGTGTCGCCGCTGTGGATTGGCGCGTGCGACGCCGGTGATCGCCCAGTTATTGCTTTCCGTCGCACAGGAGGTGAAAGTGATTAAGCCGGGGTTGATGCCGCCCAGCAGCGCGGCCATATCTTTGCGGGCCTCTTTCAGTGCATCGCTCACACGCCGCGCTTGGTCATAGGCGGAACTCGGATTAAAAAACTGATCAGTCAAAAACGGTTGCATCACCGCCGCGACTTCCGGCGCAATCGGCGTGGTGGCGTTGTTATCGGCGTAAATCAGTTTCATGGCAGCTTGCTTCTTCCGGGGCTTTCCGAGTCGTCCGCGGCGTCCCGCCAGGGCGGGACGCCCTACCTTTCAAAGGGCGATCACCTTCAGTTTTTCATCCACGGCTTCCTTGAGCGTCCGTTCGACCATCAGTTTCAGGGTGGCATTGGCGCCGGGGCAGCCCGCGCACGCGCCGGACAGGCGGCAATAGACTTTGGTGTCCTTCACATCCACGATCTCAATATCACCGCCATCGGCTTGCAGTGCGGGCCGGATATTTTCCGCGATGGTCTTTTCAATTTTCCGATAAAGTTGGAAGGGCGAAACTTCCGTCGTTGCGGACGCCGCCGCGCTGACCGGCTCCGGCGTTGGCTGGCTACCGTTTTTGCCCCACGTCTCGTCCAGCAAATCCTGCAAACCGCCGGGCGCGTGGTGACACGAACCGCAGGCGCCACCGGCCTTGATCGCGCCGGTGATGTCGGCGATGGTGCGCAGGTTGAGCTCCTTGATTTTGCGTCGAATATACGGCTCGGTCAGGGTGAAACATTTGCAGACAATGCGGCCTTCGTCCTCACCTTTATCTTTGAGATGGACGCCGATTTTTTCGAGGTCCACGCCGCGTTTCTGCGCCCAGTTGAATACCGCGGCCTCCAGCGCTTCCGCGCCCATCACGGAGCAGTGAATTTTCTGCGACGGCAGGCCGTCAAGAAATTTCACGATATCCTGGTTGGTAATCTTGAGCGCGCCGATCGGTGTGTAGCGGCCTTGCACGATCAAGCTGCACAACGCCTCCGAAGCCGCAATCGCCGAGGTGCAGCCGAACGTCAGATAACGCGCGTCGGTGATCACATCCTGCACGGGATCGGTGGGGTGTTGCAATACGCGGAAGGTGAAACGCAGGGCATCACCGCAGACGATCGAGCCGTGCTCGCCGAAACCATCCGGGTTATCAATCTCGCCCATGTGCGTACCCGGCTCGCCGTGGACCGCCGCCGTAAAAATTCTCCGTGTCTTTTCGCTGTATTCCCAAGCCATCGTGTGCTCCTGCCGTTGTCGGCGTGGAATCTACCGCATCCTGCTGGAGTTTCCAATATTGTTAGAAAGATTCCAACCCGTTTTCCCTTTAGAGCGGGAGAGTACAGGGGCTATAAAACATGTCAGAAACGTGCCCTGATATACCCGCACCGTTGCATCTAGTACCAAACCGGATGGTGGGCTGTGGGTGCGGCTAAACGCGCGCGACTGGGGTCTGGTTTGTATTTTTATACAATCGTGAGTCAGGCCAAACCTTGAAAAGTGAATAACAGAGTGGCCTTTCCAATGTTAGGAAAGATCGGCGCCCGAGTTTCCAAGCCTTGGAAAGGGTGCTGTTCGCGTTGCTTTTGTTGTGCGCCCCGACAGAGTCGTAGGCGCACAACCGGTTGGATCGTCACCGCAGTTATGCTGTCCCATGAACCGCTGGGGCACGCCGGCACCAACACCACGCCCCATACGTGGTTGGGCGGCTGGAGCGTGCGGAGCGAGAGTAACGACCTCTACTTCCGACTTTCCTGTTACCTGGCCCTGATGGGCTGATGGGGGGCGGGTTGTGATTTGAATCGGTCAGGTGTGACCGCCCGCGTGCTCAACTTCATTCGTGCCGCCGTTGTACGAATCGTCGTTGCCACCAACGTGTTCGACCTCGTTCGTGCCGTCGTTGCCGTGATCGTCGAAGATTTCAGTGTGATGGGCTTCGACGGAGATGTCGTCGGCATCGCTCACATGCACGCCGTCGAGGTGAACAATGCCGTTTGTGGGAACATCAACGCCGAGGGCGGCTTGATGGGTACCGCGTGAAAAGCGCACATTGTGATGACCACCCGGGACCCCAGCCAAAACAAAAAGTCCATCATCTGCCGTAGTTCCCCGGATATCAGTGCCCACGATCTCGACTTCAACTCCGCCCTGGTTCGCTTTGGCGTTTTGGGCGATCTGTTTCGCATCGGACGACGGGAACGACTTAAGTGACCCTGTGACGGTCGCCTGGCCACCCGCACCATCACCGCCTCCGCCGCAGCCGGCAAAAAACCATGCGCTGACACCTAACGATGTGACCAACATAATCCAGCTAGCTGATTTTTTCATGATTACATCTCCTTTCTTTGTACTACCGACAGTGAAAAACAACTTTCTCGCGCCTGCGGAGTGCGCACATTATAAAAGATCTGCTTGAAACTAATCCACCGCATGGCAATGTCAAATTCTGTGATAATTTTTCGGGCAGGCCAACCATCGCATCCGTGCCCTATTCTGTGATGTGCGTGACGTTGCATTGATCGGCGTGGCCATGTTGAAAACGTCCTGAGCGTCCCTGACCGGCGTCAGCTCTGTATTTTTATACAATTGAAGATCGGATCAGATAACATAAAAAGCGGAACCTCCGGGCAGCCGAGGCTATAATGCTCATCAGCACGAGATGTGACCCTGGTGGTCCATCCATCAGTTTGCTGAATTTGGGGACTAACGTTGTGCGTTTTCGGCTTTGTCGAGCCGCGCCAAGAAGTTGCGGATATCTTCCTTCTTGAGCGTATCTTCGGGGAAACCCGGGCGGGCGGGGTAGGTGAGCGCGGTTTGCAATTCTTTGCGCGCTGCGGCATAGCGCTTGCGAGCCAGCAGAAATTCGCCGTAACGATAGTGCGTGTCCAGATGGTCGGCCAGCGTCGCCGCTTTTTTGAAGAGCGCTTCCGCCTGGGTGTCGTCGCGGAAACTCAACGGCCAGCGCGGGACTTTGAAATATAACGTGCCGAGTGCGAGGTAGGCCGCGCCGCCGGTGTTCTGCGGATCAAGCGCGATGGATTTTTCCAGCAATTGCCTGGCTTCCTTGGCGCGCGCCAGTCCTTTGAGGCCGGAGTGCTTGGCCTGACTAGCCACCGCGACACCTTTCCAGAGCCACGGCTCGGGCCGGTCCGGATGGGCTTGCACCAACGCGTCGGCCTGCTCGATCATTTTGCCGAACGCGGCCACTTTGTCGCCCGGCTGGTGTTCGATGGCGGTCAACTGGTAGCGCAGCTCGGCGCAGGTTGCATCAAATTGGTTGCTTTCACTTGCGGATGACAGCGCCGCCGTCGAAAACAGCAGGGCCGCGGCAAGCCTGGGAAATATTCCATTCATGCGTCAGGCGTGGGCGTGGACGCGACCGGAGGCTTCGATCAGCATGCGCGAGGTGAGTGTGGCCGTTTTGCGGTTGACGCGGTTGGCGACCAGCCACTCCAAAAGGCCCACCACGAGCGCCGCCCAGAGCAACTGCTCGGCCAGCGGTTTGCCGACGCGGTGCTCTTCGACCATTCGGGCCAATTCGTCTTTGCCTTGCGCGATGACGAGTTGCGGGAGGCCTAATTTGGCGCGGATTTCGCTGGGTTTGAGCATGGTGAGATCGGACTCGCCACGCGGAACGTTGATGGCGAGTAGCGGAGTTGTTTCGGCACCGGACTGGGCAAGGCGGTAGATGCCCGGCTCGGTCACATTCTCGGCATGGAGCGTGGTCACGCCATTGTTGATGAAGCGGCGCAGCGGGATGGTGTTGTGATCCGGCCCGACAAGGCTCGCGCCGAGCGGGGCTTCGTTGAGAAAAGGCGCAAGGTCTATATCGCGGCTGAGCCACGTGGCGAGCGGCGGTTCGCCTTGGCCGGCACCGGCCAGCACCATTTGATGTACCAGCGGCAGAAACAGTGGCGAGAGCGGCAAGGTGCTCCACGCGCGATCAGCGGCCACGGTGAGCAGCAGCACGCGGCCACGACCGAAATTGCGGCTATAGAGAAAAGGCATATCGGCATCGGCAGCAAGGAGCACCTCGGTTTTTTTATCCACCGGATCGCACCGCAGTACGCGTTGAATGGCGAGGGCAGGTACGGCGCCGGGTGCCAAGCGTAAGGAATCAAAAATGGGATCACGGGGTTTGGTCAAACGCAACGTTTTGCGTTGAGCTTTGATGTCCAAATTTTCGATGCGTACGGGTTTGGCGGGCAGGCTGATGATATTTGCATAATCGGCGGGCTGGCCGCGGTCGCCGGGGCAAAAGATCAGCAGTCCGCCGTCCCGAACGTAGCGTTCCAGCGTGAGCAGCGCCTGACCGGGGAGGGGCACGGCGTTGCAGAGGAAGATGGCGGAGTAGTCATCCAATTTTTCCAGCAACAGGCCTTCCGTCGTGACGCTATGTGTTTCGAGCGAGGCCGTCCGTCCGCCGGGATTCAGCGCGCGTTCGAGGAAAAACAAGTCTTGCGGAGTGCCCACGCTCAGTACACGGAATTTTTCTTTGACGTGCAAAAGGAAATGGAATTGATCGTCACGCGCCAAACCATCGCGCGGAATTTCGATACGGGCGAAATGCGTGCCAACCGGCAAGGGCGGGAGGGCCAGCGAGGTCTCCACGATTTTACCATCGGTGAGCGTGATGTTTTGGTGGCCAATTTCTTTATCATCCACAAACAAAGTCACCGAACTTTCGCGTTGCGGGCCGTTGGCGGCAACGCGTACCCAAACCTGACCCGGGATGTCGGAACGCAACAGGGCAGGATAGACGTCCACCTGAATTGGCGTGGCATTTTCCGGTGCGGTTACGCCGACCAACGTCAAAAACAGCGGATATTTTTCATTGGCCAAATCCGGCGGGGGCCAAGTCGCGGTGGTGCCAGGAGGGGCGTTCGTTGCCACGGAAGCCGGTGGTGTTGTTTTGGTTTTGGAGGCGGTGGCGCCCAAGCGGCTCCAGGGCACGGCCTGTCCATCGGTGATGATAAACAGTTCGCGCTCCCGTATGCCGGAGTCGTGCAACGATTCGGTCGCGGCCAAAATTGCGGGCTGGAGTTGCGAGGACGTATTGCCGGGTTTACGATTTTTGACCAACGCCGCAATTTTTTCCAGTTCGCCGGATGGTTTGGCGATGAGTGGGAAGGGGTCTTCGCCGGCCATGAAAAGGCTGACGCGGTCGCCGGGTTCCAGTCTGGCCAATATCGAGAGAATCGCTTGGCGTGATTCCTCCCAGACATTGCGACGGCTGGATTCGTAGGACATGCTGAATGATTCATCCCAGACGATGGCGACATCGCGCTTGGTGCGCTTGAGCCAATTACCTGACGATTGGCTGCGGACATAGGGTTGCGCGAAGGCGCAAACAATCAGCAGAATCAACGCGGTGCGTAGCAGCCAGAGCAAGATATTTTCGAGGCGAATGCGGCGTGACGACTGCTTCTGGGCCAATTGGAGAAAGCGCAACGTGCTGAAATAGATGCGGACGGTTTTACGCCGGCTCAGCAGATGCAAAAGCAGCGGGAACCCCGCCGCTGCCGTCGCCCATAGATACATTGGTTCTAACCACATCGTTTACGCTCTTCCAAATAGGCTTTGAGAAAGGTTTCGGGTTCTTGCTTGGTGTTCACCAGGCGATAGTCAATTTTCATCTGGTTGCAGCTATCCTGATAGTGATCCAGGAATTTTTTGACCGCCGCACGATAGGTCGGGGCCACGCCACGCGGATCCACCAGCAATTTTTCGTCGGTTTCCAAGTCAATGAATTCCGCGGGGCGATTGAACGACAAATCCAATTCCGTTTGATCCAGAATATGGAACAAGATCACGTCGTGGTGCTGTTTCCGAAAATGCGCCAGCGCCTTGAGGATGCCTTCGGGGTCATCGAAGAGGTCGGAGAGCAAGATGATCAACGCGCGGCGTTGAATGGAATCGGCAATTTGATGCAATGTTTGCGCGGTATTGGTTTTGTTCGCAGGTTTGTGCTGGCCCAACACCCTGAGCACCGTGTTGAGGTGCTGGAATGAGTTGCGCGCGCCCAAGGCCACGTCGATCTGGTTCGAGTAGAGATAGAGCCCGATGGAGTCGCGTACTTTGATCACGATATAACCGAGGGCGGCAGCCAACCGGCAGGCATATTGATATTTACTCATCGCCACCGGGGCATAGCCCATGGATGCACTGCGATCCACAATGAGGTAGGTGCGCAGATTGGTTTCGTCTTCGTAACGGCGCACGAAATAGCGATCGGTCCGACCGAGCACTTTCCAGTCGAGTCGCTTCGGATCATCACCGGGAAAATAGGCGCGATGATCGGCGAATTCGGTGCTGGCGCCACGCAAGGGGCTGCGGTGACGTCCAGCCAAACTGCCCTCCACCACATAACGTGATTGCAGCGTTAGCCCGGAAAGCTTCTGCAGCTCGTGCGGCAGCAATAGATGATGCAACCCTTCCTTCATACATTTGATCCTGAAGACGGCGACGAGTATGACAGATTCTTCAGCGCGCGAAAAGCTGCCAATAATCACCATCGGTGATGATGATCAAATCTTCTCGGGAGTAGACCAGGGTCACGCCCATCTGACGGGAACCTTCCGCCAAAATAATCTTCGTGCCACCCTTCTCAAAGGCGACATTGGATGGTGCCCCGGCGCTGGCTGCGGGGAGGAAGCGTAGGGGCTTCCAAAACACCAATCCGCCGCCATAGGGACGGCGTAATGCGGCAGCCAATTCGGAGTCGTCGCCCAATGCATAACTTTGCAGGCGGTAGTTTTGTCCGCGCATCGTCGTCAGGCGTTTCAACGCGGTCAGTTCATATTTCCATGCGCGCCCGAACCGATCCATCAACGGTGGGCGGTTTGTGACGGGCAGTGCGTTCAAGGCATCCAGCGAAGCGGGGAATTCAACGTGGTCCCGATAGTAATTTTTCAGGGCACTGCATACCCGTTCGCGATCCAAGCGCGTTAACCAACGTTGCGCCATGGTGTGTGCTTCCATGCCGATCGGCTCCGTCCGCTCGGTCAGCAGTGGCGCAAGCAGACGAATGGCATCGTTCGTCTGTCCGGCCACCAACGCATGCCAGCCGCCGAGGTTTTGGGCCACTCCGAGCATGGCGCTATCGGGGAACTGGCTGGCCACTTGCTGCGCGGCTTGGATGATCGCGGCATGATCCGCGGGTGTCCGTAGGTGCTGTTGCCACAGCCGCACCACGGCGCGCACATCCGTCTGCGCCCATCCGGTGGAAAGCGACAGCGCCCAAACTGCGACAACAACACTGAAGAGATTATTGCGTGACCGCATAAAGCAGAATATTTTCACCCAAAGCCATTGCGCCCGATTCGTCATAACCATAGCCATACGGGTTTTGCGACATCTCCCAGCCACCCGCCAAACCGTAGGGGCTATAGATCACACTGTGATGTCCCTTGATGTCCAAAACCTCCACTTTGGGTTCGATCAGGGAACGATTGCCCATTTGTGCCATCAAAGCAGGCGTGATGCCAACGTTTTGAATTTTATTGGGCACGGAGAAAAGCGCTGCGCCTGTTGGCAATGCGGTCAACTGGGTGTCGGGCAACACCTTGGCCATCTCGCGGCGGAACGCGGTGTCGAACGCCTTGCGCCCGCAACAGGCTTCCGCGAACAACATGCCGCCGTTTTGTAGATACCGTCGCAGGTTTTGAATTTCCGCCGCGGAAAGTTCAAAGCTTTCGTGTCCGGTCATGTAGAGCACCGGCGAATCAAAAATACGCGCATCCGACAGCCGCCGTTCAGCCAGATTGAACTTCACAGGAATATCGGTCTTTTGGTTGAACTGGTGCAACAGGATGGAGAGCCCTTTGTGACGGGTCTTCCATTCGCCGTCATAGATCACTTGCACCAAGGCGACCTTGCCGGCCGAATTCGCGCTTGCATCCACGAGTTCCATCGCATGGGCCAGTTGCCGCGCCCACGCGCGCTGCGCAGTGGCATAGGATACAAGATTGATACCCAGCTTCTGCGCTGACTCGACGGCATAGCCTTGGATGCTTTCATCATTCACCGCGTCCCAGCCGATACCCAAGCCCCAGCGTGAAACCACGGCGACCGTACGGCAATCAAGGGTCACGCCTTCCAACCACGGCGCGTTGCCTTTATAGCCCGCCTTGCGGACCGCCGCACGGTATTGCACCTGCTCCATGTCATAATAGGAATGGAAAATCGGGTGGTCGGCGCTCAGGCGCTGCGTCGGAATTTCGGGGAAGATCGCCGCCAATTCTTCTTTGGCGGAATCATAAAACGGCTTGGAACCCATGCCCGCGTCATAAATGATCATCCCACCATTGATGAGATACTCGCGCAGGCGTTTGCGTTCCGCCTCGCTGTGCTGAAAGTGGAAATGTCCGGTCCGATAAAGAATCGGGTTGTGCTCTGGGTTCGTATCAATTTCCGCCAGACCGCGAACTTCCATCGAGAAATTGACATTGAGCATGCCTTTCATGCTCTTGAGGAGGTTGTTGAGATCGTTTGGTCGCGCCGACCAATCCAGTGGGCCGTAGTCGGATTTCAGCTTGCAAAACAATACCGGCGGATTGGGTGGATTCTTCTTCTCGGAACGCGCTTGGGGGGTCACCGGCGGGCCAGGGTAGGGGATGTAAGTCTCGGCCGAAGCGATGTGCGCGGCGGGTGGCGGCGGCGGCGGGCCTAGATTTGGCGATACAAAACCCGCTTCGTCGGAGCCGTCGCCCTTATACAACATATAACCATGCGCCAGCCCGGCGGAGAGCGCCGCACCACAGATAACCAATAACGCCTTTTTCATTTTTCACCTCCATGCGGAGTCGAATAGACATCCGCGTTGACCGTGCCAAAGTACACTGGCCGTTCGCCCCGTTCAATCGCATAAACGCGTGATGCGCCGCTAGCGGTGTCCAAATGGTCGGAAAGATAAATCCGGCACGTGAGGCTTGCCCGCCTCGGGTGGGATTATCCTGTCAAAACCTTTCCATGTTATTTCGTGTGTTCCGTGGTTAAAATTCTTGGCCGGCCCCGGTGCTCCCTACCAACCGCGGGCCGGTCGCTCCTTTTGGCGCCCTTGCCGCATTCGGCAATGTAGTCTTCCAAGAGTCTAAAGTTCAAACCAACCGCTCTTTGAGCGCCTTCGCCACCGCCGCACCACGTGTGCCGACGTGCAACTTGACGTAGATGTTTTTCAGGTGGCTATTGACGGTGTGCGGGCTGAGCGTGAGTCGGTCGGCGATTTCTTTTTTGACCAAGCCTTGCGTCATCAATTCCAGCACGTCGCGTTCGCGCGCGCTCAAGTCGTAGGTGTTCCGGCCCGGCGCGGCCAATTCCACAAAGCGTCCCAGCACCGCCCGCGCCACGCTGGGACTCATCGGTGCGCCGCCGGCCACCGCGTCCGCGATCGCTGCGGCGATGCGCTCGGCCGGCGCGGTTTTGAGCAGATAACCCGACGCACCGGCGCATAACGCGCGGAAGACTTTGCGGTGATCTTCAAAGACCGTGAGGATAACGATACATACGGCGGGCGCCGCCGCTTTGAAAAGACTGATGGCACTGATGCCATCCAGGCCGGGCAGTTGTACGTCCAGCAAGATTGCGTCCGGCGGCGGGCCGGCACGCAGTGCGGCGCGCGCGTCCTCGGCGTTGAAGAATTGCCGGGTTAATTCGATGCTGCCGCTTGTTTTGAAGCTGAAGGCCAACGCGTCCTGATAGGTCGCGTTGTCCTCAACGACCCATAGGCGGATAGCAGCAGGTTGGGTTGCGTTCATGTTTCAACTTTTCCCGTAATCCCCGGCTGCAAGGGAAGTTCCAAGCCGAGTGTTGTGCCGTGGCCCGGTTGGCTGGTGATGTGTAGTTGTCCGCCGAGTTCTTTTGTCCGGTGTTGCATGTTGCGTAAGCCGTGGCCGTGGGTTGTCGCCGCCGGATTCAGGCCGATGCCATCGTCGTGTATGGACAGCAGTAAACGGTTTGATTTCACCGTCACGGCAATCGCCACATGGCGCGCGTGCGCATGTTTGCCGATGTTGTGCAGCGCCTCTTTGAAGATGGGCAGGATGTTGCGGCGCAACTCCAGCGGCGCAGGAACGTGCGCGGGTTCGCCCGTGACGGTGAATTCGTGCGTGCTGGCGGGGAGAAGGTCTGCGGCGATGTCGCGCATGCGTTGGAGCAGGTCGGCGAGCGAGTCGTGGACGGGGTCAATCATCCACACCAAGTCCTGAAGGGTGGCGATGCTCTGCAAGGTGATGGCGCGGATGCGTTGCAAGACCTCCGCGCCTTGCGATTGCTCCGCCGCGCCCAGTAGCAATGCAATGCCGCCGAGGTTGGCGCCGATTTCATCGTGCAGATCGCGGGCGATCCGCAAGCGCAGTTGCTCGATCTGCAGGCGGCGCCGAATACGCCAGCGATATAGACCCAACGCGATGAGCACCGCTACGCCTGCTCCAGCGATAAACACCGCAGATCGCCACCACCACATTTGCCAAAAAAAAGGTGCAACAATCACCATGACGCCTGTTTCCGTCCGGCTCCATGGGCCGCCGTTCACGCCGGCGCGCACGCCAAAATGATAGCTACCGGGTGGCAGTTGGGCGTAGATCGCTTTGCGTTCCGCCGTCGGTTCCGTAAAATCGGCATCAAAGCCGCGTAATTTCCAGCTAAAGCGCACGGCCTCCGGCTCATCAAAATAAGGGGCGGTGAAACGGAACGTCACGTTACGCGTGCCGGGTGGCACCCGCAGCACGCGATCAACCGGAACAGCTTGTAGAACCACGCGCAAATTTTCCGCCGGCCATTCAGGGGTTTTCCACGGATCCACCATGGCCAGTCCCTGTTGCGTGGCGAACCACAGCCGGCCATCGGGCGTTTTCGCCGTCAGATGGCCGGTGCCACTGGCGGACGGCGCGGCGGACAAACCTTCGTTGTTGCCGAAACGGCGTAGTTCGTCTGGCATGGCTTGGACTTTGCGCCAAACGTCCAAGGGTTGCACCGGGACGCGCAATAAATCATGCCGCGCCCCCACCCAAAAATGCCCGGTGTTGTCCTCCAAAATTTGCGACACATATTCATCGCCGGCCAAGGTGCCGTTTGTGCTTTTCAGGCCGTCAGGCGTGCCGGCCCATAATTCGTGGGCGCCATCCTCATGCAGCGCGAGAATCGTTCCTGCCACCGCCGGGCGCTGACGCCACAGCGTATTCGTGGTGTGTAGCAAGAGACCGTTGTTTTGTGTCCCGACCCATAGCTGACCGGTGTGGTTTTCCAAGAGCGTATTCACCCGATGACGATAAGCGTGGCCCTCCGCATCCGGTACATCCACCAGCGCATGACGACGCTCATCCAAGACGAACAGTCCACGATCCGCGCCCACGAGCAGCCGCCCGCGGTGGTCTTCAAGCAGCACGTTGATGTTCACCGCTGCCGGAGTAGCGCTGATCTGCTCCGCCTGACCATCCCGGCACCGCCACAATCCATCACCGCGCGTGCCGAGCCACAACGCGCCATCAGACCCGAACGTCAGCGCGGCAATCCAAAGGCGATCGGGCAAACCTTGTTGCGGCCAAGGTACGAGATCGCCGGCGGGGCGTACCTGATAAAGCCCGGCATCGGCCACGCCCGCCACCACATTACCCGCCGCATCCACCGCCAACGCCGTGATGGTTTCGTTACGCAGCGGTTCCGTCGTCAAATAGGTGCGGATATAACGCCGCCGGAGTTGCAGCAGCCCGTTACCGGTGCCCATCCACAAGCGGCCATCCGACGCAGTACCCAGACAGCGCACGGCGCGGATGGGCGATTGCTCGTGTTGCAGAACTTCCGGCCAAAGCCCATAGCGCATTCGATAAAGCGTGCGTTCAGTGCCAACCCACAACACGCCGTCGTCCGCGGCGTAGAGACTTGTGAGCTCAAGGTGCCGTCCCTCTGCATCAGCGGGCACGGGTACGCGCGCCCAGTGGCCTTGCCGCTTGCAGCAAAGCGCATCGGACGCGGCGGCCCAAACCGTGCCATCACGCCCGGCGGCGAGGTGCGTGAAATTGGTGAGGCTACAATCGTCCGGCAACACTTCCGTGCGAAATTCACTGCCGGTAAAACGCCATAATTGGGCACCCGTGGCCAACCATACTTGCCGGGCAGCATCCAGCGTCACGGCCTGAATTGATTCAGGTACCGGCAGCGGAAAAGATTTTTCGCCATGTTGGTCGCGGATCCAAAGCGTATGTGCGGTGGCAGCCCATACGGCGTCATTCGTAGCGGTGTGCAGCCAGCGGACCGGATCGTGAAGCGCCGCGGTCCACTTCGTGCCGCTCCAGCGGTAAGCACCACGTTCGCCATAGAGCCACAAACCACCCGTTCGATCCGCCGCCAATCCTTGCCAGCTGGCGGCCTTCGGCATTTCGTGCGGCACAAAGGTGACGCCATCGAAGCACACCAAACGCTCGCCGGCCAAACACCAGAGGAAGCCGTCGCTGGTGAAACAAAAGGCGCGCACTTCGTTATCCGGCAGGCCGTCTTCCATGCTCCAGCGGCAGACCGAATAGTCTTCCACCAAGCCGGAAGGAATGGTCAGCGGTAGGAATTCTTTGGCCAGCACCGGCGTGAGTAGGAGCGCGAGTCCCGCCAACCATGCGCCGCCTTTGGATCGCCATGTGCTCACCCTGCGATTCTAACGGGGATTTCCAGCCGGTACAACGTCGGATCTTGTTCCGTTTTCCAAGGGTTGGAAAAAGCGGCGTCGTGCTTTTCCAAGACCTAGAAAAGTCAGTGCGCCGTGCGATCCACTTCGCGTAACATCTCGCGGCCCAACTTGGGCGTGTTGCGATCCTTGAATTGGACCACTGCGGGGTCGAGCCTAATGCGCGGCGGTACGTTGGTGCTGATGTTGACCACGCGGCCATTCACGGCGACGGCGTCGTTGGTCGTCAGCGCTTTCACAATTTCCAGCGATAGGCGGGTGTTGGCGGTGAAGATCACTATGGCCGTGGAACTTGGCTCGGTGGTTTTGAGCGTGATGCCGCCGGTGTTCGGATCAGCGGGCGAAATATCCACAATCCTGAGGTAGCGGAATGTATGCAACACGCCCGTGCGTGCTTTGGCCAGTTCAGTGCGCTTGGCTTTATCCCAACGGGTGAGGTTCAGGGCGAGTTCATTGCCATTGCGGACGGCATCGGCGTGCGCCAAACGCGTGAGTGCAAGCGCCATTACGGTCAGCAAAAAAAACATCCGAAACACGGTGTGCATGATGCAAATGGCGTACCTGGCAGGAGTTGAACCTGCAACCTTCTGATCCGTAGTCAGATGCTCTGTCCAGTTGAGCTACAGGTACGTCGGGCGTTGCTTATAGGCAGCGTTGTGGCACAATTCAAGCATGAAACGCACTACATCCGAAATTTTTCCCGGCGCGCTCGTCACCATTCCAGTGCCCGGCGTCGCGCGACCGCTGGATGGCTTTTGGCTGCCGGGCCGGTGCCGCCACGCCACGCTGGTGCTCATCATCCACGGTATGGGCGGCAACTTCTATCGCTCCCAGTTGAAGAAAGAATGGTTGTGGCAAGCCGCCGGCTACGGGTTCGACGTGCTCACCTTCAACAATCGCGGGAGTGATCGCGCCGTCGCTTTTGAGCGTTTTGAAAATTGCGTGGCGGATATTGATGCCGCGCTCGCGGTGGGGCGGCGGCTCGGCTATCGCCGCTTCGTGTTGCTCGGCCATAGCACCGGTTGCCAGAAGATTGCGCTCTATCAGGCGCGCCGCCAGCATCCCGCCGTGCGTGCGCTCGTTTTGGCCGCGCCCGCCGATGACTTGGCGATCTGCCGCCGCGACCTCGGCCCGCGCTATAACTATTGGCTGAAGCATGCGCGCAAGCTGGTGACGCAGGGCAAGGGCGACACACTCCTGCCGATGCTCTATGAAAAATTTTCGGCGCGCCGCTTCCTCAGCATTGCCGATCCGCGTAGCGTCGAGGCGCAACTGCTCAATTATGCCGGCCAGCTACGCCACTTTCGGCGTGTCCGCTGTCCGGTGTTGGCTTTCTTGGGTACGCGCGAAGAGTTTGCCTGCCGACCGGTGGTGGAGATGGGCGAGATTCTGCGTCAGAAAACGCGCGCGAGTATTTTTGAGTTTTTCACCGTGACCGGTGGCGACCACGGCTTTCACGGCCACGAAGCGGCGACTGTGCGCCGCGCCTATCGCTGGCTGCACGCCGTAGTGTGAAGGCTTCTATCTGCCGCCGGGTGCGCCCAGCACGATGCGGCTGACCATCGCATGGCGTAACGCGGTATGCCCCATGAGTTGGCGACGCAGGGGCGAGGTTTGGCCGGTTCGCGTGGCGGCGGTCACCGATAGATTGCCCAAGGCGCTGCGCGGCCATTTCATTTTTAGCAGCGGCGCGACGCGCATCGGTGTCTGGGTGCTATGCAGTTGCGCGGCGGTCACCATCGGCAGAGCGGGTTGCGTGACGATCGGCGCTACGATCGCGGGTGTTGGCCGCGAGGTTTTGGATTGGACAGGCGGGAGGTGGCGCGGCGGCGCCGGTCGCGGTAAGGCAGGCGCTTCATCCGCTTCTGGCAATTCCCGTTTTTGTCCCGTCAGCGTTTCAATCAGATCGTCCAATTCGCCGCCGAACGGTTGTTCCGTTGCTTCTTCCGGTGGAGTGGGGCGCTGCATGGGCGGCGCGTTCTTTTTCGCGGCCTTCGCCAAGCCTTGAAAAACAAGCCAGATGGCGCCGACGATCAGCCAGATCAGTCCTTCCAACCCACTGGCGGCCACGTGTACTGGAAACGGCAACGTCATATTTACACTTTTTCCAAACCTTGGAAAAACCGTCCTTCCCGGTTTCCAAACATTGGAAAAATCAGCCACAGATGAACACGGCTGGAACACGGATTCGGACAAACTTCCGCCTCCTCTTTATCCGTGAAAATCTGTGTTAATCCGTGGCTCATTTTTTTGCGCTAGGTCTTCGGCTGATCGTCCGGGCCGCCGGAGAGCGATTCGCGCATCGAAGTATCGGCCATCAGATTCTGCATCCGTAGATAATCCATCACGCCGAGTTTGCCGTCCTTGAGCGCCTGCGAAATCGCGAGCGGAATTTGCGCCTGCGATTCGACCAGCTTGGCCTGCATCTCCTGCGTACGGGCGCGCATCTCCTGTTCGGCGGCGACGGCCATCACGCGCCGGCCTTCGGCTTCGGCCTGCCGCAACTTCTTATCGGCTTCGGCGCGCTCGGTTTCGAGCAACGCCCCGACGTTGGCGACTTCACGCGCGCCACTGACGCCGGCGACGGAGACGTCGGCGATATCAATCGAAACGATCTCGAACGCGGTCTGCGAATCGAGTCCGCTATCGAGCACCTTGCGGCTGATCTTGTCGGGATTTTCCAGCACGTCCTTGTAGCTGGGCGAGGAGCCGATGGCGCTGACGATGCCCTGGCCGACGCGCGCGATAATCGTTTCTTCCGTCGCGCCGCCGACGAGTTGTTTGAGGTTGGTGCGAACGGTGACGCGCGCCTTGACCAGCATCCGAATGCCGTCTTTGGCGACGGCGTCGAGCATGGTCGTGCCACGCGCGGGATCGGGGCAATCAATGACCTTGGGATTGACGCTGGTCTGGACGGCGGCGTGCACGTCGCGGCCCGCGAGGTTGATCGCACAGGCGTTTTGATAGGTGAGCGGAATGCCGGCCTTGTCGGCGGCGATCATCGCGTTGATGACCTGAATCACGTCACCACCGGCGAGGTAGTGGGCTTCGAGCGGATCGGTATCGAGGCCGATGCCGGCTTTGACGAGCCGGATGCGCGCCTCGACGATCAGCGACGGCGGTACGCGGCGCAGCTTCATGGCAACGAGGTTGAACAAGCCGACGCGCGCGCCGGAGGTCAGCGCCTGAATCCAGATTTTCAGGAAGTAAAAGAAAATGCCGACCAACATCAGGACGGCGATTCCCAGCAGGATGAACAATACGATTCCGAGTTGCATGAACGGCATGACAGTCTCCTTTTTTTAACCCAACATTACGGACGAAATCCATTCAATGGCGGCGGCTCCGGGGCCGGGCTGGCGGGCGCGCTCACCCGTAAACCTTTTTCGCCACTCAGGAGCGCGAGCACCATCGCGCCCATGCCATAGAGCACTGACACCAATTGTACCGCGAAACCGACGATAGGCAATGCCGCGCCCAGATAAAGCAAAAAGAGGCCCACGGTCAGGAACGGTAGCGCACTCAAAGGTCGCGCGGTGGGGCCGCGTCGGACGAAAAGGCGTCCGGCCAGCGGAATGGCGACAATGATTTTGCTCAGATAAAGCAACATGGCAAATGCGCCCAGCAGCAGCGCGCCCAGCGGCAGGCCGACCCACGTCACCGCAGATATCACGCCCAGCATCGGCAGCAGCGCCAGTGCGATGCCGCCGGTCAACAAACATTTATTCGGCTGCGTACGGAGCAAGGCGACGGTGCGGGTGGTGAAGAGCGGGAAGAGCGCCACGAACGGCAAGCCGACGAACAGCGCGGCGAGAAAAAGACCGAACTGGATGAGCACAACTTGCAGCGGCGTCAGCGTCGGCAAGCTGAAGCCGAGGTGGGTTTTGGTTTGGCGAATCAACTTCCCGTTGATCGTCACGCCTTCGCCGGCGAACAACTCTTTATCGGATGTATACACGACATCACCCGCGATGACCGCGCCGGGCATCAGTGTGATTTCGTCGGCAATCAACCGGGCCGGGCCGCCGACGTAACCGGTCAGCGTAATTTTATTGCCCAGTGCGATCAGCCGGTTGCTGACCACGCCCTCGCAAATGATTTCCTGACCAAACAGCACCGCACCTTCGCCAAGGTACGCCGCTTTTTGGATGTGCACCGTCTCGCCCATCGCCATGAGACCACCCGCCACGTGCCCGGCGATTTCCGCGCTCCGTCGCGCCGCTACGCGCAACGCCTGATCGGCCTGACCCGAAAATTTGATCGTATCGGCAAGCGCCCAGACATCGCGGTGAAATTGGCCGCCTAATTCGGCGTTCATCGTTTGCAGAAACAGCGCGCGTTCGGCTGTGCCACGAAATTTTATCGAGTCCGCCGCCAGCCAAAGTTCATTAGTGAGCGTTTGGTTGGCGGTGACTTCAACGGCCTCGGCCTTACGCCCTTCGAGGGCCGGCGCGGTCAAAGGCAAGGCGCAGAAAAGGGGCAGCAGAAGCAGGCGGAACTTCATGTCAGGATTTCTCCACGGGACTGGCGGGTGGGGCGATTTGTCGCACGACAATCCGGTTGCCCGCCGCTTCGATCACGCGAATGCGCGCGCCAACGGGGATCCAACTGCTTTCGGCGACGACATCTACGCGCTGGCCGCCCAGCAAGGCCAGTCCCGCCGGACGGAGCGGCGAAAGCGCCTCGCCTTCTTGGTGCAGTAAGGGCTGGCTGTCGGTGGCTTTGAATTGACTGCCATCGGCATCCAAGGTGAGCTGCTTGCCGATCTTCGACCGCGGGAAGAATCGAATCCATGAGTAAATGCAGACGCCGGCCAAGACGACAATCAACACGACCGAAAAAAAGTTCCACGGCGGCGGAAACGCCTGCATTCCGGTGATGGCTGCGCCAAGCAGCGCGATTCCGCCCAAAAAGCCCACGATGCCGCCCGGCAGATAAATTTCCGAGCCGATCAGAAACAATCCGACGACCAGCAAAACCGCATACAGCAAAGGCAATTGATTCATAACGGCAGTCAGTCTACACGGAAACTCCGCTCCGGTCATGCCAATTCAATCTGCTTCCAAGGTTGGGAAAAAGTGAGCGGTTGTTTTTCCAAGGCTTGGAAAACGGTCGCGGCTCTGCTAGAAGCCGCCCCATGAAAATTAACTCATGCGCCGTCGTTGTGCTGCTCGGTATGGCGACGGCCATGTCCGCGCGGGCCGGACTGAAGGTCGGTCAGATGCTCTGCGAGTATCAGGAAAATCCAATCGGCGTGGACGTGACGCGGCCGGAGTTGACGTGGAAGCTCACCAGTAATCAGCGCGCTATGCGGCAAAACGCCTATCAAATTCTTGTCGCCAGTACGCGTGAGAAACTGGCGGACGATTGCGGTGATCTTTGGGATAGCGGCAAGGTGAATTCCGACGCCACTGCGCACATCGCCTATGCGGGCAAGCCGCTGGTGGCGCGTCAGCTTTGTTTTTGGAAGGTGCGCGTTTGGGATCAAGCGGGTGCGCCTTCGAAGTGGAGCGCCGTCGCCACGTGGGAGCTGGGTTTGTTAGATCTGGCGCAATGGGGTGCGAAGTGGATCGGCCAGACCACGAATGTCGCGCTCGAACCGTTGCCGCTCTTCCGTCGCGAGTTCACGGTGACGGGCAAGGTGCGCGCTGCACGGCTATACCTGGCGGGCCTCGGCTATCACGAAGCGCGGCTTAATGGCGAAAAAGTTGGCGATCACCACCTTGATCCGGCCTATACGCGGTATGACAAGCGCGTGCTTTATGTGACGCACGATGTGACCGCGCAATTGCATAAGGGCGTGAATGCGCTCGGTGTGATGTTGGGCCATGGTTGGTTCAACGTACAGACGAAGGCGGCGTGGAATTTTGACGAAGCGCCGTGGCGGGCGACGCCGCGGTTGTTGGCGTCGCTCCAGATTGATTATGCCGATGGTCACACGGAGATCATCGGCACCGACGAGAAGTGGAAGTGTGCCAGCGGGCCGGTGCAGTTCAATACGATTTATGGCGGCGAACTTTATGACGCGCGGAAGGAACAAGCGGGTTGGGATGCCGCGGGCTTCGCTGACCGCGCGTGGGAGGCGGCCAAGCTGGTCGCCGCACCGCAGGGTAAACTCGTGGCGCAGGCGTTGCCGCCAATTCGCGCCGATCAAGTGCTGAAGGTGGTGAAGATCACCGAGCCAAAGCCGGGTGTGTTCGTCTTCGATTTTGGCCAAAACATGGCGGGCTATGCCGAACTCAAGGTGCGCGGCCCGGCGGGGACGGCCGTGAAGCTGAAATATGCGGAGCGCCTCGCCGCCGATGGCGGCGTAGATCAGAAGATCATCGCCGAGCACGTCATCCGCTTCGGCTCGAACCAAGTCTTCCAAACCGACACGTACGTGCTCAAGGGGCAGGGCAAGGAAACATGGCATTCGCGGTTCGCCTATTACGGTTTTCAATACGTCGAGGTCACCGGTTTCCCCGGCAAGCCCACGCGTGATAGCTTGCGGGCGGTGTTCGCGCATACGGCGGTGCCGGTGGCCGGTCGGTTTGAATGCTCCAACGAACTGCTCAACAAAATCTGGGAAGCCGGTCGTTGGTCCTACTTGAGCAACCTGCAAGGCATCCCGACCGACTGTCCGCATCGCGAAAAAAACGGTTGGACGGGCGACGCACACCTTGCCGCCGAACAGGCGATGTTCAATTACTTTCCACCCGCCGTCTATGTCAAATGGCTCAATGATCTGGGTGACGAACAGCAACCCGATGGCCGCTTGCCCGGCATCGTGCCGACCGCCGGCTGGGGCTATAAGTGGGGCAACGGCCCGGCGTGGGACAACGCGTTCATGCTGATCCCGTACTATCAATATGTCTATTATGGCGACACGGCGGTCTTGCGGCAGCATTACACCGGCATGAAGCGTTACGTGGATTACCTGGCTACTCGCGCGACCAACGGCATCGTGAATATCGGGCTGAACGACTGGGCGCCGTGGAAGACCAAGACCGGAGCGGCGATTACCGATACCGCCTATTTCTATGTAGATGCCAGGATCGTCGCGCTTGCCGCGCAGTTGCTCGGCAAGCAGGACGAAGCCGCGCAATACAACGCGTTGGCCGAAAGCATTAGGACCGCGTTCAACGCGCGTTTCTACCGCGCGGATACCGGCCTTTATGACAACGGTAGCCAGACCGCATTGAGCTGCGCGCTCTACCAAGGCCTCGTGCCGCCGGAGCATCACGCCCGCGTGCTTGGCAATCTCGTCGCGGCGGTCGAGAAAACGGGCGGCCACATTGACGCCGGAATTTTGGGCGCGAAATATCTCCTCAACGCATTGCTCGAAAATGGATGCGCCGATGTCGCCTATCGCATCGTTGCGCAAAAAGACCAACCGGGGTGGGTTTGGTGGATTAGTCAGGGCGCCACGACGCTGTGGGAAGAATGGAACGGCGACGCCTCGCGCAATCACATCATGTTTGGCGATGTCAGCGCGTGGTTCTATAAAGCGCTCGCCGGCATCGTGCCCGACCCGCAGGCGCCGGGCTTCCGGCATTTTTTCATCAAGCCGAACGTCGTTGGCGATCTGACGAGTGCGCGCGCCGATTATGATTCCATCAGTGGGCGGATTGTCAGTGACTGGAAATTGCGCGACGGTGAATTTCGACTGCACGTGATGATTCCTGCGAACACCAGCGCCACCATCACGCTACCCACCAGCGATCTTGCCGCCGCGAAGGGCGCAGGGATCAGCAAAGCGCGCCTCGAAAATGGCCGCGTTGTTTGCGAGGCGGGCAGCGGTGCATATGACTTCCGGTGTCCGCTGCGCATGAGTTCGATGCATTAGAGCGTTTCTGGTAATCATGTAGCGCAGCTGTTGCGAACCAAACGTGATGTTGGCCCCGCGCCACGTAGAAGCGACCTCCGGTCGCTTTTCCTGATGCGGACGGAGTCCGCATCTACGCCGGGGCTTCAGCCGGCCACATCATTTATGGAAACGCTCTAAGTTGTGTTTGCCCAAGCAGTCGAAGGGAGCAGGGCGTGAAGCAGCTTGTGCGTCGGGACTTTTTGCGATTGACGGGGTTGCGTGCTTTGAGCGCGGCGGTTTTTCAAGGCTTGGAAAACTCAGTCGTGATGGTGCGTGGTGCGGTGTGGTCTGTGTTCGTGTTTTCGCGCTGGGTGCGAGGGCCGTATGCTGCCGCCGTGGGCGAAGTTGCTCACCGGTACGACGTGCAGGGCGCGGCCATCCACTTCGCATTGATTCATCTCTGGCACCAACATGCGCGCGTCGCGCTCGTACATCTCGAACACGCTGGCTGATTCCATCACCTTGATGCGTCCAAGGTGCAGTTTCGGGCCGGGCGTGGCCCGGTTGATCAGCGAGATCAAGCCCGATGGCGTCAGGCCATTGCGATGGCCGAGGTTGATTTGGAGGCGCACGACTTCGCCGGGCGGCTGGTTCGATTCCGGTACCCCGCGCTCCTGCCGCTCATGCCGCGCGCCTCGTTCGTGACGTTCGCTCCGTTCATGCGGGTACGCGCCATGGCTGGCCGGTCGGTGCTGCATCCGGGCGTTCAAGTCCGGTGCGTTCTTGTAGTAGTCGAGGGTGCGGCCAAATTCCATCAGCATGAAGCGGCGGATCATCTCCTCGCGCGTCATGTCGCCGAGCTGTGCGTTGATGACCGCCATGAAAGGCTCCAGTCGCCGGTCATCCGCCGGTAACTGCTTGATCTGCTCCAGCAATTTGACGAGTTGCTTCTGGCAGACATCGCGGGCTGATGGCACCTGCTTGTGCTCGAACTGCTGCTTGATGATCCGTTCAATGATCCCCAGCCGATAGGTTTCGTGCATGTGTACGATGGCGATGGAGATGCCGGCCTTGCCCGCGCGGCCCGTACGCCCGCTGCGGTGCGTATAGTGCGTGGCCACGTCCGGCAAATTGTAGTTGATTACGTGCGTCAGGTCGTTGACGTCCAGTCCGCGCGCCGCGACATCGGTGGCCACGAGCAACTGCAACTTGCGGGCGCGGAAGGCTTGCATCACGCGGTCGCGCTGCGGCTGCGAAAGTTCGCCGTGCAGGGCGTCGGCGTTATAGCCATCGGCCATCAACTGGGCAGCGACCTCCTGCGTTTCGATGCGCGTCCGGCAGAACACGATGGCATAGATGTCGCCGTAGTAGTCGAGGATGCGCTTGAGGGTGGCATAGCGGTCGCGCGCGTGGACGATGTAACACTCGTGGCTGATGTGCTCCGCGCCGGCGTTGCGCTGGCCGACTTGAATTTCTTCGGGCTTCTCCATGTACTTGCTGGCGATCACCGCGACCTGCTTCGGCATCGTCGCGGAAAACAGCAGCGTCCGTGCGGCATCCGGCACATCCTTCAAAATCGTTTCCAGTTCTTCCTGAAACCCCATGTTCAGCATTTCGTCGGCTTCGTCGAGCACGACGCGCCGCACCGCAGCGAGCTTGGCCGACCGGCGTCGCAGCAGATCGTTCAACCGGCCCGGCGTCGCCACGATGATGTGTGCGCCGCGCCGCAACGCCCGCATTTGCGTATCAATGCCGGCGCCACCATAGACGGCGACGACGCGGACACCCGGCGTGTATTTTGAGAAGCGGGCCAAATCCTTGGCGATCTGGAGGCACAGCTCGCGCGTCGGGCAGAGTACCAGCGCCTGCGTCGCCGCATCGGCGACATCGGTCAACTGGAGCAGGGGCAGACCAAACGCGGCGGTCTTGCCCGTGCCCGTCTGCGCCAGCGCCACCATATCGCGTTCGCCCTGCAAGAGGCGCGGAATCACCTGCGCTTGCACTGGCGTCGGCGTCTCGAAACCGAGCTCCGTGATCGCCTTCAACAGTGTTGGCGCCAAACCTAAATCTTCAAATTCAGACATGATAAAAACCTTTCTACGGCGAGGATGGACTTCATGCCGACCGCAAGCAAGCCCGCATTCTGAACTGACAACTTAACCAATCTGAAACGAACGCATGGAAATGGAACCGAGCGTGACTTTTTCGGCGAAGAACTTTAGTGGTTCTGCCGATCCGCGTAGCGCAAGTGCGTAGAGCAGCGGGAGATAATGTTCGTTTGTCGGAATGGCGCGCTGTGCATCGGCGCCAAGCTTGGGATAGTTTATCAGGGCAGCGTGGTCGCGCGCCTCAATCAGAGATTTAAGCTTGAGATCGAACGCCTCGGCCCAGTCAAAACCTTGGTCACCCCATTCCAACAGACGCAGGTTGTGCACCATGTTGCCGCTGCACAGAATCAGTACACCCTCCGAGCGCAGCGCCGCCAGCTTGCCGCCCAGCGTATAGTGTTCTGACGGCGTTCGTTTTCGATCTAAGCTCAATTGGACAACGGGCACATTGGCTTCGGGAAACATCCGCACCAGCACCGACCACGTGCCGTGGTCAAGGCCCCATTCTTGGTCGAGCGCGACAGCCTCCACACCGAGCAAGTCGCGGACGTGGTGCGCGAGTTCGGGCGCACCCGGTGCAGGATATTGCACGGCGAACAATTCCTGTGGGAAACCGTAAAAATCGTGGATTGTGCGCGGCTTGGGCATGGCCGTCACTTGTACGCCATCGGTTTCCCAGTGCGCGGAGATGGAGAGAATGGCCTTAGGGTGGGGGCTGTTCCTGGCTGTGGCCATCCATGCCCGACTGAACGCGTTCTCCTCGATGGCGTTCATCGGACTGCCATGGCCAACGAAGATCACCGGCATCTTTGCGGATGACTTTTGTTCTGCTGCGGCGTTGCCATTCATCATCGCTCCCATTGTCAGGCCAGCGAGGCACTGTCCTGTTTGTTGCAAAAATATCCGGCGCTTCATGGCTTTGCATAGCCGGTGGTGCCGCCGCGGATCGCGATCATGCGGGCGACGGCTTGATAGGCGCGCTGGCGGATGTCCTCGGGGGCTTCGATCACGTAGCGCATGTGCTTCAGCGCGTCGCGGGTGTCCTGCATCGTGATCTGGTTCATGTGCGGACACCGGATGCTGCACATGCGGACCATTTCCTTGTCGGGATTTTCCGCGATGATGTTATCCGCCATGCTGCATTCGGTCAGCAGCAGGAAGCGGTGCGCTTTGGACTTTTTGACGTGGCTGACCATCGCCATCGTGCTGCCGGCGAAGTCCACCGCGGTGATGACCTCCGGCTTGCATTCGGGATGTGCCAACACGCAGACATCCGGGAAATGTTCGCGTGCACGCGTCACGTCCTCAACGGTGAAGCGCTCGTGCACTTCACAACTGGCTTGCCAACCGATCAGGCAAGGCCGCTTGAGTTGCGCCAGCGTCAATTCGGGCGTCGGCAGATAGAACGCGCGTCCGGTTTCCCGCGCCACATTGCGTCCCAAAAATTGATCCGGGAGGAAGATGACCACGTCGCTATTGAGCGACCGCACGACCTCCGCCGCGTTGCCGGAGGTGCAACACACATCCGTTTCTGCCTTCACATCGGCATAGGTGTTCACATAGGTGACCACCGGCACGCCGGGGAATTGGCGTTTGAGTTGCCGGACGTTTTCGGCGGTGATGCCTTCGGCGAGCGAGCAGCCGGCTTTTTTCGCGGGCAACAGCACGGTCTTGTTGGGTGAGAGAATCTTCGCGGTCTCGGCCATGAATTTGACGCCGCAGAAGACGATCACGTCCTTATTGGTTTCTGCTGCGCGCCGGCTGAGTTCAAGCGAATCGCCCACGAAATCGCAGATCGAATGATAGAGCGCCGGCTCCATATAGTTATGACCGAGGATGACCGCGTTGCGCTCCTGCTTGAGTTGCTGGATTTCCACGGCGAGCTCCGCTTTGAGCCGCAATTCAAAATCCGGCACGACCCGGTCGAGCTTCGCCTTGAGCCGCTGATACATGGTTTGGATAGCTGGATTCATGAGTCGCGCTAGAATACGCCGCTATCGCCGTAGTTCAACGCTGAAACGCCGCTGTCGTTAGTGCTTGCCGGTCAGCTTTTGCGCCAGCGCGTGATAGCGTGCCTGGGCATCCGGCCCCAAATCTTTGGGGTCTGCGGTTTCAAAGGCCGCGGTCAGTTCACGCTGGTCGGCCGCGGTGAGTAACTCGTTGGCGATGTGGAACAGCACCATGTTTTCTTTGTGAATATGCGCGCGCAGCAATTCCGCGTAATCCAAAATCCCTTTGCGGGCGGTCGCACCGGCCGTCTTGTCGCCCTGCCGAGCCTTGGGCAACGCCTCGCGGGTTGTTTTCAGGTAGCCGCGGCCTGCGACGTGCTCCATCAACATCACGCCGAGCGGGCCGCCATCCCGTGGCAGGCCGCGTTCGGCCAGGCGCGGGAACAGCAAGTTCTCCTCCTTGGCGTGGTGACAGCGATCGGCAAAATTAACGAAGAAATCCAGCATCTGTTCCAGCTTATCCCAATTGCAATCACTGGATTTTTCCACTTCCTGTACGGCAGCATCAATCACTTGAAGGATCAGCTCGTGATCGTGTTCCAATGTTTCTGTAGGTTTCATAGCGTTTCCTTTCTTGGGCGCATCAATGTACGCGTTCGTCTTTCTAGTGCAACCTAGACCAACGGGGCAGGGGAAGTCTTGACTTGGGTCAAGAAATGGCGTCTTTCTTCCGCGACGCAACCCGAGGCGCACTCATGACTATAGATCGCATTGCCATTTTAGCGCAGGCCACGTTCTTCCAAGGTCTCGCACCGCAAAGCCGCGAGGCGCTGGCCGCCGTCTGCCATCCGCGCGAACTACACAAACGGGCGGAGCTTTTCCACGAAGGCCAGCGCGGCAGTGCGATGTTTCTGCTCGCCAGCGGCAGCATCCAACTCCATAAAACCGCGCCCAACGGCGAGGAGATCGTCATCAAAGTTGTGAAGCCCGGCGAGTCGTTCGCCGAGGTCGTCCTGTTCGAGGAAGACCGCTATCCCGTCACCGCCGTCGCGTTGGCCAACAGCCGCGTGTTCGAGTTTCTGCGGCAGGACATCCAGCATCTGCTCGGCGCGGCGGACTTCCGGCGCGACTTCATCGCCAGCCTCATGCGCAAGCAGCGCTATCTGGCCGAAAAAATTCGCCAACTCACGTCGCACGATGTCGAGACGCGCCTGTTCACCTTCTTGCGCGAGCAATACGGCCCACGCGATCTCATCGCCGTGACCATCTCCAAAAAAGACATCGCCGCCGCCATCGGTGTCACGCCGGAAACGCTCTCGCGCCTCATCGCGCGCCTCAAGCGGCAGCACAAGATTATCTGGAACGGCCGCACCATCCGCTTTCCTTCCGGCTACTGGCAGCGGCATACGGCTTCGCGCTGAGCACACAGAGATCGCAGAGACGACAAAGGCTCCGTGTGCGCTGTGTTCTCCGCGCGAAATTCTGATGGGCGTTTATGCCACCACCCGCTAAACTCCGGCCATGCGCTATTCCAAGTTTTCCGAGATTGATTGGACGAACTGGCAGCCCAAAGAACGTGCGACGCTGCTGTTCGTGTTGCGCGATAGCCAAGTCTTGCTGATCCACAAGAAGCGCGGGCTCGGTGCGGGCAAAATAAATGCGCCCGGCGGTCGTCTGGAAAATGGCGAGACGCCACTCGCCGCCGCCATCCGCGAAACGCAGGAAGAAATTTGCGTTACCCCGACCGGTGTCGCGCCCGCGGGCGAACTGCTGTTCCAATTCGTGGACGGCTTCTCGATCCACGGCTATGTCTTCACCGCGACCGGCTACACCGGCGAGCCGCAGGAAACCGGCGAAGCGATTCCAACGTGGGTGGCCGCCGATGCCTTGCCCTATCACCGTATGTGGGCCGACGACCGTGTTTGGATGCCGCTCCTGCTCCAAGGCAAAAAGTTCACCGGTCGCTTTCTCTTCGATGGCGATCTAATGCTCGGCTGCGAGGTGAATCTCTCGGCCTGAACGTTGCGTAAGTTGAAATGCGGTCGCAACAATCCAGATTCTCCAGAGAGCACACGCGCCCTCGCGTGTGCTGTGTGGCGCCCTCGCCACGCAAAAGTAAATGATACTGACAACCGTCGGCGCGGGCGCCGACGACCACACGCGAGGGCGCGTGTGCTCCCCGATCTGCGTCGGATTTCACCACAGAGGTTTACCCGCCTCTCGCACAGCATAGTAAAGGGTGCGGCCTTGGTGGCGAGGCGGCCGCGTAGGCCAATCTCGGCGAGCGAACGTAAGCGGCGGGTTTGTCGCGCTGCCAGCAGACGTTGAACTCCCAGCAAACCCAAGCCCGGCACGCGTAGCAACTTTTCCCGTTCGGCGGTGTTGGCGCGTTGAGCGGAAAGAATTCGGGATGCGCCAAGGCCCAGGCTTCCTTCGGGTCGAGGGGGAGGTTGCCGGTGGCGTCGAGCACCAGTTCCGAACCAGCGAAGCCATATTTCCGTAGCAGAAAATCCGTCTGATAGAGCCGGTGTTCGCGGCGGATGAGCGCGTCGGCGGGTTGCTGCCGCAAGGTCTGCTCGCCGGGGATCGAGGGATGCGCCAAGGCCGGGCTGGTAGGCGGAAAAGTAGATGCGCTCGAAGTGCAGGCGGTCATAGAGGCCGGTCATGTATTTGACGATCTCGCCATCGGTTTCGTCGGAAGCGCCGACGACGAACTGCGTGGTGCCTTTGCCACCCGCGCCGCGTTTGCACCGGTCTTGGTTGCTGGTGCCGCAAGCGCACGCGAGATCATACTGCGCGTCCTGCGCCAGAATTTCAAAAAAACCAGCGCCGGGTTCCCCGTGGCTTGCTGCGGGGTCTTTCACGGCTTGGAAAATCAGATGCGCCGGTTTTCCAACCCTTGGAAAACGCGCTTTCGGCTTGAGCGGCGCGCGTGGCGGGCTTACCTTGCGCACCAAACAGGAGCGGCGCATGGATGAGCAAGGCCAGCCAATTGCGGAGTTGCACGCGCAGGAAATCACCTGTCCGCACTGCGGGCGCTACGTCGGCCCGCTGCCGCGGTGCCCGCACTGCGGCGCGCGCCAGCCGCAACGCCTTAGCCTGCGCGTGTTGCGCCTCGCAGCGCTGCTGCTGGCGGCCGTCGGTCTCTGCCTGCTTTGGCGGATGGCGATCAACCGCGAGATTCCGCTCATAAAAATTTCCGGGATTCAGCCGCCGATGAATTTTGCGCTCGTTCGCGTCGCGGGCAAGGCAACCGGTGACGCGCGTACGTTCCGCGAGGCGGGCAAGATTCGCAGTCTTCGCTTTTCCATCAACGACGGTACCGGCGATCTTGTCATCAACGCCTATGGCAAGTCCGCCGAACAGATGGCGCTCTTCGACCGCATTCCGCGCGCCGATGATGCCGTCGAAGTCGCCGGCAGCCTGACGGTTGGCGCCGATGAAAACGTCAGCCTGCGTCTCCAATCTGGCGAGGCGCTCAAGCTGAAGCGCGCCGAAAAGGCGATGCTACCGGTGGCGCATGTGACCAATGTCGTGGAAGGCGCGGAGGTCTTGATCACGGGTGCAGTCACGCGCGTCGTCGCGCCGCGCCCCGGTAGCCGCGCGCCGTATGTTGTCACGGTGCGTGATGCGAGCGAGGAGCGGCAACTCGTCATCTGGTCGAGCGTGTTCGAGAAAATCACGAATCACGACCGGCTCGTCCCCGGTGCGGCGGTGCGCGCGCAGGTGACGGCAGAAGTCTGTAAAGGCAAGATGCAACTCAAACTCGGCCGTGCGGTGGATTTGGAAGTTTTGCCAGCAGCGCCCGTGATCACAAACGTCTTGCCCGAGGCTGCCAAGCCATGATGACCACCGCACTCGTGGTGGCGCTCGTGATCTGCCTCGCGATGGTCCTCGGCATCACCGGTTGGCGCGGGCTGACGGTGATGCTCGTTGCCACGGGCCTTGGTTTGATCCCGGTGCTGTTCGGCTCGCGACGAATGAACTGCCTCGGCATCCTGCTGCTGCCGTTCACCTGCAACATGAGCGGCTTCGGCCCCACCATCGCGCAGTTTCTACGACGGATGTGATTTTTCCAAGTCTTGGAAAACACGGGCGATTGACATCCCGGCGGGCGCAGTGTAAGAAAATCCGCGCCGTGGCCAGATAGCTCAGTTGGTAGAGCAGAGGACTGAAAATCCTCGTGTCGGCGGTTCGATCCCGTCTCTGGCCACCACTTCTTTTCTGGCGATTCATCCTAACCAGCGATTTCTTTATGCTGCTGGTAAGACGGGGAAGGGTGATGGCCGGAAGACCGGTTCGATCAGCGCGTTTGCAATTCAGCCGCAATCGGGCAAACTCAAACTATTGAATCAGGAGTCTGCCGGCGGGGCGGGAGTGTGGCGGTATTGCCGATCAGGACGGATGGTTCGTTGGGCAGCGCCACGGCGGTGGTACCGCACAGCGGCTCCAGCGTGAATCCACAGCGGTAAAAAGAGCCGCATGCACATTCGATTTTCCTCGACGACGCCAACCGCTTCGCCTTCGCGGCGGATCTCGGGCTGGATAAGGTGTTGATCTACCGGTTCGACGGGATGGTCGGCACACTCCCGCCCAACGACCCGCCCTGCGCCAACCTTGCGCCTGGTTCTGTACCACGGCACTTGGCTTTTCAATCCGTGAATTATAAAATTATGACATGGGTTGCGATTTCCCCTTTTTTTGTCGGTATGGTCTGGTAATCTTACGTCACTTTCAACAAACAAGAGCTGGAGGTGCGCGGTGGAACGTTCCAAATATTGGATGGGCGTGGATGTGGGCGGCACCAAAATGCTGGCCGCGTTGTTTGATCAGAATTTCAAGCTGCTGGTCGAGCGCAAGGAGAAGACCAACGGGCGGGAGGGTGCCAAGGCGGTGGTCAATCGGTTACAGACGCTGATTGTGGATACCCTTCGCGAGGCGGAGGTATCGCGTAAGCAACTCGGTGGCATCGGGGTGGGGTGTCCCGGCCCGGTAAATGTGAACACCGGTGTGGTGCTGGCGGCGCCCAATCTCGGTTGGCACAATTTGCCGCTGCGCAAAAAACTGGAAACGGAACTGGGGCGTCCCGTGCTGATCCTCAACGATGTGGATGCGGGCACCTACGGCGAGTATCGCTTTGGCGCGGGCGAGCAAGCGCGTTGTGTATTGGGGCTTTTCCCCGGCACGGGCATTGGGGGTGGCTGCATATATGAGGGACGCATCATGCACGGCAGCGCGAACTCCTGTTTTGAAGTTGGCCATATGCTGGTCGTGCCCGGTGGACGCCTTTGTGGCTGCGGCCGGCATGGTTGTCTCGAAGCCCACGCCAGCCGGCTCGCGGTCGCGGCAGACGCGGTGGCGGCGGTCTATCGCGGTCAAGCCCCGGCCTTGCGTGAACTGGCGGGCACGGATTTGAGCGAGGTGCGTAGTCGCACCCTCGCCAAGGCCATCATCGCCGGTGATGAGGTCGTGGCTGGGATCGTGCATCGCGCGGCGTATTTGCTCGGCACGGCGGCCGCCAGTATCGTCAACCTGATCGCGCCGGATGTGGTGGTGTTGGGGGGCGGGCTGGTCGAAGCGCTGGAAAAAATTTATGTGGAAGAAGTCCGCCGAGCCATCACCGAGCAAGCCATGTCTTTTCTGGGACGACCGGTCAAAATTCGCGCCGCCAAACTGGGCGACCGCGCCGGCATTCTCGGCTGCGCGGCGTTGGCGGCAGATGCCTTTGGCGGGAAAAAACGCAAATCATGAAGCAACCCTGGTGGAAAACTCTGCTCATCGCCGGCCTGGCGTTGACCTGCGGTACAGCTGGTCGGGCGCTTGAAAATTGGCCCCAATTCCGCGGGCCTGAGGGACAAGGTCACGCCGACGAAGCCAACTTACCGGTGACGTGGAGCGCGCAGCACAATGTGACGTGGCGTACGGAGTTGCCGGGCTTCGGCTGGTCCTCGCCGGTGATCTGGGGCGAGCAAATTTGGATGACCACGGCCACTGAAGCGGGGCATTCACTACGGGCGCTCTGCGTTGATAAAAAAAGCGGAAAACTACTGCGCGATATGGAAGTTTTTCATCGCGCCATCCCCGTCAAAATTAATTCCAAGAACAGTCACGCCTCGCCGACGCCGGTGATCGAGGCTGGTCGCGTGTATGTGAATTTCGGCGCCGCTGGCACCGCTTGTTTGGCGACGGATACCGGCCGCATCCTCTGGCGTTCGGAGGAATTGCAGACCGATCACAAGGAAGGGCCGGGCAGCTCGCCGATGCTCTACCAGAATTTGCTTATGCAGGCCTACGACGGCACCAACACACAATTTGTCGCTGCGCTCGACAAGCAAACCGGCCGCGTGGTTTGGCAGACGTCGCGCTCCGGGGCGAAGCGCGCAAACACCGATTACAACAAAGCCTATTCCACGCCGCTGCCCGTCGTCGTGCAAGGCGTGGAGCAGCTCGTCGTTCCGGGTGCGGATTGGGTCTATGGTTATGCGCCGCTTACCGGACGCGAATTATGGCGCGTCGGCTATCACGCCTTTTCGACCACGCCGCGTCCGGTGACCGGTCACGGCCTGGTCTATATCTGTACCGGCTTCGGTACCTCGGAACTGCTCGCCATCCGCCCCGACGGACAGGGCGACGTGACCGCGACGCACATCGCGTGGCGTTATGCAAAAAAAGATGCGCCCAAGAAACCGTCACTCTTGCTTGCTGGCGACGAACTCTACCTCATCAGCGATAGTGGCGCGGTCGTTTGTCTGGATGCAAAGACTGGTACGGAAATTTGGCGACAACGACTGGGTGGGAACTTTTCGGCGTCGCCGATCATCGCCAACGGACGAATTTATTTCTGCAGCGAGGAAGGCAAAACCAGCGTACTTGCCGCGGGCCGCGAGTTCCGCTTGCTGGCGACCAACGAACTCGGCGAACGCATCATGGCCAGCCCGGCCGTCAGCGGCGCTGCCTTGTTCCTGCGCACCGACCAAGCGCTCTACCGGATCGAAAACATCCCCTGATTTCCAAGGCTTGGAAAAAACGGTGAGACCCTTTTCCCGGCCTTGGAAAAATACGTTGCCGCGGCGCGGGTAGTCGCTACACTGGCGCACATGACCGGCGTTACCAACGTCATTGCCAAGCCCAATCGTGATCCGAACTGGTGCGATCCCCGGCAGCATTCACGCGATGAGCGTGGCTTTGTGGAGATGTTCGTATTGTGCGCGGTGGTGTGGCTGGGCTGGCGGCTGTATCGCCGGGTGCAGCGGCGCACTGAAATTCCGCGTCTGCCCCGGCGGCGTCCGCCACCCACCGCGTAAAGTTCTCATGAGCTCAGGAGGCTTTCGTGGGCACCACATCACCCATTTTGCCGGAAAAGCGCAGGAAATAGAACAGGTTCTCGATCTCCATGCCGATGTTGATATTACGGATGATGCACTTCTCGGTCCGTTTGAGTTGGAGCGGCGCAAAGTTCAGGACGCCTTTGAGGTCGCAGGCATGGAGCAGATCGAGCACTTGCGCGGCAGCGCTATCGGGCACGGCCATGATGGCGATTTTGATGCCCTCGCGTTTGACAAAGGCCTTGAGTTCCTTGGTGTCATAAATCGGGGTTTTGGCCGTGGGATTGAGGATGGCAGGGTCCACATCGAAGCCCGCCACGACTTGGATGCCCTCGCGGGCGAACCCGTGGTAGTTCATCAGCGCCTGGCCGATTTTGCCGCAGCCCACAATGACAATCTTGTGGGGTTTGTCCTTGCCGAGCAGCCGGTTCAACTTCTCCAGCAGGTCATCAATCCGGTAGCCGCCGCGCTTGTTGCCGGTGAGGTTGAACTGGGAGAAGTCCTTGCGCACGAGGGCCGGGGAGATCTCCAGTGCGTCACCGAGGTTGTCGGAGAAAACCTTCACAAAGCCCAAGCCTTTGAGCTTGTAGAGCACGTTTCGGTATTTCGACAACCGCTGCACGATGTCTTGATTCATCATCTTTTCCTCTTTTGTTGTGCTATTCGTAACAATACATATTACTTAATGCGTTTAATAAATACCATAGCTGCATGATATGTGACAAATAAAAAATAAAAGCTTGCACGGCGGGGTGGGGCGCGCCATGATCGCCCCGTGCGGCGCCGAAGCGCAAGTTGTGCTTCCGGGTGCGTTGCGTGCAGAACAATCTAAGGAATGTATGACGACAACATCAACAACGGAACCGATTCTTTCGCCGAGCTTATTGGCGTTCATCCAGCAGTGGAAGGACAAACCCGGCAACCTCATCATGGTGCTGCACCGGGTGCAACAGGAATACCGCTATGTGCCGCGTGAGGTGGCCTGCAAGGTGGCGGAGCTGCTGGATGTGCCGCTGGCGAAAATCTATGGCGTGATCACGTTTTATCACCTGTTCAAACTCAAAAAACCGGGCCGGCATCAGATTGCGGTGTGCATGGGAACCGCTTGTTATCTCAAGGGTGGGGAAGACCTGATTAAGGAGATGGAGACGCTGATCGGCGCGGGCGTCAACACGGTCTCGCCCGATGGCGAATTCTCGGTCGAAGTCGTGCGCTGCCTCGGTTGTTGTGGTTTGGCACCGGTCCTGACGATTGATGGCGAGGTCTATGGCAATCTGACGAAGGCGCAGTTGCCGGACGTGCTGGCGAAATACCAAGGCGCGCCGGCGACACCGGCGGAAGTCAACGCGCAAGGAGTTTCAACATGACAAAACTGAATCGTGAAGGGTTGGCGAAGTTGCGGGCGGAGGCGAAGTCGGCGTGGCAGGCGCGCGCCACCGGTACCGGCGCGCAGATCATCATCGGTATGGGCACCTGCGGCATCGCCGCCGGTGCGGCCAAAGCGTGGGCTGCGTTCGAGGATGAGATCGCCAAGAACAAGCTGACCGATGTGCAGGTGCTGCAAACCGGTTGTATGGGGCTCTGCTATTCGGAGCCGACCGTGGAAGTGCGCGTGCCGGATATGCCGCCGATCATCTACGGCAAGGTGGATGCCGAAGTCGCGCGGCGCATTGTGCGCAAACATATCGTCGGCAAGCTGCTGATCAACGACCACATCTATGATCGGCCGGCGGTGGATGCTTTTGCGGAGAAGGCGGCGGGTAAAAAGTAAACGATTTCCAAGGGTTGGAAAGCGGGCTGCGCCGGTTTTCCAAGGTTTGGAAACCAAACAAAATTTGACGAGCAACGAGAGGAACCATGGCTTTCAAAAATTACATTCTGGTGTGTAGCGGTTCGAATTGCGACGTGAAGCGCGCCGCGGCGGTGCACGATGCCTTGCTCAAGGAGGTGCGCGATCAAGGCGTCGAAAACGAGGTGCAGGTGCTCAAGAGCGGCAGTTGCATGGCGCTCGGCCAATGTCCGGGTGTGAAAATCCTGCCGGAAGAAACGCTGTATGTGAATGTGCAGCCGGAAGACGCGGCGACGATTATTACCCAGCACCTCAAACAAGGCCGTCCGGTGGCACGGTTGCTGTTCGACCGGACGCAGACGAGCAAGTATTTCCCGCCCGATGTGACCACCGTGCATCAAAAGCAACTCCGCATCGTGTTGCGTAATTGCGGCGTGATTGATCCGGAGAAAATCGAGGAATACATCGCGCGCGACGGCTATGCGGCGCTGGAGAAAGCGCTGTTCCAGATGAAGCCGGACGCGGTGATTGATGAACTGAAAAAGTCTGGTTTGCGCGGACGCGGTGGCGGCGGTTTCCCGACGTGGCAGAAGTGGCTTTTCACCAAAAAAGTGGCCGCGGATCAGAAGTACATCATTTGCAACGCCGACGAAGGCGATCCGGGCGCCTATATGGATCGCAGTACGCTGGAAGGCGACCCGCACTCGGTGCTCGAGGCGATGACTATCGCGGGCTACACGGTGGGGGCGAGCCAAGGCTTTATCTATATTCGTGCGGAATATCCGCTGGCGATCAACCGGCTAAATTTGGCAATTAAACAGGCGCGCGAGCGCGGGTTGCTCGGCAAGGGCATTCTCGGTAGCGGCTTCGACTTTGACATCGAGTTGCGGCTCGGTGCGGGTGCCTTCGTCTGCGGCGAAGAAACCGCGCTCATCACCTCCATCGAAGGCAATCGTGGTATGCCCAGCCCGCGTCCGCCCTATCCCGCGGTCAAGGGTCTCTGGGAAAAGCCGACGGTCATCAACAACGTCGAAACGTGGGCGGCCATTCCGGTCATTTTGCTCAAGGGTGGCGACTGGTTCGGCAAGATCGGCACGGCGACCTCCAAGGGTACGAAGGTTTTTGCGCTGACCGGCAAGGTCAATAACTGCGGCCTGATCGAAGTGCCGATGGGCATCACGCTGCGTGAGATCATCTATGAGATCGGCGGCGGCATGCTGAACGGCAAGGCCTTCAAGGCCGTGCAGACCGGCGGCCCGTCGGGCGGCGTGATCACGAAAGACCACCTCGATATGCCGATTGACTACGAGAGTCTCGCGAAGCTGGGCTCGATCATGGGTTCCGGCGGTATGATTGTGATGGACGAGGACGACTGCATGGTGGATGTGTCCAAGTTCTACCTGGAGTTCACCGTGGATGAGTCCTGCGGCAAGTGTGCGCCGTGCCGGATCGGCGGGCGCACGCTGTACAACTTGGTGGATAAAATCAGCAAGGGCAAGGGCACGCTGGACGACGTTGAGCAGATTCGCACCATCGGATTGGCGATGCGCAAAGCTTCGTTGTGTGGCCTCGGCCAGACGGCGCCCAATCCGGCGATTTCGACGCTCAAGTATTTCGAGACAGAATATCTCGCGCACATCAACGAGAAGAAATGCCCGGCGGGCAAGTGCCGCGACTTATTGACCTTCTATATTCTGCCGGACAAATGTATCGGTTGTACGTTGTGCGCGCGGCGCTGTCCGGTGAGTTGCATCAGCGGTGATCGTCGGCAA
This sequence comes from Verrucomicrobiota bacterium, assembly GCA_004321905.1. Taxonomy (GTDB): domain Bacteria; phylum Verrucomicrobiota; class Kiritimatiellia; order CAIQIC01; family CAIQIC01; genus DP16D-bin41. The sequence continues at coordinate 11,444 of SCQF01000036.1, read as the reverse complement.
GTGCATGTGATTGACACGGTCAAATGCATCAAGTGCGGTGAGTGCTACCAGGCGTGCAAGTTTGGCGCTGTTTCGCGGACATGATGGGGAGAATTCCGACATGAAAAACATCAAATTTGAAATCAACGGTAAAGCGGTGACCGTCAAAGAGGGGACGACCATTCTCAAGGCGGCCCAGAAGGTGAACATCAAGGTGCCGACGCTTTGCTTTCACCCCGACCTGCCGGCATGGGCGGCGTGCGGGATTTGCGTCGTGAAGGCGGAAGGTTCCGGCAAGATGTTGCGTGCGTGTTCCACGCCGGTGGAGGAGGGGATGAAAATCCTCACGCACGACCCGGAGATCATCCAGGTCCGGCGTACCGTGATCGAGTTGATCCTTTCGACGCATCCGAACGACTGTCTCCAGTGTCCACGTAATCTGAATTGTGAGTTGCAACGACTCGCCGCCGAGTTCGGTGTCCGTGAGCTCCCGTTTGAACAGCGGCTGCGCAATTTGCCGGTTGATAACACGACCGGCTCCATCGTTCTCAATCCTGAAAAATGCGTGCTGTGCGGACGTTGTGCCAAGGTCTGTCAGCAGATGCAGAATGTTTGGGCTTTGGAGTTCATCGGGCGCGGCGAAAAAACGCGGATTGCACCTGCGGCGGATGTCTCGCTCGGTGAAAGTCCTTGCATCAAATGCGGTCAATGTAGCGCGCATTGCCCGGTCGGTGCGATTTATGAGAAGGACGAAACGCGCGAAGTTTTTCGCGCGTTGCAAAATCCCGATATGCACTGTGTCGTGCAAATCGCGCCCGCGGTGCGCGTGGCCGTCGGCGAGGCGTTCGGCTTCGAGCCGGGCACGCTGCTGACGGGCAAGACCTATGCGGCGCTCCGCCAGATGGGTTTCAAGGCGATCTTCGATACGAACTTCGGCGCCGACCTCACCATCATGGAAGAGGCCAGCGAGTTCGTTGAGCGTTTTGCCAGGGGCCACGGCGAGTTGCCGCTGATCACGAGCTGCTGTCCGGCATGGGTGGACTATATGGAAAAATTCGCGCCCGACATGGTGCCGAATTTCTCCAGCGCCAAAAGCCCGCACGAGATGGTCGGCGTCATGGCGAAGACCTATTACGCCAAGAAGATGGGCCTTGATCCCAAGAAAATTTTCATGGTCTCCATCATGCCGTGTACGGCCAAAAAATATGAAGTTGGCCGCAGCAAAGATATGTTTTCAAGTGGCCAGCAGGATGTGGATATCTCGCTGACCACGCGTGAACTCGCTCGCATGATCAAATCCGCCGGTATTGACTTTGCCAATTTGCCGGACGACGAAACTTGCGACTCCATTCTCGGCAACTACACCGGCGCCGGCACGATCTTTGGCGCGACCGGCGGCGTGATGGAAGCCGCGCTTCGCACGGCCTATCACATGGTCACGCACAAGGAACTGGAGGATGTCAACTTCATGGCCGTCCGTGGTCTGGATGGCGTCAAGGAAGCCACGATCAACATTGAGGGCAAGGAAATTCGCATCGCCGTGGCGCATTGGATGTGCAACATCGAAACCGTGCTTGATCGCGTCCGTGCCGCCAAAAAGGCCAACGGCGAACCGGCCTACCACTTCATCGAAGTCATGGCCTGTCGCGGCGGCTGCGTCGGCGGGGGCGGTCAGCCGTACGGGGCGGATGACGAAGTGCGTCGCAAACGTGCCGCGGGTCTCTATAAGGACGACCGCGAATGTGGTGCGCGTTGCTCGCACCAGAATCCGCAGGTGCAGCAAATCTATACCGACTTCCTTGGCTCGCCGCTCAGCCAGCAGGCGCACCACTACCTGCACAACAAGTATCAAGCCAAGCCGCTGTACCGGAAGTAGGCGGGCGCGAAATTTTCCAAGGTTTGGAAAAGACCATCGCTGGTTTTTCCAAGCCTTGGAAATTTTACGCAACTGACTTGTCAGCGCGCGTTCCGCCGCCTACACTGCTGAAAAATTGGGCGGAGCGAATGCCGCATAAGACTTTCAATTTGGACGAGGTGGCGCGCTATCTGCACTTGAATGCCGACGAGGTGCAGCGCTATGTGCGCGAGCGGGTCATTCCGCACGAGGAACGCGGCGGGCGGTTGGTTTTCAAGCGTAGCGAAATTGATGCGTGGGCCTCGCGCCGCATTTTGGGCGCGAGCGAGAAGCGGCTGAAGACCTATCATCGCCAGAGTTCCGAACGTGTCTTGGATTTTTCCAAACAGCACGCGATCGTGCCGGAACTGCTGCACGCGGACTTTATCGAGCCGGCGTTGACTTCGCGTACCAAAGCCTCGGTGATCCGCGACATGGTCAAGCTGGCCGAGCGTACCGATCTCGTCAACGATGCCACCGATTTGCTGAAAAGTTTGGAAGAGCGTGAACGGCTTTGCACGACGGCGCTGCCCGGTAGCGTGGCGTTGCTGCATCCGCATACGCACGATGCCTACCGCTTCAGCGACTCGTTCATCGTTTTCGGTCGCGCCATCCAGCCGCTGCCGTTCGGTTCGCCGGATGGCTCCACGACGGATTTGTTTTTCCTCGTCTGCTGCCAGAACGACCGCTTGCACCTGCACGTGCTGGCACGGATTTGCATGATGTGCCACCACACCGATCTGCTGTTGAATCTCCGCGAAGCCGGTGACGCAACCGCACTTTTCAACGCGCTGATCGCCGCCGAACAAGAAGTCGTCCGCCAGATGTGATTTCTTGCGCGCAGCCGGTTATTGAGAAGTGCATGTGGTAAACAGATTTTTGGTAGGGCGTTCGCGCCGCGAGTGCCATGGCCGGCTCGACGAGCCGGCCATGCCTTTCCAAGCCTTGGAAAAACATGCCGATAAAATTCCAAGGTTTGGATAGGGTTAAGTTATCAATGTCAATTCCAAACGCGGAACCCAATTTCGCATCTGGGCCACCAGTGTCTTGAAGGATCACATCCTACAAGGGTTACACGCTGAACGAAAAAGGCTACAGGCGCAGGTTACCCGGTTGTCGGAACTCTAGGCAGCGGTGGATGTAATGGGGCGGATCATTGCCGAAAAGGCCATCACTGGAACCGAGGCCGAAGGCTTGCTCTCCGTCATCACCGACTATTCTCTGGCCTTGCGGCTGCTTGATCAATATGACCATCAGCAACTGCGCCTCAACCTCCGCGAGCTTTGCGCCCTTATTCAGCAATCTTCAGCGCATTGACCGGCGCGGTGAAGATGCTAAAGTGCGCCCGGATTTTTCGGCGGATTCCAACCCTTGGAAAGGTGATGCATGAATATGGCTTTGATGATGACGCAGCCGGTGATGGCGGATGTATTATTTGCGTTCAAAAACAGTAACTTTGTCTCGGGTAAACTTTTCGTTTTCATTTTGCTGGTGGTCTCGAGTTACGCGTGGGCGGTGATGGTCACCAAGCATCTCGAGCTGCGGCGCGCGAAAAAGGCGGCACGGCAATTCATCGCCAGCTTCCGCAAGGAGCAGCATCCGCTCGGCCTGTTCCTGAAGCGGCAGCCGTTCCCGGAGTCGCCGCTGTTCAAAATTTATGAGAGCGCCTGCTCCGCCATCGGGGTCGAGTTGGAGTCGCGCGGTAGCGAGACCGCGGAGCTGTTCGTGCATGGGCTGGACCGCGAACTGAAGTTGAATCCCTATCAAATCACCGCCGTCCGCAACGCGGCGGAGCGGACCATCGCCGATCAGGCGCTGCTGTTGGAGGAGCGCATGGGCTTTCTCTCCACGGCGGCGAGCGCCGCGCCGCTGCTCGGTCTGCTCGGTACGGTGTGGGGTGTGATGGACACCTTTTCCTCGATGGCCAAGGCGGGCGCGGCTTCGATTGGCGATGTGGCACCCGGCATCTCCGGCGCGCTCATCACCACCGCCGCGGCGCTGGTCGTGGCGATTCCCTCGGCGGTGGGCTACAATTATCTCGCCAACGAAATCCGTACGCTCGCGGTACAGATGGATAACTTCGCCGATGAGTTCATGGCCGCGGTGCAACGCGAATTTCTCAAGGATCAGGGCTGACCATGTCGCGCCGCTCCGCCATCGTTTCGGTCCACCAAATCCGGGACATCAATATGATCCCGCTGATTGACGTGATGATGTTCTTGCTGGTCGTGTTCATCATCACCATGCCGCTGATCGAGCAGGGTATCCCCGTGAAGCTGCCGTCCGGCAAGGCCAGCGATATCACCGGCCAACACAATCGCTCGATCACGCTCGACTTGAGCGGGCGCGTGTATCTCGACAACAAGCTGACAACGCGCGAAGAACTCGCCAGCGAGATGAACCTGATGGGTCGCGCCGATCCCGAATTGACGGTGCTCGTGCGCGCCGATGAAGGGCTCGCGTACGGCAAAATCGTCGAGATCATGAAAATCCTGCACGACGCGCATATCACGCGGATGGGCTTGGTGACTTCGCCACAGGAGAAACGTGCGCGATGACGGGATCGTTCAGGCGCGTCTTCCACCGGACCGCCCTAGTGCATTGCGCGGCGCTGGCGTTCTTGTTTGTGGGGCAGTGGCTGCTGACGCGGCCGCAGCCGCTCAAGCCCATGGAGGATATCCAGTTCATTGACCTTGCGGGTGGCGGCGGCGGGGAACCCGGCCCGGAGACGCCGCCGGAAACCAAGGCCCCGCCCGAAGTCAAACCGCTGGATCAGATCGTGACGCCGCCGGAGCCGACGAAGGACGATACGATTCCCGAACCCATCAAACCGAAGCCGCAAAAAACCAAGCCCAAGCCGAAACCGGAAATCAAGAAAACCGTAACAGCGTCCAAGACCAATCAAGTGGCGCGTGTGAAATCCAACAAGCCGCGTATGTCGCAAGATCAGATTCGTGCCTTGCTTTCGGGTTCGGTCAAAGGCATCGGCCCCCGTTCAAGCGGCGGATCGCGCGGCAGCGGCTATGGCTCCGGTGGTGCGGGCCGTTCGGATTCGCCGGTGGCGTGGTACTACGCGATGGTGCGGCAAATCATGTACGAGGCGTGGGTGCAGCCGAGCGGTTTGGCCAACGCGGGCAATCCGACGGTGGCCGTCACGATTCGCGTGCAGCGCGACGGCACGATCAGCACGTGGGACATCACGCGGCCATCCGGCAATTCATTGATGGATGAATCGGTCAAAAAAGCCGTCCAATCCGTGCGCCGATTGCGCCCGCTACCGCCGCAGTTCATCGGCGGCTCGCGCGACATCACGATTCAGTTTGAATTGGAGAAGCTGTTGATGTAAACAGCGCGGAGTTTTTAGCCACAGATGAACACGGATTGACACGGATGGAAGAGGGAAAAATGGGAAAATTTTGGAGGGATGGCCGGGGTCACCGACCCCGGCTACAGAAAGAAAGCAGCGCTTGTTCCGCGGCTGTAGCTGGCTTTGTTGAAGCCGGCAGCAACACGCCCCCAAGGCGACAAATAGGATTTTTCCAAGGCTTGGAAAAAGGCGTAGGCGGTTTTTCCAAGGCTTGGAAAATCGCGCTGGTGTTGCTGCTGGCGGTGTTGCCGGCTTCGGCGCAAGTACGCGTAGTCAAGGGCGGTTCGGCCAAAGCGACGATTGATTGGTCGCGGCTCGTCGCCGGCGGCGCGGCGACGGAATTCAAACGCGTGTTGGAAGATGACTTGATCCACTCCGGCTGGTTTACGCCGGCGGCGCCGGGCGGCGCGGAATTTTCGCTCGTCGGTTCGGCACAAGAAAGCGGTGCTCTGAACGCGACGATTCAGTTCGCGAGTGTGACGCAACGTCAATGGCTGCTGAGCAAGCAGTATACGGCGGAGGGTGGGGCGGCGCGCCGGTTGGCGCACAAAGTCGCCGACGAAATTCTGGCAGCGATCGGGCGCAAGGGGATGTTCAGCGGGCGCATCGTGATGATCGGTACGCGTAGCGGCGCGAAGGAACTCTATGTGTCCGACATGGATGGCGGCAATCTGTCGCAAATCACGTCCGATCACAATATTTGTCTTGGCCCGCACTGGGCGCCGGACGGCAATCGGATCACATACACCGCGTTTTTGAAGCGCTACCCTGATGTTTATCTGATTGATTTGGCGTCGCGTAGTCGGCGCGTGGTGGCGAGTTATCCGGGAATGAATTCCGGTGGCGCGGTTTCGCCGGATGGCGGGATGGTGGCGCTGATTCTCTCGAAGGAGGGCTATCAGGCGCTGTACGTTCGCGCGCTCGGTGGCGGTGTGCCGATGCGGTTGACCGATGGTTCGCGCGCGGCGTTGGCTTCGCCGTGTTGGTCGCCGGACGGCAGCCATATCGTATATGTGTCGGATCAGGCGAGCACGGCGCATCCGCAACTTTATATGATCTCGCGCTCCGGTGGCGCGCCGCGGCGGCTGACAAGCCGCGGTTCGCAAAATGTCGCGCCGTGCTGGGGCGCCAACGGATTGATCGCCTACGCGAGTTTGCAGGGACGCTTCCAGATTTGCGTGATGGACCCGAACACGCTCGATAGCAAAATGATTACGCCCGGCGATGCGGATTATGAAGATCCGAGTTGGGCGTCGGATGGGCGGCATATCGTGTGCAGTCGCACGGCGGGCTATCGGTCGCGGATTTACCTGCTTGACACACTGGGCGATCCGCCGGTAGCTTTGAGCGAAGTTTCCGGCGATTGGTATTCGCCGTCGGTGACGGCCAAGTGATGATGAATTCAAAAGGAGCAAACATGCAAAGCAAGCGTTGGATGATGATGTTGGCGATGGGTTTGGTCTGCGTCGCAGCCGTGAGCGGCTGCAAGAAAAAAACTGCGGGCAGCGGCAGCGATGGCGGCATTGGCGGCGTGACGGGCGCGGACCTCAACGGATCGGGCTTGGGTGGCCGGCCGGATTTGAACGCGACGGAAATGGCCGGTCAATTTGTGCCGGTGTATTTCGATTATGACAGCGCGCAGGTCAAGGAATCGGAGCGCGCCAAGGTGGAAGCCGTGGCGGAACACATCAAGAAAGCCAGCGGCGTCGGCGTGATTGTGGAAGGTCACTGCGACGAACGCGGCAGCCGCGAATACAACTTATCGCTCGGTGAGCGTCGCGCCCAAGGTGTGCGCGCCTACCTGATGACGCTGGGTGTGGATGCCGCGCGCATCCAGACCAAGAGCATGGGCAAGGAAAAACCGGTGGCCCTCGGTCATGACGAAGAGTCGTGGGCCAAGAACCGCCGTGCCGAGTTCGTGTTGTTCAAATAAAGAGCATTGAACTACGGTCGGGGGCAGGGCGCGGCGCTCTGCCCTTTGCTTTGTGAGCGTAGGAAAGTATGGCGATGATGATGGTCATGCCGATAGTAGCTTTTGGGTTCAGCACGCCGGATATCATTTTGATTCTCGTGGTGGCGTTGGTGTTGTTCGGCCCGAAAAACATGCCGAAAATGGCGCGGACCATTGGGAAATCCATGGAGGAATTCCGGCGCGCCGCGCGTGAAATCGAAACCGAGATCATGAAGGAGCCGGAGCCTACGACGCCGCCTCCGCCACCGCCGCCGGAACCAGAAATGCATCCGGAAGGTTTCATCGAATCCGGAGCGGAATCGGCTCCCGCAGAAACTCCGGTGCCGGGCGGAGAACCGCACTCCACCGTCACCGCGCCGGTGGTCATATCCGATACGCCGGTGGCCTTGCCTCCCGCACCTGCTGCCACTACTCCCGCCGCCGTGACGCCGCCTGCGGACACCACCGCGAAGCCGGGCCAGCCGCCCGCGGAGAAAACGCCGGATGTCAAACCTGTCGCCTGACGCCTACGAGGAGAAGGAACGCGAGATCAAGCCGTTCCTCGAACACCTCGATGACCTCCGCCAGATGCTGGTCGCCTGCATCATCACGCTCGTCATTACGATGTCCATTTCTTTCCCGCTGGCGCCGACATTTTTACGCTGGCTCAAGGCACCGCTGGCCAAAGCCGTCAAAGATCCTGATAAATTTCTGCTGACGTTGAACGTCACCGACGCCTTCACCTTGGCGCTGCAACTCGCCTTCTGGTGCGGTCTGATTCTCGGCGCGCCGGTGTTGATCTATTACATCGCGCGCTTTGTCTTCCCCGGCCTGACGCGCAAAGAGCGCCGCGTGGTGCGTCAGTCGCTGGGCTTTGCGGCCATTTTATTTTTCAGCGGTGTCGCGCTGGCCTATTTCGTCGCCCTGCCGATCGGCACGAAGGTGATGTATAGCTTCAATCAATGGATGGGCACCGTGCCGCAGTGGACCATCAGCAGCTATATCGGGTTCGCAACCTTCACGCTGCTCGGCTTCGGTTTGATCTTCGAGTTTCCGGTGGTGCTGGTCATTTTGGGACGCATCGGTCTGATCAGTTCCGCTCTCTTGCGCCGCTCGCGCAAGGTGGTCGTCGTAATTTCGCTGGTGGTGGCGATGGTCATCTCGCCCAGTCCGGATATTTTTTCCATGCTCCTCATGGCCCTCCCGCTCTACCTGCTCTTCGAGCTATCCATCTGGCTGATCTGGATGGGCGAAGGCGAGAAAAGGGCCGCAGCGCCCACGGATTGATGAGTCAACCCGCCGGTTTTTCCAAGGGTTGGAAACGCGGCGCGTCACTTTTCCCAAGGTTTGGAAAAACGCGTCTTAGCGGTGCATCCAGCGGTGCGCCGTGGCGCAGATGATGGTGATGCCGACGGCTATCACCGTGACCATTATGCTCAGGGCCAAATGTTCATGCCATTCCAGGTCATACGAGCGATAGGCATAGATTGCGGCCGAAATCAATCCGCCCAAGAGGAGCAGAAAGAACGCCGTCCACCACAAACCGCTTCTAGGCCCTGAACCCGGTGTCATATGTGAATGGAACTAATATAATTGCCGGTCAAAGTAAAGCGTGGACTATGGTTTCCGGTGCTTGCCTTGTGCGCTGGCCTGCTTTAGCCTCAGAAGCGATGTGGGCCTTTCTATCAACGTGGCGGTGCGATCCCCCGCCGGTATGGGGGACGCCGCCGACCTATTGGCAACTGCGGCGGTTGTGTCGCTGGCAGGCGCGTCAATTCCGGCGGCTCGCGCGCACGGCTGAGGGTGCTGGCGCGCACCGCGCCCAGGAACAAGTGGCTTGGATTGCGAGCGTGTTGCGGCACCACCCGCTGCTGGATGATTTACAGCGGACGATCCAGCAATCGGCGGACTTGCTGCGCGAACTGGCCCCGGATAAATTTGTTGCAGATCAGCATGAAATCACGCAGCCATAGCCATCCGACCGTGCCGTTTCCGGTGCCACTGGGCGCACAAGTCGTGCGCGACGGTGTCCAGTTCACCGTCTTCAGCCGCCATGCCACGCGTGTCTGGCTGATGCTTTTCGATGACCCGGAGGCGGCGCAACCGATTTGCGAGTATGAGCTGTGCCCGGAACGCAACCGCATCGGCGACCTCTGGCACATTCACGTCGGCGCGGCGCGGCCGGGGCAGTTTTATCTTTATCGGATGGAAGGTTGCGCAACCGCCAGGCGGCGCAACTTTTTCGATCCCGACCAGTGGTTGCTCGATCCCTACGCGCTGGCGGTGGCTGGTGCGCCGCGTTGGGGCAACGCCGCGTGGTTCCAGCCCGGTGTCTATCCAAAAAACGGCGCGCGCTTTCCCAAAGGTGTCATCCTGCGCGACGAATTTGATTGGTCGGGCGACCGTCCACCGCGTACGCCGTTGAGCGAGACCATCATCTATGAAGCCCATCTGCGTGGTTTCACCGCACACCGCCAGTCTGGCGCGCGGCATCGTGGTACGTTCAGTGCGTTCATTGAAAAAATTCCATACTTGCAAGACCTCGGTGTTACCGCCGTCGAATTGCTGCCGATCCAGGAATTCAACGAAATGGAATTTTTGCAGGAAAACATGGGGCGGCGCGCGTTGCGTAATTTGTGGGGCTATAGCACGATGGCCTTTTTCGCGCCCAACGGTCGCTATGCGCACGGCGGCGTGCGGGGGCAGCAGGTGCGCGAGTTCAAAGAGCTGGTCGTTGCGCTCCATCAGGCCGGGATCGAGGTCATTCTCGACGTGGTTTTCAACCACTCTGCCGAGCAGGGCGCGGGCGGACCGACCTATTCGTTCCGCGGCCTCGACAACGACATTTATTATCTGATGGACGAGCGCCGCGGCGACTATGCCAACTATTCCGGCTGCGGCAACACGATCAACAGCAACCATCCGATCGTCCGCGATTTCATTTTGGACTGCCTGCGCTATTGGGTGCTGCACATGCATGTGGACGGCTTCCGCTTCGACCTCGCCAGCGTGCTCACGCGCGGCGCAGATGGACAGATTCTACCCAACCCGCCGATCGTCGAGCACATCGCCGAAGACCCCGCGTTGCGCGACGCCAAAATTTTCGCCGAGGCATGGGACGCCGCCGGCGCCTATCACGTGGGCGCGTTTCCCAGCGAACGGTGGTGCGAGTGGAACGGCAAATATCGCGACGATATGCGCCGCTTCTGGCGCGGCGACTCCGGCCTCCTCGGCGCGTTCGCCACCCGGTTCGCCGGCAGCGCCGATCTCTATGGCTACAACGGTCGCACGCCGCTCAAGAGCATCAACTTCATCACCTGCCACGACGGTTTCACGCTCGCCGATCTCGTCGGCTACGAACAAAAACACAATGCGGTCAACGGCGAGGACAATCGCGACGGCGAAAACGCGAATTTTTCCTGTAACCATGGCGTTGAGGGGCCAACCGCCGACCCCACCATTCAAGCTTTGCGCCGCCGGCAGCAGCGAAATTTTCTGCTCACGCTGCTGCTTTCGCAAGGCATTCCCATGCTGCTCGCCGGTGATGAATTTGGCCGGACCCAGCAGGGCAACAACAACGCCTACGCGCAGGACAACGAAATTTCGTGGCTGGATTGGTCCTTGTTGCGCGCGAACGCCGACCTCTATGCTTTCGTGCAACAGCTCATCGCGTTCCGCAAGGCCCATCCCGTGTTGCGCCGCCGCGCGTTTTTCAAGGATGCCGACGTACAGTGGCTGGGCCCCGATGGCCGCGCGCCAAATTGGGCGCAAGGCACCGCGCTCGCGTGTTTGTTGCAGGGCAACCACGCCGCCACCGGTGCGACGACGGACGACGATCATCTGCTGCTCTTATTCAATGCGGGCCGCGCGCCGGTGGATTTTGTGTTGCCCGCCGCGCCGGGTGCACCGTGGCGGCTCGCTTTTGCCACCGCAGAGCCGCCGCCGGTGTTCGACGCTGGTGCGCCGCGGCTGCGTTTGGCCGAGCGCGCCGCCGCCGTGCTGATTTCGGCTCGTGGCTGAGTCGTTTTCCAAGGCTGCGGATTCTACAATCAAGTGCAACAGACGGCCCAAGGTCGGCCTGGTGCGAGCGACGCGCATGGCAACACGAAAGGCGTCCGACGTTGCGTTTCCCTAAATGATGTGGCCGGCTGAAGCCCCGGCGTAGATGCGGACTCCGTCCGCATCAGGAAAAGCGACCGGAGGTCGCTTCTACGTGGCGCGTGGCCAACATCACGTTTGTTTCGCAGCAGCTG
>SCQF01000076.1 GCA_004321905.1 Verrucomicrobiota bacterium | reverse complement strand
GCCGCAGGGCGGGGTGAACTATGCTTATCTGCCGGCGGGTCAGGTCAGCAGTGTGGAATCGGTCGCGGGCACGGTGAGCTATGGCTATGACGCGGCGGAGCGATTGACGCAAATAAACACTCCGGCGGGCACCTTCCAATATGCCTACGATGCCAACGGGCGGGTGGCGGCGGTGAATGGCGGGGTGAAGGCGAGCTATGGCTATGATGCGCTGGGCCGGGTGACAAGCATCGCGTGGAAGAACGCTTCCGGCAAGGCGCTACGGAACTTCGCCTACGCCTATGACGCGGCGGGGATGATTACGCAGAAAGTGACAACGGCCAACGGTCAGGCCACTACGGAAAATTATGCGTATGACAGCCTGAACCGCCTGACCTCCGAGTCCTCCTTGGCCGCCGTAGTCCCAGGGACGCAGGCGGCTGTGGTTAATTACTCCTATGACTTGTCTGGCAATCGCACGAGCAAGCAGGTTGGCGCTGCCAGTGGAACTTTGGCGACGGTGAACTATACGTTGGGACAAGGTAATCGGCTGGCGAACTGGCAGGTGGCGGAGACGAACCCAGCGGCGCGGCTAGATGTGGCCGGTTTTTCCAGCGAACCGATTGGGACGGATGACCGGTTCGGTCAACTCTGGGTGGCGGCGGGCAGCGCCAACAAGCCCGTGGTATCCGGGACCAACTTCTGGGCCTATGGCTTGGCGGTGAATGCTGGCACGCAGCAGGTGGTCGCGGCCATCCGCGACGCGGCGGGGAATGTGGGATATGCCACAAACACCGTGACGGTGAATGTGGCAACGAATGGAGCCTATCTCTACAACGCTGCCGGATGTGTCACGAACATGGCGTATAGCGGAGCAGGCTTCACCCGAAATCTCAGCCTGACGTGGAATGGACAATATCAACTCACCACCATCGCCACCAACGGCGTCGCGGTGGAACAAAACGGTTACGACGCACTGGGCCGGAGAATCTGGACGGCCAGCGGCGGCGTGACGAATTTCTTCGTCTATGACGGCGCGCAGGTGGTTGCCGATGTGGACGCCAGCGGAACCTTATTGCGCTCCTACGCTTGGGGCCCCGGCGTAGACAATCTTTTGGCGATGACGATCCATGGTGGACCGGGCGCTCCGCGCACGGTGTATGCCCTCAAAGACCAGCTCGGTTCCATTCACGCGCTTGTGGATGCCGGCGGCAACATCGTCGAGCAGTATCGGTTCGATGCGTGGGGTAGGACAACCGTCTATGACGGGAACGGGAAACTGCTTTCTGAATCCGCCATCGGCAATCGTTACGTTTGGCAAGGGCGCGAAATCTCATGGGTCACGGGCTTGTATTATTTCCGCGCGCGCTGGTATGACCCTGTCACCGGCCGCTGGCTCTCCAACGACCCGATCGGCATATCCGGCGGGCTGAACCAGTACGTGTTCTGCGCCAATAACCCCGTCAACTTCACCGATCCGTTCGGACTGTGTAAGGAGGGCTTCTGGGACACTACTATAAATGGGCATTTGCAAGCATTGCGAACACTATGGTCATGGGGAAGAGACGCATTTAATTATTTGACTTCGGATGAAGTGGTGGCTGCCTCGCTGGCGATACCTCCCCTCGGGATGGCTGAAGAAGGGTTAGTTGGGCTTAGAGCCATTGCCGCAGAGAGCGAAATGACTTCTCTCTACCGCGCTGTCAGTCCGGCTGAGTACGAACAGTTGATGAAATCCGGTACTTTCCAAGCGGGGCCAAATTCACTTGGTGGAAAGTTCTTTGCAGAAAGCGCCGAACATGCAGCGGAATGGGGCACGAAGATGGACGGGGCGGGTAACTTCAAAGTCATTGAAGCTCAGTTCCCGAAGTCAACTGCAGATTCATTCATGCGTTGGGATAGACTCGATGGCATAGGTCCAGCCCGTTACGGAGAGTTAGGGCCAATCAACGCAGCCAACCCCGTCATCAAAGGTGCGCCATGAAGAAGATAGTTCAGGCACATCTAAAGTGGCGCAATCTCGAAGACGGTGGTCGTCAATCGCCCCCTCCTGGGCCGAGATACAGCACCGTTGCGCGATTCGAACACCAGAAGGAGTCCTGGTCCAAGGAGGCATGGAGTGTTGTCGTTGAGTTTATTGAACCGCCCGACAGAGAGCTTTGTCACCGTGTCAGTGTTAAATTCCTTGCTGACGGTCCAGAAGAACTTCTTGAACCGGGAAGTGTATTTGAACTCATGGAGGGGCGACAGTCAGTGGCAAAAGGAACAATCATCGGTTGAAGCTATTCAATCGTGATGCGCAACTCTTGGGAGACTATGATCAGAAGATCGTTCAATAGATTGATTATGATCGCGTGGATGTTGGCGCTCCCAATGAACTCCACACGCCAACCAATAGCATTGGCGCTGCCAACCTATGAAAATGAAGTCGGAACAGAGGTTGCCACTTCGGGATTGCATCCCTCCGTTCCGGCCTTTCATGCCGGCGTTAAAGTCGCAGTCGCTCTGCGCAGAGCTTGAGCTTTGTACTCCTTTAATCTCGGTTATGAAGGCTCATCGTCGCCGACGGCCTTTCGGTGGGTCGCGCCGGTCGCACGCTTGCACACCCATGACCGACGTTCGCCCCCGCGGGCCGTGCGGATTTGTGGAGCCAAGTTCACCTACATCAAACTGAACATCGCAAAGCCTTGCCCGCCTCGTGGCTCTGTCCCGGTTAACCGTCCGTTGCGCCGCCGGTGCCGGTGTTGGGCGGTGTTCGGACACGAATTCGGTCAGCGATGCGACTCTCCCGACATTGTCGCTGAAAGATGCCGTAAGTTCTCACCGTCCCGCAAGTCTGGGTTTGTGATAATGGGCTGCGCTCCCGCGCAGCCCACTACTTTTCCCAACTTTGGAAACGGCGTCGCATTGCCTGGAAGAACGCCGCCGGCAAGGCGCTACGGAACTTCGCCTATGCCTACGACGCGGCGGGGATGATTACGCAGAAGGTGACGACCGCCAGCGGTCAAGCCACCACGGAAAATTATGCCTACGACAGCTTGAACCGCCTGACCTCCGAATCCTCCTTGACCTCTGTGTCCTCTGTGCGCTCTGTGGCAAATTATTCTTATGACTTGTCCGGCAACCGCACCAGTAAGCAAGTCGGCGATGCCGGCGGAACCTTGGCGACGGTGAACTATGCGCTGGGCCTCGGCAACCGGCTGGCGAACTGGCAGGTGGCGGAGACGAACCCGGCGGCGCGGCTGGATGTGGCGGGGTTCTCCAGCGAAGCGATTGGAACGGACGACCGGTTCGGTCAACTCTGGGTGGCGGCCGGCAGCACCAACAAGCCCGTGGTATCCGGGACCAACTTCTGGGCCTATGGCGTGGCGGTGAATGCGGGGACGCAGCAGGTGGTCGCGGCCATCCGCGACGTGGCGGGCAATGTGGGCCGAGCGACGAACACGGTCGTGGTCAACGTTGTGACCGGTGCGGACTATGGTTATAATGCCGCCGGTTGTATGACGAACATTTCTTACAGCGGGACAGGGTTCAGCAAGAATCTCGGCCTGACGTGGAACGGCCAGTATCAACTCACAGCTCTGGCTACCAACGGCGTCGCGGTAGAGCAAAACGGTTATGACGCGCTGGGTCGGCGGGTCTGGACTTCGGACGGCAGTACGACGAACTACTACGTCTATGACGGCGCGCAGGTGGTTGCCGACGTGGACGCCAGCGGAACCTTGATCCGCTCCTACACGTGGGGGCCGGGCATAGACAATCTCTTGGCAATGATGATCTATGGTGGACCGGGCGCTCCGCGCACGGTGTATGCGATCAAAGACCATCTCGGCTCCATTCATGCACTTGTGGATGCCGCCGGCAACATCGTAGAGCAGTACCGCTATGACGCTTGGGGGCGCACCACCGTCTATGACGGGGCTGGAAAACCTCTCACTCAATCGGCGATTGGCAATCGCCACGGTTGGCAGGGACGGGAAATTTCGTGGGCCACCGGGTTGTACTACTTCCGCGCCCGCTGGTATGACCCAGTCACTGGGCGATGGTTAAGTAATGATCCGATTGGTATCAGCGGCGGACTCAATCAGTACGTGTTCTGTGCCGATAACCCCGTTAACTTCCGGGATCCGCAGGGAAGAGTTTGGGTGCAAATCGCAGGTGCACTTCTTGGTGCTGGCGCGAATTACGTTCATAATTTTTCTGCATACGTAAATGGAAAAATTTCAGGTTGGCAGTATACGCAGTCTGTATTGTTTGGAGCCGGTGCAGGCTTTATTAGTACGGTAGTTCCTGGTGCCGGAGGTGTTATCGTCGGTGGTGCCCTCGCAGGAGTCAATGATGCCTATAACCAGAGTCTGACCGCGCAGTCCGGAATCAATCTCAATCAATCCGGACGCGCGGCTCTCATCGGCGTTGGCTCAGGGGCTGTTGGATGGGCTGGGCAATGGGCGATGGGGAAAGCTGGTTCCTTCCTCATTTATGATCCGAATGGGGGAATCGGCGAAATCGCGGGTTCAGCTCCCTACAATTTCGGAGACGTCGGAGGAGCGATCGGATTGACGGGTGGAACCCTGCTCGGCGACAACACACTCCCTTCGATCTTTTCTCCGAAGCCTCCTAAGAAGTGCCCATAACAGACTATGACAAGTTTTCAGACATTTCTTGCTTGGGCCTTTATCTTGAGCGGCCTGATCTTCAGTTGCATTCTTTTCCTGTTTGGAGTTCGCAACTATCGAAGGGAAATCAAGCATTTGTTTAGCTTCTGGGATTTCTTTCTTGGCAAGAATCGCCGATCTCCAGATCAGCCATCGATCGAACTTTTCCTCGGTGCCCTCGTTGGGTTGCTTGCCAGTGTTCTGCTCTATTTCATGCTCTTTTGAGGGATTAGGAGCACTGTGAAGGGTGAATGGACAAGATTGCTGGGCCGCGCGGAACGCGGCCCGCGACTTTTCCCAAGCTTGGAAAATCAAATGCGTAGAATTTCCCAACCTTGGAAACAGCGTTGCATTGCGCGTCTCGCCAACCACACCGACACCGCCGGGCGCGCCACGCGGTTTGCGTGGTTGCCGGCGCGGACGCTGGCTGCCGTCACGCGTACCCTGACGGGCGCGAGCAATCAGGCGGCGTCCATCCACTATGACTATAACGAGCAGATGGAAGCGCTCCTGATCCGCGACGAGTTGAACCGGCCCGTGGAAAGCTATGCCTTGGATTTGCAGGGGCGTCCGGTCGCCGTGACCAATCTGGAAGGGCAGGTCATGGGCCTATCCTATTACGTGAAGGACTGGGTCAGGGCCATCACCCGCTTCGATGGCACGGTGCTGACCAACGCCTATGACGGCGATGGGCGGCTGGCGCTGGTGGCGGGGCCGGATTTCACGAACAGCTTCACCTACTATCGGAATGGATTGCCCAAGACGGCGGTGAACGGCCAAGGGACGGTTTCCAGCACCTATGACGGTGCGAATCGGTTGACGGCGGTGACGCAGCCGGTGCCGCAGGGCGGGGTGAACTATGCTTATCTGCCGGCGGGTCAGGTCAGCAGTGTGGAATCGGTC
>SCQF01000035.1 GCA_004321905.1 Verrucomicrobiota bacterium | reverse complement strand
CCTGCGGATTTTAATCTGAAGTGCAACGGATGTGAGAAAAGGAAGGCGCAAGGTCGTTGATCTTCGGTAGCATGGTGTTTGGACTAACAAACCACCAGCGAACGGAGGACGACGATGCGCTACACGCATCTTAGTATGGACGAGCGACAAAAGATAGCGGTGTTACGGGACAACGGTTGCAGCCTGCGGCTGATCGGGGCGTTATTGGCGGGCCGGAGCCCGGCCACGATCAGTCGGGAGCTACGCCGGAACGGCGGTGCGGTGGGGTATGAACCTGTGGCGGCCCACCGCCGCGCGACGAACCGGCTCCGGGGGCGTGTGCGCCCCCGCCGGTTCGCGGACGCGCGGCTGGCCCACGAAGTCCGGCAACGGTTGGCCGATAACTTATCCCCGGAGCAGATCGTCGGGAGCTGGTCGAGCACGCTACCCCGTGTGTCGGTGGCGACGATCTACGCGTGGCTCTACCGGGAACGCCCGTGGTGGCGGCGCCATCTGCGCCACGGCTGGGCGCGGTTACGCCGGAGCTATCGTAAACCTAGTCACTACCGCCGCATCCGCGGCATTACCAGTATTGACGAACGCCCCCTGATCGTCGCGCAGCGGCTCCGCTACGGCGACTGGGAGAGCGACACGGTGCGCGGCAGCGATCAGGTGGCGGGGCTCTGTACGCAGGTGGATCGGCGCTCGGGCTATGTCGTACTGGCGTGGGTGCCCGACCGTCGTGCGGCCAGTTATAACCGCGCCACCGTGGACGCCTTCGCTCGGCACGGCGTGCCGGTCCACACCCTGACGGTGGATCACGGCATGGAGTTCGCCCTGTTTACCGCACTTGAGCAGGCCTTGGCCTGCTCGGTCTACTTCGCCCATCCGCACTGCGCGTGGGAGCGCGGCTGTAATGAAAACTTAAACGGACTGCTGCGGCAATACTTCCCCAAAAACCGCGACTTCCGTACGATCACCGAGGCCGAATTACGCTGGGTTGAAGGGCAACTCAATGCGCGGCCTCGCAAACGCCACGGTTACCAAGCCCCCAGCGACCTGATGCCTCACCCACCTGTTGCACTTTAACCTTGAATTCCCACCCTTGGAAAATCATCGTCAGGACGCATAACTGTGCAGCCCTTTCATCAGATAGTTGACGCCGACGTAGGTGATGAGCACCGAAATAAATCCGATGACGGCAATCCACGCCATGCGCCGGCCTGACCAGTTGCGCAGGTAGCGGCCATGCAAGAAGACCGCGTAAATCAACGCGGTGATGAGCGACCACGTCTCCTTCGGATCCCACGACCAGTAGGTGCCCCACGCAACGTTCGCCCAGACCGCGCCCATCGCGATGCCGACGACGAGAAAAAGAAAGCCGAAGGAAATCGTTTTGGACATGATCGCCTCGCACAGCTCGCGGCTTTCGGGGCCGGCCTGACTCGCCGCGCGGCTGACGATGAGATAGCCGGTCGCCGCCAGAAAGGCCACGGCGAAGGAGCCATAGCCGATGAGCACGGTGGTCACATGAAACGTGAGCCAGTTGCTCCGCAGCGCCGGCATGAGCGGCTGAATTTCTGAGGAGAGAAACGCGCTGGCATAGACCAGCATCAGCAGCGCCAGCAGTGCGGTGGTCGGCGTCAAAGCTGATGGAATTTTCCCGCGCAGCAATAGTACGACGTAAACCAGCGAGAGGGTCCACGCAAACAGCACCAACGACTCGAACATGTTGCTGAACGGCGCGCGGTTCGCTTCCAGCCAACGCCAACCGATATACACGGTCAGCGCGACTACGCCGAGGGTCAGGCCCGCGGTGGCCAGGCTGCGTAGCAGGCGGCGCGGCGCAAACAGATTCACCGAGCCTAAAATCAGCGCCAGCAGATACGCGACCAACGCCACGTCGAAGACGTGGGTTAACGTTAACATAGGGAGTCCTCCTTCACTTTTTCCGCCCGCCAGTAGGCCGTGAGAAACGCTCCAACCCCCAACAGGATAAAGCCCAAATAGACCACGGGCACGCTGGGATCGCGCACCACCAGCAGCGCCGTCCAAGAAAGGTCATCTTCGTTGTAACCGGACTGATAAAAGGAGTAGCCCTCATAAGACATGGGTGCGTTCACTTCGATGGTTTGTTCGTGTGCCACCGCGTCGCCCTTGAGAACCCGCAACGCGCTCTTGAACGATTTGACGTGCTGTTTTTCCGGGGCACTGACCAAAACTTTATAGCGCAGCTTGAAGGGCGCAGGTTGGCTCTCCTGTCCGCTCATTGCATTCATGTCGAAATCGGGATAACGGGCAAACAGCCAATGTTCCGCCGCCGGACCGTTGCCGGCCACCCGAACCAGAATGGCGGGGTTCAGCATTTTATCGGAACGGCTTTGAACGGTGTGCGTGCTCGTATCAATCATAAAATCAGGAATACGCCGGAGTACCGTCACGCGCCAATCCTGATGGCTCCCGGTCGCGGCAGCGGGCGGCGTCACCTTGCGCTCGGCCCCGATTTCCACCGGCCATTCAACGCCAGCATCGCTGTCCGGCCCTTGTAGCACCAACGTCTCGGCCTGCACGGTCTCTTCGGGTTTGCCGTTGGCCGCTGTGGAATAGTACTCGATCTCAAACTTCATCAATTGGAGCGTATAGGGCAGTTGCACGTGCCGGTTGTCATCCGTGACGAAGGCCGCCGTCTGTTCGCCTTCCCGCAACTGCAAAGAACCGCGCTCGCTCCAGAACAACTTGATGACGCCGCCGAGCAGCGTCAGCAGGATGCCAACATGCACGAACAAGGTGCCAAAAACGAGTATGCTGCCGCTGGGCCTCGCGCCCGCGGCGAACAGCGCTTTTAAGCGCCGCGCAATGCAAACGGACAAACTCGCGCCCAGTGCGGTCAGCAGGCCAATGAACCACCACGCCGAAAAAACATGGGTCAGACCAGCGGCCTCAAGGCGTTTTATCCAATGATGGGCCCCGGGATTTTTCTGCAGGAGCCCCGTAACGTCCGCGCCCTGCGGCAGCACGGTGGCAATAATGCACGCCATGGCAATGACGCACAGCAGGCCGATGGCCAAGCGCATCGAGGCCAGTAGTTCGATGATCTTGAACGGTTGCCGCCGCGGCGTTTCTGGACCCCGCGCCTCCGCTATCCGCTGCTGCTCCTCTTGCTCGCTCATGCGCAAAACTCCTGCTTACTACGCCAAACTCCGACGGAAGTCGCAGAGTTTTGCAGTCGGACAAAACTCTTGCACTCCAACCGGGCAGACGGCGGAAAGCGCTTAACACTACGAGACTTTGGATACAAATCAATTAAATCGCGTGACGGGCAGCAGTGCGCTTTTTCGTCATGCGTTTGTAATAGGGGATCGGGCTGTCCCGCTGCAGCGGAACAGCCCGGCTCGCTCAGCTGCTGTGCCGTGCGTATTCCGCTCCGGACAGCGGAACGGATGCGCCACCCCGCTCGTTGTCGTTGTCCGCGGACTGATTGGGGACGCCAGCCGACCGATACCATCTGAATCGCGTATTTTCCAAGGTTTGGAAAACGGGTGCGGCGCTTTTTCCAAGCCTTGGAAAATTTTCCCGCAATCGGCATGGACAAGGTCGGGAAGCTGGTTATACTCCTGCGTCAACTGGCTGCACGTGGGTGCGCCAGGGGTGGCCCAAGGCTGCCGGGGTCGGGGTGGTTGAAGACCATATGACGCTACGTATCATTGGTGAACATCCGCTGGCTACGAATGGTGGTGGCGCGCTGAAGTCGCGTATCGCCACGATTTTTCCGCGCGCCGGTGTGTTGGTGACGCTGCCGGGCATCCACGCCACGCAACGCCTCGCCTACGTTCAAGACCTCAATCAGCAGCGGCAAAAAGCCGGGCAGCCGCCGCTCACCGACGACGAAGAGGCGCAGGAGTGGGAACAATCTGTGGACTTGATCACGGATCCCGACCGTATCCTGATCCGGCCCGATCCTGAAAATATGCCGTTGGCGTTCGAGGCCGACGAAGCCCTGCAAGAATTGGTGTCCAAGCAAAAAGTCCGCTACTTGATGCAGAGCGATGCGCGGGTGCGGCAGGCGATCAAGGAGCGCGGCGAATGTTGGCGGATCAATCCGCTGCCGCAAACGGCCACCGATATGGCGCAGATGATTCGCAATGCGCAGATGCGGGTGGCCACCACGGTGGTGTATTACTACAACCACATCACCGGTACCAAGCACCTCACTTTGCAGGAATTCGCGCGGCTCGAAGCGTTGCCGCCGGAAGGGTTGGCGCGTTCTTTGCAGGAAATTCGGGAGCTGACACAACGGCATAATCGTCTGTTCAATGTGGAGGTGGATTTCTTTGGCGTCACGGAAGCGCCGCTGGGTAAGGAGTTGGAGGGTGATCTGACCCAGACCGATCCGGCGCGCGTGCGGAAATATTTTTTGGAAGCGCTCGCGCGTTTTCACACTGCCGTGCCGCCGGATTTACGCGAGGACAATACCGAGCACCTCGCTTGGCGTAACCGTATGTTTGCCGCGTTGGTGGGTGAGCGCGATCAGTCGCCGCCGGAAGAAATCCTGCTGGGTCTCAGTCCTGAATTTTTCATGCAGATCGAATGGCTGCCAGGTGGCCGGATTGTCAACAACGAGTTGATCTTTGATCCGATCTTCGACGAAAACGATCAGCGCCCGGACGACCCCGAATTACGCAGTCTGTGCGACGAGCGCGCGAAGGGGTTTATCTTCAACTTTCTGCGCGAATTCACGGATATCGAATATATCAACGTCGGGCGGGTGGTGACTTCGCTCTCCAAACGTGGTGTCTTTATGGGTCGGCGCGGTGTCTTCATCGCGGAGATGAAGCGGCAGGGGTCGGCGCGGCCCATCGTGCGTATTTTGCGCATGCAGAAGTGGGGGATTTGGGAGCATCTCGACGAAAACAAAGACCTTTGCTGGGCGATCATGGAATCCGAGGATTACACCGATTATATTCTCGACCGCCGGCTGGCCTGTCGCCAGCTCGGCATGAATCTGCCGCCGCAGGTGAGTACGCGCCGTATCATGGAAAGTTATGCGGGCGTCAATCATGCCTATCAGGGGCGGCGTATTTGGGCGACTTACTTCGAGCGCGAATATGTTCACGGCGTTGCCTCCGATAAAATTCCGCCTTCGCGCTATGCCAATCCTGAATTTTGCCGTCGTTTTGCCCGTCTACTGGGCTGTGCCGCTGCGACCAATCTCATCGTCGGCCGCATGACCACCGATACGCAGACCGTGCTATTCGATGACGGCGACGAAATCATTATCGAAGACGAGCAGAGCCTGCCGGTGGATCTCGTGGTGTCCGATCACACCGGCACGTTTACCGATTTCAAGACGGATTTGGTTCTGTTCGCGGCCGACTACGCGAACCCCTTCAACCGGCGGCGCGCGCTGCTGGCCAATCCGGATGAATTTGCCGAAATTTATCTGACGACCTTCCAAGCGCGCTTTGTAGAAATTCAGGAAGAGTTTCGCAAGCGGCGTCACGCTTTCCTGGCTTTGTTCAAGCTGTTGCATCGTGACGAACCCGGCGGTTTTGGATTCCGCTGGGAGCGGGTACTGGCGCGGCTCGATCAAACCGACGCCTGCGCACTGGTCGCCGTGTTGCGTAGCCACATGGAGTCATCTGCAACCCATCCCTAAGGAGCAGCCCACGATGAGTTCCCCTGCAAACGGTAGTATTTTCAAAGCCTATGATATTCGCGGCGTTTATGGCCAAACCTTGACCGACGACCTTGCTTTCAAGATCGGCCGCGCGTTCGCCACCTTCCTCAAGCCGCGCAAGGTCGTGGTCGGTCGCGACATGCGTCCACACTCGCTGCCGCTGTTTCGCGAACTCGCCCGCGGTCTGACGCTGCACGGTGTGGCTGTCGTGGACCTCGGCTTGTGCTCCACGCCGATGTGCTATTTCGCCGATGGCAACCTTGGCGCCGATGGTGGCGTGATGATCACCGCCAGCCACAATCCCGGCGAGTGGAACGGGTTCAAGCTCTGCCGCGAGCAGGCAATCCCGATCAGCGGCGCCACCGGCATCAAAGAAATCGAAAAAATTGTGCTCGCCGGTCAGTTTGCCGCACCTGCCGCGACGCCGGGCAAAATCACATCCTACGATGTGGTCCCGAACTACGTTGCGCGTATCCGCCGCTACGCCGAGATTCGCCGCCCGCTGCGCGTCTGCGTGGACTTCGCCAACTCGATGGGCATCCTCGAAAACAAAGTGCTCGAAGGCTTGGTCGAGATTGAACCACTGTTCGACACCCTCGACGGCACCTTCCCGAATCACGAGGCGAATCCGCTCAAGCACGACACCCTCGAAGCGATTCAGCAAAAAATGCGCGCCGGGAAATACGACTTCGGCATTGCCTACGACGGCGACGCCGACCGCGCCGGTTTCCTCGATGAACGCGGCGAAATCATCCCGATGGACATCATCACCGCACTCATCGCCAAGGCCTTTCTTGCCAAGCAAAAGGGCAACGTGTTCTATGACCTACGCAGTTCGTGGGCGGTCAAGGAAGTCATCGCCGAGAACGGCGGCGCGCCGCTGATGAGCCGCGTCGGCCACGCCTTCATCAAGGCCCAGATGCGCGAAGCCAACGCGATTTTCGCCGGTGAACTTTCCGGCCACTACTATTTTCGCGAAAATTATTTCGCGGAAAGCTCCTCGCTCGCCGCGCTCTCCATCGCCAACCTCGTCAGCGCCGGCAACGTTCCGCTCTCCGCGCTGGTCAAGCCGATCCAGCGCTACTTTGCCAGCGGCGAGATCAACAGCGAAGTTCACGATCCCCAAAAAGTGCTCGCCACATTGCGCCAAAAATATACCGGCGGCAAAGTCACCGAACTCGACGGTCTCTCGCTCGAGTTCAGCGACTGGTGGTTCAACGTCCGCAGCTCGAACACCGAGCCGCTTGTCCGCCTGAACCTCGAAGCCAAAACGCGCGCGATGATGGAACAGAAGCGCGACGAGTTGCTCGCGCTCATCCGGGCGTAACTTTTTCCAAGGCTTGGAAAACCGCCGCGCACACTTTTCCGGGCCTTGGAAATTGGCGCCCTCCGGCCTTGATTGCCGCGCGGCGGTGCGGTAGTTTGCCGCCGTCAACGCGGGAGTTCACCATGAAGAAAATCAAGCAGGGACGTTGCCTGGCCACGAACCGGGAATACGCGATTTGCCAGACAGCGCAGGCGCTGTTGCCATCGTTCGTCATGAACGGCGCGGATAAACCGGAGAGCGTGCTCGGCAATTATCCGAACCCCGCGCCGGTGATCGAGGCGCTGAAGACGCTGATTGACGTGATGTTTCCCGGCAAGATGTCGGCGGGGCCGGTGAGCGCCGACGAACTCGGTATTTTTCTGGTACGGCGGTTGAGCGAGGCGTGGCGGCTGCTGCGTCCGGAGATCGAGCGCGCGTGGCCGTTCCGCTGGACGGGTGCGGCGGCGCGTACGGAGCATCGCAAGGCCCGGCCCAAACGCGCCCATGCCGAGGCAAGTCGGGCGATGGATGTTTTCTTCCAACGCCTGCCACACGTGCGCGAGATGTTGGTGGAGGACGTGCGGGCGGCCTACGAAGGCGATCCGGCGGCGCTGACGTTTGCCGAGGTGCAACTGGCCTATCCGGGTCTGCTGGCGATTGCGTCGCACCGGTTGGCGCACGAACTTTATCGGCTGGATGTGCCGATTGTGCCGCGGATCATGAGCGAGTGGACGCACGCGCAGACGGGCATTGACATCAATCCCGGCGCGCAGATCGGGCACGGGTTCTTCATTGACCACGGCACCGGCGTGGTGATCGGCGAAACCGCGAAAATTGGTAACCGCGTGAAGCTCTATCAGGGCGTAACGCTCGGTGCGAAGAGCTTCCCGCTCGATAAGCACGGCCATCCGATCAAGCACGTCCAGCGGCATCCGACCGTCGAAGACAACGTGGTGATTTATTCCAACGCCTCGATTTTGGGCGGCGATACGGTGATCGGGCGCGGCTCAACGATTGGTGGCAACGTTTTTCTAATGGAAAGCGTGCCGCCCAACAGCCTGGTCACCGGCAAGCATCCCGAATTGAAGGTCAAGCAGCGTTCCGCGGAATGAAGCCGGCGCTCCTGATGATCGGCGGCTGGGCGCATCCTGCGGCGGCGTTGCGTCCGCTGGCGGCGGCGGTGACGGACTTTGCCGAACCGCAGCTCCTAGCCGCTTACGAACCGTTACCCAAGTTTGACCAACCCGCTCTTTTGCTCGGGTGGAGCTTGGGCGGCCTGCGCGCCTTGCGTGCGGCGCTTGCCGAACCCGAGCGTTGGCTTGGTCTTGTGCTGGTCAGCTCCACGCCGTGCTTCTGTTCCGCGCCGGATTGGCCGCATGGCGTCGAGCCGGCCCGCGTACGCGCAATGAAGGCCGCGTTGCGTAAGAATCCAGAAGCGGTCTTGCGGCAGTTTTTCGCCGACGTCGCCGCGCCTGCTCCGCTCGCGTCGGCGACGGTGGAGGAACAAGTCCGTGCCGCGCTGGCCTTGGGTGGCGCGGTACTGGCCAAGGGCTTGGACGAGTTGCTGAATACGGACTTGCGCCTGCCGGCTGCTCATGCAACGGAGCCAACACTGGTGCTGCATGGTCGTGAGGATCGAATCATTCCCTGCGCTGCCAGTGAGTGGTTGGCGGAACAATTTATTTTTAGCCGATTTGTGGCGATTGACCACGCCGGCCATGATCTACCGTTCAACGCGTTCGACGTGGTGGGCGCCGAAATAAAATGTTTTCTGGAGACGCTCTGATGCCCACCAAGCTGCAGCACGTGGTCGGCAAGCGGTTCGATGCCGCCGCGGCCACCTACGATAAACATTCGGCCATCCAGTGGTCCGTGGCGCGCCGGTTGCTCTGGGAACTCGAAAAAGGTCCCGCACCGCACCGCATTCTCGAAATTGGTTGTGGTACCGGCCTGCTGACCGAACAACTCCGCGAACGTTTTCCGCGGGCCCAAGTGCATGCGCTGGATATTTCGCCGGCCATGATCGCCGTGGCGCGCCAACGCTGGCGTGGTGCGGCACGCGTCCGCTGGCACGTGGGCGATGTCCGCCGCTATCGCCCCGCTGGACATTTTGACCTGATCGTCAGCAACTGCGCGTTGCATTGGGCCACCCCGCTCACGCCCGTTTTCCGCCGCCTCGCGCGCTGGTTGACGCCGGGCGGACAATTATACGCGGCGCTCATGTTACGCGGCACACTCGCCGAACTCCATGCTGCCCGTCGGCGCGTGGCTCCGCAGAAACCGCCCCTGCACACCTTGCCGTCGTTTGCCGCTGTTTCCGCCGCTGCGCGTCACACCGGGTTTGTGTCGCTGACCGCCCGGCGCCACAAAGCGGTCAAAAGCAGCCCTTCCGCCCGCGCCTTGCTGCTGTTACTCCACGAACAGGGCCTGACGGGCGGCCCGGTTGCCGGCAGTGGCCGGCCGCTGACGCGTGGTGAATTGCAGCGGCTCGTCACCGACTACGAAAAAAATTATCCCGCACCCCGCGGTGGTGTGCGCGCCACCTTTCGCGTGGCCTTCCTCTGTGCCCAAAAACGTTGATGTGATTATGCCAAGCAGTGGACGAGGCGTTTTTATCACCGGTACCGATACCGGCGTCGGCAAGACCGCCGTCACCGCGGCGCTGCTTGCGGTGCTGCGGCAACGCGGCGTGGACGCCGTGCCCATGAAGCCCGTCCAAACTGGCTGCACAAAACGCGCCGGAAAACTCGTCGCACCTGATCTGGAGTTTTGCCTCCGCAACGCTGGTCTTGCCCCGGCAGAGGAGCTGTGTGTTTATCGTTTTGCGCCGGCTTCTTCGCCGCATCTCGCCGCGCTACTTGCCCGCCGACCAATTCAATTGCACAAAATCGCTTCTGCTTTTCGCCGACTCGCTATGCGCCACGACTTCGTACTCGTCGAAGGCGCGGGCGGCACGCTGGTGCCGCTCGGTGGCGGACGCACGATGTGCGACCTGATGTGCGCGCTGGCCCTGCCGGTCGTCGTTGTCGCGCGGCCCGGCCTCGGCACGATCAATCACACGCTGCTGACGCTCGCCGCGCTACGCGCCGCGCGGCTGAAAATCGCCGGCGTATTTTTCGTTCACACGCAGCCCGGCCCGCTCACCGCGCTGGAGCGCGATAATGCGACGACGATTGCGCAACTGGGCCGCGTCGCAATTCTGGGCCGCTTGCCGTTTATTGCCAAAAAATCGGATTTTGGTGCGGCGGTGCGGCGGTTTTCCAAAAGTTGGAAAATCGAACCACCGGATTTTCCAAGCCTTGGAAAATCCGCCTGCGCCAAGGCTGCGGCGGACACGTGAATGCGCCCGCCGCCAGCCGCGAAGAGTTGGTCGCGGAAATTCGCGCCGTCATCGCGCGCGCTGGCGGAAAAATCACCTTCGCGCGGTTCATGGAACTCGCGCTCTATCATCCGCAATTGGGGTATTACCGCAGCGGTGCCAAGCGCGTCGGCAAAGACGGTGATTTTTTTACCAGCGTCAGCGTCGGCCCGTTGTTCGGTAAAATCCTGGCGCGTTTTTTTCAGAAACTGCGCGCGGAGTTTGACGGAGATGATTTCGCTGTTTGGGAATTCGGCGGACGTGGCGGTGAGTTGCGCGCCGATGTTTTGGGTGCCGCGCCGGACCTGAAATATCATGTGATCGAAGTCGGCGAACCGCTGCCGGAAACGATGAACGGCTGCATCTTTTCCAACGAACTGCTCGACGCGCTGCCGGTGCATCGCGTGCGAGTCGCCGGCGGCGAATGGCGGGAGGTTTGTGTCAAAATCAGTGAACAAAGTTTTGCCGAAGAACTCGGCCCGCTTTCCGATGCGCGTTTGTTGGGGCATCTGCGCGCTTTGCCGCGCGAGCAGATGGAGGGCTATCGCACAGAGATCAACTTGCGGGCACTGGAATGGTTGGAGCAAATCGCCGCGCGGTTGCGGCGCGGCTGGGTGCTGACCTTCGATTACGGTTTTGAGCACGCCGATTATCTTGCGCCGCATCGGCGGGACGGCCATTTGCAATGCTATTTCCGGCACACGCGCAATGCCGATCCGTTTCAACGCGTCGGCGAGCAGGACATCACCGCGCATGTGGATTTCACGGAGTTGGTGGAGCACGGCCGGGCGCTGGGCTTGGAACCGGTGCGCTTCGTCGAACAGGGCCGGTTTCTGCTCGACGAAGGCGCGGATGTGATTCGGGAAATCGTCGAGCGCGATGCCGGAAAAATGTCCCAAGAGCGCAGCGCTGTCCAGCAACTTATCCATCCCACGCATATGGGCCACGCCTTTCGCGCCTTGCTCCAGCGCAAGCTTGCCGAAAGGGTTTGACCCGCGGCGGTGCGACACGTAACGTTTCGCGGAGATTCACATGGCAGAACTCGCTCTAGGTATGTTTCAGCAGCAGCGGCAGCAGATGCTGCTGGCGCCGCAGCTCCGACAATCGCTGGAGTTGTTGCAGGTGCCGGTGCTGGAGTTGCGCACGCTGGTACAGCAGGAATTGGAGCGTAACCCGACGCTGGAAGAAAAACCGGCGGAGAACGAGCGCGTCGAGGTCGAGAACGGCGAGGACGATGCCAAGCGGGCCGAAGAGCAGGAATTTCAGGACGAGTTCAAAAAATTGGCGGCGCTCGATGACGAGTGGCGCGAATATTTCCGGCAAAGCCAGTCGGTGCGGCCCTATAACGCCGACGAAGCGGCGAAACGCGAGTTCCTGATGAACTCGCTCACGCGCTCCGTGTCCTTGCAGGAACATCTGCTCTATCAACTGCACCTCGCCAGCCTCTCGGAGCACGACCAAAAAATTGGCGAACTGATTATTGGCAGCATTACCGACGACGGTTTTTTGACGACCGCGCCGGAAGAAATGGCGGCGGCCGGCGGGCATGCGGCTGGTGAGATTGAGCGCGTACTCGCGACGATCCGGGAATTTGATCCCATCGGTGTGGCCGCGCGTGATCTTCCAGAATGCCTGCTGTTGCAATTGGAGCGGCTCGGCAAGAAGGATTCACTTGCGGCAAAGATGGTGCAACAGCACCTGGAAGATTTGGGCGCCAAAAAATTTGCGCAGATTGCCAAGGCGCAGGGCGTCACGCTGGAGGCGGTTCAAACTGCCGGGCGGTTGATCGCCACGCTGGAGCCGAAGCCGGGCCGGCGCTTCAGTTCCGAGGAATCCGCTTATGTCACGCCTGAAGTGCTGGTGAGCAAAGTGCGCGGCGAATACGTGGTGATGATGGACAACGAGCAGATGCCGCACCTCTCGATCAGCAAGCACTATCGCCAGTTGATGGAAGACCCCGCGACCAGCCGTGAAGTCAAAAGCTATATCCGCGAGAAAATCCGCGCCGGCGCGTTTCTCATCAAGAGCATCCAGCAGCGGCAACAGACCATTTTCCGCATCGCCACCGAAATCATCAAGGTGCAACACGATTTTCTGGAACGCGGGGTGACGCAACTCAAGCCGCTGACCATGGCGCAGATCGCCACGATCATCGGCGTACACGAAACAACGGTCAGCCGCGCCATCGCCAACAAATATATGCTGACGCCGAGCGGCCTGTTCGAGATGAAATATTTCTTCACGCCCGGCTACCAGACCGCCGATGGCCAGTCGGTCTCCAATAAAGTGATTAAGGACGCCATCGCGCAACTGGTCGCCGCCGAAGCCGCCGCGCATCCGCTCTCCGATCAAGCGATCGTCGCCAAGCTCAAGGAAAAAGGCATGAACGTGGCACGGCGGACGATTGCCAAGTATCGCGAGGAACTGAAAATTCTGCCCTCGCATCTGCGCAAGAGTTGAGGAACCGTATCATGCTTGCGCTCCACCGCCAACTGCCCGTCGTGCTACTGGCAGCGCTCGCCGGTTGTGTCACGTTTTCGCGTTACGAGGAGTTGCCGGCGGCGGCGCTCGATCTGCCGCCGCCCAAACCGATCACCACGGCCCTGCCGTCCGTTGCCGTCGCCCAACCGCAACGAGCTTTGCCGCTGGCCGATCTGATTATGGGGCGCGCGCCACCACCACCGGCAGCGTTTCCAAGCCTTGGAAAGCCTCCCGCGGGAGGATTCCAAGCCTTGGAAAAAGAGAACCGAGGAACGCGGGACGCGGGACGAGTCTCCACCAAAACCCCGCCACCGCCTGCCCCGCGGCCGTTTTCTCTTGAACCTCGTCCCGCGAACCTCGCCCCGCTTTCCTTCCGGCAGATCATCGCGCTCCAGACGCTGCTCGACCGCCGGAATTTTTCGTGTAACTGCGCCGATGGTCGCGTCGGCTTCCGTACGCACGCGGCGTTGCGCGCTTTTCAGGCCGCGCACGATCTGCCGGTGACCGGTGATCCCGACGTGGCAACCGTTGTCGCGCTCGACGATCTCGGCAGCGCGTTCACGACCTATACGGTCACCGACGATGACCACGCGCAACTGACGCAAAATCCAACGACGTGGCTCGCCAAATCGCAGGTGGCGCGGCTTGGTTATCCGACGATTCTCGAAGCCATCGCCGAGCGTGGTCACGCCGCACAACAGGCGATTCGCGATCTCAACCCGCAAGTCAACACTTGGCCTGATCCGCCTGCCGGCACGACGCTGACGATTCCCGATGTGGACAAAAACGAAAAATTGCCGCGCGCTGCACGGATTCGGATTTCCATCGGCGGCAAACTCATTCGCGTGTTTGACGGCGCGGACAAGTTGGTGGCGCAGTTCCCGTGCTCGATTGCGCGCGACCCGCAGAAGCGCGAACCGTGCGAGATCAGCGTCGCGGTCGTTGCGCCGAACCCAAACTATACTTTCGATCCCGCGCTGTTCAGCGAAGATCCGGAAAGCGCGAGCATTCCCACCAAGCTCATCATTCCGCCCGGCCCGCGCAATCCGGTGGGCGTCGCGTGGGTAGGACTGAGCAAATCCGGTTACGGCATGCACGGTACACCTAAGCCGGAGGATATCGGCAAGACCGAGAGTCACGGTTGCTTCCGTCTTTCCAATTGGAACGCGCTCAAGCTGCTCCACATGGTCGAGATTGGTACGCCGGTCTCGGTGGAAGAATGATGGCACAGAAGTTAACAAGGCAACGAAGTCCTATTCCTCTTTGTTTCTTTGTTATCTTTTGTTAATTTTCCACCGGTATGAATGACGAGATTCCCGTGGCCATCCGCAACCTGCTGCCCGGCCCCGGCAACTGGGGCATCTTTCTCGGCGCGGAGGGCGAGAGCAAGGTCATCGCCATCTTCGTGGACCCCAGCATGGCGGCGGCAATGATGATGGCGCTGCGCAAGGTGCAGGCGCCGCGACCGCTGACGCATGATTTGATCGCCAGCATCTTCACCGGCCTCGGCGTGCGCGCACTCAAAGTGGTCATCAGCGATTTACGCGACGGCACGTATTTTGCGCGGCTCTATCTCCAGCAACAAAGCGGTCCCGGACGCAACGTGGTGGAAATTGACGCGCGCCCGAGTGACTCCATCGCCATCGCCATCCAGCAGCAATGCCCGATCTTCGTCAGCCGTCAGGTTTGGGCCGATGCCGACGATATGTCGGATTTGCTCCGCCAAGCCGAAGAACGCGCCCGCCAGCAACAGGATAAAAACGAAGGTGGAGAAGACGACGCCACCAACCCGCTGGAACCGCCGCCCCATAAGTAGGGACGTCGCTTGCGACGCCCGTCTGCGGGCTTGTCTGCCGCAGGCGGGCTGCGCCCCCTACAAAGAATTTCAGCCACCAAAAAGCACAAGTGGCACAAATCTTGGGCGAGATCGCGCCGTAATGAACGGACTGGCAGTCCATCCTTATTTTGTGAATCTTGTGCATTTTTGTGGCCAGCTTTTCTGCGCGCTGCCGTAGAATCCGGGATTGCCGCCGCCGGATGCCGTCGCTATGCTCCCGCGCATGAAAATCTTTCTGACGGGCGGAGCGGGTTACATCGGCAGCATCACCACGGAGTTGCTGCTCAATGCGGGGCATAAAGTCACCGTGTTCGATAATCTGGGGCGCGGTCACCGTGCGGCGGTGGATCGGCGTGCCAAGTTCATCAAGGGCGACCTTCAAAAGCGCGACCAAATTTTCACGGCGCTGGCCAAAACCAAACCCGATGCGGTGATGCACTTTGCCGCCTACGCGTTGGTCGGCGAGTCCATGCAGTTCCCGGAGCGCTATTTTGATAACAACGTCATCGGCGGCATCAACCTCGCCGATGCGATGGTCGCCGCGGGCTGCAAGAAGTTCATTTTTTCCTCCACCTGCGCTACTTATGGCCAGCCAGAGAAGATGCCGATGACCGAGGACCTGCCGCAGCGCCCGCAAAATCCCTATGGCGAAAGCAAGCTGATGCTCGAAAAGGTCTTGCTTTGGTATCAACAGCTCCACGGCATCGAGCCGGTTTTCCTGCGTTACTTCAACGCCTGCGGTGCCTCCGAGAAATATGGCGAAGACCACGATCCGGAAAGCCATATCATCCCAAACGTGCTCAAGGTGGCGTTGGGCCAGAAAAAGTTCGTGCTGATGTTCGGCGATGACTACCCGACGCCCGACGGCACCTGCATCCGCGACTACATCCACATCATTGACCTTGCACAAGCGCATATCCTCGCGCTCAAGAAGGGTCTCTCCGGTGCGTTCAACCTCGGCAACGGCGAAGGCTTCAGCGTCAGACAAGTGATTGACGCGTGTCGCGTCGTCACCGGGTATAAAATTCCCGCGAAGGTCGCGCCGCGTCGCCCCGGTGATCCGGCCCGCTTGATCTCCGACTCCGCCAAGGCCAAGAAAATCCTTGGCTGGAAGCCGCAGTATCCCGACATTGAGACCATCGTCCAGCACGCCTGGAACTGGCACCAATCGCATCCGTGCGGCTATCGGAAATCGGGTTGAACAGAAGGCAACAAAGTAACGAAGAAAAACTTTGTTTCCTTCGTTAACTTCTGTTCAAATTCTTCCGTGAAATCCTCCGTCGAGCTTGTCACCACCGGCAGCGAGCTGCTTAGTGGTCGGACGGTCAACACCCACGCCCAGACGCTCGCCCAAAAACTTCACCCGCTCGGTTTGCGCCTGACGCGCGACACGACGGTGCCCGATGACCTCGCCAGCATCGAGGAAGCCGTACGCGCTGCGTTAGCTCGCGTGGACATCGTCTTTGTCAGCGGCGGACTCGGTGGAACCAGCGATGACATCACGCGCGATGCGTTGGCGCGGATTGTCGGCGGTAAACTTGTCCTGCATGCTGAATCACTGGCAGCCATGGAACAGCGTTATGCCGCAATGGGTCGCCCGGTCACGGAGGTAGCACGACGCCAGGTGATGGTGTTGGAGCGCGGCGAAGGCCTGCTCAATCCTGCCGGTATCGCGCCGGGAATGATGATTCCAGTTTCTGCTTCTCTTGTGGGCGGGACTTCCAAGTCCCGCGTGCGGGCGCAGAAGCTCCCGCCCACAAAACAAAAAATGATGTTTGTGCTGCCCGGTCCGCCGCGCGAGTTCATCGGCGTGCTGGAAACAGGGGTTTTTCCGAGGCTTGGAAAAATGAAACTGCCGGTTTTCCAAGCCTTGGAAAAAATGCTGATGTGCACTGGACTCGGTGAGACGGAAATTGCCGAGCGGCTGGAGAAGATCGGTTTACCGACACCGGAAATTGCGGTTGGCTATTGTGCCGGCTCTGGTCAGGTCGAAGTGCGACTGGAGGCTGCACCGGAACACGCGAAATCGTTGGAAGCACAAATCGTGGCGGTTCGCACGGCCTTGGGTCCGGCGATTTTTGCCGAAGAACGTATCGGTTTGGAAGAAGCCGTTGGCCGCCGGCTGGCCGCACGGAAAAAAACGGTGGCCGTGGCGGAGAGTTGTACCGGCGGCTTGATCGGTCACCGATTGACGCAGGTGGCCGGCAGCTCAAAATATTTTCCCGGCGGGGTCATCGCCTACTCGAACGAATCGAAAATCCGCGACCTTGGTGTGCCGCGAGAATTGATTGAGCGCCACGGCGCAGTCAGCGAGGAGGTCGCCCGTGCGATGGCCGAAGGCGTTCGCGCGCGGTTTGGCACGGATTTTGGCGTCGCAGTCACCGGCATTGCCGGGCCGGAGGGCGGCACGACAGCGAAACCGATCGGCACCGTTTGGATCGCGCTCGCCGATACCGCCGGCACGGTGGCCAAGTTGCGTTGCTTCCCAACCACACGCGAAAACGTCAAACTTTGGAGCAGCCAGCAAGCGCTCGATCTGTTGCGGCGGAGGTTGGAAGAAATTTAGACGGGATTGACAGGGTGGCCGGGATCAGGAATCCATCGGAAGAGGTTTTCCGCGCGTTCATCGCGGCGCAATCCCGGAGGAAATTCGTGCGTTGCCGGCAAACGAGCAGATGCGATTGAAAACGTTGGGCGCGTGCGGCCCGGTGGTCACGCGTTCTTGAGCGCGTTGACAGCGGCCCTGCGGCAGGCTAATGATACCGCCTATGGAAGGTGCACGGTGGACGCGGTGCGTTTGATGCAAAGCCGGTTGGAGGTCGCCGGCGCGCACTATGGTTTGCGGCACGAAGCAAAATTGAAAGGAACCGGTCATGGCTAAAACTCCTGCGGATAAAACAGAGAAGGAAAAAGACGATAAGAAAATGCCGGCGGCCCTTAGCGCCGTCATCGCGCAAATCCAGAAGGAATTTGGAGAAGGCTCGATCATGCGGCTCGGCGACGAACAGGCGCACATCAGTGTTCCGTTCATTCCCACCGGCGCCTTGACGCTGGATATCGCGCTGGGCATTGGTGGTGTGCCGCGCGGACGCGTGATCGAAATTTTCGGTCCGGAATCCTCCGGCAAGACCACGCTCATGCTCCATATCATCGCCAACGCGCAGAAAGCCGGCGGCATGGCGGCGTTCATTGATGCCGAGCACGCGCTTGATCCGGCGTACGCCAAAAAAATAGGCGTCAACCTCAACGACCTGCTCGTCAGCCAACCCGATTCCGGCGAAGAAGCGATGAACATTGCCGATAATCTCATCCGCAGTAACGCGCTGGATGTGGTGGTGATTGACTCCGTGGCGGCGCTCGCGCCGCGTGCGGAATTGGAAGGCGCGATGGGCGACAGCCACGTCGGTCTGCAGGCGCGCCTGATGAGCCAAGCCTTGCGCAAACTGACGGCGGCGATCAACCACTCCAAAACGTGCTGTATTTTCACCAACCAGCTGCGCGAAAAAATCGGCATCATGTTTGGCAATCCGGAAACCACGCCGGGCGGGCGGGCGCTCAAGTTCTACGCTTCCGTCCGCATGGACATCCGCAAGCTGGCCAACCTCAAGGACAGCACCGGTCGCGTCTATGGCAACCACGTCAAGGTCAAAGTCGTGAAGAACAAAGTCGCGCCGCCGTTCACCGAAGCCGAGTTCGACATTCTTTATGCCGAGGGCATCTCGTGGACGGCTTCGATCATTGACGCCGCCTTGCAATACAACCTGCTCGATAAACGTGGCACGTGGCTCTCGTTCGAAGGTCAGCAGCTTGGCCAAGGCCGCGATGCCGCGCGTGACAACCTCAAGGACGATCCCGAACTCCAGAAGAAGCTCGTCGAAAAAATAAAAGCCAAGGCGCAAGAAGTCGGCGTCAATCGCACCGCGGCTGGCGCGTCGGCGGCCGGCGACGCGGCGGAGTAACGCTTTTCCAAGGCTTGGAAAAGCGGGTGCGCTGTTTTTCCAAACCTTGGAAAAGTAATCGTCCATGACCATCAACACAGCCATTATCCGCCTCAAACACGGGCGGGAAAAGCCCATCGTGCAGGGACAGCCGTGGATTTTTTCCGGCGCGATTGAAAAGTGGGAAGGTGCGCCAGCGGTCGGCGCGGTCACCGATGTGCTCGCTGCAAACGGCGAGTGGCTGGCGCGCGGGTTGGCGAATCCGGCAGTGGCGCTGGCGGTGCGACTTTACACGTGGCAGCGCGAGCAAGCGTTGGATGCAGAATTTTTTGCTGCTGCGGTGGCCCGTGCCGTGACCGCGCGCCGCGCGCTGCCCGGCTACGGCGAAGGGTCGGATGTGCCCACCAATGCGTGGCGGTTGATTTTCTCGGAAGCCGACGACCTCTCCGGTTTGATCGTGGATCGCTATGCCGATGTGTTGGCGGTGCAGATTGGCGCGGCGGCGCTGGTGCCCTTCGCGGCACCGATCGTCGCCGAACTGCGGCGGCTGACCGGCGCGACGACCGTGCGCGTGACGGCGGCAGAAGATGAGGTCGAACGCGAAAAATTGGCGCCGGACATTTTTGCCAAACTTTCCGATGTGTCCGCGCAACCGGTACGCATTCGCGAAAATGGTTTGCTGTTCGATGTGGATTTGGCCGGTGGCCAGAAGACCGGATTTTTCCTCGACCAGCGCGAAAATCGGAAACGCGTCGCCGCGTGGGCGCGCGGGCGGCGGATGCTTAGTGCGTACTGCTATACCGGCGCGTTCGAGCTTTATGCCGCGGCGGCCGGCGCGACGGAAATTCTGGGTCTCGACCGCTCCGCGTCGGCGTTGGAGCAGGCGCGCGCGCATCACGTGTTGAACAAGCTGAACGTGCCGACGATGTACGAGCGCGCCGATGTGCCCGAGGCGTTGCGGCGGCTGCGCGACGCTGGAAAGAATTTTGATTTGATCGTGCTCGATCCGCCGAAGTTCGTGCTGAACCGCGCCCAAAAAGAAAAGGGCCTGCGCGCCTACAAGGACATCAATTTACTGGCGATGAAACTACTCGCGCCGGGCGGTGTGTTGGCGACGTTCTCGTGTTCCGGGCAGGTGACACCGGCGGATTTTCGGATGATGCTCGGCTGGGCCGCGGCCGACGCGCGCCGGCCGGTACAGCTTGTGGAAACGCTTTCGCAGCCCCCGGATCATCCGGTGCTGGCGGTTTTTCCGGACAGCGAATATCTCAAAGGCGCGATCTGTCGCGTTGCGTGAACGGTTCAGAAGCAGCGTTGCGCGATGCCGAGGTAGAGCAGCACGAGTGCGCCAATCATGATGAGCACGTAGGCCACCCAAAATAGCCGGCGATAATTTTCCGGTAATTCCCGCGGACGAAAGCCGTGATGATGTTTTTTGAGGTATAGCATTTCACATTGACATTGGTACATAGTGTGATAGGCTTTCGCGCATGAAAGCTTATGCGCTGGACTTGCGGGAACGGGTGGTGAAATTCATTCAGGGCGGTGGTTCCAAAGCCGA
>SCQF01000034.1 GCA_004321905.1 Verrucomicrobiota bacterium | reverse complement strand
GCAGCTTCAGGATGATTTCTTCCGCTTTATATCGTTTAATACCCATGGCCTAGTCTCCCTTCTATGCTCGCCGGAAATCCTATCATTCCGGCTGGCACCGTTTCAGGGGGCTAGGTCAATGTTGACCGAGCCGTTATACTTGCCCACCTCCATCAATACTTCACCGGTCTGGTCATTGTACTGCCGCAGCACCGCGCCCCATGCGGCATTGGTGTCGGTGCTGTATTCCGTGCGCGAACGCGGCAGCGGCAGGCGGTAATGCGGGTCATCCCAGCGGGCCACCAACGGACGCGTGCCGGGCCGCGCCAAGGTGTATTCATAGTGCGCCTGTACTCCTTCGGGATAGACCACCGAGCTCAACACCTGATAGGTATAGGGCAACGTGACATCGGTATAAGGCGCATAGGCATACGCCACCTGCCGCCCATCACTGGCCGTTACCTTGGTGATGACGGAAATATTCACGAGCGTATTTGAGACGCCTTGGTTCATGGTCACCTTGCCATATTGAATGGTCAGCCAGCGGCCCGCCGGCTCGGTTATTTTTGTCAATTGTCGAGCGGTGTTATACGTCAAAGTATAAATGTTGCCTTGCGCATCCGTGAAATCTTCCAGCAGGTAATAGGCCGCGCCTTGCGTGGTATAATGCCGCACGATGTGATACGGCCAGCCGTTCGCCCGCTGGAGTAGAAAATCATCGCCAGCCTGTCCCAAAATATCCGGGCAGGCGATCGGCGATTCCCATTCCGTCTCGCTAAGCTGTATAAATGTGTAGACTGTGCCATCGGGATAATTGATCTGTAGCTTGGCCGCGCCGTTGGTATCCACGCCGGCCGAAGTGATTTCCCATTGGTAGCTGTGCCGCCAGCTGTGTCCGCGCCCAAACCAAAGGTTGCCCTTTGTCGCGCGGCTATGCGCCCAACGTTCCCACGACAACCGGTTGACCCACGCCGCCCCATAACGTCAAATCCTCGATATGGCGGTATTCATCACCGCTGAACAAATTGACCGGATCGCCGCCACCTGCGCCACCTTTGCCCGGCGGACTCGTGGGGCCGCCCGGTGGGTTGCACGCCCAGACCACGCCAGCCGCCCACACCAATCCCAACACCAGATATCGCACCATGGATTTCCTCCTGTTCCTCCCCTTGCTCCTTATTGAATGGTTGTTCCTTCCACCACTTCAAACTCCAAAACCTTCCGATCCTCACCCCGACTCAAGGCCACCCGGCACGTCCCCGCTTCCACGGGGGCATGTACCTCGAAAGCCACGCCTTTGTGTTCATTCAGCAGGGCCGCTTGGGACATCGCGCCCGCGCCCAAGGTGCCGCCGTCTTCCATTTGAATCAGCACTTCATCGCCGGCCTTCGCTTCTGGCCACGTCACTTCCGCCATGATCTTCTCGCCGGGGCGCACTGGCACTTGCGGAAACGCACCCTCTTGATTGGGGATCAGTTCCCGCACCGGCTGTCCCGCCACTTGAACACGTGCTATCGCTGGCGCGCCAGAAACCGCCGGTGTTTCACCATAGTTGCCACCACCAACCTGTTGCTGTCGCACCCATGTACCCTGCGGCTTGGGAACACTACGAGTGACGGCTTTGACCTTGACTGTGACCTGCGGCGGCGGGCGCATGATCCACCACGCCGCCAGTGCCGCCATGGCACCACCGATCACGACCAACATGATTTGACCGCTTCGTTTCATAACGCACGGCTTCCGAACACGCATAAGAAAAACAGGTCTTCCCCAAGCTCTGCACCGTTTTGTTTTCCCTCTTTCCAAGGAAAGCTTGGACATAAGGTTAAACCGCTTTTGTTCAATTCAGATTATGGGGGGGATGAAAAAATGATTAATCTACAGCAGAGGGTATCTACCCCAAAAAACCGGGGGAACGAGAGCTTTTCCAAGCCTTGGAAAACTTAGTTGGACCACGCCTGCCACGCGGCGCAAACGGCAGAAAAAATACCGTCGGTTTCCGGGTCGAGAGCTTGCCGCGCAGGATCGGCACGGAACCACGCCACTGATTCGGCGATGCCGGCGCGGAAATTTTTTCGGCATTCAAATTCGGGCACAAAACGTTTGATCTTGGCGTTATCGAAAACGCCCGGCTCGGCTTTGTCGGCGGGCAAGCGCTCGGTCATTGGGGGGCAAATCTGACAAATGAATTCTGCCGGAATTTTTAGAATTTTGGGGTCACACACGCCAGCAGCACGGATAACCTCGGCATAAATCTGGTTCCACGTCAGAACTTCGTCGCTAGTGATATGAAAGGCTTCGCCGAGCGCATCATCGCGCCCGACCAGCCCGGCCAGTCCGACCGCGAAGTCACTGGCGGCGGTCAGTGTCCAGAGACCTTGGCCGTCGTTGTGGACAAAAATCGGCTGGCGGTGTTCGAGGCG
Source organism: Verrucomicrobiota bacterium (assembly GCA_004321905.1). Taxonomy (GTDB): domain Bacteria; phylum Verrucomicrobiota; class Kiritimatiellia; order CAIQIC01; family CAIQIC01; genus DP16D-bin41. The sequence goes on along the minus strand of SCQF01000034.1, from coordinate 15,714 downwards.
CGCGATGGGTGTGTAGCTGCTGCTGCGGACAGGATTGGGAATCCAGTGTGGGCCGTAGGTGTGCGACGGGCGCACGATGGTCACCGGAAATTTTTCGGCACGCCATTTTTCCCACAGCCAATCTTCGCAGGTGTGTTTCTTCTGCGCGTAGGACGAGAACGGGTTACCGCGTGGCCCATCTTCGGTCAGCGGCACATGCCGATGCGGCTTGGCGTAGACCATCGCGGTGCTGATGAAAATATATTGCCGAACGCGGCCCGCCAAGAGCGCGTGGTCGAGCGCAACATCCTCGAGTGTGTAGCCGATAAAATTGATGACCACATCAGGCCAGTCGTCACCAATGGCACGGCGTAGCGCGGCCTCGTCGTGGCGATCGGCCACGAGCGAATGCGCACCCGCGGGTACCGGTTGCTTGCCGCGTGTCAGCACGCTGATGCGATGACCGCGCGCGGCGAGTAATTCCACGGCGGAAGTAGAAATGTTGCCTGTGCCGCCGAGGAAAAGAACGTGGAGGAGACTGGCCATCAGAACTGTTTTTCGTAGGTGCCGTGATCCACGCGTTTGAGTTGGTGAAAACCGGCGCGCTTGGCGCGGTCGGTGAAGGAACCTTTTGCGGGCGGCACGCGCGGCGCGGAAATCTGGCGCACCAGCGGCGCGCCGCACCGCGAACAGGTGAGTAGCGGCTTGGCCCCAACATGCTCAAGCCATTCGAAGCCGTTTCGACAGTGCGGACAACTGCGCGCAGAATCGGCGCAGATGTAATCGCGCAACGGCATGCCCCGACCTTTATTGTGCGGCCGGCGCTGTCACCGTGCCGGGATTGTCGGTGCCCGTGCGATCCAACTGCACATCGCCGCTCGGCTTGATATAGACCTCGACGCGCCGGTTCTTCTGCATGTTGTCTTCCGTCGTGTTCGGCGCGACGGGCTTGTCGAAGCTGTAACCCTTTTGCGTCAGCCGCGCGGCATTAACGCCACCGACGTTCGCCAGATAATCCGCCACGGCCTTGGCGCGGCGCTCGGAAAGCGTCTGGTTATACTCGTGCGTCGAACGTTTGCGCTTATCGGCATGGCCCTCGACCTTGGCAGTTGCAGCCGGATCGCGCTTGAGCACTTTGATGATGATATCGAGCTTGTTCAGGTCGCCGGAGCGGATGATCGCTTTGTCATAGTCGAACTCCAGCAGCAGCGTATACTTCATCAAGTCGTCTTTCGGGTCGAGCGGGTTCGTGCCGTCTTCGATCACCTCGTGACCGTCGGAAACGCCACCGCCATCGGTGTCAGGATTCAGCGGATCGGTGTGATAGACGAGCACTTCCGCGCCGTCGGAGAGGCCGTCGCCGTCCGTGTCAGGATTCAGCGGATCGGTCTTGACCAATTTACCGTTCACCATGACGCCGTGGACTTCTTCACCATCGGTCAGGCCATCGCCATCGGTGTCGGGATTATAGGGATCGGTGCCGAGCGCGATTTCTTCCTTGTCCGTCAGGCCATCGCCATCGCTATCCATATCGCCGCCGGGCAGCAGCGCATAATGCGCGGGCGGCACCGCACCGAAGCGATAGGTCGCGCCGATGCCGATATAGGGATTGACGTTGAGGTCCGAATGGCCCGCGACGAAGGCATTGCGATAGTCGGCGCGCAAGGCCCATTCGTCGTTGAAGTGATAGAAAATGCCGCAGCCGATCTCGCCGAACAATTCCGCGTTGCCGCCGCCGATATCGTCGGGGCTGAGCAGCAACCCACCGCCGGCGGAGAGAAACGGATCGAAGCGCATATTTTTGATGTTGCGCAGATGCAACAGCACATCCGCGCTGGGCCGCACCGCCCACGTGTTATGGCTGAGCGCGTATTGGCTGTTGGGATCATTCGCGTTGAATGAGCGCTTATGCAAATCGGGCAAAATATCGAGGCCGCCTTCCACCGTCCAGCGCGGCGAGAAGTCGTAGCCGAGCTTGAGCGAAAGGAACCAACTATCGCGCACCGGCAAGTTGCCTTCGAACTTCACCATGCCTGCGCCACCGCTCAGCGTGAGCGGCGCGTCCTTGAAAAGATCGCGCGCCGGCGCGGCTTCATCCGCGCGCGCCCCACCCGCCAAACCGGCGAGCACCATCATCACGCAACTGATTTTTTTCAACATAGCCTGCCTCCGTGAAATTACTGGCGAAACGCTAGCACGATTTTATGGGAAGGCAAACCAAAAGCGGATCGTGGCCCGCGCGTTTCCAAGGGTTGGGAAAAGCGCTCATTTCGTTTTCCAAGCCTTGGAAAAGCCATTATTTCTCCGGTTTGCACGGTAGAGACCCGCTACTGTAGCTCAATCATTTTTTATCATTAATTAAACAAAAACGGCCTAACCGTGTGTCCAAGCTTTACTTTGAAAGAGGGAAAACAAAACGGTGCGGAGGTTGGGGAAGACCTGTTTTTCTTACGCGTGTTCGGGAGCAATGCGTTATGAAACGAAGCGGTCAAATCATGTTGGTCGTGATCAGTGGCGCCATGGCGACGTGGTGGATCATGCGCCCGCCGCCGCAGGTCACAGCCAAGTTGTCCTGGCGACCGGCACGTGAGACCACTTGGTCCTGTTTCTGCCGCAGAGTTGGGGCGGACTCACGCCGCGCAAACCCTTGACTGGACAGATTAAGAGCAACGCAAACCCCGACTACGCCGCAGTTGACCGCCGGCCCGCAAGGAACCCGCGCCTGACCCCAAAAGCAACCGCCAAAACACTTCAACTTCAGTTTTCAGGAGGCTGGGAAACGGCGGATCCTTGCAATCCTGTGTTGACCCCCGCGACCACGCTGGCTATTGTGCCCCCTCTTTTGACACGGAAGGAAGCAGCAAAATGGCGATGTTAATTTCCAAGTTCCATCGGTTGATCCAGTCGCGCCTGTTGTGGGGCGCTTTTCTGGTCATCATCGTATTCAGTTTTGTGATCTGGGGCACCAAGATGCCCGGCAGTTCACGCCGCGATCGCGAGGAACGTGCCGAAGGCCTGTTCAACGGCAAACCCGTGTCACCGGAGGAATTCCGGCAGGCCTATTTCAATAGCCGGCTGGCCGTCGGATTGATGACGGGTCGCCCGCCGATGCCGGGCGCGGAAACCGAAAAGGCGTTGCGGAAGGCGGCGTGGCAGCGCATCGCCGAGGTGTACAAGGCACAAGAACTCGGCCTGCCGCGTACGACGGACGCGGAAGTCATCGCAACGATCCAACACCAGCCGATTTTTCAGGCGGAGGGCCGTTTTGATGAGCGCCGTTTTGCGACGTTTGTGCGCAACGGTTTGGCGGAACTCGGCGTTAACGAAGTGCAGTTCGAGGACTATTTGCGCGAAGAAATGCTGTTGGAAAAACTGCGCCTGGTCGTGGCCAGCACGTTGCTGATTCCGCCGAGTGATGCCCAAACGACGGTGGCATCGGTTAGCGATCAATTTCGTGTCGAGTACGCCGTCATCGCGCCGGACACCAACGCGGGCGCACGGGTGACCATCAAGGAAGCGCAAGCGCTCTACAACCGCGATCCCAAAACGTTCACCGTTCCAGAGAAAGTCCGCGTTCAATATGTGGAATTTCCTTTTTCCAACTATGTGGCCAGCGCGACGGCCAGCGCGGACGAGGCGCTGAATTACTATAACGAGCACATGGACCGCTTCACGCGCATGGTGAGCATCACCAATCCGCCGCCGTTCGGCGCCACCAACGCCGCGCCCACGATCAGTCAGCGGTCGGACCAGATACCCTTCGAGCAGGTCACGAACACCATCTATGCCGCGCTCAAAAATGCCGCCGCCCGCACACACGCCGAAGACGTCGCTTCCGAATTTGTCGGCAGCCTCTCGCCCGACCGGCACGGCAAAGCCCTGACCTTTGCGCAGGCTGCCGCTAAATATGGCCAGGCGGTCCATGTGGCCGGACCGTTTGCCGATGGCGAACCGGTGGCCGGCTTGGAAGACGTGACCGCCTTCAATCGTACGGCTTTTGCGCTCGGCACGAATACCGACGAACGCTTCAGCGACGTCATCAAAGGGCCGACCAGCGCGCTGGTGCTTCACCTTGATGCGCGCCTACCGGCGCGTGTGCCGCCGTTCGCAGAAGTGGCCCCGCGCGCCTTGGAAGAAGCACGCACCGAAGCCAAAGCCGCCGCCCAAGAAGCCAAAGCCAATCAGTTGCGCGCGGCCTTACTCAAGGCAAGCCCAACGCAACCGTTCGGCGTGACCACCATGACCCTGACCGGCACCGTTCTCGCGTTGCGCAGCAGCACGAACGAATACGCCGAAACATTGTTGCGCGCCGCCACCACCCGGAACGCCGGTGAGCTGTGCGAAGTATTGCGCGCTTACGACGGTAATTTGCTGGTGGCGCGCGTGGCGGAACGCAAGCGGGCGGAGGCCGCCACGATCAATTCACTACTGCCGCAAGTGCAGGCCTCCTTGCAACACCAACGCGCTCGTGCGTTGGACGAAACCTATGCCGCCTATCTGCTCAAAGCGGCCAAGTTGGAAGATCGGCGCGACAAACCCAACGAAGAAGCCGGCACACCGGCGCGCGCCATGCCGCCTAGAAACGCCGTCCCCGCTGATGTTTTGTGATCGGTTGCCATGCTGTCGCCTGCCCAACTCGCCGGCTTGATTGACCACACCCTGCTGAAGCCCGAAGCCACCGCGGACGACATCCTCCGCTTGTGCCGGGAAGCGCACGAAAACGCCTTCTGTTCCGTCTGCGTCAATCCTGTGTGGGTCGCGCACGCCGCCGCCGAGTTGCACGGCACGCCGGTCAAGGTTTGTTCCGTCGCCGGCTTTCCGCTGGGCGCAACCCTCACCGCCGTCAAAGCCGACGAGACGCGGCGCGTCATCGAGTTGGGCGCACAAGAAGTGGATATGGTGCTCAACCTCGGCGCACTGAAAAGCGGCGACCGCGAGTTGGTGCGCGCGGATATCGCCGCCGTCGCCAACGTCTGCCGCCAACAGCAGGTGCTGTGCAAAGTCATTCTCGAAACGTGCCTGCTGACGCACGACGAAAAAATTATTGCCTGCCAGTTATGCGTGGAAACCGGGGCGCATTTCGTCAAAACCTCCACCGGTTTCAGCACCGGCGGCGCCACGGCGGAAGACATCCGCCTGATGGCCGCGCAAGTCAAAGCCGCCGGTTTGGGCGTCAAGGCGTCCGGCGGCATTCGTACGCTGGCTGACGCGCGCGCCATGCTGGATGCGGGCGCGACGCGCCTCGGCGTCTCGGCCGGCGTCAAAATTCTCACGGAAGCGCGCGGTGCCGCGCGGTGATTTTCCAAGGCTTGGAAAATCAATTCGTCACTTTTTCCCAACCTTGGAAACCGGCCCGTTAGATATGTTCCGGCGTGTGAACAGACCGCTGCTCCGCCGGCAACAGGCAGCCACTACGACACAACTCCGTGCAGTAGCGGGTGCAGGGTTCAACATGAACGGTGATACTCGCACCGGGGAAACGTTTTTCAATTTGCGCCTCGATCTCGTCGGCCAGCCGATGCGACTCCCTGACGGTCATCTCGGCGGCAACGAGCAGATGGAAGTCAATAAAGCGCGCCAACCCACTACGCCGGGTACGCAGGCGGTGAACACCGCAAACACCGCGCGGTGCGAATTGGATGATTTCCGCACGCAACCATGCTTCCTCGTCGGCCGGCAGGCTGCGATCGAGCAGATCGCTGGCGGCATGGCGCGTTAACTGCCACGCGGCGCGCAAAATCAGTACGGCGACGAGAATCGCCGCCGCCGGATCCAGCCAATCCCAGTGCGCGGTGGGCACGCAGTATTTGCCAACGGTGATCACCAGCAGGCCCGTCATGACGCCGGCGGATGTATAAACATCGGTCATCAAATGCCACGCGTCGGCCTCAAGCGCGACGGAATGCGCGCGGCGGCCGACGCGAAAAAGCGTGCGCGAGACGAATACATTCACCACACACGAGACCCCCATCACCACCGCGCCCAGGCCAGGCTGTTCGAGCGGGCGTGGCTGCAGCAGTTTTTCGACAGCCGCGTAGATGATCCAGAGCGCGGCGCCAAAAATGAGTACGGCTTCGACGGTGCCGGAGATGTTTTCGATTTTGCCGTGGCCATAGGGATGCTCGCGGTCGGCGGGTTTTTCGGCGGCGTGGACCGCGTAGCAGGCGATGCAGGCGGCGACCAAATCAATGCCGGAGTGGATGGCTTCCGCGAGCACCGACACGGAGTTGAGGAGCAAACCCATGACCAGCTTCGCGGCCACGAGCAGCGTGTTCGAGCCCACGGAAAGCCACGCCACTGATTTTTTTTGGCGCTGCAACTGCATCAAAATCCAACTTCGTGTTTGGCTGGCAACCGCGCCATCAGGCGGCGTTGATGCCGTGACATTTCTTGTATTTTTTCCCGGAGCCGCACGGACACGGGTCGTTACGGCCAACCTTGGGGCCTTCGCGCACGATGGGCGTGCCTTTTTCCTTGAGCGCGGCCTGCATCGCGGCTTCGTTACCGGAATCCTCTGGCGCAACAGACGCTGTCGCCGATCCCGATGCGCCCAAACTTTGCACTTCCTCATGCACGTACATCATCGGCAACTGTCGCACAAAACTTTGGAAGGCCTCGGCGCTGGTCGCCGCGCGGAACATATGGTGCGCGATCTCGCTCTTGATGCGCTCCATCAGGTCAGAGAACATCGCATAGGCTTCGTGCTTATACTCGACCAGCGGATCGCGCTGCCCGTAGGCGCGCAGGCCAACGCCCTGCCGCAACGTATCCATGTTACGCAAATAATCCTGCCACTGTGCGTCAACGGCCTGCAGGATGATATAGCGCTCCATGTGGTGCAGCGACTCGGGGTTCTCCATCCGTCCCTTGACTTCATAGGCATACTTGACGCGCTCGAAGACTTTTTCAGCCAGCGCCTTGACCTCGTCTTCCGGTGTGGCCTTCGCCTGCGGCGGCGGCAGGTCTTCCAGCTTGAGGCCGATCGGGAAGTTCACGTTGGCCCAGGCGATAAATTGTTTACGAGCTTCTTCCGCGTCGCCATCCTTTTCGGTGCGTGCCGCGAAAACTTTCTCGGCTTCGCGTGTGGCCACATCAGCGACAATATCATAAAGGTGTGTGCGGGGGTCGGCGGTGGCGACCACGTCGCTGCGGAACCCATAAATAATCTCACGCTGTTTGTTCATCACATCGTCGTAGTCCAGGGTCCGTTTGCGGATGGCAAAATTGTGCTGCTCCACGCGGCGCTGCGCGGTCTCAATGGACTTATTCAGCCACGGGTGCTCCAGCACCTCGCCCTCTTGGATGCCCAAGCGCTCCATAATGCCCGCGATGCGGTCGGAGCCAAACAAGCGCATCAAATTGTCTTCAAGCGAAACGTAGAAGCGGCTGGAGCCCGGATCGCCCTGCCGCGCACAGCGGCCGCGCAACTGGCGGTCAATGCGCCGCGATTCATGGCGCTCAGAGCCGATCACATGCAGGCCGGCGGGCTTGGCCAACAAAGCCTTGCGCAGTTGCTGTCCGTCCGGCAGTTTGTCTTCGAGCCGGAAACTGGTCGAGGTGATGGTCTCGCGCGGCACCCAGACGACGCCGGAGCCGAGCTTGATGTCGGTACCGCGGCCGGCCATGTTCGTCGCAATCGTGATCGCGCCCGGCTGGCCGGCGTTGGCCACAATCTCGGCCTCACGCTCGTGGTTCTTCGCGTTGAGCACGTTGTGCGGAATATTCTTGCGCCGCAACATGCGGCTCAAGAGCTCGCTGGCCTCGACCGAGACCGTACCGACCAACACCGGCTGCTGGCGGGCGTAGCAGGCGGAAATTTCTTCGATGATCGCGTTGAACTTTTCGCGCTGTGTCTTATAGACGAAGTCATGCTGGTCCACGCGGCGCACCGGCCGATTGGTCGGGATAACGACGACATCCAGTTTATAAATCTGATGAAATTCGTCGGCCTCCGTCTCCGCCGTGCCGGTCATCCCTGCGAGTTTTTCATACATGCGGAAATAATTCTGGATCGTGATGGTCGCCAGCGTCTGCGTCTCGCGCTCGATCGTCACGCCTTCCTTGGCTTCAACGGCTTGATGCAAGCCATCGCTCCACCGCCGCCCCGGCATCAGCCGTCCGGTGAATTCATCCACGATGATGACCTGGTTTTCCTGCACCACATATTCGACGTCGCGCTCATAGACGCTGTAGGCGCGAATGAGTTGATCCACCGCATGAATACGTTCGCTCTTATCGGCAAATTCGTCCTGTAGTTTTTGACGGCGTTCGATCTTCGCCTCTTCGGTCATCGTGTGGTCGCCGTCGAGCAACGAAAGCTGCGTAGCCAGATCGGGCAACACGTAGGCGTTTGGGTCGCTGGGATTCATCGTCTCGCAACCCTTTTCCGTCAGGCTCGCATCGTTGCCTTTCTCATCAATCGTGAAATACAACTCCTCGCGCAACTCGCGGGCCTCCTGCTTGTTCATGTCCGTGAGCATCTGCGACTCGATCTTTTCGACGAGACGGCGGATCGCCGGCTCTTCCATCATATGCATGAGCTGTTTGTTCTTCGGCATACCCTGCCGCGCCTGATAAAGGAGCCGCATGGCCGCGTTATCGTCTTTCTTCTCCACCGCGGCTTTCGCATCGGTGACCAGCTTGTTACACAGATCACGCTGGCGGCGGACCAGGCGCTCGACGGGCGACTTAAGCTCGGCATACTGCGTCGTCGAATAGGGCGCCGGACCGGAGATGATCAACGGCGTGCGCGCTTCATCAATCAGGATCGAGTCCACTTCGTCCACGATCGCAAAATAATAGCCGCGCTGCACCTGCTCCTCCGGTCGCATCGCCATACCCTTGTCGCGCAGATAGTCGAAGCCAAATTCGCTGTTGGTGCCATACGTGATGTCGCATGCGTACTGCGTGCGGCGCTCTTCCGGATTCATGGCGTTCTGAATACAACCGACCGTCAGCCCCAGATAGCGATAGATCGCGCCCATCCACTCCGAGTCGCGGCGCGCGAGGTAATCGTTCACGGTCACCACGTTCACATTCTTGCCGGTGAGCGCGTTGAGATAGACCGGCGCGGTGGCGACCAGCGTTTTGCCCTCGCCCGTGGCCATTTCCGCAATCTTACCTTGGTGCAGCACCATGCCGCCGATCAACTGCACGTCGAACGGCACCATTTCCCACGGAATCGGATGGCCGCAGACGTCAATCGTCTGGCCGCACAACCGCCGACAGGCATTTTTCACGACGGCGAAAGCTTCGCACATGATGTCGTCGAGCTTTTCGCCCTGCGCCAGCCGCTGCTTGAACTCCTGCGTCTTGGCCTTGAGCGCATCCGCGGTGAGCTTTTGGTAGTCCTGCTCCAACGCATTGATACGCGCCACCAGCGGGCGCAGGTTCTTCAAATCGCGCTCGTTCTTCGTACCGATGATCTTTTTTAGCAACCACTGCATGGGGGAGCCTCTTCTCCGCCGGACGGCGAGAAAATAAATTTACTGCGCCGTCAAGCAAGGGCCGCAGTGAACCAGAAATCGCCCTCCGATTCAATCCGATTCGGCCCACCGTCACCAGCCGCACGAAACAGCGTCGGCCATTCCTGTGGTGGTGTTGAGTTCAACCATTTTAGTTGATGGCATGAAATAACTGGATTTTCCCAAAACTTGGAAAAGAATATCATCTTGTTTTCCAAGCCTGAGACCACTGCAAAAGGTGGTGATTTTTGTGCGCACTTGCGGTGAAACTCGCACGCCGTGCTGTCGCGTAAGGGCTCCTGCCGGTCTACGTGGTGAGCCCGGGGCGGGTAACCGCCCGCCAGCGGGCTGCGGCGGCTTGCTTGTTCACGCCGCCGCACCGCTGACCAGCCGGTTGAGGTTCCAACAGATACACTTGAACTCCAGTTCCAGCCGCACGGCCTCCACCGATAGCTTTTCCCCGCGTTGCGCTTGGCGTAAAATACCGGTGGTCACGCCGTGGGCCCTGCACCAGTCCGTGTGCTTGCGGCTCCAGTAGGCCTAGTCGGCCACCACGCTCTTTTCATCACCCCGCATCACCTTGAGAAACGCTCCGCAATCCGGCACACGTGCAGAGGTCATGGTCGCCGTGCGAATCAGCGTGTGCTGCGCGTCCACGGCAAGATGCGCTTTATAGCCGTAATATACTGGGCCCTTGCGAACCGTGTAGTCCGCATCCGCGTCGCCGCCGTTTCAAGGCTCCTGAAAACCGAAGTTGCAAAAAAGCCGTTTTGTTCCAAAGGCTTGAGTGTTAATCAAAACCACCAAACCACAAGGAACAAAAGGGGACACGCGTTCATACGCGCGCACCACCGGCGATACGCTGGACCGCGACTCGACCTTGTTCACCCGCTACGGCCAACAAGAAGGCGCGTGCACAGGGTCCAATCCGCGCCGGCACGGTACTGGCTTGCGTTTCTCTGCACCACTTTTTCGCCATTGAGCAGGCGGTAACGAAGGGTGCCGTTCCAAGCAAGATCAGCGCAAGGAGGATGTTTTCGACGATGTGGCGGGTGGGGGCGCGGGTTTTTCCGGCGGTTTGGGCGCGAACTGCGCGCAAGTATCGGTGGCTTCGACTTCGCGGCGGTGCAGCGCGCACCACTGGCGGAACGGATTGACCGTATAGCTGGCGCAGCGCCGGCATAATTTTTCGGCCTCACCAGTTTGGAACAATTCAATTTTTTGTGGTTGGTCATCCGCGCCGAAGATGTCCGGCTTTTTCGGCGCGACAGCGGGGAGCGCGGCGGCATCGAAGACGTGGCCGCAAGTGGCGCAGGTGAGGTCTTCGCCAATGCGCGTAAAGCCGTCGTACTTCGGTTTGCGCAACAGCAGGCGCTCCCGATTACAGGCCGGACAAAAAGCTTCCACTGACGGCGCATCGCTCATCGCGCAGCACTACAGCGCAAGTTGACGGCTTCGTCAAGCCGTGGAATGACCGGATGCCGGTTGCTCCAGTTAAACGTTTAACCAAGGCCTGTCATGACAATAGCTGCCGTTGACGCTGGTTGTGGATTTACCTACACTGCGTGGCGATGATTAACTGTGTTGCAAAACACGAGAGACGGAAGAAGCTAGCCCTCGCGGTTGATGCGACGGCAGCGGAGGTACGAAGGAAGCAACGACCACCAGCAGTGTCCACACTGACCACCCGCAAACTTATCCCCTTTGGCTGGTATGGTGGCAAATTTTCACATCTGGACTGGTTGTTGCCGTTGCTCCCACGCTGCCATCACTACTGTGAACCATTCGCCGGTTCGGGCGCCGTGTTGATCAATCGTCCACCTTCGCCTGTGGAAACCTATAACGACATTGACGGCGAAGTGACAAATTTCTTTCGTGTGTTGCGCGACGAAAAAGAAGCCTTAGTCGAAGCCGTCGGCCTGACCCCGTTTTCGCGCGAGGAGTTTGCGCTGGCCTGCAAACTTGATCCGAGCTTGTCTGCGTTAGAGCGTGCACGGCGATTTTACGTGCGTGCGCGGCAGGTGCGCATTGGCTTGGCGCAAACCGCAAGTTTGGGTCGTTGGGCCAACTGCAAAAACACCAGTCGTGCCGGTATGAGTGGCGTCATCAGCCGTTGGCTCGGCGCGGTAGAGGACTTGCCTGCAATTGCGGAGCGATTGTTACGCGTGCAAATCGAAAACCGGCCCGCGCTTGATGTTATCCGGCTGTATGATTCGTCGCAGACACTTTTCTATTGCGACCCACCCTATGTCCACGAAACGCGCGGTGATTCGAAGGCTTACGGCTACGAGATGACCGATAACCATCATCACGAACTGGCCGCCGTGCTGAATCATGTAAAAGGTTGGGTGGCCATCTCCAACTACCAGTGCAAGTTGATGGACGCGCTTTACCCCGCACCGCGTTGGAAAAAAAGCGTTAGCCTGCCGCGTACCAACCATGCCACGAAAGGTACACGCGTCGAAGTGCTTTGGACCAACTACGACCCACGTAATATTACGGCGAAAGAGGAGCTGTTAAATGGAGAATTGTTCACACTTCCTTGAAAAATCGTTCAAGCGAGTATCATCCCGCTTGGGACGTTCGTTCATCTCCGATCCCAAGATTGCCGAATGCATTGCCTCCGTCGTCAACTGTCCAAGCAACCGCGCGGGTGCTCGTCTCCTGTTGTCCTGTATGTTGGCCAAAGTGCATCGTCCCGAAGTAGATCCGCGCAAGCCTTACACAAAGATCGGCAGCAAGGATTGTTTTTCAGGTCGCACTTACGATGAGCGGTTCGCTGGTGACTTTATCACGCGCCACAGTCTGCCTTGTAACTCGACCACCGCTTTTCTTACGCCAACCTTGCGGAACATGGACCAGACGCTAACCACGAAGGTCGTCTTGGTAGGACGACCAGCGGCGATGTATAAAAGAGCACTCCTCATCCTCGATGACGTTCATGCCCGGCGGATCCGTGCGCGAGATGTTCTGGACGAATCTATCCGTCTTCTGCTGATTGAGCGCGACGTGCGAAAGGCGCGACTGAAAACCCTCTTGTCAGGTGTCGGGCGCGTAGCCGATGCCCTACCACTCTCCTCCGAAGACACGGTGAACCTCATCGCCCAACATCTCGGCTGCAAAGGCGCAAGCCGCTTGCCGGTGTTGATCGTAGCAGCGGCTTATGAAGCGGCCAAAGAAAAACTCGGCGAGCGTGTACTCAACTTGACAGCCCACAATGCCGCCGACGAACAAACCGGCGCTCTTGGCGATGTCGAAATCACTATCATGGGCGACGACAAAGTCGTTACCAGCTACGAGATGAAGAACAAAACGGTGACTAATGGCGACATTGATCGTGCGTTGCAGAAAATTGCTTCGTCGGGTCACACCATTCAGAACTATCTCTTCATTACCACTGAGGCTGTAGGCGAAGAAGTCCGCGAATATGCGGCCTCCAAATACGATGAAACCGGTGGTGTCGAAATCGCCGTGCTGGATTGCATCGGTTTTCTGCGTCACTTCCTCCACCTGTTTCACCGTCTCCGCAAAGAGTTCCTCGACCACTATCAGGCACTCGTGCTGCATGAAGCCGATAGCGCCGTCAGCCAGGCACTCAAAGAGGCTTTTCTCGCTCTGCGACAGGCGGCAGAGATGACAGATTAGAAGAGTTCAGCGCGTTTTCACTTTTCCAAGGCTTGGAAAATATTCCGCGTTGTTTTTCCAGCCCTTGGAAACCGGCGCGCTTGACAATCGTGAGATAGAAGTTAGGCTCGCCGCGGTTCTTTGCCAGAGAATTTATTGAGGACTGGGCCCACGGAAGTCCGTGAAAATCGGACGCGGTCGCGCCGCTGTAACCGGCTGCGAAACCCGAAGACGCCACTGTGGCGCGCGCTAGCGCGTCGCGGGAAGGCCGGGGAGTAGGACAAAGCTGGAAGCCAGAAGACGAGCCCAGTTGGTAACTCATCGGCTGCGCCGAGTGGCGCGGCAACTCTTCCGCGACAGGAGAGTGCATGACGAAGAAATACGCCTTCGTCCCGATATCCCATCGGGACGGAGGCTTTTTTGTTTTGCGCGCGCCACCGTGGGGCAAAGACCGATCAGACAGGAGTACACATGAAGAAACAGATGCTGTTTGCGGTGGCACTACTGCCGGCCGCCGTCGTGTTGGCGCAACCGGCGACCAACGCGCCCGCCGAGGAAATCGTCGTCCGCGCCAGTCGCGCCGGGAAGGCCGCGGCAGAGATGCCGGAAAACGTCTCGATCATCACCGCGCAAGACATTCAAAAATCCGGAGCGGCGAATGTGGTGGACGTGATGAAGAACATCGGTGGTGTGGAATTCCGTTCGTTCTCTGGAAATTCGGCGCAAGCCGAAGTGGCGCTACGTGGCTTCGGCGAAAACAGTTTCGGCCGCGTGCTCGTGCTACTGAACGGCCAGCGGCTGAATCGGCCCGACATGGCGAGCATCAACTGGCTGCAAATTCCGCTGGCGAACGTCGAGCGCATCGAAGTGTTACGCGGCGGCCAGAGCGCCCTCTATGGCGACAACGCCAACGCCGGCGTCATCAACATCGTCACGCGCCAAGGTACGACGCAGCCGGTGACGAGCATCAGCGCCGATGTGGCCAGCTACGGCACGGTCAACGCCCGCGCCAGTACGCAAGGTAATGCCGGCGGCCTAGGTTATGCCGCGAACGTCGAGCGTGATGAAACCGCTGGTTACCGCGATCACAGCGCCTACCGCGCATGGGGTGCCGGCGGCAGTCTCGACTGGGAACAAAAAGATCGCGTCAGTGCGACGCTCGGCGCGGCCTATAACGTCATTGATTTTGAGTTGCCGGGTTATCTGACCAAGGCGCAGATGGACGCCAATCCGCGCCAGAGCCTGACCACCAATGACGACGCGCGCACCGCGGCGCTGGCCCTCAATCTCAACCTCAAGACCGCCACTACGGCCAACGGCCATCTCGAACTCGCCGGCACCTACGGCCGGCAGGAAGCGCAGGATAATCTGGCCAGTTGGATGAGCTGGGACGATGTCACGATCAACAGCTTCGGCCTGCTGCCCAAGTGGGTCAGCGAGTTTGATCTGGGCGGGCACCACAACACCTTCTTGCTGGGCGTGGATATGGGCTTCGATCGGTTGACCGTCAAGCGCTTCGGCGACGCCGCCCGCAGCATAGAAACGCTGAACGGCGCGGTGGAAAAGCGGGTGATCGGCGTCTATCTCCGCGATGAAATTGAAGTGGTGGACAAGCTGACCGTGGGCGTTGGCGCGCGCAGTGAACAGGCGCGCATTAGCGCCGATATTTCGCCGGCGATGGGTGGCAACTTCGATGACGGCAAGACACACCACGCCAACGTCGCCGATGTTTCGTTGCTCTATCAACTCGATCCACGCTCGAAACTCTTCGCGCGCGCCGGCATGGTCTATCGCTATCCGTTCGTGGATGAGCAGATCAGCTACTACGGCTTCGGCACCGATGCCTTCAACGCCAACCTCGATCCCGAATATGGCGCGAACTATGAAGTGGGCACCGAGCTGGCCTTGGCCACCAACCTGACCGCGTCCATCACCGGCTTCCTGCTGAACATGCGCGACGAAATCGCCTATAATGCCGTGACGCTGAAAAACGAAAATCTTGACGCCACGCGTCACGCCGGCATCGAGACCGCGCTGGCCTATCAGCCCTGCCACGCCTGCAAATTGAACGCAAGCTATACCTTCACGCAAGCGCGTTTCACCGGTGGCGCGAATGACGGCAACGATATTCCGCTTGTCCCACATCATCACGTCACCGCCGGTGGCGAGGTCCAACTGCCGTGGGATCTGGCCGCCGCCGCGCAAGTCAACTGGGTCGCGCGCCAATACATCGGCGGCGACTACACGAACATCGGCCCGGAGCTTGCGGCCTACGCCACGCTCGATTTCCTGCTGCGCTACACACCCGTGTGTCTGCCCGGCCTGCAGGTGTTCGGCGGTGTGGATAACGTCACCGACGAAAATTACGCGAGCGTCGCCTACCGCGGCTTCCTGACCGATGGTTATTATCCGTCGCCCGGGCGTACGTGGAAAGCGGGCGCGTCCTACAAATTCTGAAAAATTCGGGATGGGTGCGGGCGGGTTTCCTCAGTCGCCGAAGGCGACCAAGGTTTGGAAATCCGCCCGTTTTCTTTTTCCAAGAATGAAGCGCCGGGTTCCCCGTGGCTTGCCACGGGGAGGAAGGCGCTCCTTAGCGGAGGAGTTCAGGGGAGGCGGCAGCCTCCCTTGATGAAAGGCCCTTGCGGGC
>SCQF01000081.1 GCA_004321905.1 Verrucomicrobiota bacterium | reverse complement strand
GGCGGTGCATCGCAACATCAGACCCTCCAGCATCGTCGTGCAGCCGGACGGCACGGTGAAGATTCTCGGTTTCGGCTTGACCCGCCTGATGAAACATTCCAAAGCTGCGTGGGCAGGAACGGCGGGGTATAGGGCACCCGAGCAGTTCGGGGATGGTGCGGGTTGCAGCGCCGACCTGTGGGGGCTGGCGGTGACCTTTTTCGAATCGCTGACCGGGGTGCTGCCCTTCGCCGCGCCGGACGAAGAAGCTCTGAAACACCGCATACTCTACGACTTGCCGAATCTGGCACCGCTGGCGACCGGCGCATTCGATGCGCGGCTGCCGCGCGTGATCGCCAAGGCGCTGGAGAAAGACCCGGAGCAGCGCTACCGGAGCGCGGCAGAATTCGTCGCCGACCTGCGCACGGTGGCGCGCCACGCCGCGATGGCAAACCATGTCGAGGGCCGCATCGAGGTCCACCTGCGCGCCCATTTTCCGCTGCTCTATCTGCAAACCCACGAGGAAGAGCGCGCGCTGGCCTCGCTGCTGCGCGTGCGCGAGGCGATGTCGGCGAAGAAGGACATCAACCTGTATGTTTGGAGCGCCACGCTCGGTTTGCGCGACCGCGAGGGAAAGGAAGTCGCGCCGCTGACCGTTGGTGATCCGGTGCAGGCGCTGGAGCATGTCTTCCAAGGACCCGCCGAGGCGATTTATGTTTTTCTCGATATGCACCGGCACTTCACGCCGGTGATCGTGCGCCTGATTCGCGACGCAATATGGACGGTCAAGCACACGCGCAAGAGCCTGGTGTTCGTCGGGGCATCGTCATCGATACCGGAAGATTTGAGCGCGGACGCGACCCTGTTCTACTACCCGTCGCCCGATATGGCGGAGATGGAGCATCTGGTGGATGAGATCGCCGTTGCAGAAGGGCAGCCGTCGCCAGACGGAAAGATCAGGGATACGCTGGCGCGCGCGCTGCTGGGCCTCACCCGGCGCGAGGCGGAGCGGGTGCTGTGCCGGGGCATCGCGAAGCGCGGCACACTCGATGCCGGTTGCGCCGCCGGGGTGCTGGACGAGAAGGAACAGGCGGTGCGCAAGGATGGAATACTGGAGTTT
>SCQF01000033.1 GCA_004321905.1 Verrucomicrobiota bacterium | reverse complement strand
AGGACGAGTGTGGTGATTCAAAAATACATTCAGCACCATCGTGTGTTAGGGCAAGGGCCTGCGCAGCTTGCTTTGAAGCTGCGCTGAAGATGCCCCGCGGCTTGCCGCGGGGTATTTCACTCCCTTGGGAAAATCGGTGTTGCACTTTTCCAAGGCTTGGAAAATCCGTTGAAACAACGCGCGCAAGCTGGCGGAGGGGGAGGGATTTGAACCCCCGGAGCCCGTTAAAGAGCTCTCACGATTTCGAGTCGTGCGCCTTAAACCACTCAGCCACCCCTCCGGTGACCGGCGCGGGAGATATAGCGCCTCGGCGCGCGCCGCGCAATCCCCGATTGCCGCCCGCCGCATTTTTCTGCATCATTTTCTCATCATTTTTTGCCTTGCGCGGCGGCGGCGGGCAGGTACTATACCGCGCCCTTTATAAGCTCGGGACGAGTTCGGCGCCGCGGTGGCGTTTCTTGGTTTCCCGTCGGGTTCAAGCAAGTTGAGAAGAAAGGTAGTGGTGTTTTTATGGCCAGGCAGTATCCATTGGAACGCGTGCGCAACATCGGCATTATGGCGCACATTGACGCGGGCAAGACCACCTGCAGCGAACGCATTCTGTTTTTCGCGGGCAAGACCCACAAGCTCGGCGAAGTCCACGACGGCACGACCGTCCTCGACTGGATGCCGCAGGAGCGCGAGCGCGGCATCACCATCACCTCGGCGGCGACCTCGCTGGAATGGGACGGCCACCAGATTTCACTGATTGATACCCCAGGCCACGTGGACTTCACGGTCGAGGTCGAGCGCAGTTTGCGCGTGCTCGATGGCGCGATCGCGCTGTTCTGCGCGGTCGGCGGCGTCGAACCGCAGTCGGAACAGGTCTGGCACCAGAGCGAGAAGTACAACGTGCCGAAGCTGGCGTTCATCAACAAGATGGACCGCACGGGCGCGGACTTTTTCGGCGTGCTTGAACAAATCCAGAAAGAACTCGGCGCGAACGCCGTGCCGGTGGTCGTACCGATCGGCAAAGAGGAGGATTTCAAGGGCATCATTGACCTCGCCAAGATGAAGGCCATTTTCTACGACGAAGAGTCGGAAGGCCGGAAGTTCCACGAGGAAGAAATCCCCGCCGATAAACTGGAAAAGGCCAAAAAATGGCGCGCGTTCCTCGTTGAAAAATGCGCGGAACAAGATGATAAACTTTTGGAGAAATTCCTTGAAACCGGCGACCTCAGCGAAGCGGAAATTTGGGACATTCTGCGGCGCGCGACCATTTCGCGGCGCGTCGTGCCGGTCTATTGCGGCGCCGCCTTCAAGAACAAAGGGGTACAGCAATTGCTCGATGGCGTCGTTCGGCTGCTGCCGGCGCCGAACGAGATTGCGTCCATCATTTGCTCCAACGACCCCAACAACACACGCGAACCCCAGGACAACGCGGCTTTTTCCGGCCTGGCGTTCAAGATCATGTCCGACAAACATATTGGCAAGCTGACCTACGTCCGCATTTATTCCGGCACGCTCCACGCCGGCGACAACATCCTCAACAGCTCGCGCGACAAGATGCAGCGCGTCGGACGCATTCTGCGTATGCACGCCAATCGCCAGGAGCCGCTCGAAGAAGCCCATGCCGGTGATATCGTCGCCGTCGTCGGTTTGAGCGAGACCAAGACCGGCGATACGATTTGTGATTCCGACAAGCCGATCCACTTGATGGCGATCGAGTTCCCGACGCCCGTCGTTTCGATCTCCATCGCACCGGAATCCAAGGGCGATAACGAACGCCTCGGCGAAGCGCTGCACCGGCTCGCCGACGAGGATCCGACCTTCACCGTGTCGTTCGATCAGGAGACCAGCGAGACGATCATCTCCGGGATGGGCGAGTTGCATCTCGAAATTATCGTGGACCGCCTCAAACGCGAATTCAACGTCGCGGCCAAGGTCGGCCGCCCGGAAGTGGCCTATCGCGAGACCGCTACCAACGGTGTCGAAGGCCAGTACAAACACGTCAAACAATCCGGTGGTCGCGGTCAGTTCGCGGATGTGTGTATGCGCCTCGAGCCGACTGGCGCGGGCACCGGCTTCGAGTTCGTCAACGATGTTGTCGGCGGTCACATTCCGCAGAACTTCATCCCGTCGGTCGAGAAGGGCGTTGTCAAAGCGATGCTGCACGGCCCGTTCGGCGGCTACCCGGTCGTGGACCTCAAGGTCACGCTCTACGACGGCAGCTATCACGAGGTGGATTCGAACGACTTCGCGTTCCAGGAAGCCGCACGCGCGGGCTTCAAGATGCTGTTTCTGAAGGCCAACCCGACGCTGCTCGAGCCCGTGATGGCCGTCGAGGTTGTCACGCCCGAGGAGTACATGGGCCCCGTCACCAGCTCCATCTGCCAGCGGCGCGGGCGTATCGAGACGATGGAGGCCAAGGGCGATTTCCGTATCGTCAGCGGTTCGGTCCCGCTCGCCGAAATGTTCGGCTATGCCAACGCGCTTCGCACTTCCACGCAGGGCCGCGCCTCGTTCTCGATGGTGTTCGAACACTACGAACCCGTGCCGTTCGCCATCATCGAAGAGATCGTCAAGCGCCGCCGCGAAGCGAATAAGATTCGCTGAGCCTCTCGGTTGTGGCAAGTGACCGTGGGTAACGGCCCTTTTCCAAAGCTTGGAAAAGGGCCGTTTACTTGCTTCCAACCCTTGGAAAACCGTGTAGATTCCACGCCATGAAAACGCTTGCGACACTGTTCGCCAACAATCGTGCTTGGGCGGAGTGACCTAGCCCCCTGAAACGGTGCCAGCCGGAATGATAGGATTTCCGGCGAGCATAGAAGGGAGACTAGGCCATGGGTATTAAACGATATAAAGCGGAAGAAATCATCCTGAAGCTGCGG
>SCQF01000032.1 GCA_004321905.1 Verrucomicrobiota bacterium | reverse complement strand
TGCTTTTCCGCTACCGTCTTCGCCATGGCCGTCTCTCCTGTGGTTTGGTTGTTGTTTACCTAACCACCAACTACCGGGAGAACGGCCAACTTGAAAGTGCGAAAGAAAGCGTACGTTATCCGCTTCTACGTGGCGCGTGGCCAACATCACGTTTGTTTCGCAGCAGCTGCGCTACATGATTACCAGAAACGCTCTGGCCGTGCGGATTTATGGAGCCAAGCTCACCTGCGTCAAACTAAATCCGCCAGAGGACGGGCAAGCACCGCAAGGCCTTGCCCACCTCGTGGCCCTGTCCCGGTTAACCGTCCGCTCTGCCGCCGGTGCTGGTGTTGGGCGGCGAGAGCTTCCACGCCTTCGACGATCTGCGCCTGCTTGCGCTGTGGAGTGCGTTCTATCTGGCGGCTGGCGGAAAGCTTTTTTCGTGCGCTTTTCCGGCGGCGTCGGTAGAGTCGGGCACGGATGGATTTTTTATGACTGACGAGAACAAATTGGGTTCGCCCCGGCTGCTTTTTGCGGCCTTGGTGTTGCTGATGATCGGCTACGGCCTGTTCCTGTTTTGGCGCGGGTTCTTTGATCCCGACGAGGGTCGCTATGCCCGAATTCCGCTGGAGATGCTCCAGCGCGGCGATTGGTTGCAAATGCGGATGATGGATTTCCGCTACTACGAGAAGCCAATTTTGAGCTATTGGCTGACCGCGCCGGCGCTGGCTCTGTTCGGGCCGCACGACTGGGCGGCCCGCGTACCGCTGTTGTTTCCGCTGCTGGGTACGTTGGTGTTGGCGTGGCGGTTGATCCGCCGCTATTGGCCGCGTGAGGAGCTGGTGCCGGCGCTGTTGGTGATGCTGTCGCTGGTCGGCATCTTCACGGGCAATACGATTCTGATGACGGATGCGTTTTTGGTGTTTTGGTTCACCGCGGTGTGCGTGGCGCTGTTCGAGGCCTATGCCGAGGGCGCGACCGCGGCGGCGCGACGTAATGGATTGCTACTGGCCGCGCTGTGTGGCGCCATGGGATTCATGACCAAGGGCGCGGTGGCCGTGGTACTGCCGGGGGCGGCGTTGTTCCTCTGGCTGCTCTGGGATCGGCGGCTGGCCCGGCTTTGGACGTGGTGGTTGATCCCGGCGGCGTTGCTTTTTGTGGCGATTCTGGCGCCGTGGCTATGGTGGTTGGAAAAGCACAATCCGGGATTCTTTCAATATTTTGTGATTGAGGAACATCTCTCGCGCTTCACCGGTACGCGCGCCATTCAAGGGCACAAGGAGCCGTGGTGGTTTTTCCTCGCGCTGTTGCCACCCATGTTGCTGCCGTGGACGTTGTTCGGCGTGCGGGCCACCGTTCGGGCGTGGGGGCGGCACAACAGCCTGACCCGGTTTTTGATCTGCTGGGCGGTGGTGGTGGTGGTGTTTTTCTCTGTCAGCAGCGGCAAGCTGATGAGCTACATCCTGCCGGCTTTCCCGGCGCTGGGCTTGCTGCTCGGTCGCTGGGGTGTGGCTGAGCCGCTCGACGGTACGCCGCGTGACCGTCGGCTTTGGCGGCTGGGCTTGGTGGGCGCGTGGATCATCGCGGTCATGTTGGTGTTGTTGTGGAGCGTGAGTTGGTTCCAACTTGCGCCCGCCCGCGTGCCGCCGATCGCCACGGCCAGCGCGCTACTTTTCGTGCCGGTGGCCGCGGCTGGCTGGCTGGCGCGCCGCGCCTTGATGACCTTTGCGGGCGTGCTACTGGTCAATGCCAGCCTGCTGCTGGCGTTGGCGTTGCTCCTTTCGCCGCTGGCCGGGCTTAACTTCAACGTCTTCATCCATCTCAATAATTCCATCCTCTATAAACAAGTCGCTGCGCAACTCAAACCGGAAGACCAGCTCGTCGTTTTCTATGACTATCGTCCGGCGCTGACCTTCTATGCGCAGCGGCCCTACGTCCCGTTTCAGGTGAAAAATGAATTGGGCTTTGGCATGGCTGCCGAGCCGCAACGGCGCGGCAGCGTGGAGACGCTCGAAGGGTTGCGCGAAGTCGCGCGCGGTTGCCGGGGACGGCTCCTGGCCTTCATTGATCCCGCCGATCTGAAGCGGAAAGTAAAACCCATGGACCAATACTTTGTGCCAACGGATTTTCCCCGAACGCCGGACACCGTAGTGGTGGAAATTAAATTCAAGGAATGAACCACGGCCTCCCTGGTGAGTGATTCTGGATCATGGAAACAACGCTCAATGTGAAGGCGCGCGATCGCTGGGCCGTGCTGATCTTGCTGGCGGCGTTCTCCCTGTTTGGGGTGTTCGACCATTCCTTGTGGTCGGCCAACGATACGCGCGAAGGCGCGATGATCGCGGAGATGGTGCGCAGTGGCGCCTGGACATTGCCGCATCTCAATGGCGTTCCCTACTTGGAAAAACCGCCGCTGTTGCATTGGACCGGCGCGGTGCTTTGCCGCATGTTTGGCGCCATCAACGAAGGTTTGGTGCGTCTGCCGGCAGCACTTTATGGCTTCGGTTCCTTGCTGTTGATCTGGCAGTTCGGTCGCGCGTTGGGCCGCGAGCGCGCCGGACTGATCGCCGCGCTGCTTTGCGCGACGACACAACTGATGGCGGATTATTCCCGTATTGTGCTCACCGACACGGCGCTGACCTTCACGGTGCTACTCGCGCTCTGGCTGTTTTGGCGCGCCTATACCGCCACGACGGGGCGTAAAGTCCGGTTCGTTGTTTTTCTCGCCGTTGCCGCCGGTTCATTCTATGCCAAAGGTTTGATTGGGCCGGGGTTCATCTGGGTTTCGGTCGGCCTGTTTTTGCTCTGGCAACGTGCGTGGCGGTTGTTGTTCGGCTTGCCACTGTTGTTCCTGCCAATATTCGCGCTGGAGTTGGCTCCGTGGGTCGCTGCGCTTTGGCGCGAAGGTGGGGCCGAATATCTGGTGGGCGTTTTTTGGGACAATCAATTTGGGCGCTTTTTGAGTTTCAGCGATCCCACCCTGCCACGCGATCCCTATTTCGTGCACAAGGAACCATTCTACTATTACCTCAAGAGCGCGCCGTTGCGGCTCCTGCCCTGGACGCTGCTGGTCGGAGCTGCGCTGGTGGGTTGGTTCCGGCGCGGCAGCGCCTATCGCGGTGAGTTGGCGGTGTTTTTGCGGTTGGCGTTGGTTGCGATGATTGTTGTCCTGCATGTGTCTGCGGCCAAAACCTCCTGCTATGTCCTGCCGCTTCTGCCGTTGCTGCTGCTCATGACGGGCGTGTGGTTGGAAGATGCGCTGCAACCCGGTGGGGCGCGGAAGTGGGAACGCGTGTTGCTGGCCGGTACCACCGGCGCGTTGGTCGTACTGCTATTGTTGGTGCTGTTCGTTTTGATCGCGGCCAATCTATTGCATTGGACGTGGGGCGCCCATGATTATTCGCCGGGGATGTGGCCGGCACGGTACTGCTTGGTCATGGCGTTGCTGGCGCTGTCGTTGACGGTTGTATTTCTGTTACGGTGGGTGCGGTTCTGGCGCGCGGGCGCATTTCAGCAAATGGCGTGGCATGGTCTGATGATGCTCATTACGCTGTTGGTGGTGGATGTGGGCGCGGTGCTGCCGGTGTTGGGGTATGCCAAAAGTTATCGGCCGGTTGCACAGTTGGTGTTGGAGCGCGTGGGTACGCAGGGCCGCCTTGGATTCGCGAGCGATGATGAGCGCGACACGGGCGCGTTCGTCTTTTATCTGGGGCGTACGATTGATCCCTTGCCCGTCAATCGCAGACTGGTGACCTATCTCTTCTCCGGTCGCCGGCCGGCGGGGATCATTGTGCCCGCCGACAAGCTGGCGTGGGCGCGAAAGATTTTTGCCGGACAAGCGGTTGATTTTCTTCAAACACGGCAAACCGGCTACAAAGCGCGCGCCTATTGGCTGATTGTGCCGACGCGCTGACGTGTTTTCCAAGGCTTGGAAAATTCCTGCCGTTCATTTTCCAAACCCTGGAAAACGCCGCCGAAGAGCGCTTGACTTCTTGCGCGCCGGCGGTGAGGCTTCCGCCATGTCCATCATCACCAAACTGTGCGCGCTGCCGGGACTGTATCGCGGTTTGAGCGAGCAAAACATTGCCCTCGATCCAATCCGACAGTTCCAGCGATGGTATAAATTTGCCAAGCGTGCGGGCAGCTATTGGCCGAACTCGGTTTGTCTCTCCACCGCTACGCCTGACGGAAAACCTTCTGCGCGTCTGATGTTGCTCAAAGGTTGTGACGAGCGCGGTTTTGTCATCTACACCAACTACGAGAGCCGCAAAGCGCGCGAACTGGAGGCGAATCCGCACGCGGCGCTGACTTTTCACTGGGTGGAGTTGATTCGGCAGGTGCGTATCGAGGGTCGAGTGGAACGCGCGAGCGCGGCGGAGTCCAACGCTTATTTCCAGAGCCGTCCGCGCGGGAGTCGCATCGGCGCGTGGGCCTCCCAGCAAAGTGCCGTGCTGGGCAGTCGCGCGGAGTTCGAGCAAACCTGCCGCGAGTACGACACCAAATTTAAGGGTGGGGCGGTTCCGTTGCCGCCGTTCTGGGGCGGCTACCGGGTCGTACCGGAGGTTGTCGAGTTTTGGCAGGGCCGTCCGTTCCGCCTGCACGATCGCTTTCGCTACACGCGCACCGACGCCGGCTGGAAGATCGAACGGCTTGCGCCCTGAAGCTGGCGGCGGCGTGGTCCGCGGGGACAACGCAAGCGGTAGCCTCCGGCGGAGCCGCAGTATTCGGCTCATCCAGAGGGTTCGCCCTACCGGAAATCGCTTGCCTCTATACCGAGCTTCGCTAAAGTGCCACGTGTTTTTTTCAGGGCCAATGCCCAGGCAAATCCATTTAGCGTGAGGCGCCGATGCAAATTATTACGTGTATCAAACAAGTTCCCGACACGACCCAGGTGCAAATTGATCCGGTCACGAACACGCTCGTGCGGGAAGGCATTCCGTTCATCGTCAATCCCTACGACACCCACGCGCTGGAAGAAGCGCTGCGCCTCAAAGACCGGCATGGCGTACGGGTGGTGGCGCTTTCCATGGGGCCGCCCAACGCGGAAGCCACGCTGCGTAAAGCGCTGGCGCTCGGCATAGATGAAGCCATCCTGCTCTCGGATCGCGTGTTTGGTGGCGCGGACACGCTCGCCACGAGCAATGTCTTGGCAGAAGCTATCCGCAAACTTCAGAAAGAAGATGATGTCGCGATCGTCTTTTGTGGCAAGCAGACCATTGATGGCGATACCGCCCAGGTCGGCCCCGGCATTGCCACGCGACTGGGCTACACTCAGCTCACGCTGGTTGACCGCATTGAGCATCTTGATCTTCAAAAGCGCGTGATTCGCGTACGCCGTAAGCTCGAAGGACGGCATGAAATTGTCGAAGCGCCGTTACCGGTGCTGCTCACTGTGGTACGCGAACTTAATCGCCTCCGCTATCCCACCGTGCCGATGCGACTGGCGGCGGTTAAGGCCGAGGTGAAGGTCTGGAATAATTCTGTGTTGAAACTCAACGAGCAAACCATCGGCCTGAAGGGCTCGCCCACGTGGGTAAACAAGATTTTCTCTCCGCAACGCGATAAGGGCGAAATTTTGGGCGATGGCGTCAACGATCCAACCGGCACAGCCAAGCTGTTGATCGAAAAACTCGTCAGCAAGGATTTATTGGCGCTTTGAGCGCGAGAAACGGAAGCACTATGGAAGCCAAGAAGCCAGTGAAGAGACCGCGCGGCAAAGCGCGGCTGGTGCCGGGGAAGTGCATCGCATGCGGCGCGCGCTGCCAGATTTCCTGTCCCGTTGACGGCATTGAAATGACCGAAACGGGGGAGCCGATCATCATCGAGGCCAAGTGCATCGGTTGTTTGAAGTGTGTGAAAATCTGTCCGGCGCATGCGTTGGAAATGTTCTTCACGCCTGAGGAATTGAAGATTCTTGAACAGTTTCGCACTCACGCCGAATCAACCACCAAGCCGGTTGACGCAGAGGCGGAAGCCTTGGCCGCCAAATTGGCGCCCTATCGCGGGGCCTGGGTTTTCGTTGAGCAGACCGAGGGTGAGCCGCATAAGGTTTCGTGGGAACTGCTGGGCAAAGGGCGGGAGTTGAGCGATGCGCTCAAGGTACCCTTGGCCGCGATTGTTCTGGGCGAAGGCGTCGAGCATCTCTGTCGGGAATCTTTCGCCTATGGCGCTGACAAGGTTTACGTCCTTGATGCGCCTATCCTGAAATACTATCGCACCGAAAGTTATTTGAAGGGGATTTGTCATTTGCTCGGCAAATATAAACCCGAGATCATTTTGATGGGCGCGACGGGCCTCGGACGCGATTTGGCCGGTGCCGTGGCCACCGTTGTGGGAACCGGATTGACTGCCGACTGCACCTGTCTGGGCGTGGATGACAAGCGTAACCTCATGCAAACGCGCCCGGCGTTTGGTGGTAACATCATGGCCACGATCATGTGTGACAAGTTCCGCCCGCAGATGGCCACTGTGCGTCCGCACGTCATGCCCATGCCGGCGCGACAGGTCGGTCGCACGGGCGAGATTATCCGTGAATCATGTCCGATGAAAGAAGAGGACATGCTCGCTAAAGTGCTGGAGATCATTAGCGACAAGCAAAAAGACACGGTGGATATCGCCGGTGCCGACATCATCGTTTCGGGCGGACGCGGTATGCTGGCAAAAGAAAATTTCGCCATGCTCAAAGAACTGGCCGACGAAACCGGTGGCGTGGTCGGTGCTTCCCGTAGTGCCGTGGACGCCGGCTGGATGCCGCAAGAACGGCAGGTGGGCCAAACTGGTAAAACCGTACGACCGAAAATCTACGTCGCCTGCGGCATTTCCGGCGCCATCCAGCATTTGGTGGGCATGCAGGATTCAGACATTGTTATTGCGATCAACCGGGACAAGGACGCCCCTATCTTTGAAGTGGCCACCTACGGCATTGTCGGCGACCTGTTTCAGGTTGTGCCGGCCATCACCCGGCGACTGCGTGAACTGAAACAGCAGAAGCATAAATCAGGAACCTGACCATGGCACACAACCCCATCATCTTCGCCGTCCTGCTGGTCGCCGCGCTCCTCTTTTTCGTTTGGAGTTGCGCGCGCCGTATCCGCCTCATCGCCCACGGCAAATACGAGAATCGTTTTGACCACCTGCCGACGCGCATCGGGGATATGCTGCTCTATGCCTTCGGCCAAAAGAAGGTCGTCTCCAAACTCTTCGGCCTCAATCACGCGATTCTCTTTGGCTCATTCCTCATCCTCCTGCTCGCCAACGGCGAGTTTATGGTGCAGGGCGTTTTTCCCAATATCAGTCTGGCGCTCCTACCGCCCGCGCTACATCAGGGCTTGCTCTTGGCCTTCGATATCGTCTCGGTCCTCACCTTGGGTTGCGTGGTCATTGCGCTGGGGCGGCGCTTGTTCTTCAAGCCCAACTATCTCGATAGTGCCTATGTGAAAGGCCGTAGTTTTGAAGGTTTCTTGATTCTTTCTTTTATCGCATTGCTCATGGTCGCCTATCTCGGTCTCGGCGGCGTCAGAATTGCGCTGGGCCTCGAACATGGCGACGCGGCCCCCGTCTCCCGCTTTGTGGCCTCGCTATTGACCGGATCAGCCAGCCTCGCGGCGTGGGGTAATTTTTTTTGGTGGCTCCACGCGGTGGTGCTGCTCGCCTTCATCTGCTTTCTGCCGCACAGCAAGCATATGCACATTCTGACCGCCATCCCCAACTGCTTCTTCAAAAATCTCGACTCGACCAGCGTCCAGCCCCGCGAGGAATTTGCGGTAGGGAATTCCTACGGCGCGGGCGTTGTCACGGATTTCACGTGGAAAGACCTCTTCGACAGCTTTAGCTGTACGGAGTGCGGTCGTTGCCAGAACGCCTGTCCGGCCCAAGCCACCGGCAAGTCGTTGAATCCCCGACAGGTGATTCATGCGATCAAAAGCAATCTGCTGGCCAACGCGGCGCAACTCAAATCCGGCGCTGCACCCACCGTGCCGTTGATCGGCGACGAGGCCGAAGCCACCAACACCCTCGAAACCATCTGGGCCTGTACCACCTGCGGTGCTTGCATGGAAGAATGTCCGGTTTTGATCGAGCAGATGCCGAAGATTATCAAGATGCGCCGGCATCTGGTGGAAATGAAGTCATTCTTCCCCGAAGAGCTGATGAACCTCTTTGAAAATATGGAACAGCGTTCCAATCCGTGGGGTATTGCGCCCGCCGAACGGGTCAAATGGGCTGCCCTGCTGAACGCAAAACCGTTTGTCGCCGGACAAACCGAATATCTTTTCTACGTCGGCTGCACCGGGGCTTTCGACTCGCGCGCTAAACACGTCACGGTTGCTTTGGCCACCATCCTTGACCACGCCGGAATATCGTGGGGGCTGCTTGGCAAAGAGGAAAAATGCTGTGGCGATAGCGTGCGGCGCTTGGGCAACGAATTCGTTTTCGACCGGATGGCCACCGAGAACGTCAAACTCTTCAAGGACAAGGGTGTGACCAAGATCATCACCCAGTGTCCGCACTGCTTCTCAACGCTCAAGAACGACTACCAGCAATACGGCTTGGAGGTCGAGGTGATCCATCACAGCCAACTCATCGAAAACCTGCTGGCGGAAGGGCGACTGAAACTTTTTCGAAAAGTATCCGATCTGGGTAAAGTCCTCTTCCACGACTCCTGCTATCTTGGACGCCACAACGACATCTATGCCGCGCCGCGCCATGTGCTCCACGCCGCGACCGGTCACCGTCCGGCGGAGTTCACGCGCCACGGAAAGAATGCCTTCTGCTGCGGCGCCGGCGGTGGACGTATGTGGATGGAAGAGCACACCGGCGAACGCATCAACAACAACCGCGTGACGGAAGCTTTGACCGCCGAACCCGGAACCATTTGCGTTTCCTGTCCTTATTGCCTCACCATGTTTGAGGACGGCCTGAAAGACAGAGGGGCCGGCACGGTCAAGGTCCGCGACATTGCCGAAGTTGTCGCCGAAAGTTTGCAACCTACCTGATTACTCCATACTGAAGTCGGGCTTGCCGGCGGCGTCCGCGCCGCCGTATCATGCGCGCGGCTGACCCGGTAGCTCAGTTGGACAGAGCGCTGGATTCCTAACCCAAAAAGGCACTTTTTGCACCCTCGTTTTTTCCACTCAATGAAATCAATATCAATCAATGAATATGCGGTTAAGCCTGCTATCATTGGTTAAAAACGATGTGAGCAGATAGAGGCAGCACTTTACGCAAAAAGGCGGGTTATCACGTCCCAAGATTTTTTCGA
>SCQF01000031.1 GCA_004321905.1 Verrucomicrobiota bacterium | reverse complement strand
CACGGCGAGCCAAACCTGCACGATCCCTTCAGCCGACGCCCCACGGTGCCTGAAAGTGACCTATACGGCGGTGCTGGACACGAATTCGTTGGCGGGCCTTCCGTTGAATGCGAATTTGATTGGGCAACTGCAAGGGGCGAGTGAGCGCTTGATCCCCCATTATGCTAATCACACCAAGGCCTCCGGTGGTGAATTTGTCGGTGTTGACCATATCCCCACGTGGGAGCTATCGGGTGACGAGAGCATCTTCAAGATGGCTATAGGTAGTGATGCCACGAGTTGGCGCCAAAATGGAGATCGTGTGGGGTTGTGGTGCAGCCAAGACTTGCAACGGGTATTATCGTTGCTCAAATGGCCCATCTTGGACTGTAGTTGGGACTCGCGGGGCGAAAAAAACGCGCGCGGCGGATTCGGTTGGGATGATACGAGTAAAGACAAAACCGATTTAACCATTGCACGGGACAAGGCCAAGGACGATTTCAACGCGACATCAGCAGAAAGTACGGATGGGCCATATTGCGAAACCTATGGAGCGTTAGATTATAGCTACACTGATGAAAATGGTAATGTTGTAGTGCAGGCAATCGCGTGGTGCGCCCGAAGCTATAGCTATGTTGCCACCATTGACGAGGTGAGTATGCCGTCCGAGTGTGAGGCCGACCTCTATTTTGATGGCGGAGTTTCGGGGACAGATTGGGATCGGGATGATAATGGAGACAATATTGAAGAAGATTTTGTTCGACAGCGTGTAACGAATATTTCCGATGAAGGTGAACTCGATATCTGTATCGGCGACAAATCATTAGCCATGCCGGAGTGGAACGATCCGTCTGCCGGAGTTATTATAAAGCTGCGCGGTTATAGGGTAGGTGGCCCAGTTATTGTAGCCAAACCAGACTTCAACTATCAATCAAGCCCATAACTGATCGAGTAAATGAAGTGTGCGATCTGTCCGTTTTCCAAGGTAAGATGAGCAGGCAGATTCGTATAATCTCCGCCGACTATGGTCCTCCCTAACCCGGAAAGGAGATGATCGCCAAGAGATAGATCATCACAAACAATATTCGGTGGCTATAGCATTTAACAATAACATTGGGTCATATTGGCGATAAAAAGGAAGGGGTTGGCGGCGTGGGGCAAGTCTTTGCGCAGGGTGATCTGTAACCGCCCGGCGATGGTTTCCGGCAACCAGCCGAGGGCCAGTTGCGCACGGATCGTTTGCCGTAGCTGAGCCGCCGCCAGCTTGCGGGGTGCGCGCGCGACAACCAGCGCCCGATCGCGCGGCTGCTCCAGCCCAGCAACCGGGTACGGGCGACTTCTTGGCGTTCCTTTTCGGTCAACGGCGTATAGGCTTTCTTCACGGACGGGTCTCCTTGCGGGGGTTGTTAGCGTCAACAACCGTTAGGTGTACCCGTCCGCTTGGGGTAGTACACTTACTAGTGTATCTGCCGGCAGGGGAAACAAACGCGTCACTTTTTCCAACCCTTGGAAAAATGGTTTATTCGAGCGCGATGACGCCGTCGTCGTAACGCGCCACGATGCGCCGACCGGGCGACACGGTGAGAAAATCGGCGTCGTTCCACGGCCCGTTGAGCAAGCGATCGAGTAACCGCAGGTCGCCGGGTATTTTTTCAAAATTCCACCCGCGCTCGACAGCGCGCGCGCGCGCGGCTTGCTCCGTGCGGCCATCGGGTTCAACGCCCATCTCGATAAACGTGCATTGGCGATAGTTCTGCGGCGGCGCGCAAAGCGTTTCGTAGAGAAATTTGGCGTTGTCCTCGCCATACTCGGCGACGAGTTGCCCCAAGGTTTTGTCCATGCCCATTTGGTGGCCGATGGAAAGCTGCCTCAGCCCGCCTGCGTCTTCGCCGCGCTCCAGCCAGCCGGTGGTGAAAAAATAGGTGCCGGGATGCTGATCGAAATATTCCTGATAGCGCCGGCGGCTGCCAAAAAACAGCGCCATGCAGTCATGGGCGCGCGGCACGATCAGCGGCATGGCGCGGGCGGTCAAACCGACAAGGCCGTTGTTGCAGAGGCCGTAACCGAGCAGGATGGCGTCATAGGTTTCGCCGCCGCACGCATCCACGGCAGCCTGTACGCGCTCCAGCATCGGCTGGGCGCCGATGTCGTGCAGGCCTTTGGGCAGGAACATCACGTCCATCCGGTGCGGTGACCGCGCGGCGAGGGTGCAAACCTCACGAAAGAAAATTTCACAACTGATCAGCTTTAATTTCATGATTTTGTTTGACAGGATTACAGGATGGACAGGATGAAAAGCTTGTCCTGTAAATCCTGTTATCCCGTCTAAATCTTCACCGAAGGAAACTCTTTGGTGTTCAGATTTGGAATCATCAGCGCATCAATGAAATTATCCTCAAAGTCTGCCGTGCGGTTGAGTTCAACCACGTGCGGTTGCCGGGCAATATTTTCCATCGCCGCTAATGCATCCACATCCATCGTCGCGAGATAGGCGCCGGCGAGCGCGCCGTTGCCGAGCACCTCAAAACGATCCAGCGGCACATCGGGCAGCAGACCGAGCGTAATGGCATTGGCCACGTTGATGTGCCGCGCAAAACCACCGGCCAGCACGATGCGCGGAATATCGTGCAACGCACGGCCTTTCTGGTGCAGCAGCGTTTTCAGTCCGGCGTAGGTGGAGGCCTTGACCTTGAGCACTTGCGCGATGTCGCTCTCGGTGACGACCAGCGCGTGACCGGTCGCCGACTCCGCCGCGGGCACAAGCACACAGGCGTGCGAACTGCCGCGCCGCATGTGAATGTGCGCGTAGCGGTCGTGTCGCTTGAGCCGCTCCACGTCGTAACGGCCCTGCGCGTTGATCAGGCCGCAGCGGAAACCTTCGGCGAGAAAATCAATGATCCCCGATCCGCAGATGCCTGCCGCCTTGCCACCGCCAATCACGACATACGCGATGGCAAGCTGCGGGCCAATCCGCACGCTCTCGATGGCGCCGGGTGCCGCGCGGCGGCCGTGGAGCAGGCCGGCGCCCTCGAACGCGGGGCCGGCGGCGGTGGCGCACGCCCAAAGCTGGCCGTTTTCCGTATAAACAATTTCGCTGTTGGTGCCGATATCCACCAGCACCGCCGGTTCATTGCGGCGCAGCAGGTGCGCGGCGTGGATATCGGCGACGATGTCGCCGCCGATATAACCGGCCACCGCCGGCACCACGTCCACCCGTCCGCTGTGCTGCATCGTCAAACCCAAAGCGTGCGCCCGATAAACCGGGTGCGTGTAACGGACGCCGTGGAAGGGCAAGCGGCCGATGCTGTCGGGCGAAAGACCAAGGAAGAGATGCGACATCACCGTGTTACCAGCCACAGCCAAATGCAACACGCGATCGGGCGCCACACCGGCCTGCGCGCAGGCCTCTTCCAGCAGCGGATTGATCGTGTGCCGGATCACCAAATCTTGCAGCGTATGCAGTGCTTTGGCCGTGCGGCAAAACGAAATCCGCGCAGCCACGTCATCGGCTTTACGAATCTGTTGGTTATATTTTGAGGCGCGCGCCAGAATGTGGCCGCTCGCCGGGTCCACCAGCACCAGTACCACCGTCGTCGTGCCAAGATCCACCGCCGCAGCCAACGGCGGTGCGGCGGGCGTCGCCGTTGCCACGCGCAACACCTCCCACCCGCCTGCCCGCGTGTGGGCCAGCGTTACCGCCAACGGCCCGCCGCCCGCCAACGCCGCCGGCAACTCGCGTAACGCCTCAATTCCGATTTCGTGCGGCGCCGGGTGTAACGCCTGCAACGCATCACGCAGTCGTTCCCAGTCGGGATGCGCGTTTTCCTGGGTAGCCAGCGGAACGGACAGCAGCGCCTGTCGCAAAACCGGGCGGATTGACTTTTCCAAGGCTTGGAAATCGGCGACGATTTGCCCGTTGGTTTCCACCAGCGACGCCGACGGCACGGTGATTTCAGCGGAACCGTTCAGCACGCGGGTCTGGCACGCCCGGGCGTCGTGCCGTCCGCCGGGCGGCACGGCCAGTTCGTGTCCATTGATGCAATAGTGGCCCGGGCCGAGTTGCACCTGGCAGCCGCCGCAGACGCCTTCGCCACCGCACCGCATATTGAGTTGGATGCCGGCCTTGTCCAGCGCCGCGGCCAGCGTCGTCTGCGCGTCCGCCGTCACCGCGAGTTGGCGGGTCCCCGCCTGAACTTGAATGGGCACGCGGGAATTAAAGCCATCTGCGGTGCGATTGCAACCGCAGAAAATTTTTCCGCCGCGTGCGATCCGGCTTTTCCAAGCCTTGGGAAATTTTGTCGGTCGTCTTGACAAGATGGCCCGAGTGCCATAGTTTTCGACACTTTTTATGAGCGAAACTTTTCCCATGTTGGATCCTATTCCGCTACCCGCGCCGGTTTGGTTGTTCAAGGCGCTGCACTTGCTTTTACTCTCGCTCCACTTCGTGGCCGTGCACTTGCTGATCGGCGGGCTGGCGGTGGCGTTTGTGTGGAATCTGGTCGGGTTCCTCAAGCGCGACGCGGTCTATCGCGCGGCGTCGAACGAGATCGCCGGCTATCTGCCGGTGGTCGTGACCTACGTCATTAATCTTGGCGTGCCGCCGTTGCTGTTCACGCAGGTGCTCTATGGCCCGGCGCTTTATACCAGCAGCATTTTGATCGGCGCCTATTGGATCAGCGTCATTTTCCTGGTGATCGCGATGTACGCGGTGCTCTACGTGATGGCGCAGCGCGCGGCGGGCGGGCGGGCGTGGTGGGGCTGGGCGCTGCTGTCGCTGCTGATCGCGTTGAGCGTGGCCAAAATTTACGTGACCAACATGACGTTGATGATTCGGCCCGAGGTTTGGCTGGAGCTGTATCGCGCGCATCCGGGCGGGACGGCGCTGCCGCCGCACGATCCCACCGCGTTGCCGCGCTGGGTGTTTATGATGCTGGGTGGCCTGACGATTACCGGGGCGGCGTTGATGGTGGTCGGCCGCCGCCGGATTTTCAGCGCGGAACGGCAACGTTTTTTTGTCACGCACGGCGGGCGTCTGACCTTGTTGTTCGCTCCGCTCTGGGGCGGCGCTGGTTGGTGGGTCTGGCAGAATCAGCCGGGCGCGGTGGCGCAGCGCATACTGGCCGGCGCTATTTTTTCCAAGGTGGGCTTGGCTTGGTTGGCGGTGGCGGCGTTGCTCGCTTTGCTGGGTTTGCTGGCGCAGGGGCGCAAAGGGCCGCTGCCCGTGGCGCTGACCGTGGTAGTGGGGCTGCTGGCGATTGTGGCGGATGCCTTGGCGGTGATCTTCCGCGATGGCCTGCGCGACACGACGCTGGCGCTCAAGGGTTTTAATCTTTGGAACCAGCCGGTAGAAGTGAATCTGCAAGTCTTGCTTATTTTTGGCGCGCTGCTGGTCGTTGGTTTGGCTCTTACCGTTTGGCTCATCGCGGTGATGGCGCGGGCCAAACCGGTGACGGAGATAACGAAGTGAACAATCCAGAATCCATTTCCGAACCGGTTCCGCCGTTGACGCGGCGCGCGTTTGTGAAGGCCGGCATGACCGTGGCGGGTGCGGCCTACGCGGCGGCGCTGGGCTATCCGCTCTATCGCTATCTCGCCACGCCGGCCGAGCGCGCGGCGCTTTTGGCGGCGGTCAAAGAAGTGGCGCTCGACGGTGCGGATAAATTGCCGCGTCACGCCGCGCTGATGTTCAAGTTCGCCGGGCGTCCGGCGATTTTGTTGCACCACGACGATGACACCTGGACAGCGCTCTCCGCCGTTTGCACTCATCTGGGTTGCACGGTGCAATTCGATCCGGAGCACAATGCGATTCGTTGCGCGTGTCACGGCGGGATTTATGACGCGCGGACGGGAGCCAACGTCTCCGGTCCGCCGCCGAAGCCATTGATGGCGTTCAAAGTGCAGGCGCTCACCGGGAAGGTGGTGATTTCCCGTGCCTGATCTCAAAAAAATAGGGCAAGCGGTCTATGGCTGGGTCAACGAACGACTCGACCTTGATCCGGTGATCGAGCACGCGCGAGCCAAGACCGTGCCGGTGCATAAACACACGTTCTGGTATTATTGGGGCGGCATTTCGTTATGCCTGTTCCTTGTGCAAGTGGTCACCGGCATTCTGTTGATGATCTATTATCGGCCCGGCCCGGACGCCTACGCCTCGGTGCGCGAGATCACCTACGAAATTCACTTCGGCTGGCTCATCCGCTCGCTGCACGCATGGTCGGCAAACCTGATGGTCGCGGCCGTGCTCGTCCACATGTTCTCCGTGTTCTTCATGAAGGCCTATCAAAAACCGCGCGAGTTCGGCTGGTGGACCGGCTTGGGTTTACTGGCGCTGTGCATGGTCTTCGGTTTCAGCGGTTATCTGCTGCCGATGGACGAACTTTCGTTCTTCGCCACGAAAGTGGGCCTCTCAATTCCCGGGATCATACCCGGGGTGGAGCCCATCATCAGCAAGATCGTGCGCGCCGGCCCGGAGGTGAATGAGTTCACGCTGCAACGCTTCTTCACGCTGCACGTGGTTGTGCTGCCGCTGCTCTTCATTCCGCTGCTCGCGTTTCATCTTTTCCTGATTCAAAAGCACGGCAACGCTCTGCCGCCTGCCGAACGGCTCAAACCGGCAGCGGGGCGCAAAACGATTCCGTTCTTCCCGAATTTTATGCTGAAAGATTTGGCCGTCTGGCTGATCGCGATCAACGTGCTCGCGCTACTCGCGGCGTTTTATCCCTGGCAACTCGGCCCGCAAGCCGATCCGATCAAGCCCGCGCCCATCGGCATCCATCCCGAATGGTATTTCATGAGTCAGTTCGAGTTGCTCAAGGTCGTGGGCCGTTTCCTGCCCGGCGTCAGCGGCGAAGTCGCGGGTATCGGTTTGTTCACCATCGGCATGGTGCTCTGGGCGCTGGTTCCGCTGTTCGATCTGGAAACCACCGGCGGACGCCGCGGTCGCGCCATCACCTATTTCGGGCTGTTCATGTTGGCCGGTTTGGTTGCATTGACCATTTTTGGTTATTTCGATTTGAAGTGAGCTTATGAACTATCCTGTTTGGGAAGTGCCCATCATCGGCAGCCAGTTAGTGATCGCCATCATCGCGATCTTTCACGTGCTGATCTCGCATTTCGCCATCGGCGGCGGCCTCTATCTGCCTTATGCCGAAATGCTGGCGGCGCGCCGTGGCGACCGCGAATGGCGCGCGGTGATCAAAAAGCATTCCAAGTTCTTCCTCATCCTGACCGGCGTATTCGGCACCGTCACCGGCGTCGGCATCTGGTTCTCCATCGGACTGGCCAATCCCGAAGCCACCAGCACGCTGATCCACTATTTTGTGTTCGCTTGGGCGATGGAATGGGTCATCTTTCTCGTCGAGTTGACCACCATTGCGATTTATTACTACACATGGGATCGCGTCTCCGATGCGCTGCACATTGCGATTGGCTGGCTCTATGGCATCGTGGCGTGGCTCACGCTGGTGCTCATCAATGGCATCCTGTGCTTCATGCTCACGCCCGGCACAACATGGCTGGCGGTCGCCGGCTCCGGCCAGGAAATCCATGTCTTCTGGCACGCGTTTTTCAACCCCACTTATTGGCCGAGCCTGCTGATTCGCACGCTGATCTGCATCTGCCTCGGCGGCGTGTTCGCGCTGGTCACCGCCAGCCGCATTGACGGCGCCGCGCAGCCGCGCCTCAAAACCGATTTGATCCGCTGGTCGGCACGCTGGCTCGTGCCCACGTTTATCCTCCTGCCGTTCGCCGGCGCGTGGTATCTCTGGCAGGTTCCCGCCGTGCAGCGCCACATCCTTGAACTCGGCTTTTCCACCATCGGCCAGGGCGTCTTCTCCGTCGTCACGCGCATGAGCCTGACGCTCGTCCTGTCCGTGGCGACGTTGCTGGTCATCGTTTACCTGCTCGCCTACCGCAATCCGCTGGACTTCAAGCTCGGCGCGGCCATCACGATCGTCGTGCTGGCGCAGGCGGCGATCATGTCCACCGAGATGGTGCGCGAGATGCTGCGCAAGCCCTTCGTCATCACCCAGCACATGTTTTCCAACGGTGTCCGCCTGCGGGAAGTGGCCGCGGATAACACCGCCGGCTATCTTGCTCGTTCACCTTGGGTACGCGCTGCCGAGCGCACCGCGTGGGCCGCGCTCGATGCGCAAGGCACCGCCGCGACCAACGCGCCGGACTACAAACCGCAGATGCTTGCGCGCGGCGAACTGATGTTTCGCGGCCAGTGCATGGCCTGCCACACCATGAACGGCTATCGTGCGATGCGTACGCTGCTTGCCGGACGCGACCACGCGGGTCTCGGCAATCTGCTCAAACTGCTCCACGAAAATAAAGACGACTCGCCCTACCACGCCTTCATGCCGCCGCTGGTCGGCACCACCAACGAAATCGCGGCGCTGAACCTCTATCTCGACACGCTCGCCGCTCCGGCCAAGTGATGGTTTTCCAAGGCTTGGAAAACCATAATGGCGCGCTTTCCAAGCCCTGGAAAATACGCTACGCTATACTCAAGGTTTAGACGCGTAAACCAAGGCCTGGAAAATGAAAATCGAAAAACGACCTTATTCGCTTTTTTCCGACGAAGAAAAAATCATAGCCGACGAATATAACGAGTCCGCGGATATTGTCTTTGCTTTGGGCGACGCGCGCGAAACACTCGCGAAGTGTCCAAGCGGCTTTGCCTCCTTGATCATTACATCACCACCATATAACGTCGGGAAAGAATACGAGACGCAAACGCGACTCGAGCATTATCTTGAACTGCTCGACCCCATCCTAAAAGAGCTTGTTCGTGTTCTTTCTCCCCATGGGTCGCTTTGCTGGCAGGTTGGCAACTATGTTGATGCGAGTGAGGTTTATCCCCTTGATATCTATTTTTATTCGCTATTTAAAAAAATGGGACTTCATCTTCGTAATCGGATTATTTGGACTTTTGAACATGGGTTACATTGTTCGCTTCGCTTCTCGGGGCGATATGAGACCATGCTTTGGTTTACAAAAACAGATGAATATACGTTTAATCTAGACTCCGTTCGTGTGCCATCGAAATATCCCGGCAAAACGAATTTTCGGCCCGGTCCTCAATATGGGTTGCCCTCGGGTAACCCGCTCGGCAAAAATCCCAGCGATGTGTGGAGGTTTATGGCCAAAGAATGGGAAACGGGCCTATGGAATATTCCCAATGTAAAAGCGAACCATCCAGAAAAAACAATTCACCCCTGTCAATTCCCGATTGAACTTGTTGAACGTTGTGTGCTTGCTCTGACTGCAGAAGGCGAGTGGGTTCTTGACCCCTTTAGCGGCGTTGGTTCCGCGCTTCTTGCGGCTGTTCGGCATAACCGCCGAGCCATGGGATGTGATCGCGAACCAAAATATATTGAAGAGGCGAAACGACGCATGGAAATGCTTTTTTCTGGCGAGTTGCCTTATCGCCCGCTAGGCAAACCGGTTTATCAGCCAACAGGTAGAGAAAAAGTTTCGCAGATTCCTCAACAATGGTTGATCGGAGAGAAGGGGGCATGAAAATCGCCGGCATGTATTCGTTTAATGGTGGTGAAAAAGTTGTGCGGGCAAAGTATCCAGAGCTTTTGGAGGAGATCACTCGGTGCATTGGTGCAATTGATGCTTCAAAGTGTAAAACCAAGAAAAGCAAAGAAAAGACTATGCGCGGGAAAATGCTCTACGCGCCGAAAAAATTGAACAAGCAATTCAAACTACTTTTACATCCTCAAGGTTGGAATTCCGTACGGGTGGCTTGTGACTACTCTGTGGCTTTTTATTCTGATGGTTATCAGGCAAGAAAATTACAGAAAGGCGCCTTTCGTGAGATGGATTTCGTCAAGCGCAAGCTGGGGGTTGAGGTTCAGTTCGGAAAGTATTCATTCATGGTCTACAATGTTGCGGCAAAAATGACGATTTTTAAAAACCTCTCCTTTATTGATGCTGGAATTGAGATCGTCCCGGTCAAATCCCTTGCGGAGGAAATGAGCAGTGGCGTCAGCTGTTTCGAGCAATTTGTCTGGGACTTGGAGAAGCGTGGTGTCTCCAATATTGATATCCCCGTCTTAATCCTTGGTATTGACGTTTGAACTTGAAGCCATCCGCATCACCGCCGTTACGCCCCATCTATCGTGCGCTGCTGCATGAATTTGGTCCGCAACATTGGTGGCCGGGGCGGACGCGGCTGGAAATTTGCGTCGGCGCGATCCTGACACAGAACACCGCTTGGACGAACGTCGAGCGTGCCATTCAAAATTTGCGCAAGGCGCGTGCGCTCAATTTGCCCGTACTGCATTCCGCGACGCTGCCGCAACTCGCCGCGTGGATTCGTCCGGCGGGCTATTTCAACGTCAAGGCGCGCCGGCTGCGTGCGTTCACGACGCTGGTTGTGGGAGAGTTCGGCGGTAAGTTGGAAAAATTATTGGCGCTGCCGGCGACGCAACTGCGCGCGACGTTGCTGGCGGTCAAGGG
Source organism: Verrucomicrobiota bacterium (assembly GCA_004321905.1). Taxonomy (GTDB): domain Bacteria; phylum Verrucomicrobiota; class Kiritimatiellia; order CAIQIC01; family CAIQIC01; genus DP16D-bin41. The sequence goes on along the minus strand of SCQF01000031.1, from coordinate 67,725 downwards.
CATCGGCCCGGAGACCGCGGATAGCATCGTGCTCTATGCGGCGGAGCGGCCCGTGTTCGTCGTAGATGCCTATACGCGGCGTTTCCTGCATCGGCATGGCTGGATCAGCGCCAAGGCGACCTATGACGAGATTGCAGCGCTTTTCACGGCACAACTGCCGTGCAATGTGACCATGTTTAATGAATACCACGCATTAATTGTTGCGCTCGGCAAAAATTTTTGTCGTCCTCGTCCGTTATGCGAGAAATGCCCGCTCCGGCGCTGGCTGAAAGATTAAAATGGAACCACGGAAGAACACGGGAAAAAGAAGCGTGCTCGATTTCGTGCCTTTCCGTGTGTTCCGTGGTTGTCTCCTCTGCCTCTTTTTCTTTGCTGGCTGCCGTAGCGCGAAATTACCGGCGGACACCACGCCAGCGGCGACCACCACGACCAACGCGCCGGCACACCCCAAGCCGGTCATCGTGTGGGTCGAGGTGGCGTCCGTAAACGCCGCGCAAGGCTATGTGGTGCTGCGTGCAAAGGGCTTGATTTCCACGGTTGGAGAGGCCACAGTCTGGCGCGGCACGAACGAAGTTGCCCGCCTGCGGGTGGGCGGTCCGGCGCGCCCGGCGTGGCTGACGGCGGACATTTTGAGTGGTCATCCCCAGCCGGGTGATCGTGTGGAAATAATGATCGTGAAATATCAAAACACTGTAAGCGGAGGCAAGTAATGACACCCTGTGTAGCCATGTTTAGTGCGTGGGATATCACCCTGATTCTGATCGTAGTGCTGCTCTTGTTTGGCGGCAAGAAGCTGCCGGAGCTGGCGAAATCGCTGGGCCAGAGCTTGAATGAATTCAAAAAAGGTCGCGGCGAGGCCGAGAAGCCCGAAGAGAAAAAAGCCGAAGACGAGAAGAAGCCCGAGCCGCCCAAAACGGCCTGATAACGCGCCCATTTTCGGTGGAAAAACACGGAGCGATTTTGCTCCGTGTTTTTTTGTGCGTCAGAGCCAGCGCGTCCTCGCGCCGGGACGAAGACGTCCCGGCTCCAGTTAACGCGTCGCCGCTTGGAAGCAATTTTGGAGGAGCCGCAGCCCTTCGAGAGCGCGCGGGCCGGGCCGTAACAGCAAGTTGTTGTCGAAGCCGCCGTACACATGTTTATTTCTCACCGCCGGTAACGTGTTCCAGCCCGGGCGACTGGCCATCTGTTCGGGCAACTTTTTCTCATCGGCCATGTAGAGGCACAACACGATGTCCGGGCGACGCGCCACTACCCATTCGGCCGAGACGGGAAAATAGTCGCGCGCGGCAGCGTCACCGAGGTTCTCGCCGGCGGCGAGTGTGATGAGCTCGGCGAGAAAAGTTTTCTTGCCGCAGGTCATCGGCGGATCGCGCCAAAACTCGGCATAGACGAGCGGCTTGTTTTTTTGCGCGGTGGCGGCCTGCCGTGCGGCGGCGATGCCTGCGGTCAGTTGTGTGGCCAGCGCTTCCGCAGCAACTTCGCGGTGCAGCAAACTGCCGAGCCGCCGCAGCGCCGCCGGAATATCGTCCAAAGTACGGCAGATAATCCGCTCCCGGCGCAAACCGAGGCGTTTGATCTGCCCGCCAAGCGCCTCATCTTCCAGCGCGATATCCACGATCAGCGTGGGTTGTAGCGCGACCAATTTTTCCAGCGAAGGCGCACCGAAGCCGCCGATGACTGGCACGGCCTTGAGCGGTTCGGGCGGATAATCGCAGGCGCTGGTTCGTCCGACGAGTTGATCCGCCGCGCCGATGGCGCAGATCATTTCCGTCAAGCTGGGCGCGAGGCTGATGACGCGCTCGGCGGCGCCGAGCGGCAGCCAAGCCAAGCAGGCGATCAGAAAAATCCAGATGAACTGTCGGGGTACACCTTGCGTGCGCCCGTGGATATTGCCGCGCCAAGCGGCGGGCGCGGCAAGCTGCGCCCCGATAGGCAGAGTGCTCATTTTTCCACCTTCCTGACCGCGTCCGACGAATCCGCACCCAGCTTGAGTTTGAGAAACGCGACGTTGGTGGAGAGCGTCACACGGAAAGCGGGCGTGATGTCGAGCGCGGCGGTCTGGTTGGTCAGCCGCAGATCAAGGACGTGTCCGCCGCCGGTGCGGGTGGCGGTGATGAAGTGCAGGTGCCAGCCCGTCACGTTGAGTTCGCTGGCAAACGCCGGACAACGGAAACCCAGCAATGTGCCCCGCACATTACGCCACTCGAAGGTCGGCTGTGTTTTGACGATCTCCGTCAGCGGGCGATAGGGCTTGGTCTGCCGCGGCACGCTGCGTGTTTTCATATAACCGAACTCGCCATCGAGCCGCAGTGCGAAGAAGACGTTGGGCGAAGGCAACTGGCGATCCAAGGCGGCGGTGAATTCGCTCAAACTGCCGACCGTCATGTTGCTGACGAGCAAATCAGGCTCAAAAAACGTGACGCAGGCGAACGGCGTCTTCTCGGCGTCGCTGACCAACATGGCTTTGCCGTGACTACCGCTACGGTAACAATGGCCATCCAGTACGACCATTTCGCCATCGAGCGCATCGAAGGTGCCGAGGCCGAGGTCGCCGTGCTGACGAACCTCACCACAGGTCCACTCGCCGTCATAAAGCCCGGCGAGCAGCACCGGGATCGTCGAAAATTGATAGAGCGTGTCGTGATCAACGTCTGGCGTAGCCCCGCGTCCGACGAGCGTCAACACGAGCCAGCCGATAAAAAGCAATCGTTTCACAGCCGCAGCATAGCACAGGTGTGCGTGTTTCCAAGGTTTGGAAAAGGTCGCGATTACACCGCGTAGGCGTGAATGAGCAACGCAACCGCGATGCCGAGTAGTGAACCGGCGAAGACTTCCAGCGGCGTGTGGCCGAGCAATTCCGCCAGCGTATGCGCCTGCAAACGGTGGTGCGTACGGAGTGCCTCAAACATCTGGTTGAGAATCCGCGCCTGCTGGCCGGCGGCGCGGCGGACGCCTTGTGCATCGTACATGACGATGAAGGCGATCAGCAGCGTCACCGCAAAAATCGTGCTGCCTAATCCTTCCAGCACGGCGACAGACGTGGCCACCGCGCATGCCGCAGCGGTATGCGAGCTGGGCATGCCACCAGGGCTGTAGAGAAAGCGGAAGTCGAACTGGTGCGTCCGTGCCGTGTTCAGCACCACTTTGATCATTTGGGCCAGCACCCACGCCGTTACGCCCGACCAAAACGTCAGATTATGGAGCAGTCCTGTATTCATTTTTTTGACGCAGATTTACGCTGATGACGCGGATTTATCAATCGGTGAAAATCCGTGCTCATCTGTGGCCAAACTTTTCTAACGTTTTGTCCATGCGGCGGAGCACGCGATCCTTGCCAAACACTTCCAGCATATGGAACAGGCTGGGGCCGACGGCGGTGCCGGAGATCGCGACGCGGACCGGATGGACAAGATCGCCCATGCCCAGTCCGCGCGCCGTCGCCAGTTCGCGTAGCGCCGCTTCGGTCGCCGCCGCGGAAAAATCCGCCATGCCGGCATAGACTGTGCGTGTCGCCGCCAGCAACTCCAGCGCGCCGGGCTTGAGCAGCCGCTTCTGTACACTCTTTTCATCGAACGCAAAATCTTCGGTGAAGAAATAACCCGCGTCGGCGATGTCGGTGAACAGCTTGATGCGCTCGGCCATTGCATCAAGCACGCGGCCGAGATAGCCGGCAGGCAACGCGTCGTTCCACAAACCACGCTCTTGGAGCACGGCGCGGCAGGCGGCTTCGCGTTGCTCGCGGGGCAGCGCGCGCATATACTCGCCGTTCATCCAGAGCAATTTTACGAGATCGAACTGCGCGGCGGAGGACTGCACGCGGTCGAAGGTGAATAGCCGCGCCATCTCATCACGGCTCATCAGCTCGCGGTCACCACCGGGCGACCAACCGAGCAGTGCAAGGTAGTTGAACAGCGCCTCGCCAAGGTAGCCTTTCGCGCGGAAGTCGCCCACATAAGCAGCACCGTCACGCTTGCTGTAGGGTTTGCCCTGCGCGTTGACAATCATCGGCAGGTGCGCGTACTTCGGTGGCGTCGCGCCGAGCGCGCGGAAGAGCGCGACGTGCCGGTAGGTGTTCTCCACGTGGTCATCGCCGCGAATGATGTGCGTGATGTTCATGTGCAGATCGTCCACCACGTTGGCGAGGTGGAAGACCGGCGTACCGTCGGAGCGGACGATGACGAAATCCTTCATGTCGGCGGCCTTCTTCACGAGGTCGCCCTTGATTTCGTCACGGAAGCTCATATCGGTGCCCGGCATACGGAAGATGACGCACTCGCCCTTACCGGTGCCGCCCTTGTCTTCTTTGTAGGCGTGACCCGTCTTGAGCAACTGCTCGGCGGCGGCGAGATGCGCGGCGGTCTGCGTGGACTGATAGACCGGGGCCTCGTCGTAGTTCAGGCCCAGCCACGCCATCGCGTCGAGCACCGCCTGTACGGCGGCGGGCGTCGAGCGCTCGCGGTCGGTGTCCTCGATGCGCAGCAGAAACTGACCACCCGCGTGGCGCGCGAAGAGCCAGTTATAAATCGCGGCGCGGATGTTGCCGATGTGGACCTGCCCCGTGGGGCTGGGCGCGAATCTGGTGCGTACAGTCATGCTCGTGTTTCCTTCGGTCAAAAAAGCAGCGGCAGTCTAACGGGCCGGGCGTGGTTTTCCAAGGCTTGGAAATCGCGCTTATTTCCGCAGAATTTTGGCGACGGCCTCAATCCGCGCGGTGCCTTCGCTCAACGTCGGCACCAGCCAGCCGCCTTCGTCGTTCTCGTTCCATGCGTAGATGATGACGGCTTGGGCTGGTGCAACAGTCGGATTCTTGTTGATCCACGTCAGCGCGTGGTCGAGGTGACCAGCGAGTTCGGTTGGCGCCGGCAGCTCGTAAAATTTGTCCATGCCGACGCCGGGTTTTTGATAACGTTCCCACGGCATGGGGTACTCGACGCGCGGCCGGCGGTCGGCGCTGGTCATGACGATGGGCACAACCTGTTTGCCGGTGGCTTTGCATTGCTCCCAGAATTTTTCCACATGCTCGGTCAGTGCGGCATACGTACCGTGGCCGCCGCCCGAACAGGAATAGGTGGTGATGGCATCGAAACCCAAGGCCGTGGCGATTTTCTGGCCGTGCGTGGCGCTGAAATCCATCACCACCAGATAGGGATTGCCCAGTCCAGCTTGTTGCGCCATTCGTCGCAGTTCATCGGTGCGCTGATGGTTGCCTAAAATCTTGACCCATTTTTCGTCAACGAAGCCGAGATAGAACAGCGGGCGATTGCCCAGCACTTTCTGGTAGGTCGGCTCGCGCATGAGTTGAACAATGCTCTGCACGTGCGCTGTGGAACTGAAACCATCAGGGCCGTCCCACAGGCAGAAATTGATGTCGGCCTTGTGCCGGCTGGTGAGGTAAAGATTGCGGGCCTCGGTCATGGCCGGCATTGCGGAATAGAGTCCAAAGGCCCAGTAATTCAGTCCAGCCTGATGCGCGTAGGCAATTTCTTGATCCACGATCTCCTGGGTGTAGCCGTGAATCTCCACCTGCGTATCCGAGATGATTTTGCCGAAGAACGGCACGCGACCGTGCCATTGCCGGGGACCGAGCGCGGTTTCCACCGCGCGCCCGACGGGGCTTTTATCGCCATGCCACGCATCCCAGCGAATCGCGCCCACGACCGGACGAATTTCCGATTTCTGCGGTTCGATCGCGCTGGTGCTGCAAGCGATGCACAGCACGGCCAGTGTTAGCAAGCTAACGGTTAATTTCATTTGTTGTTTTCATTTCTTTCCAAGCCAGATCGGGTTAAATAACGTCCGTTTTGTATTTTATTGGAAATTTTATAACAACCGAAAATTCAACACCGGTAAACAAACATTCTGTGCGGCAGATCATCGAGGCCTTCTTCGCGAGATCGCCCTTGATTTCGTCACGGAAGCTCATATCGATGCCCGGCATACGGAAGATGACGCACTCGCCTTTGGCGGTGCCGCCTTTGTCTTCTTTGTAAGCGTGACCCGCCTTGAGCAATTGCTCGGCGGCGTCGAGCGCTCGCGGTCGGTATCCTCGATGCGCAGCAAAAATTTTCCACCTTCGTGGCGCGCAAAAAGCCAATTATAAATCGCGGCACGGATGTTGCCGATGTGGACCTGCCCCGTCGGGCTGGGCGCGAATCTGGTGCGAACTTGTGTCATGTCATTGCTCCGAAATATGTCGGGGCGCATCCTAGACTGCCGCGCCATATTTTCCAAGGGTTGGAAATCGCGCTTATTTCCGCAGAATTTTGGCGACGGCCTCAATCCGCGCGGTGCCTTCGCTTAACGTCGGCACCAGCCAGCCGCCCTCGTCATTCTCGTTCCACGCGTAGATGATGACGGCTTGGGCGGGCGCGGCGGTCGGGTTTTGGTTGATCCACGTCAGTGCGCGGTCGAGATGCATAGTGAGTTCGGCGGGCGTGGGCATTTCGTAGAATTTGTCCATCCCGACGCCGGGTTTTTGATGACGCTCCCACGGCATGGGATGCTCGACACGCGGACGCCGATCAGCACTCGCCATGACAATCGGCACGACCTCTTTGCCGGTGGCTTTGCACTCTTCCCAGAATTTTTCCGTGTGATCGGCCAGCGCGGCGTAGGTGCCGTGTCCACTAAGCGATCCCGGACAGGCATAGGAGGTGAGGGCGTCGAAACCAAGTGCAGCGGCCATGTTCTTGCCGTGGGCGGCACTGAAATCCATCAACACCAAATAGGGGTTACCCAGCCCGGCCTGTTGCGCCAGTCGCCGCAATTCGTCTGTGCGATGTTGGTTGCCTAAAAGCTTGATCCCTTTCTCATCAATAGTACCTCGGTAGAAGTAGAACAGCGGACGATTGCCCAGCACTTTTTGATAGGTCGGCTCGCGCATGAGTTGGATGATGCGGTGCAAATTTTCGGTGGAGCTAAGGTCACGAGAGTCTGTCCAAAGGCAAAAATTGATGTCGGATTTGTGGCGACTGGAGAGGTATAGAGCGCGGGCCTCGGTCATGGCAGGCAGGGTTGAGTAGAGTCCAAAAGCCCAGTAGTCCAGTCCAGCACGCCGCGCATAAGCGATCTCCTGGTCCACGATTTTTTGCGTGTAGCCGCGAATCTCCACCTGCGTGTCCGAGATGATCTTGCCGAAGAACGGCACGCGGTAATGCCATTGCTTGGGACCAAGCGCGGTTTCCACCGCGCGCCCGACGGGGCTTTTATCGCCATGCCACGCATCCCAGCGAATCGCGCCAACGACGGGCCGATGGTCCGCCTTTTGTGGTTGTGTGGTGTTGCAGGCCACACACAGCGCAACCAGAGACAGCATACTAAGCGTTAGTTTCATTTATCACCTGCTAAATCCCGCATACAACAATGAAGAAAAAACAAGCCGCAGATGAACACAGATGGGAAACCATTTTAGAAATCCGTGTCAATCTGTGTTCATCTGCGGCTTTCTTCCATGGTAGTTTTTCATTTCTTTCCAAGCCAGATCGGGTTAAATAACGCCCGCTTCCGTCTTTTTATTGGAATATTTATGATAACCGAAAATTCAGCGCCGGTGAACAAACATTTTGTCCGGCAGATCATCGAGGCCGATATTGCTGCGGGTCGCAATGGCGGCCGCGTAGTCACGCGCTTCCCGCCAGAGCCGAACGGCTACCTGCACATCGGCCACGCCAAGGCCATCTGTATTGATTTCGGCATGGCACAGGAATACGGCGGGCGCTGCCATCTGCGCATGGACGACACGAACCCGGCCAAGGAAGAGATGGAATATATCAACGCCATTCAGGAGGACGTGCGCTGGTTGGGTTTCGACTGGGGCGCGCACTTCTATCACGCGTCGGATTATTTCGAGGGTATGTACGCATTCGCCGAGAAACTGATCGAGCGCGGCAAGGCCTACGTCTGCGCCGTGCCGCAGGACGACTGGAAGGATTACCGCGGCGTGCCGACGCGGCCGGGCAAGGAAAGCCCATGGCGTAATCGGCCCGTGACGGAGAGCCGCGACCTGTTCCGGCGTATGAAGGCCGGCGAGTTCAAGGAAGGCGAGCTATGCCTGCGCGCAAAAATTGACATGGCGTCGCCGAACATCCACCTGCGCGACCCGGTGATCTACCGCATCCTGCACGCGGAGCACCCACACACCGGCAACAAATGGTGCGTCTATCCGATGTATGACTTCGCGCATCCGCTGGAGGACGCGTTCGAGGGCGTGACGCACTCGCTATGCTCGATCGAGTTCGAGGTGCACCGTCCACTCTACGACTGGGTCATCGAAAACCTGATGAGCATCGTGAAGTCGGGCGATGCCGCCGCCGTGAAGTGGTTCGTGCACGATCACGAAAAATACGATGGCCCGCAACAGAACGAATTTGCGCGGCTCGATCTGACGTTCACCGTGATGAGCAAGCGCAAGCTGCTCGAACTGGTGGAAAACAAGCTGGTCAGTGGCTGGGACGATCCACGTATGCCGACGCTGTGCGGCCTGCGCCGCCGCGGCTATACGCCCGTTGCCATCCGCAATTTCGTCGAGACGGTTGGCGTCACCAAGTTCAACAGTCTGACCGAAGTTGCGCTGCTGGAGCACTGCATCCGCGAGGACCTCAACAAGACCGCTTTACGCCGTATGGCGGTACTCAAGCCGCTCAAGGTCACGATTGAGAACGCGGAGAATCTGCCCGCGACTGTCGCGGCGCAGAATAATCCCGAGGACCCCGTCGCCGGCACGCGGCAGATTCCGTTCTCGCACGAACTGCTGATCGAGGCCGAGGACTTCATGGAAGTGCCGCCGCCGAAGTATTTCCGGCTGACGCCCGGCGGCTCCGTCCGTATCCGCAACGCCGGCTTCCTGACCTGCACACGCGTTGAAAAGGACGCCGTTGGTGCGGTTACGAATGTCGTCTGCCGTTGGTCGCCGCCGACCGCCGAGTTGAAGGTGAAAGGCACGATCCACTGGGTCAGCGCGCCGCACGCCAAGCCGGTCACGGTGCGGCTTTATGACCGCCTCTTCACGGTACCGGAGCCGGACGGACAGGAGCTGGACTTCAAAACCTTCCTTAATCCGCATTCGCTGGAACAAGTCACGGCGTTTGCCGAGCCCGCGGTGGCCGAAGCCAAACGGGGCGAAAAATTCCAGTTCGAGCGCGTCGCCTATTTCGTCGCCGACGTCCATGACAGCCAGCCCGGCGCGCCGGTTTTCAACCACACCGTGACGCTCAAGGACACGTGGGCCAAAGCGGAGAAAGCAAAAAAACATTGAACAGAAGATAACGAAGGAACAAAGAAATTCTTTCCTTCGTTGCTTGGTTTGCTTCTGTTCAAAAATTGAATCTTCCAACCCTTGGAAGCTACATCAAACACTGTTTTTTAGGGACAATGGCCGATGATAGAATTGAGCCAGCCGTTCCGGGGACACGCCCGCAAAGAAACCTGCAATCATGATTTGATTGCGGATGATGGATTGAAGTACACCCAATCGTTGCCAGCGCCGGGCCGAGGTGCGCGCGACAGTGGGTAATGTGATTATTGTGCCGCGCTGACGAAGCCGGCGTACAAGCTCAAAATCCTCCATAATAGGGACCGCCGCGAAGCCGTGCAATTCCTCGAAAACCCGCTTTTCCATGAATAAGCCCTGATCCCCATAGGGCCATTGAAAAATGGAAGAACGGATATTCGTACCCCATTCCATTATACGCATGGCAAGCCCCCGTCCGTCCGTTTGGAATCGAAAAGCGCCGGCTACGATAGCCGGGTTTTCCAATGTGCGGCGAATTGAATCGGCATAGTCGTTGGGTAGCAATGTGTCGGCATGAAGAAAGAGGAGTAACCGTCCTTGGGCCTGTGCCGCGCCAGCGTTCTGCTGGGCAGCACGTCCTCCTGCAACTTCCAACAATTTTGCCCCGGCACGTGTAGCGATTTCGCGAGAGGTGTCCCGACTGCCACCATCCACCGCAATCAATTCAACATTGGACGAACGACGTGCAGACTCCAATGTTTGCTCAAGAACGGCGGCTTCATTCAGCATGGGAATAATGACGGACAACTGTGGTTGTTGGTTCCAAACATCCGTAAAGTGAGGATCCGTGCGAAGTACGGATAAATCTGCGGGCCGATCAATGTCGTTTAACACAGGTAAATCCGACCGATTTAACTTCAATCGCTGAATGATGGCGCATGTTTGGGCATAGACGTGCTCTGTCCCCCAAGTCACCTTGGAAAACAAATCCGGGTGATAGCGGTTCATGCCAAGCAGGTAGTATCCGCCGTCTGTCGCCGGGCCAAGAACAACATCGTACCGTTGCAAGTCATTCAATGCTTGGGTCATGATTTCAGCAGATATAGCCGGGATATCAGCGCCTATAACGACGACGCGTGAGGCTCCGCGCCGGAAAGCATGTTCAAAAGCGTGGCGGAGGCGCTGCCCCAGATCGCCGGAAGATTGGGCGGCGTATTCCAAGTCGGTGCCTAACCAAGCCCGAAAGTCACGCCGATCAGCCCCAGTAAAGCAAATGGTGACGACAACTTGTTTTTGCCTGGCGCAGGCTCGTGCCGCGCTGATGACATGTTCGGTCATACGGCGATGCAGGCGTGCCGCACCAACAGGTCCAAGGGAGGGAATCAACCGGGTTTTGGCCTGTCCCGGTACAGGATATCGGGCAAAGAGAAGGATATGCGCAGGATCGGACATGTCAGAGTTGATCATTTACGCTGCCACGCCAGCCAACCTTTCAGTACCGTAGTAACGAGTGGTGTGAGACGGGTTTTGTTGTAGAGCCCGGCCACACGTTTGATGGCTTCGGCCTGCGTCGGATACGGATGAATGACGCTGCCGAGTTTTCCGAGTCCCATTCCGGCGGTCATGGCGACGGAGATTTCGCTGATGAGATCACCGGCGTGTGCCGAGACGATGGTTGCGCCGAGAATCCGGTCGGTTCCTTTTTTGACCAGAACTTTTACGAATCCTTCTGTTTCGCCGTCGGCCTGGGCGCGGTCGTTTTCGGCCAGCTCGAATTTGAAGTTCTGCGTCTGGATTCCCTGCTTCTGCGCGTCGCGTTCGTAAAGACCGGTGTGCGCAATCTCAGGATCGGTGTAGGTGCACCAAGGCATGTTGAGCGCGCTCAGTTTCTTCTTTCCTCCGAAGAGCGCGTTCTGGACGACAATCTGTGCGGCGGCATCGGCGGCGTGCGTGAATTTCCAGTTCATGCAGCAGTCGCCGGCCGCATAAATTCGTTTGTTGGTTGTGCGCAGGAAGTCGTTCACTTGGACGCCGTGGCGGGCGTCGTATTCGACGCCGACGGTCTCGAGCCCAAGTCCTTCGATGTTGGGCGTACGCCCGGCACCAATCAGAATTTCGTTGCCGTCCACTGATTGTTCTTTTCCGGCGCATTCGACAACGACCCGCCTGCGTCCATCCGGCAGCTTTTCCGCACGGACAGGACGGCTTTCCAGCAGCACTTGAATGTTTTCTTCGCGGAAGACGGATGCCAGCAGGGCGGAGGCTTCTTCATCTTCATGCGGCAGGAAGCGGCTGTGCTGGATGATGGTGACCTGTGATCCGAGACGGCGGAAGGCCTGCGCGAGTTCACAGCCGATCGGGCCGCCGCCGATGACGATGAGATGATCCGGGCGTTCCGTCAGGTTGAAGATGGTTTCGTTGGTGCGGAATCCGGTTTCATCCAGTCCGGGCAGATCCGGGTGCACTGCGCGCGCACCGGTGGCGATGACGGCTTTCTTAAAACGCAGCGTTTTTCCGTCCACCGTGACGGTGTCCGACCCGATGAATTTTCCTTCGCCGAGAAAGAGGTCCACACCGAGTTCGCGATAGCGGGCGGCGGAATCATTTTTACTGATTCCGGCGCGGATACGGCGCAGCCGTTCCATGATGTTCGGAAAATCCTCTTTACGGGCTTCGGACGGCGTGATTCCGAATGCAGCGGCGTTTTTCATTTCAGCCGCCAGCCGGGCCGGGCGGATCAGGCTTTTCGACGGTACGCAGCCGACGTTGAGGCAATCGCCGCCCATGAGGTGACGTTCAATCAGCGCGACTTTACCACCGAGCGATGCGGTTGCGATGGCCGAAATCAGTCCGGCGGTCCCGGCACCGATGACGACAAGGTTATACATAGGCTGCGGTTCCGGATTCGGCCAGTCCGCCGGATGCACGTTGTTCAGTAGCGTCCGGTTATGTTCATCGTCCGGCAGCACATCGAATTTCCAGTGGCTCATAAATTACTCCTTCAGTTTTCCGCGCGCTTTTTTGACGATAACGGCGAGCAGACCAATAATCAACAGAACGATTCCAACCAACACCCACGGGATGCGGCCTTCCTGCACAGCGGTAGCGACGGCATCCGTTCCGACGACGTAGAGGATGGTTCCGGGTAGCATACAGAGAGCCGACCAGAGCACATAGGTCCAGAACGGAACTTTCGTCAGGCCGAAACCGTAGTTGAGCAGGTTAAACGGGAAAATTGGCACGAGTCGGGTAACGGCGACGATGATAGCGCCGTTCTTTTCCGTCAGCTTGTCCAGCTTTTGGAACTTTTCATTCTTCGCCAAGCCGGATGCAATCGCATCGCGGGCGAAGTAGCGGGCGATCAGAAAGCAGAGCGCCGCGCCGAGGGTTGCGCCGAAAATGACGGTGACAACTCCGATGATGGAACCGAACAGCGCACCGGCCGCGATGGTCAGCGCAGAACCGGGAATGGCAAGAACGGCGGCCAGCGCGTAGACACCGGCAAAAATGAACGGACCCCAGACACCCTGTTCCGCGATCCAGTTTTTCAGTTCCCCCAGTTTTTCACCCAGTCCGAACACCCGCGCGGCAGCGATCAGTGCGACCAGCACCAAAATCAACACCACCGGTTTAATCCATTTTTTCATAATCTCCTCCTTTATTCACCGTTAGTCGTCTGGGCAAACGAATCTTTTCATCTCACCTAGTGAAAACAGTCCAGCAGACCGCACCAATTACCGCAGCCACCGGCAACGTTGTAACCCATGCCAGCAAAATCGAGCCGATCATCCGCGGATGACCCCGTGCGGTAGTGAGATTGGCGCTGAAGGCCTGGCCGTCATTCATGGACGTAATACGGGCGCTCATCGTTTGAGAAACGCGCCGGACCATGAGGATCCCTCCGGCAAGAATTCCGACGCCGGTAAGTATCACGGCCCGGGAATCCGTCAGAAAGGAAAGACCGATCATCAACGCTGCTATTTTCGGCGTATCATTTAAACCGCGGGCGAAACTAATGGCGCCTGCCGAAAGCAGATGCAGCCGGTCAATCGCCGTCTGGGCATTGATGCCGAAGATTTCTCCTGCATAGCGCCGGATACAGTTCTGCTGCTCATCCAGCGTCAGCGTAATCCCGCTCCCGGCAAAATACAGCGTGCCGTCGCTTCTTACAGCGACCGGCTGCATTGCCCGTCCTACGCATAAGCAGGTCCCCTCTGTGATCCCCGTGCGGATACGGAACCATCGCGCGATTCCGTAAAAAGCCGCCGCCGAGGCGACGGCCAATAACGGCGCGGCCAGCAGCGGATAGAAGAACTTGCTCCACACCGCAGACCAGTGCAGCCCTCCTCCGGCCAGACCGATTCCGATAATCGCCCCCACCATGGAGTGCGTCGTGGAAATCGGCATTCCGATACGGGTCGCCAACAGAACGGTCAGGCCGGCAGCAACTCCCATGCAAAGAGGAAACAGAGTCGAGCCGAGAGTGACCGTATCCACAATCCCCTTTCCTGTGAATTTGTGCGCCAATTCTTCGCCAAGCCAGACGGCCGCCGCTGAACCCAGCAATGTGGCCGCTCCTGCATAAAGAACAGCTTTTCGTTCAGGCATCAGTCCGCTGCCGATCAGCGTGGCCACGCCTTTGCTGTTGTCGTTCGCGCCGTTGGCAAAAGCTAATACGATCGCAAAGGCGACAATCAATAATCCTATCCACATGATCCGGATCCTTTCTCTCAAAAGTTTTTACGAGTTGGCATACCGGAAGATGCTTCGCGCAACTCAATATAGTCCATGAATCCAACAGCAGATTCTCCGGTGTTATCGGCATCGCTCATAATAGCCAGCCGCGCTTCGCGGGGCGGATCTTCTCCGAACGCAGCGCGATAATCTTCAAGAATATTGACTTTCTCCTCAATCCATTGGGTGGTTTCAGCGCTTCCTGCGCGCAGAATGATCATCTGCGAGCGGTCGGTATACGGGCTGGGCAGGATGTGTTCGCGATGCGTCCGGTTGGCCCAGATGTAATTCAGACTGGCGTGCGGCGGGGTCTCGCCGTAGAGCGCTTTTGCCAAAGCATACTTTGCGCGCATGCCGAACGACGCCTTTTCCGGATCGTAGGTGAAAAGCACATAGACCCGCATCGGATAATCATCGCCGTCTTTGCGGGTCGCATCGCCTTTTTTAAAAACATTTTCAACCCGCCAGCGCCAGCGCAGCACCGGTGTTTTGTAAGGATTGAACGGACGGTTCATCACCAGTCCCGAGGCCGATGCGGCCGCCTCCGCCTTCAGCACGGTCCGGTTTTCCAATATCTGGACGGAATAGCGCGTTTGTTTTCCAATCTTTGGAAACGTCAGCGGCTTCCAGGCATCCAGCGAATCAAACTCTTCGCGCATGCCGGCATCCCGCCGGTGAAGCGTTGGGCTGGATTCCGCTCCGGCAGCCAGGGTCAGCAACAGGACACAGCATATGATTCGAGCCGGTGCATTCATGTTGATCCTGCCCGGACAACAGGAGCTCCGCTCGGGGCGTCCTTTACCGGGCAGCTCGACTCGACGTGTGCGATCAGGTCCCGGACGGACGCTGGATCAGAAGCCGATTCCACCTGCAGTTTTTGGTGCGCCGGGACAAACGCCTTGACTAAAACGACCATGCAGCCGCCAAGAGCCGCGAGAATCGATTCAACCGGATTCTGCCCCGTGTCCGTTCCGCCCAGCGCTTCCGGTTCATCCATCCGAATCACAGCATCCGACTGCAAGCCGGTTCCTGTCCATTCCACGTCGCTCTTGAAGATCATATTTGCCATGTTTGCTCTCCTTCTTGTTAGTTACGCCGAGCAACATGACAGCTTGGCAACGTCCTTGCCGAAGGTCTGGGCGCAGAGCTTGATCCCTTCCGCCTGGGTCAGATAAGGGTGGAAGGCCGAGGCCAGGTCGGAAACACCGATGCCATGCCGGATCGCCAGAGCAGCTTCCATGATCTGCTCGCCGCCTTCCTGCGCCAGGATGCGAGCGCCGATCAGTTCATCGGAACCTTTACGGCGGATCAGCTTGATGAACCCACGGGTGTCCCGCGCCGCCAGCGCCCGTGGCACGTTCTTGAGATCGAGCGTGGCCACGTCCACCTCGATTCCACTGCGGGCCGCTTCCTGTTCGTTCAGGCCGACCCCGGCCACTTGTGGATCGCAAAAAATGACCCAAGGCAATGCCCGGTAATCACGTTTTTTCGACTCCGAGCCAAGGGCGTTGGCTGCGGCCAGGCGTCCTTCGTAGGCTGCGGTGTAGACAAAAGCGGGTTCACCGATGACATCCCCAGCTGCAAAAATTCCCGGCTGGGACGTCTGTAAATGTTCGTCCACCCAAATTTCGCCCTGATCGGAAAGGCGCACACCCTTCTCCTCAAGGCCCAGATCCTCTATGTTGGCCCGCCTGCCGGTGGCACACAGTATCCGTTCAGCGGAAAACTCCCGCTCCGCGTCACCGACGAGAGCCCGGATAACCACGCCGTCCTTCCCGCGCCGCACATCCCGAAGGCGCACACCGGTTTCGATGCACAACCCCTCCTCACGCAGATAGCCGGTCAACGCCGCGGTCAAATCCGTATCTTCGGTTGGGAGAATCCGCCTGCTGCGCTGGAGCACGGTGACTTTTGTGCCGAATCTCGCGAACATCTGCGCAATCTCCAGGGCGATGTAGCGTCCGCCCAGCACGATCATGGATTCCGGGAAACGCGTCAGCGCGAATGCCGACGTGCTGTCGAGCGGATCGCTCCCGGCCAGGCCGGGAATGTCCGGCATCCGGGGCCGCGACCCGGTGGCGATCAGAAGGCGTGATCCTTCGTACGCCACGCCGTTCACCCGCACCGCGCGAGGCGATTCCAGACGGGCGCGGCCTTCGACCAACGACACCCGGTCGTAGGCGTCCAGCACATCCACGTATTTGGCCTTCCTGAGCTGCGAGACCAGTTCGTCCTTCTGCCGGATAACGGCTTCGAAATCGACCGGCGCGGCTTCGCCCCGGATTCCGGCAAAGGCGTGATGGCCTCCCCGGTGCAGCGCCTCGGCGGCCCGGATCAGGGTCTTGGAGGGAACGCAGCCGACATTGACGCAGGTGCCGCCAATGGTTCCGGCGTTCACCATCAGCGCCGTCTTGCCCAGTTCATGAGCTTGGATGGCGGCGGCGAATCCCGCCGAACCTCCTCCAAGAACGATCAGATCGTATGGGTGCCCGTCACCGGAAGACGACGCGCAGCACTTTTCCCGATGTGATGGCCCACTCATTGCATCACCTGCTGTCTTTCACTTTGTATCCGGTCGCGTCAATCGTCCGGCGGATCGCTTCAGCATCGGTCCGGCCACGGTCGAAACGCACCACCGCTTTCCCGGTTCGGTAATCGGCCGTAACACCGACGACACCAGCCATGCTGCTTGCGGCATGCCGGATATGCGACTCGCAAGCCACACAGGTCATGCCTTCAATTTCATAGGTGATGTTTTCGACCCGGTCGGACGGGATCACCACGCGATCAGCTCTGGATTCCGGGTAGAACAGATGACCATACCAGGGAAAGGCCATCATCAGCGCAGCCAACACCGTGACGATCCCGAGAAACGCCTTGCTTTGCAGGAAGGGTGGTTTCTGTTCAGCTTCGCAAGCGCACTCGATCCCGGCGGTCGGGCGCGGCTTGAGTTTCTGATACCAAGCAAAGGCCAGCATGCCGACACTCACCGCGATCAGCCAAGGGCGCGCCGGTTCCATCCAGGAAAACGCGGACGCCAGTCCACTGACACCCGAGAGCAGCGCCAGCGCGGGCGTGATGCAACAGAGCGAAGCCGCAAAAGCAGCCAGCACGCCCGCACTGATCAATCTCTTTGAATCCCCTTTGGGGGTGTCTTTTTCATGGTTCATCATATCAATGCCTTGCGTTTAACAATTAGCAGCATCCGCCGCCGACACAGGTTCCGTCGGGTGCCACGGCCGGCGCGCAGTCGAAAAGTCCGTAATGAATGCGGCGATCGCCTTCCACGCGGAAGTGTTTGGCAAAGCGGGTTTCGCCGAGCATGGCAGCGGTGTTGCCGCAGACGAGCATGGGGCGGCCCTTTTCAAGGCAGTGATGATCGTCCAGACTGAAACAGAGGGGTTCTTCGGAAATGGTGCCGAGGTAGGTCGCATGCTGGCCGAAGTCTTCGCAGCGGTCTTCGAGCGAAGCCAGTTTGAAGGCGCGTACAGTCTGCGAGTAGAGCCGCGTCATGCCAATTTTATTTTTGACGTCCGGGTCATGAATGGCGATCTCCCGGGAGGAGACAATGCGCACGTCGGGGCAGCCGGCGGCAGCCATGGCGCGACGGAAGTCTTCGGTGTAAAACGCACCGGCGATACATTCGCCGATCAGCACCGGATCGTCTTTAAGTTCTGCCGGAATACGGCGCGAAGTGAAGACGTCGGAAAAGTAAAGTTCTCCGCCGGGTTTGAGCACGCGGAAAATCTCGCTCAGCAGTTTCTGTTTGTTGAACGACAGGTTGACGACGCAGTTGGAGACGACGACATCAATCGATTCGTCGGCGATTCCCAAGGTGTCGAGTTCTTCGATGTAGCCTTTTTTGAAGACGACATTGGATTTGGCAAAGCCGAATTTTTTCGCCATGGAATCGCGGTGCCGGTTGGCGACTTCGAGCTGCTCGTCGGTCATGTCCACGCCGATCACGCGGCCTTTTTCGCCGACCAGCTTGGAAAGGATAAATACATCGCGTCCGGTTCCGCAGCCGAGATCAAGCACCGTGCAACCAGCGAGCGCCGGAGGAATCGGTGAGCCGCAGCCGTAAAATCGGCTAAGAATTTCGTCGTCGAGTTGCCCCATGATCTCCCGAATATACCGGGGTTGCGAGTCGGCGCTACAACAGGCGCTGGTTTTCAAGTCCTCTTTGGTTTTGAGCACTTTCCCATAATAGTCCCGAACATCTTTACGATCCACTTTTCCTGCCATTTCAGCCTCCTTGGTCGTTGGTTAAAGTTCGCTGCACGATGTACCGCCTGCAAAGCAGGTGAAGCAGCGCGGATGGCCTAACATTACGCGCACATCCGCTGATTCCGCCAGCGTGCCGCCGAGATCGTACTGCGGCTGGTCATCCACCAGCGTGCAGGCATAGACACGCATTTTTCCCTGCTGTTTCACCACCATCCGGCTGAAGGCGCACATGAACCGCGCACACGTTTGCGGTGAGTGATACGTCGTCATGCAGGTTTCGGTGATCTCCGGCGTTTTGGTGTTTCCAAGGTCTGGGAAACTGACGATTGGCGTGCTGGCGGGCAGTCCGGCCGATTCAAAAAAGGGAAGGTAGGCGGCGTCCGTTGCGGCAGTCTCTTCGCCTGTTTCACGGCGGCGGGCGACGGAAACCTGGAAGCCCGTGCGGTGCAGTTCACCGAGCGTTTCAAGCGAGAACTGAAACATTCCTTTGCCGCGTAACGCATCGTGTTTTCCAATGTCTGGAAAATCAAGACTGACCCGGAAAGAAAGCGGATGGCTTTTTCTGGCCAGTGGAAAGACATCTTTCAGCCGCGCCCGGAGCGGGCGCGTACCGTTGGTCAGGACAAGACAGGGGCGGAAATCGAGCGCATAATCAAGTATTCGCACCATGTCACGCACGACGAACGGCTCACCGCCGGTGAACGAAAACTGCTCAACCCCCCGTGCGACAGCTTCGTCAACGAACGGTTTCAGATCAGTGAACTGCACCATTCCAAGGCGCCGGGAGCTGGGCGAGGAGTGCTCATAACAGCCCGGACAGCTCAGGTTGCAAATCGTGCCGGTGTGGAACCAGACTTCGCGGAGCCCGTTCGGATCAATGAAGCCGCGCGGTTCTCCGGACGATGTTTTGAGCCAGGGATGATCGGTACGGTGATGGCGGGACGGCATGGTTACCTTTCGTTCAAAGACCAATCATAATCCAGATGGCGGATGTTTAAACCGCTCAGGTTTTGTCCGCTGTATTTTTCGATGAAAGCCGGGACGGATGGAAAATCACCGCCATACCATTTGAAGATGGAGGAGATAGACGCATCGTTTCGGCTCCGGTCGCTCACCAGTCCGGCGGGCGATGCAAGATAGCGCCGCGACTGATCGTCGAGCTGCGCATCCAGCTTTTCAGCCGTATAGGCTTCGCTACGCAGCGGCGGACAGCCTTTGGCGGCGCAGACCAGCGCCATGTGGACACGCGGGTCGTGGTACCGTTTGCGGATGATGCCGTGCTCCAGTTCGTTCAGCGTGATCGTTTTCCCCAATAACGGAACGACCGGCTGATCCCACGGCCCTTTAAACACATTGCCGATCTCTTTGATGCTGTGAACCGGATAGTGGTCGAGAATCAACCGCAGAGTTGAAGCGTTATAGAGATTGATCAGAAAAGCCAGCTGCTGCTTTGCATCCCAAGACTTGAATTCTGTTTCGGGTGTCTGTCCGGCGGCGGCAAGATACTGCGCCAATGGACGGGGGTTGGCCGCGAGTCCTTTGTAATCCACCCGTCCGTTTTGCACGAAGGTTTTCAGTACACCATCATACAGGCTGACAAAAGACAACGCTTCACGTGCTGTGCGCAGGATTTCTTCCGGCGCAAGGCGTACTTTGTAATCCGGATTGGCGTGACGGAAGCGGATGATGCCGTCGGCACCGATGAGAAAAACGGCGGGAACCGGCAGCAGATGGTGTGTTGCACCCGAGGCCTCCTCCAGATTGATGCCGTAACCTTTATATTTTTCCAGCATGGCGGCATCCACCGCGAAGGCCAAACCGAAGGCCTTGGCCGCTTCCATGGATGAATCGGAGAGCAGCGTGTAACTGAGATGGCCTTTCCCGATGCTCTCCGCCAGTTTTGCGGGCCGGTCCGGGCTGATCGCCAGAATCTGGTACCCCAGCTTGATCAGTTGCGGTTCAATGGTCTGCAACTGTGCCAGATGCGCATTGCAATAGGGACACCATCCGCCCCGGTAGAAAATCAAAACCGTCGGTTGTTTTTTTGTTGCCGTGTTTAAATCGAACGCATCGCCGGAGGCGGTGCGCAGCACAAGCGGCGGAACCGGTGAGCCGACTGCTGCCGGTGCCGGATTTTCGCTGTACGCAGTTCCCAGAGATAATCCGGCCAGCACGGTTGTCCAAATCTGTTTTTTCATTACGACTCCTTTGTAAATAATGCGTCCCGAAGAACGTGAATGTCATTTCTGAGGGATGCGGACAGCCTTTGGCGGCGCAGACCAACGCCATAGGTCTCTTTTGTGCCACTAAAACCAGATCTCCTTTTCATGCATTACGCTCCTTTCCTGTGTGCTTGATCTCCCAGGCAACGTGTGACCAGTGCGGTCCAGCCAGTCTGATGACTCGCACCAAGACCCTGCCCGGTTTCAGCGTCGAAATATTCGTGAAAAAGAAGCAGGTGGCGCCGATGCGGGTCATCCCGGTAATCACGCCGCGTTCCATGACAGGGCCGCAGCCCATTGTTGTCAGCCAGGAAAAGCGCAGCCAAACGACGTGCGATTTCATCGGCGACTTCCCGCAAAGTGCAGAGGCGCCCCGATCCGGTCGGACATTCGACCTTCAGTCTATCGCCGTAATAATGGTGGTAGCGCTCCAACGCCTCAATGATGAGATAGTTGACCGGGAACCAGATGGGACCGCGCCAGTTCGAGTTACCGCCAAACAAATAGGAATTCGCCTCCCCCGGCGCATACTCAACCCGGAACTCCGCGCCGCCAGCGCGGAAGATGTACGGATGATCTTGATGGAACTTCGATAGTGATCGGATGCCGTACGGCGACAAAAACTCCGACTCATCCAACAGATAGCGCAAGATACGCGCCAAGCGTTCCTTGGATGGAATCGCCAGCAACCAGCGATGATGGCCCGGACAGCAATCGGCGGTGTCCCACGAGATGTACCGCGCCAGATCACGCCGGTTCGCAAGGAACCACTCAAACCGTTTCTTGAAACCGGGCAATTGATCGAGCGCCGCCTGCTCAATCACAGTTACGGCGATCAATGGCAACAGACCAACCACGGAACGTACTTTCATCGGCACCGGTGCGCCGCCATCCGCCTGTAACTGGTCATAATAAAAACCATCCTCATCATCCCAAAGACCCGTGCCGCCAAAGCTGTTTATGGCATCACTGATCTGGATAAAGTGCTCGAAGAATTTAGAAGCCATGTCGCCATAAGCGGCGCGCAACTTCTTGCCGTCGTGGACCAGTTCCATGGCAATATCCATCATGGTGAGGCAATAGAATGCCATCCAAGCGGTACCATCGGCCTGCTGTAGCCTCTCGCCGTCCGGCAATGGCTTGGATCGGTCGAACACCCCAATGTTGTCCAACCCCAGAAAGCCTCCTGAGAAAAGATTGCGTCCGTCCTTATCTTTCCGATTCACCCACCAAGTGAAATTTAGCAGCAGTTTCTCGAACGTACGCTCGAGAAAATCACGATCATGATCGCCCGTAAGCTTATAAACATTCCATACCGCCCAAGCATGTACTGGCGGGTTCACATCGCCGAAGCCAAACTCATACGCCGGAATCTGACCGTTCGGATGCATGTACCACTCTCGTAACAGCAGAACGAGTTGGTCTCTGGCGAAGCGTGGGTCTAAACAAGCAAACGGCAGCATGTGAAAGGCTGTATCCCAAGCGGCGAACCATGGATACTCCCACTTGTCGGGCACCGACAACACATCGCGCGTATATAAATGCGTCCACTGCGTGTTGCGCCCCTGCTGACGCTGTTCAGGCGGACGCGGCAGGTTGGGATCGCCGTTGAGCCAGTCTGCAACGATATAGTGGTAGAATTGTTTATTCCAGAGTAGCCCCGCATAGGCCTGCCGCGCGATCAAGCGCGCTTCCGCGTGGAGCTCGGCCGACAGAATGGAATCGTAGAATGCATCCGCCTCTCGCTTACGCGCGCCGAATACGTCATCGAAATCCGGACCGACAACCGCAGCCTTGACTCCATTGCCCGCAACAAGGCGCAGGCAGACTTGCTGCGACTTCCCGGCGGGGATCCGCAGTATGTAATAGGGCGCAGCCTTGGTGCCGTATTGCTTGGCGTTGACGGATGCCTGGTCCTCGCCGACCACATAACGATGAAAAGCATCTTTAACAAAAGACGACCTATTCGGAGCATTGAAAAGCCGTTCGTTATTGGTTTCATTGTCCGTGAAAAGCACGGACGGCTCCTCCCCCTGTGGCCCCCGCCCAAAACGCAAAGCAAACGCGCCCAACGTCTCGTGGTTCATCAGGAGACGGTCTTTGTCCACGCATATGATGCGCGGCTTCAGCGTGCAGCCTTCATGCCGACAGCCCCACGACCACGTGTTACGAAACCAAACGGTGGGCAACAGGTGAAGCGCGGCGGATTCTGGTCCCCGGTTATAAACCGTGATGCGGATCAGCACGTCATCGGGTGCCGCCTTGGCGTATTCTACGATCACGTCGAAATAGCGATTTTCCGCGAACACCCCCGTATCCGCCAACTCGAACTCGGGCGCGTTCAGCCCGCGTCGTCGGTTCTCTTCAACCAGCCGGCCATAGGGGAACTCCGTTTGAGGATACTTGTAGAGCGCCTTCATGTACGAGTGGGTCGGCGTGGAATCGAGATAAAAATACTCCTCTTTGACGTCCTCGCCATGATTGCCCTGCGATCCGCCGGGTTCCATGCCCGTCAAACCGAAGAGGCGTTCCTTCAGGATCGGATCGCGCTCGTTCCACAGCGCGAGCGCAAAGCACAAACGACACTCGCGATCGGTGATGCCCAGCAGACCATCTTCCCCCCAGCGGTACGCACGACTACGCGCATGGTCGTGCGGGAAGTACCGCCAAGCGTTGCCATCCGCGGAATAATCCTCCCGTACGGTGGCCCATTGACGTTCGGCGAGATATGGCCCCCAGCGCTTCCAATTCGCTGTGCGGATGGCATCTTCCGCCAAGCGCCGGGCTTCAGCCGTTGATCGAATTCTACTGGTCATCTGAAATCTGGCACTTTCTGGATTGCCCCTGCCGCCGCCGGCGATACATGGGGGTCAAATAAATCCTGTCGCCGAATTGCTATAAGTGCACTTGATGCTGCCACCGGCTTCAACAGCAAAAACCACAGACACCGGAAGAATCTACCCGGAATGTTCATCGTCTTATTTCAGCAAGGATTGAAGGTGTTTGACATAAGCAGCGGCGCCGTCCGGTTGATAGCCGGTACGCCCCAGGATCTTGCCGGTTGCATCCAGTAGCAGGACGGTGGGATAGCCCTGAATTCCATAGTGCTCGGCCAGCATCTGATTCTGCTTTTTAACAGCATCGGTCTGTGGCTTATGGCTGGGGAAATCGGCCAGAAAAAGCACCAGATGTTCTTTTGCGTAGGCCTGAAATTCTGGTTGTGTAAACACTTCGCGGTCTAACTTCATGCACCAGCCGCACCAGTCCGATCCCGAGAAATCGGCCAGAATCGGAACCTTGCGTGTGGCGGCCTCTGCCTTGGCTTTTGTAAAATCCGTCAGCCAGTTGCCCTCTCCGGCCCGCAGACTCGTCGCGCCGAGCAGAATCAACGCGAATAATGCAATATGCTTTCTCATGATATATTCCTTTCGTTATCCGTTAGTCGCGCCTACAATGAATTCCTTACATGGTTCCGCTCAAAACGGATAATTTTGCGACAGAAGATGTTTGATGCGGTCACGGACCTTTTCTGAGAGCTTTATTTCCGAGCTAACACCCTTTCCCGCTGCATAAAGCCATAGAATTTTTCTCAGTAGCAGCATTCTGTTTTTGTAGGCCCGGCAGGCGCGGCACATTAGCAAGTGCAGTCGCATGGCAACCCGTTGACCAAACGGCAGGCGCTGATCCAGCGATTCCGAGACCAGTCGGGAAACTTCTTTACACGTCAGCATGGTTTAGCCCCTTCCTTCAGGGGTTGCGAACCAGTTTTCAGTCAGACAATGCTGCAACCGCAAACGGGCGCGATGGAGCAGCACCCAGAGATTGGTCGGGGTAATATCCAAAACCTTACAAATTTCCTCCGTCTTCTGGTCGTCCAACTCGCGCAGGGAAAACGCATCGCGCAGACGTTCGGGCAGTTTTTCAAGACAATGATTCAGCACCGCCAGAAATTCCTTTTGTTCAAGAATTTTTTCTGGATTAACCTGCCATTCCTGTGGGCCTACCCGCCACTGCCCCTTCGAGTCGAAAAGGGTTTCTGCCAAGACATCGTCCACTTCAATCTCTGTGACGGGACGTTCGCGGCTTGCTTTGCGGATATAATCAATGATTTTGTGTTTCAGGATGCCGATCAACCACGTCTGCGCTGAAGCACGTCCAGTAAAACGTCCACCAGATTTTAGCGCGGCCAGAAACGTTTCCTGAACAATATCTTCTGCTACTACGGTATTTTGTAACCGGCTCATCGCATAGCGGTATAGCGCATCTCCATATTCATATACCCACTGTTCAATTTGATTTAAAGGTGCCGCCGTTGATGTCATAGCCCTTACCCCATCATGCGTAGTAGTAATGCATAGCACATGAATCAGTACCTGTCCACAGATGCAACACGAACCGTTTGGGTCAGTTTAAGCCCCAGTTTGAACCCATTACAGGGTAAAATTAGCATCCAAAAAAAAGTAAGCGCTGGCTTTTGCTGCAAGCAAGCAGAATGTTTCCCCGCAATCTAGGCCGCTACTCTAGCACAGATTTTCCCGATTCTCGAATCGGCGGTGATTCGGCGGCGGGAGAACACGCGTGATATGCAGTTTGAGCCAGGCCACCGACTCCACCGGCGGCGACGCGTAGTAACCGCGTCGCTGATCGGTATCCACGAAGTTCAAACCGGCGCGTGAATTTTCACCAACACCTGCTACGGGCCGGGTTGCGGCACAGGTCCGTTATTCACCAACGCCAACGCATCATAACCGCCATAATTTGAAACTTCGATTGCTTTCCTGTCGGTTCCTATTTCAGCGTCTACACCATCCTGCCATTTTTTCGGGGTAGCGTGGCAATCTGGATGGGTGCGGCTTTTGACGTTGCCGGTCAAAGTGTGTATAAACCGCGCACATTTTTCTGCATCATGCAAAAACTTTCGACAACTTTATTCTTCAGCGTGCTGTTCTTTGCGGGTTGTAAAATCGAACAGCCGCTCGCGCCACCACAACCAATCACCGCCGTTCCGGAACAACCGGTGATGATGGCTCCGGCCAACGTGCCGCCCAAACCGGTCGCACCGCCGTGGCAAGACCTTGTCTTTCCGACCGCGCAAACCGGTTTGCTCTCCGGCGATCTGCGCGTGTTCATGCCGGCCAATCCTGCGCATCCCGATTCGGGATTGTTTGGCACGGTGCGAAACGGTGCGAAAGGTCTGTCGCGCTTCCACGAGGGCCTTGACATCGCGCCGCTCCACCGCGACCGGCGCGGCGAGCCGACCGACGAAGTTCATGCTGTGGCCAAGGGTGTCGTGGCCTACGTCAGCAGCGTCGCCGGAAATTCCAATTACGGCAAATACGTCGTGCTGTTGCATAACGATCCGGTCGGCGCGGTCTATACGCTCTACGCGCACCTCGCTTCCCTCGCCGTGAAACCCGGACAGACGGTGCAACCCGGCGCGCCGCTGGGCGTCATGGGCCACACCTCGTCTTCCGCGATTCCGCGCGAGCGCGGTCACGTCCATTTCGAGATCGGACTGGTGAACAACGAACGGTTTGCCTACTGGTATCGCGCGCAAAAACTGAAACCCGACCACGGCAATTTTCACGGCCAAAATCTGACCGGCGTGGATCCGCTGGCGTTCCTGCGCTGGCAGCGCCAGAACCCGGAGGGTAGCTTCCGCGATTTTCTGGCGACGCAACCGGCGGCATTCGAATTGGTGGTGATTCCGGCGCACGCGCTGGATTTTTTCCGCCGCCATCCCGCGCTATGGGAAGGCGCGGCGTGGCGCGCCGGTGCTGCGGTAGTGCTGAGTTGTACGGAGAATGGTTTGCCGCTCAAGGGCCGACTGGCGACCGAGGCCGAACGCCGCTCTTTGGGCCGCACGCGAGTGGCCGTCACCAAAATTGACGCGGCGGTGCTCGGCCGCAACGGCAGCCACTTGGTCACACCGGGTCGGCGCGGCTGGATGCTCGGCCAAAGCGGCGAACATTGGCTCAGTGCGCTGTGTTATTGAGCTTTTTCCCAGGCCTGGAAAAACGCCGCATTACTTTTTCCAAACCTTGGAAACACGCGGGCTTGCGCCGTGCCGCGGTTTGCGCTAAACACCCGCCGATGTCCGGCGCAATTTCCAGCGTGGCGTTCGATCTGGGCGGCGTGTTGCTGCATTTGAATTATCCGCGCGTGCTGCGCGAGGTCCTCCCGCTCTGCGACCAGCACCGCGGCGTCTGTAGCGAAAAGTTCTTCGGTTTGGTCGGGCGCGATCCCAGCATGGCGGAATATGAGCGCGGCGATCTTTCCACGCGCGAGATTTTTTCCCGGTTCGTCACCTTGACCGGCTATCACGGCACGTTCGAGCAGTTTCACGATTTGTGGCGCAGTATTTTGGCGGAAAATCCGCCGATGCTGGAATTTGGTCGCGAGCTCGCCCGGCAGTACGACATCTATCTCTGGACGAATGCCGGCGAGCTGCACGTGCCGTGGATTTATGAGCAATTCCCCGCGTTGCAGTTCATCAAAGGCGACGCGGTGTCGTGCTATCTCGGCGCGGTCAAACCCAATCGCGCCTTCTATGAACGCGCGCTGGCCAAATATGATCTGCGCCCGGAGCAGGTGTTGTTTGTGGATGACCGCCCGGAGAATGTCGAGTCGGCGCGCGAAATGGGCATTGTCAGCGTGCAATATACCGCGCCGACGGAGACCATCGCCGCCGTACGCGCGCTGTTGGGTGGCGCGGCTGCAGCGGTGACGTCATGAATAAAATCCGCGTCATCATCAATCCCAACGCCGGCCCGAACAGCGTGATCGAGGCCGTGGTGCGGGCGGTGACGCAGCATTGGGATACGCCTGAGAACGAGGTGCTGTTCCAAATCAGTCATGATCCCGCCGATGGTCGCCACAAAGCCGAGCGTGCTGTGCGCGATGGCGTGGATGCGCTGCTCATCGCCGGCGGCGATGGCATGGTCAACACGATTGGGCAGGCGTTGCTGGGCAGCAATGTCGCGCTGGGTGTGCTTCCCACAGGTAGCGGCAACGGCTTTGCGCGACACTTCGATATTCCGCTGGCACTCGACGAAGCGGTACGCGCGTTGGTCGGTGCGCAGCGCGTGCGGATTGACGTGGGTACGGTGAACGAACGGCCGTTTTTCGTCACCTGCTCCATGGCGTGGGAAGCGGCGATTGCGCGCTCGTTTGAGCGGCTTGCGTTGCGCGGGGCCTTGCCCTACCTCCTCGCCGGCGTGCGCGAGTACGTCACCTTCACACCGCAACCGCTCGACGTCGTACTCGATGGTCGCGAGCACCTGCATTTCCCCGATCCGATGGTTTTCACCGTCGCCAATCTGACGCAATATGGCGGTGGGGCCAAAATCGCTCCGCAGGCCCGGCCCGACGATGGCGAGCTGGAACTGGTGGTCATTCCTAATCAGGATGTCCCGCAGTTACTCGCCAGTCTGCTGCGGCTCTACGATGGCACGCTGGACCAACTGCCGCACGTGCTCTCGCGCCGGTTTCGGAAATTGACCGTGCGGCGCGCGCGTGCCGCGCCCATCCAGCTTGACGGCGAACTGGTCGAAGCCGGTACCGAGGTGGTGGTGGGTGTCCAACCCTTGGCGTTGACGGTACTGGTGCCAGCGACAGAAACCTATTGAGTAGGGGCGTCGCTGCTCAAGCGTTTTTTTAGCCACAAAAAAGCACAAGCAGCGCAAAATTTGTGAATCCTGTGCCTCTTGGTGGCCAGCAGTTGTCCCGGCGTAGGCCAACGAAGCCGAGTGTTAATCCGTGGCAAAATAATCGTGTGATCCGTAGACAATTTTCACAGCCAGCGCGGACAGGCTTTGAGAAAGTTACAGTGACGGCAAACCGCCGCATCTTCCGCAAATTCAAAAGCACTTTCCGCCTGCGGTTGATTATTCGCGGCGTCTTCCAGCAAGAAACTCATCTCGTCGGCGGAGTCGCGGATATAATCTTTCATCGTTTCGAGACCGGCGGCGTCAAACTGTCGCGGCGTGACTACGCCACTAGCCAGATTAAACTCCACCGTCTGCACCTGTTCCGGCACGATACCCCATTTTTCCACAGCATAGAGCGTATAACAGGCAAGTTGCAACTCGGCATGGGCGGCCTCACGGCGACCGGTTTTCCAATCAAAAATTTTCACACCATTGTCTGTGCGCTGCGCAAAATCAAGTTGCACATAGACCTTGATGCCATCGAGCGTGAAGCTGGCTAGCTCTTCCAACTCCAACCAAGCGTCGGCGGGCAGTTGACGGATAGCCGAAAAAATATCCGCCCCGAAAAAAGTTCGCAGACACTGCACGGCGTGGTCGGCGGTTTCTTTCCATTGCTCGTCCGCGATTTCCAGTTCGTATTCGTGTTCGAACAAGCCGCAGGCTTTGCGTGGATATTGTTGGTAGCGGCGTGCTAGCGAGTCGCGAAAGTCTTTGCGCAGAGCGGTCAGTATTTGCTCCGCCGCCATCTCCGGCGCGGGAGGTTCACCGCCGCCATGCAATTCGGTCAGTACCGTATGGATGGCGCGATGAACATGGTTGCCGGCCCACGTTGCACGGGTTTGCAGGTTTTTCAGAATATAAAGTTGTCGCGTTCGGGGCGGCGCGTTCGGGTCCCAGCCGCCCCACGCGCTGTAATAATGAAAATAATACTTGCGGAGACAATCACGAAAAATTTCATCGCGCGTTTTCGACCAAGAAAAGTCATTCGTCACGGCCATAAATTCACCGAAAATGCTCAAAACCCGCCGCGTGCAGCGTCAGGGGTGTGCCGTTTTTAAGCCAGACGATTTTTCCCGCACCGCGCGTGATGACGCCGATGGCGGTCAGGCGCGTACGGAATTTTTTGCGCCAAGCTTGCTCCAGCGCGACCGCTTGGCAACATGGAACGGTGAAGAGCAACTCAAAATCTTCGCCGTCACCGAGCGCATGCGCCAGCGGCGAACGCTTTTTCCAAGGCTTGGAAAAAAGCGAGTTTGTCTTTTCAAAGCCTTGGACTTGTCCGCCGTAGTCCCGTCGCGCGGGACGAAGGCGGAAAACCGCCTTGGCAATCGGAATTTTCTCCGTGAAAATTTTTGCGCCGACGCGGCTCATTTCAAGAATGTGATCGAGGTCGGTGGCGAGGCCGTCGCTAAGATCAATCGTTGCTGTCGCCCAATCCCCAGCGCGCAACCAGCGGCCCTCGGCGAGTCGCGGAATGAAGCGCAAATGCTTGCCAGCCAAACTCCCGCCAAGCGTGTCGGTGACAAATACGACATCGCCGGGCCGAGCGCCGGAGCGTAGCAGCGCGGTGCCGCGTGGCAAGCGACCGACGGCGAAGACGTGTAATTCCAGCGCCGGCCCTTCGGTTGTATCGCCACCGACGATGGCCAAACCGTGGCGTCGTGCGAGCGTTGCCAAGCCTTGGTAGATGGCGCGAAGACGTGACATTTTTTCGCCGCGCGGCGTCACGAGGTTCACGAGCGCCCACAACGGTTCGCCGCCAGCCGCAGCGAGATCGCTCAACACACGACCGAGCGCTTTGTGGCCAATCTGGCGCGGCGGCGTGGTTGGCAAAAAGTGGCGACCCTCGACGACCGCATCGCTCTTGAGGAGAAAATCATACGCGCGATTACCAGCGACGACCGCAACATCGTGGCCAATGCCGGCGCGCACATCCGGACGGGACGGCAGTAAGGCCGCCAAACGCCGGATCACCTCGCGTTCACCAAGTTTTTTTAGGGCAGTCATCAGAAGGGAATTGAACAGAAGATAACGAAGATAGCCAAGCTCGGAAAATTACTTTGTTCGCTTCGCTCTCTTCTGTTCAAGTTCCCCTTTCCGGGGTCTATTCCAAACGGCCCAAATTGTCATTGTGAGTAATGTGAGATTGCGAATGATGCTCCACGCGCCGATGTGGCCAAGCCCGGGTTTGAGCGTGAAGCAGCCGCACGAGATATCCAAACCACGTGCGAGACTGATGGCGATGGCCGCCGTGAACACAAGCAATAATCCCGCTAACAGTACCGTCGCAGCTTTCCGCCAAGAAGATGGGGCCAGCAGCAACGTCACCGCCGCGACAAGTTCAACCCACGGTAATACCAAGGCGGTGAGATTGATCAAGGCGTCGGGCAACAGATGGTAGCGGAAAATGGCTAGCGCAAGTTCCAGTGGTGCGGCGAGTTTGGGTAACGCGACAGCGAGAAAAAATAGACCGACAATCCAGCGCACAGTCGTTTGTATGTGAGATTTTTTCATGGCGCGATCTCCACGCAGCCGTCTGCTGCGCGCCAGTCGGCCAAACCACCGGCAAAAAGCATCACATCGGTGAAACCGATACGACGGAGAAGCAGTGCCAATTCCAAACCTTCGTCGCAATCGGATTGTGCGCAGTAGGTGATGATGGTTTGGTCGCGCCTCAAGTCAATCTGCATGGCGGCCAGTATCTCGGTGGCGAGTTCAAAGGGCAGTGATTGAGCCTGTGGAATATGCCCGGCGCGAAAATCGGCGGTTGGGCGCGCGTCGAGTAATTTAGGTGAACCAGTTTCGATGGCTTGCCGGACGGTAACGGGGCCAACGAGACGCAAACCGGCTTGCCAAGCGCGATGTTCAACGTGTTTAGACCACGCGCCACGCCACGGCAATCGTTGTGGCCGAAGATAATTTGAGATAAGGCTGAAAGCTGTCGCAATCAATAGCAGCAAGGTGACTTGCGCCAATAATTTAAATGACGATTTCACCGGACGAAGACCCGGATAGGAATCAGGATTTCGGGGCGTGTGGGATGGTCGGTGACGATGCGCACGGTTTGTCCCTCCAAGCTGCGCATGACCGGCAGATTGTTGAATTCGATGCGATAGGCGGCGCTGTTGGTGGCCGTGACGGTGCTGGCGATCTCTTGGACAGGCGGCTCGACGGCTAACACCCGAAATGCGGTGTTGTTTTCGGTGCGCAGAAAAAGCTCACGCCGCACGCGCTCCCCTTCGCGGCCAACGATCAACAATTCCGGCGGCAATATGGAAAAAACACCTGGTACAAACGCCGAAATTGTCATCGTCATGATCGGCAATCTTTGATTTCCCGTGTGAATTTGCAACGTGGTGCGGGTCAGCCCTTCCGGTAGTGGTGGCTTGGATACGACGGTTAGTTGCGCGGTTTTATTGCTCATCACCGGGCCAACGTTCACAGTGAAGGCCGCAGATTCGAGCTGTGCCGTCACTGGGCCAAGAAGATTGGTACCCGAGGCTGTCATCATAACAGTCCCCGTTATAGCAGCTTGAGCTTGTATACGGCCAAAGAACAGGAGCCGTGGCTCGATTTCGATGGTATCCGTGATCTGCCCCACCATGTGGAGCGCATAGGCCGGATGGCTGGGATCATTGGAGTCAATGTAAACCAGCTTGTGTTGCGGTCCTTGCCGTCCACGCAGTGTGAACTGCACCGTGATCGTAGCTTCGCCGCCGGGCGGAATGAGACGATCGGTGAATTTGGGCACCAAACAGCCACACGTGGGGCGTAAATTGAAAATCTGAAGGGTCAAGTCACCGGCATTGCGAATCACAAAGTCGTGCGCCAGTTCACCGCTGCTCTCGCGTTCGCCAAAATTGAATTCCGGCTGTTCACATACGAGTTTAGGCGCATGTTCTGGTGTGGACCACGCATAAAGATGCCCCAGAAAAAAGGTAACCCAGAGTATCCGACGGATGGTTTTCATGCCCATTTGTTGCGCGCCAGCATAACGCAATTATGGGTCGCGGGCAAATATAGAAAAGTTCGTTTAGTCGGCAAGCTTGCGATCAGGCTGGGACTTACGACGCATCCAAACATGTAAGACCGCAATATCAGAAGGGGTAATGCCAGGTATTCGTAGCGCTTGGCCCAACGTAGCTGGTTGGATGCGACTAAATTTCTCGCGCGCCTCAAAGCGCAACGCCTTGATCTCTGCATAATTGAAGCCTAGCGGAACACGCTCGTGTTCAAATTTTCCCATTCGCACGACTTCACGCTGTTCGCGTTGCAGATAACCTTCGTATTTCAGGCTGTATTCCACCTGTTCAACAACGAGTGGCGACAAGTTGGTGTCTATTCTCGGAAGTTTATTGTACTGAACATCAGGTCTCTTCAATATTTGCGCCAAGGTAAGACCGGTTTCTGTGTAGGATTCATTCAACCGCTTTATCTCGTCCTCAATCAGCTTAATTTCGTGGCGCGTAGAGTCAATAATTGCTCTATTATTTATTCCTATTTCATTAGAATAAAATAGCATACGATACTTTGAATTATCTTGACGAAGAAGGAGCCTGTGTTCGGCACGCGATGTGAACATTCGATACGGTTCGTTGGTTCCCTTGGTCACCAAGTCATCAATCATCACGCCGAGGTAGGATGATGAGCGAGAGAAAACGATTGGTTCTTTGCTTTGAATTTGCCGCGCAGCGTTGACGCCAGCCACGAAACCTTGTCCGGCAGCTTCTTCGTATCCGGTTGTTCCGTTGATTTGACCCGCGAGGAAAAGGCCCTGTATTTTTTTTGTCTCTAAGGTTGCATAAAGCTGGGTCGGATCCGCCATGTCGTACTCAATGGCGTAGCCGGGACGCAAGAAAACGGATTTTTCTAGGCCGGGGATAGAATGGATCATATTTTTCTGAATATCCTCCGGAAGACTGTTGGATGTTCCATTTGGATATATCTCCAACACGTTTCTACCTTCAGGTTCAATAAATACATGATGCGAAGGGTGGTCTTTGAATTTGACCATCTTATCCTCAATAGACGGACAATAACGCACACTTGCTCCCGATATCATTCCGGAATAGAGCGAGCTTTCCTTGATATTCGATGAGATGATGTCAGCCGTTTCTTTGGTTGTATGTGTTAGATAACAAGAAAGCTGATTTGATCCAGGAACCCAAGGCATCAGGTATTCTCTACCGTGTTCCACGTGGAACATTGATTTATTATCGGCGGAAGATTCATTTTTATACTCCTTATATAGACGAGCGGCGTCACTGGAAAAGAATACCGGGCTTTCCAAGCCTTTTTGCTCTTCCATGATTGAGCGATCAACGGATATGGCGTGTAATCGAGGGGGCGTTCCTGTTTTGAACCTACACATAAAAAATCCAACATTCTTCAGCCATTCGCTTAGCCCCAGTGCTCGTCTATCGCCAAACCTTCCGCTTGGAAATATAGATTTTCCTATGAAAATATGGCCACCAAGAAATGTTCCGGTGGTGATAACAACTTTCTTGCAAGGTATGGTTGTTCCATTATCGAGGATGACGCCGGATATAGAATCGCCATTCAGTGTTACAGAAATAACCTCGCCTTCAATGAACGTAAGGTTGGTTGTCTTTTGAATTACGGATGCCATACGAAAGGCGTAAGCCGCTTTGTCGCTCTGAACCCTCGTCGAACGGACGGCGGGACCTTTGCTTGTATTCAAGACGCGGAATTGGATACCCGTAAAGTCGGAATTTCTGGCCATTTCTCCGCCAAGAGCATCCAATTCGTAGACAATATGTGATTTTGCCATGCCGCCAATGGATGGATTGCAGGACATCTTGGCGATAGCGTTTCGATCCATGCTGATCAAGGCTGTTTTGACGCCCATTCGGGCTGCGGCCAAGGACGCCTCACAGCCAGCATGTCCGGCACCAATAATAATCACGTCAAAGTGGTTCATTTCCCTATGCAAAATTTAGCGAAGACGGCTGATAGGATATCTTCTGATGTGTCGCTACCGGTTATCGTGCCAATTAGGCCGATAGCTTGGCGAATATGATGCGCAGAGATTAACTGATCGTTACCTGATTTTATGGCATCCAAGCTGTTTTGTAGCTCATGGCGTGCCTTATTCAGGCAATGATAATGTCGTTCTGAGATGACGGCGTCCGGCAAGGATTCAAGATTTATAAATCTTCCTATTAAAACATTTATATATTCTTTAATTAATTCTATGCCAATATTTTGCTTTATAGATATTTCGACAACAAGCGGTCCTTCACAGAGCTGTTTTTGTATGGATTTTCCAAGATCAATTTTGTTGAGCACAAGAATGCAACGATCTTTGGGAAGCTTGGCGATGTTTTCAAGGTCGTCATCCTGAATGGGGGCAGATGCGTCTAGCAGGTATAAATAAAAATTGGCCCGCCTTATTTGGTCGTGCGTACGACGTACGCCTTCCTGCTCGATGGCGCATTCTGTTTCCCTCAATCCAGCCGTATCTACGATTCTAAGCGGCACACCATCAATGACGTAAATCTCTTCAATAAAATCGCGCGTTGTTCCCGGTTGGTGGGAGACAATGGCGCGTTCTTTGCCCAGCAGTGCGTTCAACAAGCTTGATTTACCAACATTAGGACGGCCTGCGATCACCACCGAAAGGCCTTCGCGCAAGCGGTGACCATCTTGCCAACGCGCAAGTAACTCGTTTATTTTCAATACACTGCAATTTATTCTCGTGGCTATATCGGGCAACACAGCCGGCGGTAGTTCATCATCTGGGAAATCCAGCGTGGCTTCCAAATCGGCGGCGATGGAAAGCAGATTCTGATAAATATCGTTGAATTGCCTGCTGAGCTGGCCTTCCATCTGTTCAAGGGCCAAGCGCGCGGCCCGCTCCGACCGCGAACGGATCAAATCATTCACAGATTCCGCTTGTACGAGGTCCATGCGACCATTGATGAAAGCACGGTAGGTGAACTCACCCGGTTCGGCCATCCGCGCTCCGGCCTGTAATACGGCACGCAAAGCCAGTTTGGGCGTCACCATACCGCCATGACTATGTAATTCCACCACGTCTTCACATGTATAACTTTTGGGCGCGCGCATGATCAAAAGCAGTCCTTCATCCACAGACTGATCGCCGGCAACAATGTGTCCATGGATGATCGTGTGCGTGGGCCGTTTCGATGGCAGCAAACCTTTACAACGAAAAACACGATCCGCAATTTCCAGCGCTTGCGGTCCGGAAATCCGAATGATGGCGATTCCACCATCGCCGCTGGCGGTGGCAATCGCAGCTATCGTGTCGTTGGCTGTCATAAAACCAAAAGAAGTCGCGATGCATTGTAGCAGCAAAACACTGGCGTACAACCCGCCGGGGCGGATAAACATGCGAAATGATACGCATGGTTCCAAGGCTTGGAAAAAGTAATGTTTCGACTTTCCAAGGTTTGGAAAACGCGCCGTTTTCGCAGGCTTGCCAGCGCGATTTTTTCCGGCATGATACACCGCGTTTTTCAACAGGTGACTTCATCATGGCTCATCGCATCGAAATTGCTCTGAAGCGCGGCGTCCACGACGGGCGCGGCGCGGGCGTCGCCCATCGGGCGCGTAACTTTTTTCATCTCCCGGTGACGTCCTGTACGTCGCGCGACGTCTTCAAGGTGGATGTGGACCTCAAGCCAAAGCAGTTGCGCGAGGTACAGAAGATTTTCACCGACCCGGTCATCGCGCGCTCCGCGATCGGTCGGCTGGCCGCGCCGGCGTTCGACTGGCTGGTCGAGACAAGTTTCAAGCCGGGCGTCACCGACAATCTCGGCCGCACGGCGCAGGAGGTCGTCACCGACACCATCGGCCGCCCGCTGACGGCGCAGGAAGGCGTTTATACCGGCGTGCAATATCTGCTCAAGGGCGCGTTGACGCGCGAGCAGGTGCAGCGGCTCGGTCGCGATCTGCTGGCGAACGAGTTGATCCAGTCCATCCGCGTTTTTTCAGCCGAGGAATGGGCCGCAGCGCCGGCGGACGCGGAGCCGCCGGTGATCCGTGATCACACCGCGGCGAGCGTTCACGCCTATGACCTCGGCGGTTCCGATGCCGACCTGATGAAGATCAGCCGCGACGGCATCCTTTCGTTAAGCCTCGCGGAGATGTACGCGATTCGCGACTACTTCAACCGCCCCGACGTACGCGCGGCACGCGCCACGCTGGGTCTGCCGGATCAGCCGACCGATGTCGAGCTTGAGTGCCTCGCGCAGACGTGGAGCGAGCACTGCAAGCACAAGATTTTCGCGGCGCGCGTCCGTTACGTGGATGAGCAGGGTCGTGAGCAGGTGATCGAGTCGCTGTTCAAGACGTTCATCCGCGCGGCGACGGAAAAAATCCGCGCGGACGTGGACTGGCTCGTCAGCGTCTTCACCGATAACGCGGGTATCATCCGGTTCAACGACAAGTACAACGTCTCGTTCAAGTGCGAGACGCACAACAGCCCGTCGGCGCTCGATCCCTACGGCGGCGCGATCACCGGCATCGTCGGCGTCAACCGCGACCCGATGGGCACGGGCATGGGCTGCGAGCTGGTCTGCAATACGTGGGGCTATTGCTTCGGCTCGCCGTTCTTCGAGGGCGAACTGCCCGCGGGCCTGATGCATCCGCGCCGCATCCGCGACGGTGTGCATCAAGGCGTGATTGATGGCGGCAACCAGAGCGGTATTCCGTGGACGCGCGGCTTCGAGCGGTTCGACGAGCGCTACCTTGGCAAGCCGCTGGTTTATTGCGGCACGATCGGAAAAATTCCGCGCACACTGCAAGGGCGGCCTTCCGAACGCAAAGAAATTTTCCCCGGCGACGCCATCGTCATGTGCGGCGGCCGCATCGGCAAGGACGGCATCCACGGCGCGACGTTCTCCTCCGAGGAGCTGCGCCACGAATCGCCGGCGCAGGCGGTGCAAATTGGCGACCCGATCACACAGCGCAAGATGTACGAATTTTTGATGGAGGCGCGCGACCTCGGCCTCTTCCGCGCGCTGACCGATAATGGCGCGGGCGGCCTGAGCTCGTCGCTCGGCGAGATGAGCAGCATGAGCGGCGGCGCGGAAATTGACCTCGCCAAGGCGCCGCTGAAATACGAAGGCCTCCAGCCGTGGGAGATCCTGCTCTCCGAGGCGCAGGAGCGCATGAGCCTCGCGGTGCAGCCGGAAAATATCACCGCGTTTCTCGCGCTCGCCAAGCGGCGCGATGTCGAGGCGAACGTCATCGGCACGTTTACCGACAGCGGCGCGTTCGTGGTGAAGTACGGCGACCGCTTCGTCGGCCGCATCGAAATGGATTTTCTGCACGACGGCTGCCCCAAGATGGAGATCGAGGCGCGCTGGCAGCCGCCGCAGATCGCTGCGCCCGCGCCGCTGCGCGCCGGCAACCGCAACCACGCGCTGCTCGGCCTGCTCGGCGCGCTCAACGTCTGCTCGAAGGAATTCAAGTCGCGCCAGTACGACGGCGAGGTCAAAGGCTTGAGCGTCGTCAAACCGTTCGTCGGCGTGCAGAGCGACATGCCCAGCGACGCGACCGTGATGCGCGTCGAGTATGCCTCGAACGCCGGCATCATTCTCGCCGAGGGCATCAACCCGTTCTTCTCCGACCTCGACACCTACGCGATGATGGCGAGCGTGATTGACGAAGCCGTCCGCCGCGTCGTCAGCGTCGGCGGTAAGCTCGGCCAGATCGCGGGCCTCGATAACTTCTGTTGGCCCGACCCCGTGCTCTCCGAGAAGACTCCCGACGGCCCCTATAAGATGGCGCAGCTCGTCCGCGCCAACCAGGCGCTCTTCGATGTCTGCACCGCCTACCTCGTCCCGCCGATCTCCGGCAAGGACAGCATGAAGAACGATTCCGTCCGCGGCGGACGGAAAATTTCCATCCCGCCGACGGTGCTCTTCTCGACCATCGCGAAGATGGACGACGTGCGCAAAGCCGTGACGATGCACTTCAAGCAGGCGGGCGATTTGATTTATGTGATCGGCCTGACGCAGGACGAACTCGGCGCCTCGGAATTCCACCGCTGGCTCGCCGCCGAGCAGGGTACGCCCGCCAACTATGGCGGCACCGTGCCGCGCCTCGACGTCCCGCGTGCGCTGGCCACCTACCGCGCGATGAACGCGGTGATCGAAGCCGGCCTGCTGCACAGCTCGCATACGCCGACGCTCGGCGGGCTCGCCGTCGCGTTTGCGCTCGCCGTACTCGGTGGCGACCTCGGCGCGGAAATCACCCTCGACGCCGTGCCGCAGAGCGGCAAGCTATCCGACGACGCGCTGCTCTTTGCCGAATCGAACAGCCGGTTCGTCGTCACCTGCGCGCCGGAGCAAGCCGCCACGCTCGAAACCGCTTTCCGGGGCGTGCCCTGCGCCCGCGTCGGTACCGTCGCCGCCACGCGTACGCTGAAGCTCGCCACCGCCAAACGCACACTGATCGAAAGCGACCTCGACGCGCTCCGCAAAAACTTTAAGAAAACCTTGGCGGGGATTTAGCCACAAAAAAGCACAAAACTCACAAGATGAAAGATGTCTTCAAACTTTGTGATGTAATTCGAGGAACAAGTCTGGCTCTGCATCGCTTTCTGCGCCATGGTCATCTTGAAAAGGTTTATGAAAATGGCTTGGCACACCGGTTGCGTCAGGCCGGAATCAAAGTTGAGCAACAAGTCCCGCTGAAAGTTTACGACGAAGATGGAACGATCTTGGGTGAATATGTTGCCGATTTGTTTGTGGAAGACTGTTTGATTGTAGAACTCAAAGCTTGCAAGGCATTAGCCAGCGAACACATTGTCCAACTGCTGGGTTATCTGCGTGCTTGCCGGATGGAGCACGGCTTGCTTATCAATTTTGGTGCACCCAAACTGGAGATACGAAAATTTAAATTGTGAGGCATTTGAAACGTTGTGAATCTTGTGCCTCTTTGTGGCTGAAATTTATGAATCCGAAAATTTTGATCATCACCGGCTATGGCCTCAACTGCGAAGCGGAATCGTCGCACGCGTGGACGCTCGCCGGCGCGGCGCCGGAACTGGTCCACCTCAACGACCTGATCGAGCGGCCCACACGCCTGCACGACTACGCCGGGCTAATGTTCATCGGCGGCTTCTCCTATGGCGATCACATGGGCTCCGGCCTCGCGTTCGGCGCGCGCGTCCGCCACCACATGCAGGCCGATCTCGCCAAGTTCATCGCCGATGGCAAGCTGATCCTCGGCGTGTGCAACGGTTTCCAGATCATGACCAAGCTCGGCCTGCTGCCGGGGCTCGACAACAATTACTTCACGCAGAGCGTCGCGCTGATGCACAACGACTGCGGCGCGTTCCAGAATTTCTGGGTCACGTTGCGTTTCGAGGAGCAATCACCGTGTGTCTTCACGCGCGGCCTCGGCCCGATGCCGCTGCCGATCCGCCACGGCGAGGGCAAGGTCTTCACGCTCGACCACGCACTGCTCGACCGCATGGAGCGGCTCGGCTGCGTGCCCTGCCGCTACGCCGATCCCGCGACCGGCGCGGCAACCGACAAATTCCCGCTCAACCCGAACGGCTCGCTCAACGCCATCGCCGGCCTGTGCGACCCGACCGGCCGCGTCTTCGGCCTGATGCCGCACCCGGAAGCCTATCTCTTCCCGGAAAATCATCCGCAGTGGGATCTGCAAAAGCTGCGCGGCGAACTGCCCTCGCAAGGCGCCGGCCTGAAGATTTTCCAAAACGCCGTGCAGTTTTTGAAGTTGACGTGACGTTTTTCCAAGCCCTGGAAAAAATCATTTCACCATCGGCGCGAGCAGTTCAGCAACTTTGGCGATGGCCTCGGCAACTTTGGTCGGGTCTTTACCGCCGGCCTGCGCTTTGTCGGGCTTGCCGCCGCCGCCGCCGCCCGCGATCTTCGCGACTGCGCCGATCAGCTTGCCGCAATGGACGCCGCGCTTGCACAGCGCCTCCGGCGCGCTGGCAATGAACGAAACTTTCCCATCCGCCGCACCGCCGAGTACGATCAGATCGTCGGGCCGCTTCTCGCGGATGCCGTCGTGCAAGCCGCGGAGCGCGTCGGCATCCAGCTCGCCCGCATCGGCGGCGATCAGGCTGATGCCCGCAACCGGCTGTGCCTTCGCGATCAATTCATCGGTGCGGCCACGCGCACTCTCGGCGGACTTCTGTTTCAATTCCTTTTCGAGCTTCTTCGCATGCTCGGCCAGCGCCTCGACGCGAACGGGTACGTCCTCCGGTGCGGCGCTCAAGCGCTGTGCGACCGTGTGCAGCAGTTCGTGCTCGCGCCGCGCATAGTCCCACGCGGCCATACCACACACGGCCTCGATGCGCCGGATACCGGCGGAGACAGAGCTTTCCGCGACGATGCGGAACTGGCCGATATCGCCCGTGGCGCGCACGTGCGTGCCGCCGCACAGCTCCATGGACCAGCCATCGAGCGCGCCCGGCTGCCCGCCCACCTGCACGACGCGGACGACCTCGCCATATTTCTCGCCGAAAAACTGCGTGATCTCTTTATGCGTCTTGATCTCCGCATAGGGTTTTTCCTGCCAGCACACCGGCGCGTTTTCGAGGATGCGCTCGTTGACCGCGCGCTCCACCTCGACGAGCTGCGCGGGCGTCAGCGCCGCGCTGCTGAAGTCGAACGTCAGCTTGTCCGGGCCGACGAAGGAACCCTTCTGCACGGCGTCCGGGCTGACGACCTTGTGCAGCGCCCAGTGCAGCAGATGCGTCGCCGTGTGGTGCCGCTGGATCGCGTTACGGCGCGCCACATCCACGGAGAGCCGCAGCTCGGCGCCGGCGGCCGGCGCCTCCGCGCCCTCGAGGAAATGCAGCCACGCGTTGCCGGCCTTCTGCGTATCCACAATCCGCCACAACTGACCGTGGCCTTCCAGCTCGCCACGATCACCCACCTGTCCGCCCATCTCGGCGTAGCACGCAGTCGCATCGAGGATGATCGCAGTGCGGCCCTTGATGTTGAGCACGTCCTGCACCTTGACCGTGACGGCGGTCTGGTCGTAGCCGAGGAATTTCGTCGCGACATCGGATTTGATCTGCGAGACCTCGATGATTTCTTTCTTCTGCGCGGCGCGGGCGCGGGCCTTCTGCTTGGCCATCAGCTTCTCAAACCCCGCCGTGTCCACCGTCAGCCCGCGTTCGCGCGCCATCAGCTCGGTCAGGTCGAGCGGGAAGCCGTAGGTGTCGTAGAGCTTGAAAGCAAAATCGCCGGAAATCCGGGGAGTGCACGCGCCCTCGCGTGCGGTCGGCGGCGCCCCCGCCGCCGACATTCCTTGAGTCCAGAGCCAACGATAATCCTCGTCCGCCTTGACGATATTGTTCTTCCACGGATTACCGCAGATATAATGAAATTTTTCCTGCAAATCCGAATCAGAACGGATCAAGCGATCGAAGGATTCCTTTTCCCAAACCGGTCCTT
The DNA here is from genome assembly GCA_004321905.1 of Verrucomicrobiota bacterium. Taxonomy (GTDB): domain Bacteria; phylum Verrucomicrobiota; class Kiritimatiellia; order CAIQIC01; family CAIQIC01; genus DP16D-bin41. Next base: position 26,174 of record SCQF01000031.1, on the reverse strand, counting down.
TTTGCCCGGTGAGTTTGTTGATGGCGTGGGCGCTGGAGGATTTGATGCCTTGCAGAATTTCGCTGACAGGCCAGAAAACGGGATCGCCTTTTTCGTTCGTCGCCTTAACTTGCGGCTCGAACAGCAGGTGAACGTGATCGGGCATGACACACGCCGCATACAATTCGCACTGCTGATGTTCGTGCGTATACATCAGACTTTGCATGACCAGATCGCGTTCGGTCGGTGTCAGCGAGCGTCGTTCCTGTGTAGAAAAAGCCACAGCGTATTTTGCCCACGGTCGTTCAAAGTGGGGCAGATTGCGGCGTGAGTATTTCGCTTCGCTGGTGCCTGTGCTGCCCGCGAGGGCGCGGTCAACCGCCCGCGAGGGCGCGTGCGCTCCCCGGAGTAGAGCTTCCGACTCCGCGTTGAACATCTCGATCCCGCGATCCAGCGTCCGGTTGAACGCCTCCTCCTCGGTGCGGATGACGGCTTGGACCTGGTCTTTCTTCGCACGGATTTCAGGGAAGATGTCGCCCATTTTTTCGGCGAGGACATCCACGAGCCTGAAGAAGAAAGGTTCGTGGAAGCCGAGCGTGCGGCCGTAGCGGACGGCGCGGCGCAGGATGCGGCGCAGGACGTAGTTACGGTCGGTGTTGCCGGGGACGATGCCATCGGCGATGGCGAAGGAGAGCGTGCGGATGTGGTCGGCGATGACGCGGAAGGCGACATCAATTTTTTCCTGCTCGCTGGCGCCGGTGGTGCCGGCAGCGGGCAGCGTGGAGGTGTAGCGCTGGCCGGAAAGTTTTTGCAGCTCGTCGAACAGTGGGCGGAAGACGTCGCTCTCGTAGTTGGAGATGACGTGCGTGAAGTCGGTGAAGCCGCGCGTGCACTGGACGATGCCGCTGACACGCTCAAAGCCCATGCCGGTATCCACGTGCCGCGCGGGCAGCGCGACGAAGGAGCCATCGGCGTTGGCGTTGAACTGGATAAAGACGAGGTTCCAGATCTCGATGCACTCGGCGCTGCCCTTGTTGACGAGCGAGCCGTGCGTGTCGCCGCCGGGCGTGAGGTCCATGTGGATTTCCGAGCACGGGCCGCACGGGCCGGTCTCGCCCATCATCCAGAAATTGTCCTTCTTGTTGCCGTTGACGATGTGCACCTTCGGATCGAGTCCGGCCTTGGTGAAGATGCCGGCCCAGATGTCGTAGGCTTCCTGGTCGAAGTCCGAGGGATCGTTCTTGGCTTTGTCGGGCGAATAGACCGTGGCGAAGAGGCGCGCCGGCGGGAAATGCCAGACCTGCGTCAGGAGTTCCCACGCCCACTCGATGGCGTCCTTCTTGAAATAATTGCCGAAGCTCCAGTTGCCGAGCATCTCGAAGAAGGTGTGGTGATAGGTGTCGAGCCCCACGTCCTCGAGGTCGTTGTGCTTGCCGCCGGCGCGGATGCACTTCTGGGTGTCGGCGGCGCGGCCGGGCTGATAGGGGCACGGGAGCTGGCCGAGGAAAATCGGCACGAACTGGTTCATGCCCGCGTTGGTGAACAGCAGGTTCGGCGAGTCCGGCATCAGGCTGGAGGAGGTCACAATCGTATGTTGCTTGGATTTGAAGAAATCCAAGAACGACTGCCGAATTTCCGTGGAGGTCATGATCTTCATGCGTCACCTTTCGGGCCAAAAACAGTGACTTTCATAGCACACCCCGCCGGCGAGTTCCAAGCTTTGGAAAGACGCGCACATCCAGTTTCCCAACCTTGAAAAAAATTCCAACCGAAGAGGAATTGGCCACTAAGAAGCACAAAAATCACAATTTCTTGTGTCACTTGTGCCTCTTTGTGGTTATTTTGCCTGCATGAGTTGGCTACGGGAAACAGCGGAGGGTGTGGTGCTGACGGTACGGGTCGTGCCGCGCGCGCCGCAAAGCCGCGTACAGGGCGTACTCGGCGACGCGCTGAAAATCCGGCTCGCCGCGCCGCCGGTCGAAGGCAAGGCCAACACGGAGCTGGTACGCTTTCTCGCCGACGAGCTCGATCTCCACGCCGGGAAAATTCACCTACTCGCCGGTGCGACCGGCCGGAACAAACGTATTTTGATCCAAGGTCTGCGCGCCGTCGAGATTGTCTCAAAACTAGGACAAAGTTAAACAGCCACCGAAGAAAGTCTCACGCAAAGGCGCTAAGGCGCAGAGCGAAACACGGCGGCTTTCTTCGCGGCTTTGCGCCTTGGCGTGAAATCGGGAGTTCAGGCGATCAGCGCGCGCAGCGCGTCGCGCTGTTGTAGCGTGGCGCGGTAGCCCGCTTCGATCGCCGGCGCGGCACGATGAAATTCCATAATGCCCACCGCGCCCACATCCGGGCGGATCAGGATGTCCGCCGGTTCTGTCCGCAGACGCATCTCGGTGATCTGCGCCTCGATGATACGGATTGAGTGGCCCATGACGTCGAAGATGTTGGGTTGCTCCGCCTCCGCCAGCCAACGCCGCACGGGTGCCCAGCGGATAGCGGCGGAATCCCGCAGACGCTGCTGCATTTTAGGCGACACCAGATTGCCGTGGGTGGCGGGGCCGGCAAAAAAATTCACATCCACGGCGATCACCGTATCCACCTGCATGGCGCGCACCACGCTGACCGGCACGGGATTGACCAAGCCGCCATCGGCCAGCAAAATTCCTTCGCGGGTGACCGGCGTGAAAACACCGGGGATGGCGAGGCTCGCGCGAATCGCACCCACAAGATCGCCGGCCGTCAACACGATTTCCGCGCCGTTGAGCAGGTTGGTGGCCACCGCGCGAAACGGCAACCGCAGATGAGCGAAGCTCCGCGCCGTGAGATGATCCTCGATCAACTGGACGATTTTCCGGCCTTCGATCAACCCGGCGCGCGGCAATGTGACATCCAAAAAATTACGCGCTACGTCGCGCGCGGCTAGTCCCAGCGCCGTGAGTTCGATCTCTTCCAGTTGCTCGGCGGCGGCAAATGCGCCGACCAGCGCACCCATACTGGTGCCGGCGATGGCGGCCACGGGGATGTTCAATTCTTCCAACGCCCGCAACACGCCGATATGTGCCCAGCCGCGTGCCGCGCCGCCGCCGAGGGCGAGGCCAATTGGGGGGCCAAGCTTCATTGTGAAGTCAGCGCCAGTGTGGCGCCGCCGACGGCGCCGGCGTCGTTGCCCAGCTTGGCCGGCAGCACCTTGAGGTGCTTGGCAAAATGTGGACTAAGTCGCTCCGCCAGATGTTTGCGCAACGGACCGAACAAAATTTTTCCACTCGCCGCCACGCCGCCGCCAATGATGAACGCCTGCGGCTGCAGCAGATAGGTCACCGAGGCCAGCGCCGCCGCGAGGCAGTCGGCCACGTAGTCGAAGACCTCCTGCGCGAAGGCGTCGCCTTGTTGCGCCGCGCTGGCGAGCAGTTCCGGTGTGATCTTCTCGTAGTTGCCACCACAGAGTTCTTCAACTTTCGAGGTACGACCCGTTTTGAGCAGTTTGACCGCATATTCGACGATGCGGCGATTGCCCACGTATTGCTCCAGCCCGCCGCGGCCCTGCGGCGAAACCACACCGTGCAAATCAATGGAGACGTGCCCCAACTCGCCAGCCATCGAATAAGCGCCGCGATAAAGCTGGCCATTGAGCACGAGGCCGCCACCAACGCCCGTGCCGAGCGTGAGGAACACCGCGTGCCGCAGATTCTTGCCGCCGCCGAAGGCGATCTCGCCCAGCGCCATCAGGTTCGCATCGTTATCCACATAGCACGGCAGCCGTAGTTTTTTCTGCAATTTGCTCGCCAGTGAAACCGCGGTCCAGCCGGGCACGTTCGTCAGGTCGTGAATCAAGCCGCGCTCGAAATCCACGAAGCCCGGCACGCCGACGCCGATGCCCGCGAGCGCTGATTTTTTGAGTTTTTTCGCCGCCAGCATTTTCTCAATCGCCGTTGCGACGGCATCCATCCACGCTGCTTGGCTCGCCGCCTCGCGCGTGACGAACTTTTCGCGCGCCACGATCTTCCCCTGCGCATTGACCAGCGCCAGCTTCACGTTCGTCCCGCCAAAATCCACACCCACCGCGTATTGCTTCATGCTCCTACTCCTGAAATTTGAATAACCGTCCGGCGTTCATTGTAGTTTGTTGCGCAATTTGTTCCAAGGTTTCGTTGCGTGCCGCAGCCACCGCGCGGGCGACATCAAGGGCGAACGCCGGCTCGTTGCGCTGGCCGCGATGCGGGACGGGCGCGAGGTAGGGCGAGTCGGTCTCGATCAGTAAACGGTCGGCGGGCACGAGCTTGGCCGCCGTGCGAATGCTATCGGCGTTACGAAAGCTGGTGATACCGCTGAAGCTGACCAACAGGCCAACCTCCAGTACGCGCTCCACAAATTCCGGTCCACCGGTGAAACAGTGCAACACGCCCAGCCGCGCGGGATCGCCGGGCCACGTCGCCGCGTGTTCCTTGAGCATGGCGATGATGTCATCCTCGGCTGCGCGGCTATGCACGACCACGGGCAGGCGGCGCGCACGTGCCAGCGCCAGCATCCGCGCGAACAACTTGCGCTGCGCGTCCTTGGTCTCCGGGCCATAGTGATAGTCGAGGCCGATCTCGCCGATAGCCGCCGCGCCGGGTAAATCCAGAATTTTTTCCAGCGACGCGTCGTCATGTGTTTCGGTCGCGAGATAACGGTCGTAGCCGGCGGCGAAGGCAATTTCACTCCGATGCTGCGCGGCACATTCGGCGGCAAACGCGTTGCCCGTTGGCGCGCCGCCGATGGCGATGAAGCGGCGGACGCCCGCGGCGCGCGCCCGCTCCAACACGGCGTCGAGATCGCCGCTTTCGCGGAAGGCATCGAAGTGGACATGGGTATCCACCAAGTTGAGGGTTGGTTGCACAGACGGGATTTCTAGCGTGCCGCCCGCGCCGCGGCAAGATTTTCCAAACATTGGAAAAGCGAACGCGGGGTCGGATCTGCGGGCCTTGCTTGTGGGCGGGAGCTCCAGCTCCCGCGTAACCACGACGCACACGACACACGCGGGAGCTGGAGCTCCCGCCCACAAAACCCACTACGCCGCGGCCTACAGCGCGATCAGTTTTTGCGCGCGGCGGGCGCGGGCTGGCTGAACAGCGCGAGGATCAGGTCGGCGATTTCGGCGGGCGTACGCGTCGAGGTGTCGATGCGGTGCGGCACGGCGTCGTAGAGCGGTTGGCGCTTGGCGAGCAGTTCGAGGATTTTCTTCGCCTTATCGCCGCCCTCGAGCAAGGGGCGATGCGTTGCGGCGGCCACGCGATGCAGGATGATCTCCGGCGCGGCGGTCAGGCAGACGACGAGACCGGTCGCGCTCAAGTCGCGTACGTTTTCGGGATTGAGCACTACGCCGCCGCCGCAGGAAATCACCAAGCCGCGCTGCTGGGCGAGTTCCTGGATGAGCGTGCGCTCCATCTGGCGGAAATATGGCTCACCCTCGGCGGCGAAAATCGCGGAGATCGGCTTGCCAGCGCGCTGTTCGAGCACGGCGTCCATTTCCAACACGCTGCGGCCCAGCCGCTGCGCGAGGATTTGCGCCACGGTGCTCTTGCCCGTGCCCATAAAGCCAAGCAACGCGATGTTGCGGTCTTGCACGGTAATTTCTCCGACTGGCCGACCTACAGGCCGGGGCGGATTAGGCCGGTACGCCGCTGGTCACACGCTGCACCGCGGTGGCGCGGGCGCCTTTGACGTCCTGCGTCATTTCGAACTGGACCTTCTCGCCCTCGGCGAGGGTCTTGAAACCTTCGGTTTGGATGACGCTGTAATGCACGAAGACATCCAGCTCCATGCCATCCGGGATGATGAATCCGAAACCCTTTTTCTCGTTAAACCACTTCACTGTTCCTGTAGCCATGACAACAAACTTCCTTTCAAAATTGGCAAAACGCCGCGCGCTATTTGCCGGATTTGACGCCGGATTGCAAGCGCAAGTTTGGACGGGGCGCACAAAAGTTTTGAAGTTCTTTTGTCACTCTTCCGAGAACACCTCAATAATGCTCGTCGGGTCAAACGTGAGATCATCCTTGTGCTGGATCGTTCTTGTACCGACTTTTACGATTTCTCCGTCTCCGGCGATAAAAACGTCATATATGCGGCGACCATCCGACAAATCAACTTTGATTCGATTGACACCCATTGATGATTTCGGAAAGCCAGCCACATAGTTACGAAACCGCCTGGGATGCGTGGATATTCTTTCCGCTTCATCATGTCGCCAGCTTTAAGTGGTTGGTTAAGCGATCAAACATGGTGGCTACCAGTAGCGCTCTCGCTGACAAATTTGCAAGGGAATAGTGTGCGGCAAAGATGGTGAATTGAACTTTTCCAAGGCTTGGAAAAGAGAATGAGTTTTCCAAACCCTGGAAAGGTAGGGCGGGCACGCTGTGCCCGCCGCGGCGCTCGCGGCGCGAGCGCCCTACCCGACATGCTTTTCCGCGGCGCGTGCGGCGGCGACGCGGCGGGCGATGGAAGGGTGGCTATGCAGCAGAAACTCGATCCACGCGGGCGGCGTACGGTCGTCGAGGTTTTGCGTGGCGAGTTTTTCCAGCGCGGCGGTCAGCGGTGCGGCAGCGCCGAGCGTGGCGACGGCGTAGGCATCGGCAGCGTACTCGCGGCGGCGCGAGTAGGCGTTGACCAGCGGCATCGTCAGTAGCGAGAAGGTGAGCAGACAAAAGACGAGAATCGGGAAGCTGCCGATATCCGCGGGGCCGGCGAAACCGGCGGCGTGGACCAGCTTGGCGAGCACGAGATGCGCCGTGTAGAAGCCCAGCCCGGCCAGCGTAGTGCCGACCACCAGTAGGCGGGTGAGGTCATGGTGGCGCTGATGGCCGAGTTCGTGGGCGAGTACGGCGAGGATTTCGTCGGTGGTATAGCCGGAGAGCAGCGTGTCACCAAGGATGATGCGGCGGGTGCGGCCGAGCCCGGCGAGCGCGGCGTTGGCGGTCGCCGTTTTCTCGGCAAGGCCCCAGCGGAAGACGCCGGTCACCTTCAGGCCCGCGCGCTGCGCGAATTCGGTGACGCGCGCGACCAGCTCGGGATTATCCAGCGGCTCGAATTTGTGGAACAGCGGCATGATGAGCACGGGCGCGACGGCGCTAAGCCCGATGGTGAACGCCACGTAGAACGCCGTAGCGAAGAGCCACCAACTGTCGGGTGCCCAGCGTAGCAGCGCGTAGAGCACCTCGAAGAAGACCAATGCCAACGCCATTTCCAGCACCAGACCCTTGAAATAATCGAAAAGCCAGCCACCGAACGACTGCCGGCTGAGGTCATAGCGATGTTCCAGCGCGTGCTCTTCGTAGTAGGAGAGCGGAAAGGTCAGCGCGGCGAAGCCGAACACCGCGACCACGACATAGACGCCGTTGGTCAGCGGCCACCACGCGCCGAAGCGGCTGGCCAGTCCCTGCACGAGCGCGGCGGAGCCATCGCTGAACAGGAACACCGCCAGCGCCAGCGCCGTGAGCAGCAGCCGCAGTACGAACAGCCGGTTGTGCAGGCTTTCGTATTCGCGCGCCTGCTGGGCGCGGTCAGATACATCGTCGGGCGTCATGTTACGGATTTTCGGAGAGACCGAGCATTGTCAGCAGCCGGTCCAAGTCGTCGTTGTCGTAGAAATCCACTTCCAGCGTGCCTTTGGTTTTCTTGCCGTTGGCCAGCGTCTTGCACGGCGTCAGCCGGATGGCGGTGCCAAAGTGACGGTGCAGGCGGTCGGTCAAATCGCGCAGATAATCGGCGGGCAAGTCGGACTTTTCGGCGCGCGGCTTGCGCGGCGCTTTTTTCAACCGGTTGACGATGCGTTCCAGCGTACGCACCGAAAGCCCTTCCTGCGCCACGCGCTCCGCCAGCAACTCCTGCTCACGCGGAATTTCCAAACCGAGCAACACCTTCGCGTGGCCCGGCGCGATGCGTCCCTCGACCACCATCCGGCGCACATCTTCCGGCAAATCCAGCATACGCAGCGCATTCGTCACCGTGGCGCGCGCCTTGCCGACGCGCTGCGCGATTTGCTCCTGCGTCAGCGCAAAACTTTCCGCAAGCTGGCGATAGCCTTCGGCTTCTTCAATCACATTGAGGTCTTCGCGCTGTAAATTTTCGATCAGCGCCATTTCCAGCGCCTGCTGATCGCTCGCGGTGACGACGATGACCGGCACTTCCTTCAGCGCCGCCGCCTGCGCCGCGCGCCAACGGCGCTCGCCCGCGATCAACTCGAACGTCTCGCCCGTACGCCGCACCGTCAGCGGCTGCAAGACGCCTTTTTCGCGGATGGACTGCGAAAGCTCCTCGATGGCTTCAGGCGTAAAATGCCGGCGCGGCTGCCACCGGCTGGGGTGCACCAAATCTGGCGATACGCGCAAAATCCGTTCGCCCGGCGGTTCCGTTGCCGCGACCGGCGTCGCCGGTACGGCGGCAGGTGGAGTATCTTTGATCAGCGCGCCCAAGCCGCGTCCGAGACCGATGTGTTTGGCAGCCATAGTGGCGCGGAGTATATCGCCGGGGTCGCGGATTGACAACGCCGGAGGTCGCACGAGAAAAGGCTGGCGCAAACTTTCCAAACCTTGGAAAATCCCGCGTGTTGTTTTTCCAAGCCTTGGAAATTGGAGACGGCCTGACCACAGGCCGTCTGGACGGGGTGTGGTCACCCCGTCTCCAGACAGCAAAGGAGTCAACATGAGTCGCGGAAAAATTTTAGAGGCGGTGAAGGCCAGACGGATTTTGGTGTCCGACGGCGCGTGGGGCACGTTTCTCCAGAAAAAAGGGCTACAACCCGGCGAATGCCCGGAGTTGTGGTGCGTGACGCATCGCGCCGATGTGCTCGATATTGCCAAAAGCTATATCGCCGCCGGCGCCGACATGATCGAGACCGATTCGTTCGGCGGTACGCGCTATAAATTGCAGCACTATGGCCTCGCCGACCGCGTCGCCGAGATCAACCGCGCGGCGGCGGCGATTTCGCGCGAGGCCGCCGGGCCGGAGCGCTGGGTGATCGCATCGGTCGGGCCGACCGGCCAGATGACGCTGATGGGCGATGTGACCGAGGAGGACTTACAGAACGCGTTCAAGGAGCAAATCGTCGCGCTCGCCGCCGGCGGGGCCGATGGCATCTGCGTTGAGACCATGACCGCGCTCGACGAAGCCGCCGCCGCGGTTCGCGCCGCGCGAGAAAATACGAGTTGCGAGGTCATCTGCACTTTCACCTTTGATCGTACGCAGTCCGGCGAATACCGCACGATGATGGGCGTCTCGCCGACCGACGCCGCGAAAGCCGCCATCGAAGCCGGAGCGCACATCATCGGCACCAACTGCGGCAACGGTATGGAGCGAATGGTTGATATCGTCCGCGAAATGCGCGCTGCCGCGCCACACGCGCCGATTCTTGTGCACGCCAATGCGGGATTGCCGAAGAGCGTCGGCGGCGTGGATATTTTCCCGGAAACGCCGGAGGATATGGCCGCGCGCGTGCCGGCGCTGGTCGCCGCCGGCGCGAACATCATCGGCGGTTGCTGCGGTACCACGCCCGCGCACATTGCGGCGATTCGCGCGGCAGTGGCGTGACAACCGGTCATTGTAAAGGCGTTTTGTTTTTGTGGGCGGGAGCTCCAGCTCCCGCGAAATAAATTCAGAAGTTGATGGCCGCGGGAGCTGGAGCTCCCGCCCACAAGAGCGAAAGTGTCATGAAACTGATCGTCGCCACGCGAAACAAGCACAAGCTGGAGGAAATCCACACAATCCTCAAGGGCCTGAACGTGGAGTTGCATAGCGCGCTGGATTTTCCGGAAATCCCCGATGTAGTGGAAGATGGCGACACGTTCGAGGCTAACGCGATCAAAAAAGCCGTGACGCTGGCACGCGCCACCGGCTGCTGGGCGCTGGCCGACGATTCCGGGTTGGAGGTGGATGCGCTCGGCGGCGCGCCCGGTGTCTATTCGGCGCGCTACGCGGGCGAACCGGTCAGCTATCCCGCAAACAACGAGAAATTGCTGCGTGAACTGGCTGGACAAAAAAATCGGCGCGCGCGTTTCCGCTGCGTCATGGCCTTGAGCGATCCGCAGGGCCACGCTGAAACCGTCGAAGGCTGCTGCGAAGGGCACATCATTGAAGAACTGCGCGGCACGGCAGGCTTCGGCTATGACCCGCTTTTCGTCCCGGATGGCTTCAAGCAAACTTTTGCCGAAATGCCCGCTGACCAAAAGAACGGCATCAGCCATCGCGGCCGCGCGTTAGATGCAGCCAAAGAGCGATGGAGTGCGATTCTCAACGAACGCGGGGCTGGAAGCCCCGCCCACGAAGACGTGAAAAAGATTCCTGACCTATGTGGGCGGGGCTTCCAGCCCCGCGAAACCGTGTCTTCAGTTTTCCCTCACTCGGCAGATCTACGCAAACACAGATACGATGTAGCAGGTCACCTGTATTTTGTTACCAAACGCCGGGCAGCAAACGCCGAAATTGATCTATCCCAGCCCCCTATCGCTGACGAAATCGTACAGTCATTATTTTGGTTGCTTGAAGATCAACGTATCTGGCTTCTAGGTTTTGTCCTCATGCCTGACCATTGCCACTTTGTTTTGGCTCCGCGTCCACCGTTTTCTCTAAAACAAGTGTTACACAGTTTATTCAGCTTCAGTGCGCAGAAAATCAATCACCTCTTGCATCGTCACGGCGCATTTTGGATGGAGGAATTTTTCGAGCGGCACCTGCTCAATCAAGAAGAAACACGAAAATGTCTCGAGTATTTGCATTTGAATCCTGTTCGCAAAGGCCTTGTTCAACGAGCAGAGGACTGGCGCTATTCAAGTGCATCCCCGGGATTTCATGACAAGATGAGTTGGGCTTGGTTGATGGGAGAGCCAACTGATTGCGCGGGGCTGGAAGCCCCGCCCACAAAAGAAGGAAGCGACAGAACATCTCCATGAAAATTGCCACCTTCAACGCCAATAGTATCCGCTCGCGGATGGACACCGTGCTCGCCTGGCTGGCGCAACACCAGCCGGATGCACTTTGCATTCAAGAAACGAAGGTACAGGACGCAGAATTTCCGCGCGCGCCGCTGGAGGCTGCCGGCTGGCACGTCGCGTTCTGCGGCGAGAAATCCTATAACGGTGTTGCGCTCATCAGCAAGAAACCCACGGAGCAAGTGCACTTCGGCTTCGATGACGGTGCGCAAGCTGATCCGACGCGGTTGCTGTGCGCCAAGGTCGGCGGCGTGACGATCATCAACACCTACGTGCCGCAGGGCCGCGAACTCACCCATGCGATGTTTGCCTATAAATTGGAGTGGTTTCGTCGGCTGCGTAAATTTTTCGACTGGCATTTTCAAACTTCGGAAAATATCCTCTGGTGCGGCGATCTGAATGTGGCGGCGACTCCACAGGATGTGCATGCCCCGGAGCTTTACGAGGATCACGTCTGCTTCCACGCCGACGTCCGTCGCGAGTTTGCCGCGACGTGCGCGTGGGGCTTCACGGATGTCTTCCGCAAATTCCATCCCGAACCGGGACGCTATAGCTTCTTCGACTACCGCACGATCAACGCCGTGAAGCGGAATATCGGCTGGCGGTTGGACTATCTGCTCGCGAGTCCCGCGCTGGCGGCCAAAGCGATAGAAGCAGACATTGACCTCGGTCCGCGCCAGCAGCCGAAGGCATCCGACCACACGCCAGTCTGGGCGGAGTTCAAGCTGTAAAAAGTAGGGGCGCAGTCTTGCTGCGCCCGTTCGCTCTTCTCCCGCACATATTAGGCGCAGCAAGACTGCGTCCCTACAACTCGTATCACAACTGCGCCGCGGCGAACTCCCAGTTTGCCAGATGGTCCACAAACATTTCGACGAAATCCTTGCGGCGATTCTGATAGTCGAGGTAGTACGCGTGCTCCCACACATCGCAAGTCAGCAGCGGCTTTTGGCCGTGGACCAGCGGCGTATCGGCGTTGGCGGTTTTCACCACCTTGAGTGCGCCACCCTCCATTACGAGCCAGACCCAGCCGCTACCAAACTGTGCCAAGCCGGTCTCGACAAACGTTTTCTTAAAGCCGGCGAAATCACCAAACGCTTTTTCGATCTGCCCCAGCAAATCGCCGCCGGGCTTGCCGCCACCGCCGGGTTTCATCCCGTTCCAGAAAAACGTGTGGTTCCAAGTCTGCGCGGCGTTGTTAAACACCGCGACCTTGCTCATATCGCTGGCGGTTTCCTTGATGACTTCCTCCAGCGGCAGTTTCTCCAGTGCGGTACCCGCGATGAACTTGTTGAGGTTATCCACGTAGGTTTTGTGATGTTTGCCGTAGTGGAAGCCCATGGTACGCGCGGAAATATACGGCTCCAGCGCGTTTTCGGCATAGGGCAGCGGCGGCAGCGTTAGGGTGGTGGCTGGAATCGTTTCTTCGGCGCGCGCCAACAGGGCACCCGCATAGCCCATTGTGGCTGCCAAGAATTCGCGACGTTTCATAATTACTCCTTTTCGATTTTCTTGACCGAGGGATATATCGCATCAAAACGGCGTAAAGCAAACGGGCCGGCCATGTTTCCAAGGTTTGGAAAAACCTGTACGCGTCGTTTCCAACCCTTGGAAAACCCGGCGATGTCTGCTAACGTCCGCGCCGGACAACCGAAGGAAATGACATGATTCCGCGTTATACCCGGCCGGCGATGGCGGCCATCTGGAAAGACGAAAACAAGTTCCGTATCTGGCTCGCTATCGAGCTGGCCGCGTGCCAGGCGCAGCACAAGCTGGGCAAGATTCCCGGCAAGGACCTCAAAATCATTTTGAGCAAGGCCGACTTCAACGTCAAAAAGATTGACCGACTGGAAGCCAAGATCAACCACGACGTGATTGCGTTCCTGACGAACGTGGCGGAATACGTCGGGCCGTCGTCGCGCTTCATCCACATGGGGCTGACCAGTTCCGACATCCTCGACACCGCACTCGCCATCCAGATGGTGCAGGCGGTGGACATCCTGATTGACGGCGTCAAGGCGGTGCGCAAGGCCGCGGCGGCACAGGCGCGTAAGCACAAGTTCACGCCAATGATGGGCCGCTCGCACGGCGTCCACGCGGAGCCGATCACGTTCGGCCTCAAGATGGCGCTGATGTATGACGAGTTCGGCCGCGCGCTCCAGCGGCTGGAGGCGGCGCGCGAAATTGTCCGCGTCGGCCAGCTCTCCGGCGCAGTCGGCACGCATGCGCACTGCGATCCGCTGATCGAGAAGATTGTCTGCCAGCAGCTCGACCTGAAGCCCGCGGCGATTTCGACGCAGGTGCTGCAGCGCGACCGCCACGCGGAATTTCTGACCGCGCTCGCGCTTGTCGGCTGCTCGGTGGAACGCTGGGCGCAAGAGTTCCGGCACCTGCAACGCACCGAGGTGCGCGAGGTGGAAGAGTTTTTTGCCGAGGGCCAGAAGGGCTCCTCCGCGATGCCGCACAAGCGCAACCCGATCGTTGGCGAGCGGCTCTGCGGCATGGCACGCCTGCTGCGCGGCTACGCACTGGTCGGCATGGAGAACGTCCCGCTCTGGCACGAGCGCGACATCTCGCACTCCAGCGCCGAACGCGTCGCCATGCCCGATGCGACCATCGCGCTCGACTACATGCTCGCCAAACTCGAGTGGCTCGTACGGACGCTGCGCGTGCTACCGAAAAACATGGCGCAAAACCTCCAGAAGACGCACGGCCTGATCCATTCGCAGCAGGTGCTGCTCGCGCTGATCAAGGGCGGCATCACCCGCGAAGTCGCCTACAGGATCGTCCAGGACAACGCCATGAAGGCGTGGGAAACGCAGCAGGACCTGCGCGGCCTGATCGAGGCCGACCCCCGCGCCGCCCAACTCAAGAAAGCCGACCTCAACGCGGCCTTCGATCTCAAGCCGCATTTCAAAGACGTGAACCGAACTTTCAAAGCCGTCGGATTATGAAAGTCATTCGTCATTTGTCCTTGGTCATTGGTCGCACATAATCAAGATGAGCCTAAGCTTTGAAAAATTAGAGGTCTATCAGCTTGCGGAGAAGCTGGCGGATGATATTTGGAGTATCATTTCCAAGTGGGAATATTTTGAAAAAGAAACGCTGGGGAAGCAATTAACGCGCGCCGCCGATAGTATTGGTGCCAATATTGCCGAAGGTTCCGGGCGTGGCAGTTATCAGGACAACCGCCGGTTTGTCCGCATCGCGCGCGGTTCGCTTTATGAAACCCGCCATTGGCTGCGCCGCACCTTTCACCGAAAATTGCTGACAGAAAAACAAGTTCAGGAACTTCAGCCCCTGATTTCCGAGCTTGGTCCACGCTTAAACGCCTACTTGCGTTCCATCGGGCCGACTGAGGCCAGTAACTACGAATCACGCACAAAGGACAAATGACCAATGACCAATGACAAGAAAAGTGCTTATTCAAAATCCGGCGTGGACATCGACGCCAAAATGGAACTGCTTCGTCGGGCGAAGAAAAAAATTGCGGGTACCCGCACCGCCGGTTCCGCGGGCGAGTGGGGTTTATTTGGCGGCCTGTTCCAATCGCCGGGCAAAGACCATCTGCTGGTGAGCAGCACCGATGGCGTCGGCACCAAACTCAAGGTCGCGCACATGGTTGGCCGTCACGACACGGTGGGGCAGGACATCGTCAACCACTGCGTCAATGACATCCTCGCGCAGGGCGCCGAGCCGCTGTTCTTCCTCGATTACATCGGCGCGCAGAAACTCGATCCCGGCATTTTCGCCGAGGTGATCGAGGGCCTGTGCAAGGCGTGTCGCGAGAACAACTGCGCGCTCGTCGGCGGCGAAACCGCCGAAATGCCCGGCCTCTATCCAGCGGGCGAATATGACCTCGTCGGCACGATCGTCGGCGCGGTGCCCAAGAAACGGCTCATCACCGGCACCGGCGTGAAGTCCGGTGATGTCCTTATTGGCCTGCCCTCCTCCGGCCTGCACACCAACGGCTACTCGCTCGCCCGCCGCACGATCTTCGAAAAGGCCGGCAAGAAGGTCAGCGATATCCTGCCCGGCACGAAGAAAACCTTTGGCGAGGCACTGCTCGCCGTGCATCGCAGCTACCTCAAGCCCGTCCGCAAGCTGATGGACGCGGTGAAGCTCCACGCGGTCGCGCACATTACCGGTGGCGGCTTCGTGGACAACATTGATCGCTTCCTACCCAAGGGCCTGTGCGCCGTCGTAGACCGCTCCACCTGGTCTCCGCTGCCGATCTTCCAGTTCATCCAGCAGGCGGGCAAAGTGGACCGCGACGAGATGTACAAGGTCTTCAACATGGGCATCGGCCTCGTCCTCTTTGTTGCCCGCGCCGACGCCGAGAAGACCGTGAAGCTGCTCCGTGCCGCCGGCGAAAAACCCGTTGCGGTCGGCTACGTCGAAAAAGGCCCTGCGCCCGTGCGGCTGATCGGCTGAAATAATTTCACTATGCCGGGTGGGATAGTTGTCTTGTGGGCGGGAGCTCCAGCTCCCGCGTTTCTGTGTGATGTTGGGTTGAGTGGCGCGGGAGTTGGAACTCCCGCCCACAGGAGTAGCTAACAAAAGTGTCGTATGGAGCAGCGCCTTCCACATTCTGCCGACCTGCGCAAGCATCGGTTCGATACGGCCAACCGAATTTATTTCGTGACCAAACGCGCCGCCTTGGGCAACAGCATTGATTTAGCGCGGGCAGATGTCGCGCCCATGATTATGGATTCCTTGTTCTGGCTCGTCGAAAACCAACGCATCTGGCTGCTGGGTTTCGTGATTATGCCCGACCACCTGCATCTAGTGCTGGCCCCACGCCCACCACAGTTGTTGCGCGAGGTCATGCAACTCTTCTGCAGCTTCACCGCCCGCCAGATCAACGCACACCTGTGCCGCCAAGGCTCACTCTGGGCCGAGGAATATTACGAACACTTACTGGCCAGCCGCGAGAAGGTGCAGCCTTGCCTTGATTACATCTACTTAAATCCGGTCCGCAAACAGTTGGCTGGTCAAGCATCCGACTGGCCATTCTCCAGCCTGTGTCTTGAATATCACGAGCGCATGAGCTGGCGTTGGTTGCAAGGATTGGAAAAATAAACATGTTTGTTGCCAGACATGCTCTGGTGGGCGGGAGCTCCAGCTCCCGCGATTCTGTATAATGCCCCACAAAGTAACGCGGGAGCTGGAGCTCCCGCCCACCAGCGGAGAAAACTCTTGGGATTAAGCGGAAAGATACGTAACCAAGCATTGGCCCTGGGCTTTGACTTGGTCGGCCTCGCTCCGGCGCGACGGGCGGAACACGCCGATGCACTTTTCCAATGGTTGGAAAGCGGTTGTCACGCCGGCATGGGCTGGATGGCGCGCGACCCGGAAACCCGCGCCGATCCCACGCGCCTGCTCGCCGGCGCCAAATCCATTGTGTGTGTGGCGCTTGCTTACGGCGCGGAAATTCCGCCCGCGAAATTCTGGGATGATCCCTTGCGCGGCCGCGTCGCGCGGTTCGCGTGGGGGCCGGACTACCACGATCTGATCGTGCCACGGCTGGAAGAACTGGCGCGCTTCATCGTGCGCGACCTCGGCCAGCCGCTCGCGTGGAAGGTGGCCGTGGACGCCGCGCCGATTCTCGAACGCGACCATGCCGCGCGCGCCGGACTGGGCTACATTGGCAAAAGCAACATACTGATCTCACCGCGGTTCGGGTCGTTGCTCCTGCTCGGCGAAGTGCTGCTCGACATCGGACTCGATGATTACGATTCTCCGCAACCGCAATCCTGTTGTGCCGAAACTTCCTGCGCCGCGGCCTGTCCGACGGCCGCGCTCCAGCCTTATAACCTTGATGCCCGGCGTTGCATATCGTGGCTCACCATCGAAAACAAAAATGAAATTCCTGAAGCGCTGCGACCCCGTCTCGGTCGCTGGATCTTTGGTTGCGACGAATGCCAGACGAGCTGCCCGTGGACGCCGGAGAAATCATTCTTGTGGGCGGGAACTCCAGCTCCCGCGCAATCAAACACAACCGCGCCTAAAACGCGGGAGCTGGAGCTCCCGCCCACAAGAGAGCAAGCGGCAGCAACTCCGCACGCGGCTTTTCGCTTCCAACCCGAAATTTCCACACCGCGATTGGATGAACTACTCGCACTGGACGAAAAGGCTTTCCGCGAGCGCTTCGCCGGCACGCCGCTAGCGCGTGCCAAGCGGCGCGGGCTGCTGCGTAACGCGGCGATTGCGCTGGGCAACAGCGGTGTGGCCGCCACACGTCCCGCGCTCGAGCGCGCCGCCAGCGACCCCGATGAACTCATTCGCGCTCACGCCGCTTGGGCCTTGCAGCGCCTTGACGAGGGCTGAGGCTGCCAAGGTTTGGAAAAAGTTGAGGGTTGTTTTTCCAAGGCTTGGAAAATATGCTCCGCCCAACTTTCCAACCAAGGAACCAGACATGAAAATTCAACGGGCATTGATCAGTGTTTCGGACAAGGCCGGCGTGGTGGAATTCGCGAAGGCGCTGGCGGCACGCGGCGTGGAGCTGCTCTCCACCGGCGGCACGGCCAAGGCGCTACGCACGGCGGGCGTGAAGGTCAAGGATGTCTCGGAATTTACCGGCTTTCCGGAAATGCTCGATGGTCGCGTCAAAACGCTCCATCCGAAAGTCCACGCCGGCCTGTTGCACGTGCGCGACAATTCCGATCACCTCGCTACGATGGCGGCCCACAAGCTGGAGCCGATTGATCTGGTTTGCGTAAATCTTTATCCGTTTGAAGCGACCGTCGCCAAGCCGACGGTCAGCTTTGAGGAGGCGATTGAAAACATTGATATCGGCGGTCCCTCCATGCTGCGCAGTGCGGCGAAAAACCACCGCTCGGTCACGGTCGTCACCGATCCCGCAGATTATGCACGAGTATTGGCGGAAATGGACGCGCACGGCGGCAACACGACTGAGGGGCTGCGGCGCGAGCTGGCGCAGAAAACGTACGCACGCACGGCGCAATATGACGCCGCCATCGCCACCTATTTGGCCGGGCAACTTGAAAATAAGGACGCCAATCGCCCGCTCGTGCTGGCGTGGACGGGCGGACAGAAATTGCGCTACGGCGAAAATCCACACCAAGCGGCGCTGTTCTATAAGGATGCGGTCGCCACCGAGGCGGGCATCGCGCACGCCGAAGTGCTCTATGGCAAGGAGATGAGCTACAATAATTACGTGGATGGCGATGCCGCGCTGGAAGCTGCGCGCGAGCTGTGTGGCGTGCCCGGCGCGGCAATCATCAAGCACACCAATCCTTGCGGCTACGCCACCGGTAAAACGCTCGCCGAGGCGCTCGAAGCTGCGTGGGCCGGCGACACGGTTTCCGCGTTCGGCAGCGTCATCGCCGTCACGGTGCCGGTGGACTTGGCGGCGGCGCAGGTGCTCAAGGGCCGGTTCGTCGAGGCGCTGATCGCACCGGACTTCGCGCCGGACGCGCTGGAATATTTGAAGAGCAAGAGCAAGGACATCCGCCTGCTCAAATTGCATCGTCCGCTGACGCCGCCGGTGCCGGGTCGCACGCTACGCCAAGTCAACGGTGGTATGCTGGTGCAAGATCGCGACGCCGCGTTGATCGAGCAGTGGGAAGTGCCCACCAAACTGCCTTTTGCCGCGAACAAACGCGCGTTGGCGGAGTTCGGCGTCAAAGTCGGCAAACACGTCAAATCCAACGCCATCGTGCTCGTCCGCGAATATGCACCGGACCAATTCAGTCAGCTCGGCATGGGCGCGGGCCAGCCGAACCGCATTGATTCCACGCGCAAGCTGGCACTGGCCAAGGCGCGCGAGAATATCGCCGCGCTCCACGCCGCCACTGGTGAAAAGCGTCCACTGGTGGACTATGAGAAAGCGATTCTTGGCGAATGCGTGCTAGTCTCCGACGCGTTTTTCCCGTTCCCTGACAACGTCGAGGTCGCTGCGGAAGCCGGCATCAAATACATCGTCCAGCCCAGTGGCTCGAAGAAGGACGCGGAGAGCGTGGCGGTCTGCAACAAACTCGGCGTGGCGATGGCCTTCACGCACATGCGCCACTTCCGGCACTGATTTTGGGCGAGCAACCACGGAATACACGGAAGGACACGGACTTAATGATACGCAGAAAATTCTTTTGGTTTCCGTGTAATCCGTGTGTTCCGTGGTAAAAATTCTTCATGGCTGATTTGGAAATTCTACTGCTACCGCCGCCGCGGCGATTGGAGCGGCGCGCGGGTGAATTTCTCCTCGCGCCGGCAGGCGTGATTCAAACGGAGGGCGAGCCGGATGTGCTGGAGCCGCTGGTATTCCAGCTACATAAAGCGTTGGCGCGTGCAGGGTTTGAGGGGTGGAAAGCTGCTGCATCGGGCAGGGCGACGCCTCGCCCTACCATTCACCTCCTCTTGGATCATCACTGCGGCGTACCGCCGCAGGGTTACCGCCTCGAAATCACGCCGGATGGATTGCGGTTGATCGCACCGGATCGTGCGGGAATGTTTTATGCGCTGATGACGTTCCGGCAACTATTGCGCCAATTTCCGACGGCGCTACCGGCCTGCGTCATCACCGACTGGCCAGACTACGCGGTGCGCGGCGTCATGCTGGACATTAGCCGCGACAAAGTTCCGACGTTGACCACGCTCTGCGACCTCGTGGATCGGCTGGCGGAGTGGAAGTTCAATCACCTCCAACTTTATACCGAACACACCTTTGCCTATCGCAATCATCGTGAAGTTTGGGAACATGCCGATCCGCTGACGCCGGAAGACGTCCGACAACTCGACATATTTTGCCGTGAGCGCGGCGTAGAACTCACGCCGAACCAAAATTCATTCGGTCACCTGACGCGCTGGCTGAAGCTGCCGCGTTACCGCGCGCTGGCCGAGTGTCCCGAAGGCTATGTCGCGCCGTGGGGCGAGCGGCGCGCCGAGCCGACGAGCCTTGACCCAACAAACCCGGCCAGCCTCGACCTGCTGCGTGAATTGTTTGACGAACTCCTGCCGAATTTTTCCAGCCGCCTGTTCAACGCCGGTTGCGACGAAACGTGGGATCTTGGCCAAGGCCGTAGCGCTACCACCTGCGCCGCGCGCGGCAAGGGCCGCGTCTATCTGGAATTCCTGCTAAAAATCCGTGACGAGGCCGTTCGCCGCGGCCACACGATGCAATTCTGGGGCGATATCATTCTTCAACATCCCGAACTCGTCGGTGAACTGCCGCGTGACCTGATCGCGCTCAACTGGGGTTATGAGATGAATCATCCATTCGAGCGCGAAACCGCAACGTTCGCCGCCGCGGGTCTGCCGTTTTGGGTGTGCCCCGGCACCTCGTCGTGGAACAGCCTCGCGGGCCGCACGACGAATATGCTCGGCAATATCCGCGCTGCCGCCGAAGCCGGTTTGAAACACGGCGCGGAAGGCCTGCTCGTCACCGACTGGGGCGATAACGGCCATTGGCAGCCACTACCGGTCAGCTACGCGGGTTTCGCCACTGCGGCCGCATTTGGCTGGAACACGTCCGCCGCGAAAGAAATGCCACTCGCTAAATTATTAGACCGGCACGCGTTTGAAGATGAGGCTGGTGTGATGGGCCAAGTCGCGCTCAATCTCGGCGACCTCTATCGTACCACCGGGGTGGAGTTGGAGAATGTCAGTGTTTTGTTTCATCTACTACACAAGCGCGACCTCGCGCCGTGGTTGGCGAAGCTGCCGCCCAGTGCACTGCAAAAAACCGCACAGCAGCTTGATGAAGTCACCGCCCCGCTCGACCGCGCGCAAATGCGGTGCACTGACGCCACGCTGATCGGTGATGAATTCGCCTTGGTTGCGTGGATGATTCGTCACGGTATTCAACGTGCGGCGACGGGCGAGGAAAACCTCGAAGATGTGCGCGCCCTTCTCGATGAGCACCGCCGCGTCTGGCTGGCGCGCAACCGGCTTGGCGGCCTGGCCGATAGCCAGCGCCTGTTGCGCGAACGGTGGCCGTGAAGTTTCCAAGGCTTGGAAACTCATTTCAGGCCGTCGCCGGTCTTATAGCGGGCGATGATTTCGCGGCGGCTGTGGACGTTCCAGTTTGCAGCGCAACCGAACGAGCGGCTTGCCCATAACAGTGCCTGTAAAAAAAGTCAAGGTGTGCGGTGGAAGAAATCTTCAATGCGGCGAGACTGTTGGTCGCGAGTTCCGGTAATCGCCGGCGGCCTTTTACCGCAACCTTGTAATCGTCAAATGGTTGGCACTGCTACCGACCAGAAAACACGATACCATCTCTGTAGCAGCGCTTATTTTGTACATGTACAAAATAAACATTAGATTATTTACTTGACAAAACATATATCAGGGACGTAGCTTTCGATGCAAATAAGTAAGCGCCATCTGTTTTTTGATGGCAAGGTAAGGTTGTTGTGTGGCGTGACTATGCCATGGCGCAGGGAAAGGATGCGTGGCGTGATTGGTGGGGGAATAGGGCTGGCTGGTGAACACGGTTCCACCCGTGGACGCAGGTCTGTTGTCCGGCGAGCGGGAGATGGGCGGATTTCTGCCCGCACAGGATTCACGTTGGTCGAGTTGTTGGCGGTGCTCGTGATCATGGGCCTCTTGCTGGCGACGGTGGTACCCGCTACGAGCGGACTGATGCGCAGTGCCGGTGTGCGTGGCGCCACCATGCAGGTGTTGTCCTCGGTTTCTTTGGCGCGCCAGACGACGGTGACCCAGAAGAAAAACTGTTATGTGCTTTTTCCCAGCAATGCCGATGGAACCGGCGTGAATTCCAATGTTGATTTTCGCGCGGTTGCGGTTTTTGCCGTCAACAACATCCTAGGTCGTCCCGTCGGACGTTTTGTAGGCGATTGGAAATTCTTCCCGCCGGGGGTCGTGTTCTATCCGGTGGCCATGCAACAGACGGCTAATATTCTCCAGACAACCAATACGGTCAACCAAACTGCAGCTCCGATACTCAACGGGGTTGCGAACATTCCCTGTTTCCTCATGAATCGTCACAGTCGAACGATGAACAATGGCGCCATTACCTTTCCGCCGGGTGTTAATCCCATGAATTACACTATGGCGGTGAACATCTTTGAAGGTAGCGTTGATCAGGGGGCGGTGTGGGGCCGACCGAATGGGGCCACCAACCAAGTGGGGATCAGTTCGGAAGGTCAGAGTTATTGCAAAAGGTTGGGCGAATGAAGCACTGTGCATCAGTCAGGCGGCGGGGTTTTACGATGGTCGAGGTGGCCCTTGCCGTGCTGATCTTGGGGGTCGGTGTGCTCACCGTGGTGGGCTTGATGAGCGGTAGTTTGCAGATGAGCAAAGGCGGCGATGACGACGCGCAGATCGCCGGGTTTGCCAACAACATCTTGGAAGGCATCCGTGCTGAAACTTGTGTGCGAACGAACGGCGATTTAGCCGACAGTTTTAGAGCGAACCTCGGCGTGGGGGTGGTGGCTTCGAACCTGTGGGACCAGACGACCCGGGAAACAAAGCTGAAGGCCGATGGCCAATGGCACACCGTCACCTATGCGGTTTCTCCCACCAATATAGATGCTACTTTTCGATATCGGCTGACGATGGACAACATCCCCGCGGCGCCGGCCGATCGTGCCGCCGCGGTGCGCTTGGATGTGCTGATGGGCAAATATGGGCAAATGACGACGCAATCTTTCTCCACAGAAGTGTTTCGATGGGAACGATAGTCCAGGCAAACGTGGTGGGGCTGAACGCGAGCAAGCGGCGGTGCCTGCAGCGCGCGCAGGCCTTCACGCTGATCGAACTTTTAGCCGCGATGGCCGTCTTTGCGGTCCTATTGTTGATTTGTGCGAATGTTTTTTCCAGCACCAGCCAGGCGTGGCATAGCGGTGCCACGCGCGCTGAGCAAAATGCCAACGTGCGCGCGGTCTTGGACCGAATATCCGTGGAATTGTGGCAGGCGACGATCAGCACCGCATTAGTGTTTTATGCGGGAACGCATTCCCCCCCGTTCCCCGCAGATTTTCAAGTTTCGACCTATGGTGAACCCGCGTTTGCTCTGCATTTTGCCACCATGTTGGGCTATGCAGCTGGTCCGGGTAATCCCCATGAAATGACATCCATAGCTTACTGTATCGGCAAAACAGCCCCCGACAGCCCCACCAACAGCTATACATTATATTGGCTGGGGTGGAAGCCCAATGTCGTTAATACCAGGGCCGCGTACCGAAATAACCTTGGCGGCCAAACATCGCTGCAGGTGATAGATGGGCTATACAAAAACAATGCCATGTTTCCCAGCCGACTGTTGGTCAATGTTTCCACCTTCAAGATTTTGGTGAATGGTCGTCAGGCCGACTTTTTTTCCGAACAGGGCGATGCCGAGACCCCGCCCAATACCCTGCCGCGGTTTGTGGACATCTATATCGGTGTGTTAAGCGCAGAAAACGTTCATCAAGCTAATCTGATGTCGGGTCCGGCACGGGATCGTTTTGTTCAAAACAACGAGAAACGCTATGTCCGGCGGGTGTATTTGCCGTGGCGCTACGCGGTGCCGCCACCCATTCCTTGAACAGGATGTTTATGCAAACGACACAGAAAAGACGAGGCACGCAGCAACAGGGAATTGCCTTGATAGTGGTCTTGAGTTTGCTGGCCATGTTGGTGACCTTGGCGGTTTCGTTTGCGATCTCCATGCGCATCGAACGCATGGCCAGTAACGCCCAAATTGAGGACGTGAAGGCGCGCAACCTGATGTGGACGGCGTTGACGCGCGCCGTGTTGCAAATGGAGCAGGAAATGGGGCCGGGGCAATCCAACACCTTTTATCACGGCGGATGTATTGTGGCCAAAACCGGTGGGATTACCGACCCCGATTTGATTCAGCGTTTGGCGCCCATGTTCCCGCGCGATACCCGGCATCCCACGGTCTATAACCTCACCATAAACTCATCATGGGCTGACGTGGTGGATCAGCGCGACAACAAGCTGCTGGGGCAATATCAATTCGCGTGCGTGGATTGTTCCGGCTACTTGGATGTCAACGCGGTAGGCACGCGTCCGCGCGCCTATGGTGTTGATCCCGGCGAAATCTCCTTCCCCACCAATCTCCCGTCCGGCAAGCCCATCATCACCGATGTGGACGCTTTTAAGACCGAACGCGCCAAGCACCGCCTGGAGAGTGGCTTTGAAATTATGCTTCGCCTCGGCCCCTACATGGATTCCCCGACCAATAATATCATGTGGAATCATTTTTCCTATTTCCCCAACGATCGCTATATTGATTGGGGCACTGTGAATTCCAAGCCGCGTGTTTATATTGGAACCAATGCGGCGCAAATCGCTCAAGCCAAGTCCGATATCATGAGTGCCGCCGCGAATATGACCGGGGCCGATACCCAGGCGT
This sequence comes from Verrucomicrobiota bacterium, assembly GCA_004321905.1. Lineage (GTDB taxonomy): Bacteria > Verrucomicrobiota > Kiritimatiellia > CAIQIC01 > CAIQIC01 > DP16D-bin41. Next base: position 1,892 of record SCQF01000031.1, on the reverse strand, counting down.
TCTACGATAATCTTTATGACATGGTGAATAGTTCCACGGATATCCCCACCAATCCCAACGAAATGGGGGGTGGCAAATTAGTCCCCATGCTCTATGAATTTGTGGCCACCAATTATGTGGAGCAAATCAGCGGCGGCAAGGGCTGGAAAAACACGGTTGCATTGATTTTCGAGACGTGGTTCCCCTTTCCGGTGACGGCCAACAAGACCTATGCCATAAGCCTCGCCAGCGCGCCCACGATAAACATTGCCACGGCACCGGCGCTAACTCCGGCCTTTACCCCGCAGGCCCCGGTGGTGCCCGGCTTGATCTCCACGCCCACCAACTCTTTTTGGACGAATACGTTCACCTATGTCTATCAAACGACCGACACGAATGCCCTCACATCGGTGACCACCACCATCACTTTGCCGGCGGCAATCTACGTCAGAAGCGGAAGCAGTGCCGGGGCGGTGGTAGATCAAATGCCTGCGCCGGTGGCCGGCATCACGTTCAGGGCAACGCCGAATGCGCGCGTGGTGGCACAAGGCTGGGGGGTGATTGACCCCCGGATTAATTATCGCGTCAGCGATTGGAAACCGCACAGCGCGGATCCCCTGATTGGGACGCCGCAATTGGGGCAGACCAATGAATTTTGCAACACGGTTTCCCCAACCCCCGTTACGGGTGTTGCGACGAACGGTGATGGTTCGACATTTATGTACACCTATCCGCCGGTGATAGAATCGCTGCAAAGCATCGGGGACATGGGATACTTGCTGTATGATCCCGACAAACCTTGGCACACGGTCCGCCTGTTTAACCCCGATCCCGATCACACAACGCGTATTTTCGATGTTTTGGCGATTTTGCCTACGAATCAATATTATCAAGGTTTTCTGAATCCCAATCATGGCGGATTTACATATAACCCTAACCTGCTGATCATCTCCAAGACGACCCTCGGTTGTGTGTTCGCTAATGCACCTACGGGCCGATATCCACGAGAAAGCGGCGAAAGTGCCAATCGTGTTGCTGGCGACGAAGCGATGGACCTCGCCAACATACTGCGTAGCGGGTGGAAAAATGACAATGTGTTCACCAATATTTCGGATATCTGTCGCTTGTCAGCGGCTAATTTGGCAAATGTTTTCCCCGGGCTTGATTTTTGGCAGCAGAAAGCCGTGATGCGTAACAGTATCGGCCTGTTCAATCCCCGACAAAACCTGTGGGTGATCGCCATCAACGGACGAGGCATTAAAAAAGGTCCCGGCAGTCCGCCGACAGGTTTTGATCCCCTTCGCGACGTGGAAACTTCGATCTGTCCGGTGGTGGCCGTGGTGTGGCGCGACCCGTATCCTGATAACAACGGCCGCCACAAGTGTTTCCCTCAATTCATCCAGTGGACCCGGTTTTAAATTGGTTGCGATAATTATTGAACGTGGGTGGTTGATTGACTCAAGGACCCCCTGCCGGTCGTGGTCTATCGAGATATGGAGGGCATTGACTGCTGGCGGACGACCGATGACGGCCTACTGGATCAGGCGAACCACCGGTTCAGAAGAGAAACGACGAGACGGACGTGATGAAGTTGCTGGCGAAGGCCCTCAAGATCACGAGCCATCACAAAGGGATGAGGGTCGAATCCTGCGGCTTTCCATCCCGTGTAGGTCGGCAGGCCATCCGTCACAACCCGCGTAGCGGGTTCGACGTAGTCACGCACGAACGGTTCGGCCTGCTCGGCATCCGCAGAAGGCACACAACGAAAACAAACACGTCCGAGTTTCGACGCAGCGATAACGTACGCTTTCTTTCGCACTTTCAAGTTGGCCGTTCTCCCGGTAGTTGGTGGTTAGGTAAACAACAACCAAACCACAGGAGAGACGGCCATGGCGAAGACGGTAGCGGAAAAG
>SCQF01000030.1 GCA_004321905.1 Verrucomicrobiota bacterium | reverse complement strand
ACCACAGCCCGCAAGGGCCTTTCATCAAGGGAGGCTGCCGCCTCCCCTGAACTCCTCCGCTAAGGAGCGCCTTCCTCCCCGTGGCAAGCCACGGGGAACCCGGCGCTTCATTCTTGGAAACTGTGCCACGCGCTACAGGTTTTTCCGCAGATCGTGGCGCGCGCCGGGCGGGTACGGCGTGGTGAAATAACGCGGCTGGCATTTTTTCATCAGCGCAACGAGGTCGGCGTCCGCCGGTAATTGCCATAACTCACAAGCCCGACCAAAGTATTTTGTTTGGAGCGGCAAATCGGTTTTGTGCTCTAAAACTTTCGGGCCAAAGTGCGCGCGCAGTTGGTCGGCGGTGCTGTGGCCATAGCCGGTGCTCACGAACCAGAGCGTACGGCCGCGCAACTCGTTTTCGCGCAGCAGGCCGTAGGTGCGCACCCAGTCCCACGGGACCGCTTCGATCGGCAATTGGCCGCGCGCCAGAAAGGCGAGGAGATAGGCGTCCCAATAGTTGGCGAGAATCACGGCGTGCTGGGCGCGTAGTTCGGGGATCAAATGGTTTTGCACTGCTTTGATCCAGAGATTGTCCTGCCATTCCGCGCGCGTCAGCTCGATCCAACGCGGAATCGAAAACAGCGTCACCGCGGCAGTCAGGGCCACCGCATAGTTGCGCCAACCGGGGCGCACGGCAAAGCGGCAAAACAGCCAAACCGCGGCGAGGTAGATGTGGAGGCAGTAGCGGCGACCTGTGGCGTTACGCGTCAGATTGGTTTCGAGCGCCATGATGAGGAGTAGCGTGAGGAAGCCGCCGAGCCAGGCGTAGTCGAGTACGGTGATGTCTGCTTTTCGTTTTTTGAGGACAATGAAAAAGGCGACGAGCGCGCTTCCAAGCCACAGCGCGATGACGGCGTAGCGTAACGGATGATCGGCGTTCAATCCGAAAATCGCCGGCAGAATTTCCTGGCCGAGCATTTGGCAGGCTTCCCGAATGCCGTGCCATGAATTCAGGTGTGTGGCCAGCGTGGTGGGAAAAGGCCAGAGCGGTGCGCGCCAGAGCCGATGCAGCAGGAGCGGCAGCCAGCCGAGCACGCCACCGGCCAGCAACCAGAACACGGTGCGGAAGCCAGCGGACGCAGAAACGTTGCGGAGCAGTTGGTAGGCGAGTGGCAGCAGCAGAAAAAGTCCAACGAGGCAAATCTGCGGGCGGGAATAGGCGGCATAGGCGAACATGGCGCCGGCCAAAACCCACCAACCGGGTGAGGGCGCTTTGCGCTCGTGGAGCGCGGCAAAAATACGGCTGGCGGCGAACATCAACCCGCCGAGCGTGAACAACGAAAGTTCAATGCTCGAATTCCGGGAAAGATCAAAAATATAAAGTGGCGAGGCCAGCAAGAGGATGCAGAAGAGCAGCGGCGTGATGGGGTGGGGTGTGGCGCTGCGTCGCCACACCGCCAGAAAACTTTCGTACACGAGCCAGAGGCCTGACAGCGACAAAACCGAGCCGGCCAAGGCCAATGTGATGGGGGTGGGCGTATCGGCTGGCAGGACGAATCGGAAAAAAGTGTAGAGATAGGGCGTTAGCGAGAAGATGTAATTTTGGCCGTAGGTCAAGGTGGGTAGATAACCCAGCCGATATAAATCCTCGCCCATCAGGCCAAAGGTGGCGACGTCGGAATCGAGGCTGCGATACGGCAGGCCGAGATAGAGGGCCGCCATAACGATCAGTACCGCCGCCATGGGCAAGCGCAGTCGGAGGGCAGTGCGTATGGTGTTGGCCGTAAGCATGGTCAGTGCGCGTACTATCTCTGGCCCGCACGTTGGGGTCAAGCGGGGTAATCGGTGTTCGATTGCGGCCTTGATTGCCGAGCGACACTAAAGCATCATAGCGGCATATGAGCGAACGGCGTTGGGATGGATTTTGGGTTCGGCTGCCTTTTCTGCTGCTGGCGGTGGGGCTGTTTGTGCTCTATGTCCGCCTCCCGTACCGCATTCTGAACTCCGATGTGGCGGTGTTCGGACTGATGGGCGAGGATATTTTGCGTTACGGTTATCTGCCGACCTATGCCTATGGCCAGAATTATCTGTTCTCCCTTTTGCCGTATGTCTATGCTGCGATTCAGTGGCTGATCCCGACCCTCTCGAATATCATGACGCTCAAAGTGGCCGGGTTCGCGTTGAGCATCATCGGCCTATGGTTGTGGTTTGAGGCCTTGTTGCTGGCGCAACAGCGGAACCACTGGTCGCGTGGTGTGGCAGCGACCGTCTTCTGTCTGCTGGTGGCGTCCTCAAGTAGTTATTTGTTCGATATTCAAGAACATTCCAGCTTGGAACTTTCGCTGTTTCTGCTGGGTCTGATTTCTTTCTTTGCGGCGCGAATTGATTTGGCCTTGGCGACGCAGGGACAAAGTCGGGGTGTGGACTGGCTGCTGTTCGGGATCGGGTTGGCACATGCGCTTTATTCGCGCCCATTGGTTTTGGCCTATGGCGTGGTGATGCTGATCTGGCTGGTGGCGGCGGCATGGCAGCGCACGCCGGACTGGCGGTTGCGCTGGCCCCTCTACGGGTTGTTGGCAGGCGTGCTGATTGGCTACCTGCCGATGCTCCTGCACGGCATGCTCCGCGCGCCAGCCTGGCCCTATGATTTCCACACCCACACTCCGCTGGCGCATTGCGACAAAGCGCATCCGGGGTCCTCCGTCTTCTGGACCATATTTCGGATTATTTTTGACTTACGTTTGTGTCATGGGGTGCTGAGCACGATTATCATAATTTGGCTGCTGGCTACCGGTTGGTTTTTGCTGCGGTATTTACAGCGTGACCGGCGGCAGGCCCTCACGGTGTTGGATGTGGCCTTGCCGCTGGGTACTTTGTTGATCGTTGCCGTCATGGGGCTATTCCCTAATTTGTCCGTCAATGCTACGCATCGGCGCTATTGTGAACATGCTTTTTTGGTGGCGGTTTGGTTGTTTGCGCGCTTCGCCCTGCCGACCTTGCAGCGCCGTTGGTTGGTTGTGGGCGGTGCCGTTATTCTTTTGCTTGCTTCGTTGCAGAGTTGGCGGGCGCGCTTGTTCTATGAAGTGCATGTCAATGATGAGATGGCGCAGCAACTACCGGCCATGGTGGCCGAGTTGAAGGAATATAAGACGCCCATTTTGGCCGATTTTTGGGTGGCGTATGAATTGCGGTTCATTGCGGGTGGCGATCTGTTGATTGAAACCTATCCCTGGCAATTTGTCCGCACCTATAACGCTGTTCCACGCGTTTGCCTGGAACAACGCTGTCTCTGGTTGGTGCATGAAACCGCCAGCGGTGCGGTGAAGCAGGAATTGCGCGCACGTGCTCACCCCGGGACGTGGGAACATCGTCCGGTCCATGCGTTGCGCTCGCCCATGTTATTCCGGCAATTCGAATATTGGGAGATCGGTGCGCCCACCACGCCGGATGAGTGGCGTGCACATGAAGGTAAAGCGGATTTGCACTACTCCCTATGGGAATTGGATCCGCACGAGAGCGTACGGTTGATGGCGTTCTATAACCCGCGTTATTTTCTCACACCCAATCCGCTCCGACCGTGACCTATGATGATCTGTGCTGACGATTTTGGTTTGGCGCCGGACGTGGATGAAGCCGTTTTGCGGTTGGCCGCCGAGGGCAAAGTTTCTGCGGTGTCGGTCATGGTGGCGTTGTTGGCCGAACCGACCCCGGCGTTGGCAGCGCTGGCGCACTTGCATGACCGGCTCGATATCGGCTTGCACCTGGTGTTGACCGATGAACCCGGTCTGACCCCTTCGGAACGGAACGATTCGCTCCATCGCAATGGCCGGTTTCCAAGCTTTGGAAATTTACTGGGTCGTAGTTTGACCGCTCGGCTGCGTGCCGCCGACGCCCACCGGGAAATTGCCGCGCAATTTGATTGGTTCAAGCACTTGTTCGATTTTACTCCGGATTTTCTGGATGGGCACCGGCATGTGCAACAGTTTTTCGGTGTACGCCGCGGTTTGCTGGATTTTATGAGGGCTTTGCCCGCCGCCGAGCGCCCCTATGTACGCAACGCGCATGAGCCGCTCGCCGCTATTTTTCGGCGGGGCGTCGCGCCGCTCAAATGCTGCGGCATCAGTTTGCCGGGTGCGGCGTTTCGCCGGCTGTTGCTGGCGCAGGGTGTTGCCACCAACGATGGTTTTGCGGGCATTTGCGATTATCGCGATTGGAAAAATTATCCTGTCGCACTGCAAGGTTTTCTCCGGCACGCGCGGTCCGGCAACTACCTCATCATGGCGCATCCCGGTTTGCGCGAGGACTGGCGGCGGGCGGAGTTCGAGGGTCTGCTGGCCGCAAAATGGCCATCGGGCGAGCCGTCGCGCTTTCGTCGGGCAACGCTTTAGAGCGTTTCTGGTAATCATGTAGCGCCGCTGCTGCGAAACAAACGTGATGTTGGCCACGCGCCACGTAGAAGCGACCTCCGGTCGCTTTTCCTGATGCGGACGGAGTCCGCATCTACGCCGGGGCTTCAGCCGGCCTCATCATTTAT
>SCQF01000080.1 GCA_004321905.1 Verrucomicrobiota bacterium | reverse complement strand
TGTGTATGTGCAAAAACTTGTTTTAAGCCCGCCTCAGTCCAATAGTCTTCGGTATGGATATGACCACATGCTGTGCAACGCATCCAAAATAACGTAGCAGGAAGTCCTTCATGCCATGAAACATAATTGCGGCAATCAGCTTGAACGACCATCACACTTTGCCCAGTGCATAATGGGCAATTTAAAAATTTGGTTTTGAGTTCGCTCATGTTTTTTTTCTCGCTAACAATTCTAAATAATCTTGTTGACTGCCAATCGGCAACGCATTTCGTTGCTCTAAAAGCATAATACATCGTAGCGCCAAATCAGATGAACCATAACAATGATGCACAATCATTGCCAGCTGCTTTAATTGTGCATCGGTCATTAACTCCGGTTTAGAAAAATCACGCACATAAACAAGATCCGCTTCCAATAATTGGTTTAACGCTTGACGCGGATTATTGTTGATGACACAAGGTGCAATTGGCCATTTTTTAACCGCAGCAAAACAATGAGGGATAAAGCCTTGCCGCCGTAATTCAATATCAACCTCCCCCATTGCCGGTTGATTTTCGTACAGTGTCACAAAAGAAACTTCCGTTTGAATAACCACCGCTTGCGCTAATTTCTGCACACCGTGTTCAAATACCGCTAATTCTGCTCCTTGAATATCTATTTTCAAAAAATCCAGGCTTTCAATTTCAGTGATGTCATCCAGTTTGCGCGTTGAAATATCAACGCGTCGGGTCACTTCTCCCAATGGTTTAAGTACCGCGAACAATTCAAGCGTTGTTGGATCAGGTTTGAACAAACTGGTCATGCCCGATGCCCGGCAAATATTCAGGGTGTGCTTTGCACCATCACCGACGACATAAGGAAAATAACGTTCTTGCTCGCTTTTTTTCGCCAATAATTCTGCCAATGCCGGTTCTTGGGGTTCAAAGCCGGTTACTCGACACAATCCCGCCGACAGCATCGGTTTATAAGGTGGTTCGCCATCAATGGGATTTGCGCCAATATCAACGACTTCGGTTAAGCGATCAAGTTTAAGAATATTTGCTAAGGTATTATTCATAGGTGCCGTTTCGTTTAATATGTCCGAATCCGACACATAAATGTGCTCAGGAGCCAAGTCGGCTTGATAACGTTCGTACATTTCCGTATACGCCGCTTCGATATGCCGTGTGAATCGTTGAGAATCAAACAACGGTGTTGTGAGACGATTGTCGGCTAACTTTTGTTTGATTTCCTTTAGCTTTTCTGGATTGGTGGCAAGCTCTATGGCAAGCGCCTCATAGGCTTCCTGTGTTGATGTAATGAGTTCTGGTAAATGT
>SCQF01000073.1 GCA_004321905.1 Verrucomicrobiota bacterium | reverse complement strand
CCAGAACCGCAGGATCGGCAAAAAGCGCAACAACGTGTTGGAACAGGGCTTCCTGTATCAAGACCAGCTCAAACCCATCGCCGAACTGGATGGCAATAACAACATCGTCAGCCGCTTCGTCTACGCTACCGGCGCCAACGTGCCGGATTTCATGATTAAAGGCGGTGTTACTTACCGGCTCATCAAGGATCATCTGGGCAGTCCGAGGCTGGTGGTCGATGTCGCGACCAACACCGTTATTCAACAGCTAAATTACGATGTCTGGGGCAAGGTCATCCAGGATAGTAATCCGGGTTTCCAGCCGTTCGGCTATGCAGGAGGACTCTACGACCGCGATACTCATCTTGTCCGGTTTGGGGCTAGGGATTATGATGCGGAAACCGGGCGATGGACGGCTAAAGACCCGATTGGGTTTGGGGGAGGGGATACCAATCTTTATGGGTATGTGGTTAATGATCCGGTTAATTGGGTTGATCCGCTTGGCTTCTCAAAATTTGATAAATGGCCGGGAGATTTTCCACAGACGTTTAAAAGGTGGTACCACCGGCAGTGTAAGAAGAAGGGGGATCCCGATATACCAGACAAGAAGGCTGCTGACGATCTTTATAACGAGTGGGTAGATAAGGGAAAGCCAGGTCCAGATAGCAAAGGGAAATATGGGGGGCGTCAAGATGGTTTCGTAAGTCCCGATTTAATTGAAAATATGATTCCTTGGTGGATGTATTCCTCCCCCGTCTACTAACAAGAACATAAGAAAGAATTTATTAAAAATGATAAGGGACAAATTGAACATGTCAGAAAACTGGAATTGTTCTTGCGATATTGAAATAGCATTTCCAGGCGTTGCATTTAATGCTATCAGCAGTTTTCTTAGTGGTCGCTATGACTTTAATTCAAATTTCTCTATCGAAGACAAAAATCACCTTGATTGGGGGAGTGTGCTAGTGAGTCCTCATCTATGGGAGGGTGATCGTAGAGAAATATCGAGGTTTATTCGCGAATTTATCATTCCAATAGGGCATATTATTAAGGACATAAAACGTGAGTTTAACTGCGAGGCAATAGTTCGCCTTGGTATCTATTCTGAGACAGTTTCATTCACATTCACTTTAGATGACTTAACAATCAGGTGTCTCATGGAAAGTTCAACGACATTAGAGGTTTCCGTATATCCATAACAGGCGGAGACTACCGTAATAACTGGGGTCAGAGTCTGAGGTATCCCCACGAATTACCCCTCCTCCAATTTTTCAAAATAATCGGTTAAGAGCCAGGTAGGGGGCGCATCGCGCCCCTTTTCGATGTCTAGCTATGCTGTAAATCTTGAGACTCGAAATGGATTGTTCGTAGGGATGCTTTGGAATTGACCGGTTTTCTGGTATTCGTAAATGGTGCGCGATGCGGCTCCTATTTGGTTTCCGCGTCAGTACCCTTAGCGTAAACGGAGCCGACCCGTTCAGCTATCACTATGACAACGACAGTTTACTGACGGCAGTCGGAAACGCGGCTCTGGGCGTCAATCTCAGCTTAACGTGTGACACTCGGAACGGCCTGCTCACCGGCACCGGACTCGGCAGCTTGACCGATAGCTATGTCTACAACGGCTTCGGTGAAGTAACCAACTATCTGGCGAAGTTCGGAACGGCAGACTTGTACAAAACCGACCTCAGTCGTGACAAACTGGGTCGGATTAGCCAGAAAATCGAAACCGTAGGCGGTATCGCCAACACCTTCGACTACGCTTACGATGTTGCAGGGCACTTGGTCGAAGTGAAACAAAATGGCATCGTGCAGTCCAGCTACGGCTACGATACCAACGGCAAC
>SCQF01000029.1 GCA_004321905.1 Verrucomicrobiota bacterium | reverse complement strand
TGATGTGGCCGGCTGAAGCCCCGGCGTAGATGCGGACTCCGTCCGCATCAGGAAAAGCGACCGGAGGTCGCTTCTACGTGGCGCGTGGCCAACATCACGTTTGTTTCGCAGCAGCTGCGCCACATGATTACCAGAAACGCTCTAGGCATGATATTGCCACGCTGCTAATGGCGGGCGCAAGTTTCCCCAACCTTGGAAATCCTCAATGCCGTTTTTCCAAAACTTGGAAAAAGGGGATGGTTGATTTTCCAAGCTTGGAAAATCAGACCGTCGTGGCGGTGTCGGCGATAATGATGACGTCGTGGCTGGCGGTAACTTCGAGCAGGCCGCCGGTAAGCTTGAAATAAATCAGCTTGCCGTCCTCGGCGGTGATCTGCAACGGGCCCGCCTGCAACGCCGCGATCATCGGCTGGTGGTGCGCCAATACGCCAAACGAACCGACGACGCCGGGCGCGATCACGGAACTGGCAATGCCCTCATGAAGCTTGCCTTCCGGCGTCAGCAGCGTGATGGAATAGGTGGCGGCCATGTTCAGGCTTTCTGCATCTCGCGGGCTTTTTCGATCACATGGTCAATGTGGCCGACCATATAAAACGCCTGCTCCGGCAACTCGTCGTGCTTGCCTTCGAGGACTTCCTTGAACGAGCGAATGGTGTCTTCGAGCTGCACATATTGGCCCTTCATGCCGGTGAACTGCTCGGCGACGAAGAACGGCTGCGAGAGGAAGCGCTGCACTTTGCGGGCGCGCGCCACAATCTTCCGATCCTGCTCGGAGAGTTCGTCCATGCCCAGGATGGCAATGATGTCCTGCAACTCTTTGTAACGTTGCAAAATTTCCTTCACGCCTTGCGCCACTTCGTAGTGCGAGCGGCCAAGGATTTCCGGCGTCAGGATCGTTGAGGAGCTGGTCAGTGGATCCACCGCAGGATAGATGCCGAGCTGCGAGATCGGACGCGAAAGTTCGGTGGTCGCGTCCAAATGCGCGAAAGTGGTCGCCGGGGCCGGGTCGGTGTAGTCATCGGCGGGCACGTAGATGGCCTGCACTGAGGTGATTGAACCTTCCTTGGTGGAAGTGATGCGCTCCTGCAACTCGCCCATGTCGGTGCCCAGCGTCGGCTGATAGCCCACTGCCGACGGGATGCGGCCCAGCAGCGTCGAAACTTCGGCACCGGCTTGCGTGAAGCGGAAAATGTTATCAATGAACAGCAGCACGTCTTGGTGCATTTCGTCACGAAAATATTCGGCGATGGTCAGCGCAGAGAGCGAAACACGGGCGCGCGCGCCGGGCGGCTCGTTCATCTGGCCGAACACCATCGCGGTCTTGTTGATGACGCCGGACTCCTTCATTTCGCGGTAGAGCGCGGTACCTTCGCGCGTACGCTCGCCGACGCCGGCGAACACCGAGTAGCCACCGTGCTCCGTGGCAATGTTGCGGATCAACTCCTGAATCAAGACCGTCTTGCCGACGCCCGCACCACCGAACAAACCGATCTTGCCGCCCTTTTTGTAGGGCGCGAGCAAATCCACCACCTTGATGCCGGTGACGAGCAGTGATTCCTGCGTGCTTTGGTCTTCGAAACTGGGGGCGGGACGGTGAATCGGCAGGCGATGTTTGGCTTCAATCGCCGCGCCGCCATCAATCGGCTCGCCGAGCAGGTTCATCACGCGACCGAGCGTCTCGGCACCGACCGGCATTTTGAGCACGTCGCCGGTGCTGCGCACCTCCACGCCGCGCTGTAAGCCATCCGTCGCGTCGAGCGCGATGGCACGGACGGTGTCGTCGCCCAAATGCTGCGCGACTTCGAGCGTCAAGTTCCACGGCTGATCGTTGATGCTGGCGTTGGTCGTCTTGAGCGCCGTCAAAATCTGCGGCAGATGGCCGGAGGGGAAGGCGACATCCACCACGGCACCCAGCACCTGCGTGACGCGTCCATGGCTTGCGGTTGAAGTTGTGCTCATCTCTATTCACTCCTGCCGGTTTTCCAAGCATTGGAAAACCGGACTGTTCACTTTTCCAATCCTTGGAAATTATCCTTTTAGCGCCTCCGCGCCGGTGACGATTTCTGCGAGTTCGCGCGTAATGCCCGCCTGGCGTACGCGGTTGCGCAGCAGCGTAAAGGTTTCGATCAAGCGGTCGCTGTTCTTGGTGGCGTTATCCATCGCCGACATACGCGCGCCGTGCTCGCCGGCGGCGGTTTCCAGCATCGCCGAGAAAATGCGGAAGCGAATGGTCTGCGGAATCAGCAAATTGAACAATTCGACGGGCGCCGGCTCGAACGCGACTTCGGCGGCGGGGCCAAACTGGACATTCTCCATCGTCAGGGCCGGGTTTTGCTCGCCCGTGGGCGGTGCCGCCGGCAGCAGAATTTCGATGCGCGGGGTACGGCTAACGGCATTGATGAATTCGTTATAGGCCAGATGGACTTCGTCGTAGTCGCCTTTGAGGAAGGCCTGAATGGCCTCGTCGCCCAATTGCATGGCTCCGGCCATGGTCGGACTCGCAGAAGCGCCATCGTGTTGCATGCGGATGCTCTGCCGTCCGCGGAAAAACGCGGCCGACTTGCGACTGCAACAAATCAGATCAATATCGGTGTAGCGGTCTTCGCGTTCGGTGATCCAGCGCGCCACGGCGCGGTGAATACCATGGTTGAAGGAGCCGCACAGGCCGCGGTCGGACGAGAGGACGATGATCAGCGCCTTGTAGGCCGGCGTGTGTGGCGTACAGAGCGGGTTCTGGGTTTCGCTGCCGGCGGCGCGCGCCGCGCGCGCCAAGGTGGAGTTCAACGCGAGCGCGTAGGGGCGCACGCGGGCCTGCGCCGCCAACGCACGCTGGAACTTGGTGGCCGAGACCATTTGCATGGTCTTGGTCATCTTCCGCGTGTTCCGCAGACTGACAAGCTTCTTGTTGTAATCTTTCAGCGTCGGCATGGCCGGTGATTCCGCGTGTACTCTGCGTTCAGGTGCCCTTGAAGTTTTGTTTGACGCGCTTAAGAACGATTTCGAGCAGTTCCTTGAGCGTGTCGCTCATCGCCAGCGTGGCGTTGAACGGGTTGACGAAATCTTCGGGCGCGGCGTCGAGCGCCTCGCTCAAGCGTTGCTCAAACGTGCGGGCTTGTTCCACCGGGATGTCGTCGAGCCAGCCGTTGACGCCGGCGTAGATGATCGCCACTTGGTGCGAAACCGGCAGCGTGGCGTGGATGCCCTGCTTCATCAGCTCCATCAAACGATAACCGCGGTCAATCTGCTTGCGTGTGGCGGCATCGAGATCGGAGGCGAATTGGACAAACGCCGCCAGTTCCCGGAATTGCGCGAGATTCAGGCGGAGCGGACCGGCGGTCTGCTTCATCGCCTTGACCTGCGCATCGCCACCGACGCGCGAGACCGAGATGCCGGGGTTCATCGCGGGCCGTTGGCCGGCGTTGAACAAGTCAGCTTCGAGATAAATTTGGCCGTCGGTGATCGAAATGATATTCGTCGGGATATAGCCGGAAACGTCGTTGGCTTGCGTCTCGACGATTGGTAACGCCGTGAGGCTGCCGCCACCGAGCGCAGCACTGAGCTTGGCGGCGCGTTCGAGCAAGCGGCTGTGCAGATAGAAAATGTCGCCGGGGAACGCTTCACGTCCGGGCGGGCGGCGCAACAGCAGCGAGAGCTGGCGGTAGGCCTGCGCGTGTTTGGTCAAATCGTCGTAGATGATCAGCGCATGTTTGCCGGTGTCGCGATAGAACTCGCCCATCGTGCAGCCGGAGTAAGGCGCGAGGAACTGCATCGGCGCGGGATCGGAGGCGGTCGCGGCGATGATGGTCGTGTAGTCCATCGCGCCGGCCTTCTTCAACGTTTCATAAATCTGGGTGACGGTGGAACGCTTCTGGCCGATGGCCACGTAGAAGCACATCACATCGCCGCCTTTTTGGTTGATGATCGCATCCACCGCGACGGTCGTCTTGCCGGTCTTGCGGTCGCCGATGATGAGCTCGCGCTGACCGCGGCCGATGGGCGTGAGCGCGTCAATCATCTTGAGGCCGGTCTGCATCGGCTCCTTGACGTCTTGGCGCTCGATGACGCCCGGCGCTTTGATTTCGATCTTGCGCATCTCGGTAGTCTTGATGGGGCCGAAGCCGTCAATCGGATTGCCGAGCGCATCCACAATGCGGCCCGCGAGCGCGGGGCCGACCGGCACGGCGGCGATGCGCCCGGTGCGTTTGACCTGATCGCCTTCGCGGATGTGCGTGTCTTCGCCGAAAATGGCGATACCGACATTGTCCTCTTCCAAATTCAGCGCGATACCATTGAGGCCGTGCGAAAATTCGACCAATTCACCGGCCATGACCTGCGCGAGGCCGTGAACACGGGCGATGCCGTCGCCGACGCTCAACACCGTGCCGGTTTCGTAGGTCGCGCCTTGGACTTGGAAATCCGCCAGTTGTTGCTTCAGAATCGAAGTTATCTCTTCGGGTTTCAGTTGAATCGCCATAATGTCATCCTCAATTCACGTTCGCGCCCAGCCAGCTCTGCTTCAGCAGTTGCAGTTGCGTGGCGAGGCTATAGTCCTGCACATCATCACCAATTTGTAGCTTGAAGCCGCCGATCAATTGGGCGTCCACCGCCACCTGCGTCTTCATCGGCCGTTGTAATTGCGCGGCCAGCTTGCCTTGCAGCGCCGTCAGTTGCGCCGCGCTCAACGTATGCGCGGCGGTAATTTGTACGCGCACCACACCGTCCTGATGGTCACAGAGTTCCTCGAAAATCGTCAGCACCGTATCCAGCAAGGCCAAGCGCCGCCGACCGTTGAGAAAGAGTAGGAAGCGTAGCGTCAACGGATGCACGCGCGCCGCGAGCAGACGGCGGATATGCTCCGACCGGGTTTCGATACCCAGCGGCCCGCGGCCCAAGAGCCACGTCAGTTCGGGCGAAGCGCGGAGGAGCGCATGCAACTCGCGCATCTCGGAGCGCACGGTGTCCAACGCCTGCTGCTCGCTCGCGAGGTTCAGCAGGGCGCGGGCGTAGCGGCGCGCTATGACGGTGTTTCTCATCCGAGTTTCTGGATCAGTTGGTCGGTCAACGCCCGGTTCTTGGCGTCATCGAGATTTTCCTGCAACAGGCGCGACGCGGCAGCGAGCGCCAGCTCGGCGGTTTCCTGCCGGAGCGTGGCCTTGGCTTTTTCCTCGGCAGCTTGGATTTCACGCTTGGCGTTCTCTACCAAGCTTGTTGCCGCCGCATGGGCTTTCTGCTCGATAGCGTTGACGGTCTCGCCAGCGGCCTTACGCGCCTCGGTCAGCACGTCGCGCGACTGGCGGTCAGCCTCGGCCAGCACCTCGCGGCGCTGCTGATCCAGCTTATCCAACTCGTCACGGAGCTTGGCGGCGTTGTCCAGCGACTGGCGAATCGTCTCTTCGCGTTTTTCCAGCGCGCCGAGGATCGGCTTCCACGCCAGTTTGTAAAGGATGATCGCCACCAGCGCGAAGACGCCCCACGTCCACCCCATCATGGTGGCGGAGACTTCCATCACGTTGGGCGTGCCCTCTTCGCCGTGTTTGGGCGGAACGCCCACGGTGGCGTGTTCGGTATGCGCGGCTTCGTTCATAGTGCCTCTGCGCTCAATGCCGGGGAGCGTTGCCGCACCGCCCGGCGGAAACGACTTACTTGACGCTGACGCCCATGAAGCAAATCACGAGGGCGAACAAGGCCACACCTTCGACCAGCGCCGCCGCGATCAGCATGTTGACCATCAATTTGGGGGCCATCTCCGGCTGCCGGGCCATGCCCTGCAACATCGAATAGCCGATCAGACCGATGCCGATGCCCGCGCCCACCGCGGCCAAACCGGCGCCTACTGCTGCAATACTTCCGATCATGTTCTTATCCTTTCTCTAATGTTCCGGATGATACAACTGGCCAATAAAAATTGCCGAAAGCAGGGTGAAGATGAACGCCTGTAAAAACGCCACCAGTAGTTCGAGGAAAAACACCAGCACCACCAGCGCCACCACCGGCAGCGCGAGCAGGCCGAACATCAAGAGGAGGCTGAGCAGCGAGAAAATGACGATATGACCGGCCAGCAGGTTTGCAAAAAGACGGATCGCCAACGCCCCGACCTTGATGAACATGCCGATGAACTCCAGCGGCCCCAGCAGAATCAGCAGCGGCCACGGCACGCCGTGGGGCAGGAACGCTTTGAAGAAACCCACCACACCGTTCTTCATCATCCCGCCGATGACCATAAAGCCCATCGTCACCAGCGCCAGCGACGCCGTCACGTTGATATTCGCGGTTGCCGCCGGAAAGAGTGGGGTCAGGCTCATCAAATTGAGGCAAAGAATGAAGAAGAAAAAGCTGCAAAACAGCGGCGCGAGCCGCCGGCCATCCTTCTCGCCCAGAAACGGCAGGGCGATCTGGTCGCGGACCATGAGGACGAGCAGTTCCAACAGATTCGTCATGCCGGACGGCACGGGGTCTTTGCGGCGATACGTCAATCCGAACAGCAGCACCAGAATCGTCGCACCAATGGTCAGCATCAAACCGTGCACCGATAACCACGGCGGCAGCTGGATATGAACACCGGGCAGCGGCATCCACACGCCGGAATTGGCAACGTGCTCCATGATGAAGCTATTGACTGCCGCCATTTTGGCCGCCGCCAAATCAGTCGCCTGTGTTGTCAGTGATTGCGCCATGATCCGTCACAAAACCTGATTCGCACCACGCCTGCGCGTCTTGAAAATAGGCGCGTGAACATAATAATTTCCGGTGAAAATGCAATCCCAAAAACGGGACTTCCCAAGGCTTGGAAAAAGCGTGAGGCGGCTTTTCCAAGCCTGGGAAAATCAGCCACTCACGAACAGCCCATCGAGTTGCCGCAGTTATAGCAGCGGTAGCAGGCGCCGTTACGAACAGTGATCGCGCCGCAGTTGTCGCAGGCGGGCGCGTCTTCCATGAAATGCCGGAACTGCTCGTCGAGCACTTTCACGTCGAGACCCATGCCCGGCAGGAGCGGCGTGGCCGTGGCCGCTTTGGCCTCCGCGGGTTTGCCGGTCGCCAGGGCCGCCGGATCACTGTGGCCGTTTTCCGGCTGGAGCGACTTCGGCGGCGCGGGCACCTTGAAGCCTTCGAGGAAGGTCTGGCCGAGCCAGCGAAAGATATAATCCGGCAGCGACTTCGCAATCGGAATATCCGGGTTCTTGGTGAAGCCACTCGGCTCGAAGCGCGAGTGCGCGAATTTCTCCACCAGCGTTTTGAGCGGCACGCCATACTGGAGGCAGAGTGAGATCGCGGTGCCGAAGGAGTCCATCAGGCCGCCGATCGTGCTGCCCTCCTTGGCCATGGTGATGAACAGTTCACCGGGCGTATTGTCGTCGTAGAGGCCAACCGTGAGATACCCTGCATGGCCGGCAATATCGAATTTGTGCGTGATCGAAGTACGCGTGCTGGGCATCCGGCGGCGCAACGGACGCGGCGGAACCGGCGCGGTGACGTCCGACGGCGCAGCTTCGGCTTTCTTCTCCTCGCTTTTGCCGGTATTCAGCGGCTGGCTGCGCTTGCAACCGTCGCGATAAATCGCCAGCGCCTTGAGGCCGAGCTTCCAGCTTTGCAAATAGGTCTGCATGATTTCCTCGACCGTCGCCTCGGTGGGCATGTTGACGGTTTTGGAAATCGCGCCGGAGAGGAACGGCTGGACGGCGGCCATCATCTTGACGTGCGCGAGGTAGGCGATGTAACGCTGGCCGTTGCGCGGCTTGAAGGCGCAGTCGAACATCGGCAGGTGCTCCAGCTTGAGGCCGGGCGCGCCTTCGATCGTGTCGTTGGCGTCAATATAATCAAGCATGGCGTTGAGGGTTTCTTCGGCGTAACCGGCGCGGCGCAACGCGGCCGGCACAGTCTTGTTGACGAGCTTGAGCATCCCGCCGCCCGCGAGGAGTTTGTACTTCACCAGCGCGATGTCCGGCTCGACGCCGGTCGTGTCGCAATCCATCATGAACCCGATGGTGCCGGTCGGCGCGAGGACGGTGACTTGCGCGTTGCGGTAGCCGTGGACGCGACCCAACTCGATGGCTTCATCGGCGGCACGCCGTACGGCGTCAAGTAGATAGGTTGGGCAACTAGCATGGATGTGGCGGACAGCGTCGCGGTGCATCTCCAAGACTTGTGTCATTGGCGCGCGGTTGGCCTCGAAGCCGGCGAAGGGCTGGAGCACGCCGGCGAGGCGCGCGCTTTGCGCGTACGCGCCAAAGTGCATCAGCCCGGTCAACGCAGCGGCCAAGCCGCGGCCTTCGTCACTGTCGTAGGGCAAGCCGAGCGCCATGAGCAGACAGCCGAGGTTCGCATAACCGAGGCCCAGCGGACGGAAGTTGTGGCTATTTTCGGTGATTTTCGCCGTCGGATAGCTTGCGTTGTCCACGATGATTTCCTGCGCCGTGATGAAGATGGCGACCGCCGCGCGAAAACGGGCGATATCGAACGAACCATCCTCGCGCAGGAATTTCATCAGGTTGAGCGAGGCCAGGTTACAGGAGCTATCGTCCAAAAACATGTACTCGCTGCATGGATTGCTGGAGTTGATTGGCGCGGTATTTTTGCACGTGTGCCAACGCTGAATCGTATCCTCGAACTGCACCCCCGGATCGCCGCACACCCACGTGCCCTCAGCCATCCAGCGCAACAGGTCACGCGCCTTGTAGGTCGGACCGGCCTTCTTCGGATCGGTGACCCAGTGCGTTTGCCAGTCGCGGTCTTCCTCGACGGCGCGCAGAAACTCATCCGTCACCCGCACCGTGAGATTTTCGTTTTGGAAGCAGACCGAGCCATAGGCATCGCCATTGAAGTTGCCGGAGTAACCCTGCTCGATCAGCGCCCACGCCTTTTTCTCCTCGTTGGTCTTGGCTTCGATGAACTCCTTGATGTCCGGATGCCAATCCTTGAGCGTATTCATCTTTGCCGCGCGCCGCGTTTTGCCGCCGGATTTGACGACGCTGGCGATGGCGTCATAGACCTTCAGAAATGAGAGCGGGCCGCTGGGCTTGCCGCCGCCGGAAAGTTTTTCCTTGCTGCTGCGGAGCGTGGAAAGATCGGAGCCGGTGCCGCTGCCAAACTTGAACAGCATCGCCTCGCTCCGCGCGAGATCCATGATGCCTTCCATCGTGTCTTGCACCGACTGGATGAAACACGCCGAGCACTGCGGCTTCTCATATTGGCTTGCCGCCTGCCGCACGGCATTCGCTTTGTGATCGAAGTATTGCAGCCCCACGCCGCGATCCTTGCCCACGCCATATTCGGCATAGAGACCGCAATTGAACCACACCGGCGAATTGAACGAGCCGTGCTGATTCAAACAGAGCCACGTCAGTTCGTTGTAAAAAATTTCCGCCGTCTCCGCGTTCGCGAAGACGCCATCGGCCAAGCCCCAGTCCGCGATGGTCCGCGCCACGCGATGAACGAGCTGCCGCACGGAATATTCGCGCTGGGGCGTGCCGATCTCGCCATAAAAATATTTTGACGCCACCACGTTCGTCGCCAACATGGACCACGACTCCGGCACTTCCACGTTGTGCTGCTCGAACAGCGCCTTGCCGTTCTCGTCGGTAATCGAAGCCTTGCGCTTGTCCCATTTGACCTCATCGAACGGACTCACCCCTGCCTTGCTGAACATCCGCTGGAACACCAGACCGCGTCCCGCCTTGATCTTGCCCGGAGCCTTCCGCGACACCTGTTTTCCAGCCATATTCCGCCTCCAAACCTTGTTTTTCTCTAAAATCATATCACACCATCCATTGATGCCATTGAACAACAGGCGCGAAAATAACACTACATCTAGTGGTTGCAAGAAAAATTATTTTTTCGTTAGTTTTCACCAATGAAATCAGGGTTTGGGTGCGCTGACGCGAAAAAATTGCGCGTTTTCCAAGGCTTGGAAAAGCCGGCGCGCCACTTTTCCAAGCCCTGGAGAACCCATCCTTTGGAGTTGAAAATCACGCGCCAATGCCCTATTCGGTTACAGTATGAATTCAACGTCGTACCAGATTCGCAACGCGGGCTTCCGCGATGTGACCGCGATTTATAACCTCATCAAGGATAATCCCAACGAGTTGGTGCCGCGCTCAATGAACGACATCGCGCAGAACACCGACCGGTTCTTGATCGCCGAGGTCGCCGGGCGCGTCGCCGGCATCGTTTCGTGGTTCATTCTGCCGGAGATCGGCAAAGCGGAGCATCCGTCGGTGGAGATCAAATCGCTGGCGGTGGATAAAGATCACCGCGGTTTGGGCCTCGGCCGGGCGCTGGTGGAGGCAGCCATTGAGCGGATTCGCGTTCTTCAGCCGGAACAGATCATCGTCTTGACCTTCACACCGGATTTTTTTGGCAAGCTGGGCTTCAAGACCGTGCCCAAAGAAACACTGATGCATAAACTCTATACCGGCTGCCTGAATTGCTCGAAATATGATTCGCCGTTCACTTGCCCGGAGGTGGCGATGAGCATGACGATCTGCGCAACGGCCACCGCCCGCTGACCGCGGAGGCGGCCATGCAGCATAACTGGCATCGGAATGTGGTCACGGTCTGGCTGTCCCAGTTTTTCTCCATCGCCGGTTTTTCGTTCGCGATTCCGTTCGCGCCCTTCTTCATGCAGGAGTTGGGGGTTCACGACGAGGTGCGCCTCCGGTTGTGGGTTTCGGCCTTCAGCGCCGCCGTGCCATTGACTATGGCGTTTTTTGCGCCGATCTGGGGCGCGGCGGCGGATCGCTATGGGCGACGCGTGATGTTGTTGCGCGCGAACTTTGCGGCGTGGTTGGTGCTGACGCTGATGGGCGCGGCGCGAAACGTCGAGACGTTGGTGGCGTTGCGCGCGTTGCAAGGCGCGTTCACCGGCACCATGACCGCGGCACAGGCGATGGTCGCTGCCGACGCGCCGCCCGAGCGTAGTGGCATGGCGCTGGGCGGATTGAGTGCGGCGGTTTTTTCCGGCAGTTTGGCCGGAGTCGCCCTTGGCGGCGTGTGCGCCGAGTGGTTTGGCTATCGCACCGCTTTTTTCATTTCCGGCTTGCTCCTTTTGGCAGCGGCCTTGCTCGTGCTGTTGGGCACCCGCGAACCGGAACGCAGCACGCCCACACCGCCGGCCACCGCTGAGCAGGATGAAGTGCCGCGCGGACGGCTCGGCGGCGTCTGGCCCATTCTCGGTTTGATTCTCGCCATCAATTTCGTGCGCCAGTTCGACGCGGCGTGGGTACCGCTGCTCGTGCAGGAAGTGCATGGCCGGCTCCAAGGCGCGTCGCTGTGGACAGGCTTGCTCTCCGCGGGTAGTGGCGTCGCAGGGATGCTCGCTGGACTGATCCTGGGGCATCTGGCCGATCGCATACCGCCGCCACGCATCGGCAAAGTGTCGGCTTTGTTCGCCGGGCTATTGATGATTCCGCAGGGCTTGGCACAGGGATTCGGCCTGCTCTTTGCAACGCGGTTTGGCTGCATGTTTTGCGCGGGCGGCTTGGACCCGGTATTTCAAATCTGGCTGAGCAAAAGAACTCCTCAACATCGGCGGGGTGCGGTCTTCGGGTGGGCCAGCAGCGCGCGGTGTATCGGCTGGATGCTGGCCGCCTTGGGCAGCGGCGCCTTGGCGGCGTGGCTGGGTATCCGCGCCACTTTTTTACTGGGTGCCCTGCTCTATCTGCTGCTAATCCCGGCGATCACCGCCGGCGTACGGCAACTTGAGCAAGCCAAGAAGGATTGATTTTCCGCCGCGCGCGGCGATACTAGCGGGCCAGCAAACCGTGGAGGCAAACGATGCGTAGAAACTTGATGTGGATAACGATTGGGGTGCTTGGCTGGGCCAGCGTAGCACTGGCCGAGCGCATGAGCGTGCAGGTACAGGATGGCCAGGTACGCGCGACACCCTCGTTCCTCGGCGCTGTGGTCGCCAAGCTACCCTATGGCTCAGCGGTCGAAGCGCAGTCGGAGCAGAACGGCTGGATGCAGGTGCAGACGGCATCAGGCCAGCAAGGCTGGATGAGTGTTGCGTCCTTGACGAAAAAAAAAATTGTCATGACCGCCGGTGCCGGTGGTGCGAGCGGCGCCTCCAGCGATGAGCTGGCGCTGGCCGGCAAAGGTTTCAACTCCGACGTCGAGAAGGAGTTCAAGAAGCAAAACCCGAACATGAACTTCGCCGCTGTAGATCGCATGGCCAAGATCAAGATTACGCCGCAGGAAATGCAAAAATTCCTCGCCGCGGGCAGCGTCAAGCCGCCGACGGGAGGCGCCAAGTGAAATTTCAGATTAGCAGCATTTTGCTGGCCGTCGCTATTTTCGCGATCGGCTGCTCCACGGTCACGCAGGTCACCACCGGCGTGCTACAGGCGACCGGCACGATCACGCCACAACAAGCCGCGTCCATCAACCGGAGCGCTGCGGCGATCGAGAAAACGTTCAAGGACATCACACCGGAACAGGAATTCTACATTGGCCGCTCCGTCGCCGCGACGATTTTGACCACCTACAAGCCCTACAACAACGAGGCGGCGACGCACTACCTCAATGTGCTCGGCCAGACGCTCGCACTCGCCGCCGATAAGCCGGAGACATTCGGCGGCTATCACTTCATCATCATGGACACCGACGAGATCAATGCCTTCTCCGCGCCCGGCGGGTTTGTGATGGTTTCGCGCGGGCTGATCCGCTGTTGCCGCGACGAAGACGCGCTCGCCGCCGTGCTCGCGCACGAAGTCGGCCACGTGGAAAACCAGCACGGCTTAAAGGCCATCAAAGGCAGCCGCCTGACCGGCGCACTGACCATCCTCGCGCTCGAAGCGGGTAAAAACCTCGGTGGCCAGAATCTTGCCGACGTTACCAAAGCGTTCGAGGGCAGTATTGGCGACATCACCAGCTCGCTGGTCAACAAGGGTTATGCCCGCGACCTCGAATACCAAGCCGATGCGTCTGCAATAAAGATTCTCCAACGCGTGGGGTATAACCCCGCCGGTCTGTTGGATATGCTCGACCAGATGAAGCAGCGTATGCCACCAGGCAGCGCCGGCTTCGGCAAAACGCATCCCGATCCGCAACTACGCGTTGAAAAGGCCGGCGCGATCATCGGCACCGCAACGCCACTGACCGAACCCGCCGCGCGTCAAGCGCGCTTCGCGCATTTTCTCCGCGCCCTTTGAGGTTGTGCCACCAATCATGAAAATCCGCGTGACCGGCATTCAGTGGAGTGTGCTGGGACTCATTGCCTTGGTGGCGGCGTTGGGCAGCATTTCGCTCTCGTCGCCGCCCGTGCTGGATGACGTCAATGAATGGAACTATCTAGCCTCATGGAAAGAATCGGGCCGCAATTCCGCGCTGGATTGCTTTGGATATTTCCGACCCATTAAGAATATATTTTTCACCCTCTGCGCTCCGTCGCCTGGGGGAACGATCATCGTGGCCCATGTGGTCACGTTGATCTGCTATGCCCTGTTAACCCTGCTTTGCTGGCTGGCCGCACGACGACTGTTGAACCATGAACGCTGGGCGTTAGCTGCGACTGCGCTGTTTGTTCTCGCTCCCACGCAACTCTCTGCCGTCGCGTGGTTCAGTTGCACCACCAATGTGGTCATGAACATAATGATGATCTTGGCCACGCTGCTGGTAACCGAAAAGATTACGCAGCACGCACAGAACCGGGCCACCTGGGCTGCTTGCGGTTATGGCCTCTTGGCGTCGTTTTGCGCAGCGCTGGCCCTGCTCAGCTATGAAGAAGCTGTGGCCTTGCCCTTGCTCTTCCTGCTCTGGCAATACGCCCGCCAACGATCCCTGATCGCGCGCCCTACGCTGATTATGACCAGCGTACTGGGTTTGATCGTGGCAACCTATCTGCTGGTGCGCCTCCAATTTCAAGGCATCACCTCGTCGGCCAATTCGGGATTTTTCCCACCCTTGAAGAATATTGAGGTCAGTTTGGCCAGCGCCTATTTCACACTTCATCATCTGGGCCTCTGGCTCTGGCCGTGGAACCGCCTGACGCTGTTTGCCGGTTATCCACCAACCGCCACACTTGCGCCGTTTCTTTTCCCCGCCAGCTGGTTGCTGCTTTTCGCTATCTCGTGGCTGGCATTCCGCGTTCGCCACGCTATGCGTTTTCTCTGGATTGGCTGGTTGTGGTTTTTGTTCGCATTTTTCCCGCTGAGCAACTTGCTGCCGTTTCGCAACGGACCGTTTGCCGATTATTACCTCCTCCTGCCGAGCTTCGGCTTGGCGCTGGCGGTCGCGGATATTTTGCGTTTTTGCTGGCAACACAGGCGCACAGCGACCGGCGCGCAACGTCAACTGGCCGCCCTCGTTGGCTTGGTGCTGGCGCTGAGCCGGATCGGCGCTTTCGCCGAACTGCCGCGTGGTCTATGGGCTTGGCGCGAGACTAACAGCCTCAACCGCTATCTCCTTCACGCCGACCCCGTGAACTACGTCATCCTAGCCAACTGGGGCCACTTCTTCATTCAAGCCAAGCAACTCGACACCGCCGAGCAACTGCTCGCTTCTGCGCAACAGTTGGCGCCATGGTTCGATTACGCCATTCAATTGCGCGGCGAAATTGCTCTAGCACGAACCAATTACCCCGCCGCGCTGCAATTCTTTGCAGAGGCGCACCGCCTCAACCCCGCCGATGCCTTTCCGCTCAAGGCCCAAGGCTATATCCGCGAATGCCAAGGCCAACACCAAGCCTCACTCGTTCTCTATAAACAGGCGTTGGCGCGCCGTTGGGACGGAGATTCCGTCAGACTGGCGGTGGCGGTAGCGAACCAATTGGTCACGCTTGGCCGCACCAACGAGGCTTGCGCGCTCTTCCAACGCGCACAACAATTCGCGCCGCGCCACCCGGCGCTCACGTATTGGACCCTGGGCAATCGTCGTGAAAAATAAATGGTCCCAAGGTTTACTGCTCGGCCTCGGCGGTGCATTCATCGCCTTGACGCTGTGGTTCGGCGACATGCTGGATCGCTGGGAATATCCCACGTGGGCTTGGCGCGTCAGCGCGTTTGCCACGACCAACTCCACGACATCGAACATCAAATTGATCCTGCTCGATCAGGCGAGTTTGGATTGGGGTAAAGATCCGGCGCGCGGTTGGTCGTGGCCGTGGCCGCGCACCGTTTACGCGGCCGTGCTCGACTACTGCAAACGCTGCGGCGCCAAGGCAGTGGGCTTCGACGTACTTTATACGGAGCCATCCGCCTATCAGGTGTCGGACGATGAAGCGTTTGCCGATGGCATCCGTCGCGGGCCGCCCTTTGTCGCGGCAGTCATGCCGGGCGCAAAGGCCGGTGATACCCGTTGGCCAACGAATATGCCGTCACTACGCTTGGTTTTCCAAGGCTTGGAAAACTGGGACCCCGGTTCTTCCAATCATTGGAAAACGGCGGCACGCACATCGTTCCCCATCCCGCAGGTGGCCACGAACGCCACGCTGCTGGCAAACGTCAGCGACTTGCCCGATCACGACAGCATCTTCCGGCGCGCAACGCTGTTTCGCGTATTCGATCAGCGCGTGCTGCCCTCGCTCGGCATCGCCACCTACCTGGCGGCGCATCCGCAGGCCAAGGTGCAGGTTCGCGCCAACGAAATGGAAATTGATGGGCGGAGTATCCCATTCGATGAACACGGTCGCGCTATTCTCCGGTATCGCGGAAAATCCCAGACACATCGGACCTTCAGCGCAGCGCAGGTGATCGAATCGGAACTTTCTTTTCTGGAAGGTAAGAAACCGGTGCTGCCGGGCACGAACACCTTCAGGGATTGCTACGTCCTGCTGGGTTTCAGCGCGCCCGGCTTGCTGGATCTGCGGCCTTCGCCCATCGCGAAAGTTTATCCGGGCGTGGAAATTCACGCCACGATGCTGGACAACCTGCTGGCCGGCGATTTCATCCGGCCCGTGACCGGCGGCTTGACGGGCTTTGGCGTAATCTTGCTTGCGTTGCTGAGCGGCGTCGCGGGTATTTTCAGTCGCAAGGCCTGGCATAGCGTGCTGGGCTTTGTGGTGTTCCTCGCGGTGGCGATCGGCTTGGGCTTCGCGGGCTACGCGCTCGGCTATTGGTGGCCCGTGGTGCCGGGTGTGGTGGCGACCGGACTGGCGCTGGTCGGAGCGGTCGTGGTGAACTATGCGACGGAAGGTCGGCAGAAAGCGTTCATCAAGTCAGCGTTCAAACATTACCTCGGCCCGGACGTGATTGAGCAGATCATCGCCGATCCGTCCAAACTCAAGCTCGGCGGCGAAAAACGCGAGCTGACGATCTTCTTTTCCGACATCGAAAAGTTTTCCAGTTTTTCCGAGCGGCTCGATCCGCCGACGTTGACCGCATTGCTCAACGACTACCTTTCGGAAATGGGCGCGATCATTCAGGCGGAGGGCGGTTATCTCGACAAGTACATTGGCGACGCGATTGTCGCGTTCTGGAACGCGCCGATCAGCCAACCCGACCACGCCACGCGGGCATGTCGCGCTGCCATTCGCTGCCAGCGCAAACTCGCTGAACTTCGACCTGCGTTTCAGGAGCGCACCGGCGCGGTTGTCAAAAGTCGCATCGGACTAAACACCGGCGACGTGACGGTGGGCAACATGGGCTCCACCGACCGCTTTAATTACACCATGCTCGGCGATGCGGCGAATTTGGCGTCGCGGCTCGAAGGCGCAAACAAAGCGTTCGGCACCTACTTGATGGTTTCCGAAGCAACATGGCAGCAGAGTGGCGGCCATTTCGTCGGCCGTGAGTTGGGTCGGCTGCGCGTCGTCGGGCGCAAAACACCGGTGCGCGTCCATGAACTCGCCGGACTGCCTGGCGAGGAACGACCGGCACACTTCGCCGCGTTCGAGCAGGCGTTGGCACTGTTCTACGGTGGAAAATTCGCGGAAGCACTGACCGCGTTTGAGAAAGTACCGGACGACCCGGCGGCCAAAGCGTATGCTGTCCAATGCCAAGCCCTGCTGGCGCATCCGCCGGCGGAATGGGATGGCGTGCTCAGCTTGACGGAGAAGTGATATGAAACTCATTTTCGGCGGCGTGCGCGGAACGAATCCGGTGGCGCACGCCGATTTTTTGAAATTCGGCGGTGAGACCACGGCGGCCCTGATCGAAGGCCGCGGTGGCGAAAAGATCATCATTGATGCCGGCACAGGCCTGCGTGCGCTCAGCGCAAAACTGGGCGCCGGCGTGCCGGGCGCAGAAGTCTTACTGTTGATGACGCACTATCACTTGGATCATCTCATGGGATTGCCTGCGTGCGGCCTCCTCTATGACAAAGCATGGAACATAGAATTTGCCGCGCCCCGCCGCGAAGCGCTCAAACCGGGCGAGGTAGTGCGGCGCATCCTTGCAAAACCGTTCTGGCCCATTCAACTGGATAAACTCCAAGCCCGGTTGCGCTTCACGACATTGCCGTCCACGCCCACCGCGGTACGCCGATATGGTGGCTTGGAGATTCGCTGGTGCGCCGTCCATCATCCGGAAGGTTGCCATGCCTATCGCGTGGACGAACCGGCCACCGGCACAGCGCTGGTTTTTGCCACCGACATCGAATGGCGTCTTTCATCCGACGAAGAAAAACGTCTTTTTCTGGCGTTGTGCCATAGGCCCCGTCCCGCCCAATTACTCGTCATGGACGGTCAATTCAACCGCACCAACATCGCCACGTTCAAGGGCTGGGGCCATTCGGCGTGGGAGGACGACCTTGAGGTGGCACAGATCGCCGGTGTGCATGAATTATTGATCACCCATCACGCGCCGCAAAACACTGACGCACAATTGATGGAGATCGAGAAGGCCGCCCGGCGTATCTGGTCCGGTGCGGCACTGGCCCGCAGCGGTATGGAGATCGAACCACATGGATAAGGAAATTGCGGCACACCTCGTCGAGATCGCGGCGCTCACGCTTATGCTCGTCATCGGCTGGCTGGGCGGCCTGCCATTACGCCGGCGCGCGGCGCACTCGCCCTCGCCACTGGGCGCGCTGCTCGAACCACTGGCCACACCGCTGGCCGTGCTGGTGCTCTCCGTGTTGCTCAAATTCGCCGGCGACCAACTGCCCAAAATCTCCGCGCTCGGTAATGACGCGCTCTTGGACGCATGGCTGGCCGTCTGGGTCGTCGTGACCGCACTCGCCGCGCTCGAAGGCATCGCTGCGTTGATTTATCGGCTGCGTGGCCGCGCCTTTCCGCTGCCCAGTTTGTTGCGTAATTTGGTCCGCGGCGCGCTGCTCGGCACCGCGATACTCGTGGTCTTGCGCTATGGCATGAAGATCAATATCGCACCGCTACTCGCTTCGACCGCCCTGCTGACGGCGATCATCGGCTTCGCACTGCAAGGCGTGCTCGGCAATCTGCTCGCGGGCATGTCCATTCACCTGACGCGTTCCACACACCCCGGCGACTGGATTGCGATGGGTGAAGCGGAAGGCGAAGTCTTGCAAACCAATTGGCGCGAAACGCACTTGCGCAGCGTCGCCGGCCACACCTTGATCGTGCCCAACAGCAAACTGGCCGACGCCACGGTCCACAACATGAGCTGGCCCACCCCGCTTCGTCGCCACTCACTTTTTGTCGGAGCCAGTTATGATGCCGCACCCGCCGACGTCATCCAAGCGTTGCTGGACGCTGCCGCTAGCGTTCCGCTCGTTCTGCGTGATCCACCGCCGAAAGCCTTCCCCATCGAGTTCAAAGATTTTGGCATCAACTATGAACTGCGCATCTGGACGGATCAGCACCAGAACCGCGCGCCGATCAGCGGCGAAGTCAACCGCATGATCTGGTATCAGTTCAAACGCCGCGGCATCGAAATTCCGTTCCCGATGAGCGACAAGTTGCTCTGCGATTTCATGGCCGTCGTCAACACGCAACGGAACTTGCCTGCGCCGCCCGAAGAAGCCGCGCGCCGCGTTCACGCCTTGCAGCACAGCGCTTTCCTCACGCGCCTGTTCGTGGATGCTGCCGGCCAGCCATTGCTCGCCGAGCACGATCTCGTGCCGCTCGCGCCGTTGCTGCGCTTCGTCCGTTACACCACCGGCGAAACGATTTTCCGGCAAGGTGATGCCGGCGAAAGCTGTTTCGTCGTCGTTCGCGGCCAACTACGCGGACGCGTGGAATTCCAAGATGCAACGCCACCCAACGAGTTCGACTTGCCCACCGGCGCGTTGTGCGGTGAGATGAGCCTCGTCACCGGCCTGCCGCGTACGGCCACACTCACCGCGCCGGAAGAAGTCGAGTTGCTGGAAATCCCGCTGGCCGCCTTCACGCGACTGCTGGCGTTGCGCCCGGAAATCCCGGAGAAGCTCGCCCAACTGGTCGCGGAACGCGCCGCACAGAACACACAAAATTATGCGCGGCTGAAAGCCGTCGGCGCCAACGCCGCCCATGCGCTCCAACGCGCCAGCTTGCTCCAGCGCTTCAAACGGTTGCTGGGCCTCGGCTAGGCGTGGTTTTCCAAGGGTTGGAAAAACGAACGCCGGATTTTCCAACCCTTGGAAAACCCGGCGCTTCAGCGTCACGCGACGGTCAGAAATAGTAGCGCAGACCGAGTTCCACCCGCGCATCGGTCTTGCTGGTGTCGCCATCCTTCTTGACAAAAATATCCGTCGTCGCCGCTTCCACGACCAGCGCCGCGCTGACCGCAAAGGCGTCGGTGATGAAGAATTTCGCGCCGCCGTAGACGTTCGCCGTCAGCGCGTTCTTCGTTTCTTCATCGGCAACCACCTGCTCTGTGCTGGCGGGGTTGCCGGCGGCACCGGTGCCGGCAATCGTGACCATCTGCGTCGTGGAAACTTTGCCGTGTTTGAACTGTGCCGACGCACCGACGAAAGGCACGACCACAGGAATATCGAGTTCAAAATTATATTCCGCCTTCGGGCCAAAGCCAAACGCAGTCATGTTTTCGTTATGAGCATATTCCAGCAGCCCACCCACCTCGAAATAATCCATGATAAAATAGCCATACCCCACGCGCAACTGTTCACTGGCACGTTGGAAGTCCCAGTTGCCGGAAAGATCCAACGCTTGTGTGCCTTCCTGCAATTTGACGGCCTGACTGCTCGTCGCCAAACCCATCACCACCGCAAACAATGCCAATTTTTTCATTTGTCCTCTGAGGTTTGAAAACACCGGCGCAGTATTTCCCAAATTCCTTCGCGCAAGGCAATGCTTTTTTCCCGGCCGCGCGTTTTTCAGGGCCGGTAGATAAACTCCAGAATTTGCGCGTCCGGCTGCAAGGTGGCGGGCATGCCGGAGATAAGCGCCAGCGTATCCACAATGGAACCCAAGCGCTGACTACTCTGCAACGCTAAATTCAGCATTTCACGTTGGACATCAGGCACCGCACCCAAGTAACCGGCGCTGAGCATTTCGATGGTGCCATGGATCACAGATAGAGGTTGACGCAATTCCTGCACAATCTCGGCCAGTGTAGTGATGATGTGCTTGCGCACACGTGCTTGGCGTTCCAAGTCCGTAGGCTTGGTTTTCCCGGCCAACGGCTGAACTGTTTTGATCTTCTCGCGGAGGTCGCCAACCTTCTGCTCCACACCCGCCATGGCCTCTGCCACGCCATGATCCAATTGCGTAACGATAGTTTTCAGTTGATCGCGCGCCGGCGCCACTGCGCCGGGGTGTTTTGTCGGGTCCAATAGGTCGGTCAGGCGCATCAGCAACATCGCCAGCGGCGGCGCGCCCGGCGCAGTGCCGCCCGATGCCTGCTCTAACCCGGCACCTTTATGCATCAACAGTTCCCAGCCCGCGCGATCCAAGCCGCCGCCGGCTAATTTCTTCTCCAACTCCAGCAAAGACTCGGAGTGCTCGGTCTGACCTTGGCGTGCGGCAATGAATTTGATCAACTGTTGTTCGGTGGATTCGATCAGCCGGCGTTTTTTCAAATAGTCTTCCGCCAAAGCATCCACACGCAAATCTTCGACCAACCCTTCCACTTCTTTGGAAACGACCGCCGCCGCCGCATCCGCCGCTGCATCGCCCGCCAACGCGCGCAATTTTTCCACCACTTCTTCTTCCAACAAAACCAACGTCCGGCCCAGATTCTTTTTGCCCTGCTGTGTTTTACCAGAAGGTGCGGCCGCGAGCTTATGATGCAAACGCCGTAGACACCCGACGACCATGGCGCCCAAGTTTTCGCCGCCGGTCACGCTAGCCGTCTCCGGGCGGATATCTGCCGCACGCAACAACAGCTCGGCCAGCCTGGCGGGCTGCGCGGCCAATTCTTCCGCTTCCTTGGAAACAGCGGTTGCTTCCGTTGCAATCTGGCCTTGCAGGAAGGCCACGATTTCTGCGCTGGTGGCCGCCGCCGCCTGACCATCCACAGTTTGCGCGGCAAGTTGCGTAACCGCTTCCTTGTGTACCACCAACTCGTCTTCGGCAATGGCTTGATAGCTCATTTTTCTGACACGCAGATGCGCAAATCCGCTACCCTGCGTCGCCGTAATGTTCCCACCTTGCGCTAAAACCGCGCTCGCTGCCGTGCTGATCAATTGCAGCAATCGCTCAAACTCATCGCGCGTCATACCGCGCGTCAGTCCAAAGGAACTAGCGCCCACCGCATTGAAACGCCGCACCAAGACACGGAGTAACGCGGTTTGCGCTTCGATCGTGTGGCCCTCACAAAGCAAGCGCTCCTCATTCACACCCAAGGTCACGGTGTCCTGGTTGGCCAGCATTTTCCCCAACAGCGCGAAGCTTTCGTCCAAGGTTTGCCGCGTCGCCTTGTGTTGCGGACCATAAATGCTCATGCTGCTGACCACTTGGCCCAAGCAGCGCAACAATGTTTCCGCCTGTTCGGCCGTAATACGTGACGCCGCACCGCCTGACGCAGGATTAACCGCGGCTGGAGAGGATTCTTTCATAGCATATCACCAGTAATTTAAGCATGACGACCATTCATTGTACTCAGGCCCGCGACAACCACAACAAACTTTCGACATGGTAGGAATGCGGAAACATATCCAGCGGCTGAATTCGCTTGACGGCATAATTGGCGGCGCGGAATCGTGGCAAATCGCGCGCCAGTGTGGCCGGATTGCAGGACACATAAAAAATATGCGGCGCGGCGGCGGCCACGATCTTCTCCGCCGCACGCGGATGCAAACCCGTCCGCGGAGGGTCCACGACGATCAAATCCGGCTGGCTGGCAAAGACCGCTTCCGGGGCTTGCTCCACATCGGCCGCCAACCATTCAATGGCCGGCAGATTGTTGCGCTGTTGATTGCGCCGCGCCGCGGCGACTGATTCAGGATGCGTCTCCACCGCGATCACGCGCCGCCCGAGCCGCGCCAAGTGGAACGCAATCGGCCCCGTGCCCGCATAGAGGTCCAAGGCCACGCGTGGTTGTGCATCAGCGGCCCATTGCGCCAGCAAGGAAAACATCTTTTCTGCCTGCAAGGTATTGGTCTGAAAAAAAGTACTCACCCCCACCTCAAACGTCAGCCCATTGAGTTGCTCCGCAATCACACCGGAGCCGGACAAGATTTCCACCCGCTCCAGTCGCGCAGCGTTGTGTAGCGGCGGACTAATGCCATGCAACACGGTGGTGGCGAGATCACCCACGATACCCGGCAACTCCGTCACGGCGGCCTGCAACGCCGTGGTCGTCAGCATCACCATCCGCTGGCCGGTGCGCTTACCCTCACGCACGGTCAGATCACGCAGCAACCCGGTTTTAGCCCGTTCGTCGAAAGGCGCCCAATGGTGTTTACGCGTCCAGGCCAACACACGCCGCAGCACCTCCTGCGCTTGAGGCGATTGGAGCCGACACGTCTCCGCCGATACCACCGCATGAAAATCGCCGCGCCGATGCATCCCCAACACCGGCGCTTCCGCCGAACCACCGAAGGAATACACCATCTTGTTGCGGAAGAAATACGGGTCTTCCATTCCCCATACCGGCGCGACACACGCCGCCACATCCGGCCAGGCATGCAACGCTTCAAGTAGAAAATTGCGCTTCTGTTCCAACTGCGCCGCATAGTCCATGTTTAGCAAGCTGCAACCACCGCACGTGCCAAAGGCCGAACAGCCCGACGCACAGCGTTGCGGCGAAGGTTCCAATACCTCCAACAGTTGCGCGAAGGCATACCGCCGTTTGCGATAGCTCAAGCGCGCCCGGATTCGCTCTCCCGGCAACGCGCCATCCACAAACACGACAAAGCGCCCTTGCCGCGCCAGCGCGCGCCCTTCGAACACCGTTTTCTCGATCGTTAATTCAAGCTCTTCGTTCATGATGAAAAGATTTTCAGAGAGTTTACTTGCCGCCGCGCCCGAAAGCGAACAAAGTCTCCAGATGAAACACAAGCTGCCACTCGACGTGCTCTTTGAAGACGAGGTGCTCTTGGCGCTCAACAAGCCCGCCGGTTTGCTCATCGCGCCGGATCGTTGGGACAAAAGCCTCGACAACCTGATGCAGCGGCTGCACGAGCATTTGAATCCCACCGCCTTCAACGTCCACCGCCTTGACAAAGACACCAGCGGCCTTGTGCTTTGCGCCAAGAACACCGAAGCATGGAAGCGACTCTTCGGCTGGTTCGCCAGCCATAAAATCGCCAAACGCTATCTGGCCATCACCCGCGGCGTCCCACGCGAAAAGGAATTTACCGTCGAACTCGCCGTCGCCACCAATCCACAGCGGCGCGGGCGCATGATGGTTTCCAAGCATGGAAAAAAAGCGCGCACGGTTTTCCAAACCTTGGAAACCTATCGCGGCTATGCCTTGCTTTCCGTCGCACCGGAAACGGGTCGCCAGCATCAAATTCGCGTCCACCTCGCCGCCGTCGGCACCCCCATTTTGGCCGATCCCTTTTATGGTGATGGTCGTCCGCTCCTGCTTTCCTCACTCAAAAAATATTTTAAGGAACCGCGCGAAGGCGAACGCCCGTTGATCGCGCGCACCGCGTTGCACGCCGAATCCTTGGAATTCCCCCACCCCGTCACCGGTGAACTGACAAAAATCAACGCACCGCCGCCACACGATTTCGAGTTGGCCCTGAAATATCTCCGCAAATTTGCCGGACGCTGAACACCGTCAACGTTTTTTCAGTGCGAGTTTTTCCGCCGTGTGGTAATTGCGGCGAAAGCCGTCGGTCCACTGGCGCGTGTAGTCGAGACTGTCGTAGCGGCGCGCGATATCCTGCACAGAAGACCACGTGAGCGGTTCGGGCTGATCGGGCAGTTGCGCCAAAAGCCGCATCGCTTCGGGTTGCGCCGCCGGGCCACCGTGTTCCAGAATCGTACGCCACGCCGCGCTCTGCTCGAATTCGCCGCCGCCGAAAGATAAATCCGCATTCATCGGCGTGACGATCACCAACTCCGGGCCACCGCGTCGCCAGCCGGATTCCGCCACGGGTTTGCAAAAAAAGCGACTGCGCAACCACGAAGATAGCCGCCGGCGGCGGTGCCAGAGGCGGGTAAACCTTGGAAAATTGCGCCGCTTCCGGCACAATCGCCGTCACATGACGCCGGACTTCAAAAAAATACTGGTGCTGGCGCTGGCCGGCGCGGGCGATACGCTCATGGCCACGCCGTTTCTGAAGGAGCTACGCCTCGCCTGCCCCCACGCGCAGATTGATGTGCTCGTCTTGCAAGGCGCCGTGGCGCACGCAGTGTTAGACGGCAACCCCAACCTCAACCGGCTGATGCTATATGACTTCGTCAGCGAAGGCCGCCGGCGGTCGCTGCAATTCTGTCTGGACCTGCGCCGCGAAAAGTATGATGTTTCGTTTTCGCTGATGCCGCAAAATCGGTTTGAATATAACCTTATCGCGCGGCTGATCGGGGCGCGCGAACGAATTGGTTTCGATTATGCAGTGAAGTGCGGCGCGTTGAGCCGCTGGTTGCTGACACGCACTTTGCGCGAAGACGAATCGCTACATCTGGCGGACAGCAATTTGCGGCTATTGCCGGAAGCCTTGGACCGGCCGTTACAACTGCGCGAGCATCATCTGGAAATCGCGGTGCAAGAGGAGCACCGGGCAGCAGCGGAGCGTTTTATTCAGACGCATCACTTACAGGGGCGACGACTGATCGGCTTCCACCCCGGATCGGGGACCACCAAGAATTTGGTGCTGAAGCGCTGGGGCATGGTTCAGTGGGCCACACTAGGCCGGCAGCTCTGCGAAAAATATCCCGACGCCACTCTTTTACTTTTTGGTTCCAAGGACGAAGAAAGTTTGCGCGCCGAAATTCGCACCCAAAGCCCATTACCCGCCGAGCGACTGGTGGATGGCGGTAATTTGGCGCTCAAGGAATCCGCGGCGCTGCTGGGCAAAATGCAGATCATGGTTTGCATTGATGGGTTGCCCGCGCATCTCGCCGCCGCACAGGGCGTGCCCTGCGTCGCGCTGTTCGGCCCGACGCCGCCCACCGCCACGCGCCCCTATGGTGTGCCGCACCGTATCGCCCGATTGGATTTGCCCTGCAGCCCGTGTTACCGCTATTCGCGCCGCGGTATCCGGTGCATCAATCCGAATTTTTTACAATGTCTGCACGACCTCGCGCCAGCCACGGTGGCCACGCTGGTGGATGAATTACTACGCGAAGTACGGACACCCTAATCACGCCGGCAAGCGGATTGTGAAGCAGCTGCCCTGGCCAAGGGTGCTTTCCACGCCCACCTCGCCACCGTGTGCCGTGACGATGTGTTTGACAATCGCCAATCCCAGCCCCGTACCGCCCGACTGCCGGCTGCGTGCTTTATCCACGCGATAAAACCGCTCAAAAAGCCGCGGCAGATGTTCGGCGGAAATTCCGCAACCTTGATCGCGCACGCTCAGTATCCACCAGCCATCTTCTCGCCGCCCCTCGACGCTCACAAGCCGGCCGGGCGCGCTGAACTTGACGGCGTTATCGAGCAGATTGACGACCGCCTGCTCGATCAGCCGGGCGTTGACGCGCGCCGGCATCGGCTGTGCACAGTGATTTTCGATCGCGATATCTTTGCTGCTGGAACGGGCACGGCAGAGTTGAATGGCGCTCGTAACGATGTCGTGCAGATCCGCTACGGCGCATTCGAGTTTGCCACGCTCCTCCTGCTCAATCCTTGAGAGGCTAAGCAAATCTTCGATGATTGAATCGAGCCGTTCCGTATGCCGACGCACGATCTCCAGAAAACGGCGGATATCTTCCGGACGGTGTTCGTTACCGCCCAGCAGCGTCTCCACAAAACCCTTGATCGCGGTGATCGGCGTCTTGAGCTCATGCGAAACGTTGGCCACGAATTCGCGCTGGACGTTTTCCAACCGACGCAGCCGCGTGACGTCGTTGAGCACCACCAACGCGCCGATACGCTGGCCTCCCGTGCTCTGCAAAGCGGTGCCATAGACCGCCACGTTGCGTTCGTCGGGCGTATACAGCCAGAGATCCTTTTCAACGGGCATCGCGCTGGCGAGCGTCTGCAAGACAAATTCCTGCAACATCGGATTACGCACCACTTCGCGCAGATCGCGGCCCAGGGCATGCTCCGACGTCATGCCCAGCAACTTGGCCGCAGCACGATTGAGACGGATCACGCCCTCGTTGTTATCCACCGCGATCACGCCCTCAATCATGGAGGCCAGCACCGCCTCGGATTCGGCACGCTCTTGACTCAGCAGTCGAATGCGTTCATCGAGTTGCCGCGCCATGGTCTTCATGGACTCGGCCAGCGCGGCCACCTCCTCGATATCCGAGAGCGGCGGCCGGTGCGTAAGATCGCCGGCAGCATACTTTTCGGCGGTGGCCCGCAGCGCTTCCAGCGGACGCACAATGCGCCTGGCCAAGCCATAACTGGCGAGGCCGGCCAGCGCAAAAATGAGCACTGCCGCGCCGAGCATGTGCAGTTCCAACCCACGTAACGAAGCATACAGGCCTTTGATCGGCCGCGCCGCCCGCAGGAAAACGCGCAGGTGACCTTGTTCGGTCAACGGCACGGCCGTATAGAGAAAAGTTTCGAGCCGCGTGACGCTGAACCGCGTGGCGCGCGCCGGCAAATGCTCGGCCCGTGCGAGCACGATTTCGGGTCGTGTGGCGTGGTTTTCCATTTTTTCCGGTCGCTCTTCCGAGTCGGCCAGCACACGTCCATCCGGCGCGATCAACGTGTAACGCGAACCGGTGCGCCGGCCATAGTCCACCACCAACGCCTGTAAATTCGGGTTGGTCAGCTGCCCGCGCACGATGTCCTCCAACAATTGCAACTCCGCCTCCAACTCGGTCGCAGTCTGATTGGTATGAAATTCGCGCACCGCACGTTCGGAGTAAAGCAACGCCGCGCCGAGCGCCAGCAGCGTCAACAGGAGGAAGGCGGGGAGCAAGCGGGTGATGAGGCGCGTGGGACGCATGATCACTCCTTGAACCGATAGCCCACGCCGCGCACGGTTTCGATGCATTCGCCGGCCGGGCCCAATTTGCGGCGCAGATTGACCATCTGCACGTCAATCGAGCGGTCCGTCACGGGATAGTCTTCGCCGTGCACCTCATCCACGATCTGCTCGCGCGTATACACCCAGCCGGGATGCCGCGCCAGAAAGTGCAAAATACCGAACTCCGTGAAGGTCAGTTCCATGGGCTTGTTTTTGACGCACACTTCACGGCGTCCGGGATGAATGTGCAGGTCGCTGATTTTGAGCGGCTGCTCGCCTGCGTCGGTATCGCGGCTCTGGCGCCGCAACACCACCTTGACGCGCGCCAGCAGCACCCGCGGACTGAACGGCTTGGTGATGTAATCATCCGCGCCCATTTGCAGGCCCGTGACAATATCCGCCTCTTCGCCCTTCGCTGTAAGTATGATGATGGGCATGCTGCGCGTAGCATCCTGCGCCGAAAGCGTGCGGCAAACTTCAAGACCGTCCATGCCCGGCAACATGATGTCGAGCAGGATCAGGTCCGGCTTTTTCGCGCGCGCGGCCTTGATGCCGTCCTCGCCTGTGCCGGCGACCGTCACGCGATAACCCGCTTGCGTCAGGTTATAACGAATCAGCTCCTGAATATCCTCGTCGTCCTCAATGATCAAAATCTGTTCGCGCGCCATAAGCACCTCGTGTTGACAAAGGATTACACCGCCATGTTAAGGCAGGATTAGCAAGAGGCGAGTTTTTTATTGAGGTTTCCAAGCCTTGGAACCCCCCGCCCTCACTCGCGCGGCGGCTGGAAAACAAACCGCGCGTAGCCATACGCAATCAACTCCGAGAGCACCACGCGCACGCCCACGCTGGACGTCCACCAGCGCTGCGGATCAAATTCACGGTCGGGAATGGCCATGACACCCACCCGTACATCCGCATCGAACACCTGCTCGTAAAGCAGCCGCGATCGGCGGGCATGGGCGCCACCGGTCATCAGATTGATACGGGCCGGCAAGCCGCCATGGGACCGCAACCAGCGCTTGAGCACCAGCACCGAAAGATAGGTGCGATCTTTCTGCGTCTTCGGCGCCGGTACGGCGTGCACCACATTGGTCGCCAAGCCCATGCGCAACAAAATCGCCGCGCTGAAATCGGCGGTGTTTTTATATTCGCAGAACGGCAGGCCTTTCTCAATCGGCCCGCCGGTGACGATCAACTGGTCGTAATGGTTTTTCCGAAATTCCGCCACCGTGGCCTCAAGCGCGTAATCCGGGGCCCAGCCTTCGATCACCAATATACCGCCGGGACACGGATCGTTGACCGCGAGAAAATCATAGGCGTGTTGTATCGTCAGAATCGTGGTTGGAACCAGAGTCAAAAACAGCATCAGCCAACTCCGCCACGTCGGCACCCAACACAACCGCTGACGGAAAAATCTTCCGCCGACCGCTGGCCGCGCACCCTTGGATTGTCCCACCGCATCCATCGCGCGTGATGTAACATAAATCTCATCACGGGTCACATCGGAATGTTGTTTCCACTGGACGGAATCGGCGGCGCAGTGTAGGAGCAGGCCATGCGCGTACTGCTGATTACACCGCCGATGCTGCAATTCAATGCGCCCTATGCTGCGACACCGCGGCTGGTGGGATTTTTGCGGGCGCACAGCGTTGAGGTGACGCAGGCCGATCTTTCGCTGGAATTAGCGCTGCGCCTGTTCTCGCGTCGGGGTATGGCGGCCATCGCGAGAACACTGCCACGCCGTTCCGCGTCGCCCGCGGTACGTTTCTTTCGTCGCCATGCAGCGCGCTACGCCGCCACGCTGGATGGCGCAGTACGATTCTTGCAAGGCCGCGCACCGGAATTGACCGCACGCATTTTGTCGCGCCGCTGGTTGCCGGAAGGTCTGCGCTTCGCACAACTCGCCGCCAACGGCGAAACGTGGGGACTGGAGCCAGAGGATTTTGCACGTCACCTCGCCAGCCTGTGCCTCGACGACCTCGCCGACGTGATTCACGATGGCGTGGACAACCGCTTCGGCTTGGCTCGTTATGCGGAACATCTGGCGCTGGCCGCCGCGTCGTTCGATCCCATTCAGGGGGCGCTGGCGTCGCCGCCAACGTTGGTAGATCGCCTGCTGGAAGAGATCACCGCACGCCTCATTCGTCGCAGGCGTCCCGGCTTGGTCGGCATCACCATCCCCTTCCCCGGCAATCTCTACGGCGCGCTCCGCATCGCACGCACCATCAAACGCCTTGTGCCGCGCACCCGCATCGCGCTCGGTGGCGGCTACGTGAACACCGAACTGCGCCAACTGATCGAACCGCGATTGTTCGATTACGTGGACTTCGTGACGCTCGACGATGGCGAGCAACCATTGCTCTGCCTGCTGGAACATCTGCGTGGGCGGCGCACAGCCCGACGATTGTGCCGGACGTTCACACGCGAGAACGGTCGCGTGATTTTTCACGACCAGCCCGGCGCAACGGCGCCGCGCTTCCGCGAACTGCCCGCGCCGAGTTACATCGGTCTCAACCCACGCCGCTACCTCGCAGTGTTGGAGCAACCCAACCCGATGTTGCGCCTCTGGTCGGACGGTTTCTGGAATCGGCTCACGCTCGCCCACGGCTGCTACTGGCGGCGCTGCGCGTTTTGCGACACAGGCCTCGATTACATCCATCGCTTCGAACCAAACACGCCGGACCGGTTGGTGGATCAGATCGAACAAATCCGCGCGGAAACCGGCGTCAACGATTTCCATTTTGTGGACGAGGCCGCGCCGCCGGCGCTGCTGGGCGCGCTTGCCGAGCGCCTGCTCGCGCACGACATACACATTCGCTGGTGGGCCAACATCCGTTTCGAGCGCACGTTCACGCCAACGCTCTGCCATCTGCTGGTGCATTCCGGCTGCATCGCCGTGACCGCCGGTCTGGAGACAGCGCACAACCGCACGCTACGCCTGATGGACAAAGGCGTGACCGTGGCGCAAGCGGGCCGCATCGCCCGCGCCTTCGCCACCGCCGGCGCGCTGGTGCACGTCTATCTGATGTACGGCTTCCCAACGCAAACCTTGTCCGAAACACGCACCGGACTCGACGTGATCCGCCGCTGGTTTGCCGCCGGTTGGATTCACTCGGCCTACTGGCATCGTTTCGCGCTGACGGCGCACAGCGCCATCGCCCGCGCGCCAAAACGCTTCGGTATTCGCCTCGTACCACACACCTCCACTTTTGCGCTCAACGAAATTCCGTTCATCGAGCCGCGCGCGCCGGATTGGGATGCGATTGGCGTAGCGCTACGCAAAGCGACCTATAATCTTATGCACGGCGTCGGCTTGGAGTGGAACGTGCGGCACTGGTTCGACGAAGTTTTCCAAGGTCTGGAAAAACCACGCGATTGATTTTCCAAGCCTTGGAAAATTCGCCTACAACTTGCGGCCACGGCGCGGATCCCACGGCAAAAACCGGCCAATGGTTTTGTTGATCACCGGCACCAGCCAATGGAAACGCGAATAGATCAGCCGTAGC
Source organism: Verrucomicrobiota bacterium (assembly GCA_004321905.1). Classification (GTDB taxonomy): domain Bacteria; phylum Verrucomicrobiota; class Kiritimatiellia; order CAIQIC01; family CAIQIC01; genus DP16D-bin41. The sequence continues at coordinate 9,349 of SCQF01000029.1, read as the reverse complement.
CGGATCAACGCCAGCACGACTTCGACGGAGGCGGTAAAGACATGCAGCCGTGAACCGGCTTTGTCGTTCCAGACGGTGGCGATTTCTTTGATGCGATAGCCGGCCTGTTGAAGGTGGAACAGCAAATCTACATCGAACGCCCATTGCGTGACACCTAGTTTGGGCAGCACGTCGCGGATCGCCGGCGCAGTGAAAACTTTGGCACCGCACTGCGTATCGGTGATCGGCAACCGGAACAAGAAACGAACCAAACCGTTAAACATACGCGAGGCGATGCGTCGCGAGAGCGGCTGCGGCGTGATGACGGAATCGCGGTGCCAGCGACTGGCGATGATCGCGCCCGCATCACCGATTTTATCCACCAAGTCTTGGAACGCGGCAGGCGGCGTGGAGCCATCGGCATCCACAAAGCCGATGAGTTCCCCATGCGCCGCGGCAAAACCGATTTCGACCGCGCCACCTTTGCCGACACGTTCCGGCTCCACGATAACGCGCACCCGCGGATCGCCGGCGGCGGTTTCGCGCGCCACCTGCTCAGTGCGGTCGGTGGAACCATTGACTACGACCAGAATTTCGACCGCCGCGCCGTAACGCGGCAGAAAGAAGCGCAGATACTCCTCCAGCGCAGGCCGCAGGCGCTGCTCCTCGTTGTAGGCGGGAATGATGATGGAGAGCTTGGCACTCACCGGCGCGCCTCATGGCCTGCTGGTAAAAAGTACAGCATGATCGTGCATTGATACGTTGCGACACCGCCGATGGCAACCTTTTTTATGGCAATCGGTGCCGGCGCCACGTATGGTGCGCGCAGAAATTTTATGTTAGGCGGAGCCTTCCAGATTGCGAAGCTTCGGGGCATCCCGATTCGCGTACACATGACCCTGCTGATCGTGCTGCCCATTTTTGGCTATAACTTCGCCGAAGAATTTAGCACACACCCACTGACTTGGGGTATGCTTGCGGCGGCCACCTTGTTCCTTAGCGTAGCCCTACACGAACTTGGCCACTCGTTCGTTTCCATGGCGAAAGGCTTCCCCGTACGCGACATCTTGCTCCTGCCGATCGGCGGCATGGCGCAACTCGCGCGCATCCCGGAACGTCCGCGCGACGAATTTCAAGTGGCCATCGCCGGCCCGCTAGTCAGTCTTGCGCTGGGCGCTGGACTACTCACGCTCGGCATAGGCGGCCTCCTCCCGGGATCATCCGAACTGGCCCGTTTCTGCGTGCTGATCGGCTCCATCAATCTAAGTCTGTTTGTCTTTAATTTGCTACCGGCATTCCCGATGGATGGCGGTCGCATTCTGCGTGCCATGCTGGCGCGGCGTAAAGGCCGACTCGCCGCCACACGCATGGCCGCTCGCCTCGGGAAGATTATCGCCATCGTCTTGGGGCTACTGGGCTGGCATTACGGCAATCCGCTGCTCGTGGTCATTGCCGTCTTCATCTACTTTGCCGCCGGCGCGGAATACCGCATGGTCTTGATGCAGGAGATGAGCCGGCAAGCGCCACCGATCTGGCCATGGATATGGAATCAATCGCCACCTACGCCGCCACCGGACGAAAACGATGTCGTGGTCAGCCCGCCGCCGTTCCGCCGCGAGCGCGCCAAACGCATCAGCCTCAAGCCCCTAAACGATCTGTTCAACAAATGGCGGTGAAGTTTTCCAAGGGTTGGAAAATGAAACAGGCCGTTTTTCCAAGCCTTGGAAAACATGTCGCTGCGTGGCAAACTGCCGCCGATGAAAGCGCGTTGGATCATCATTGATGGCTACAGTTTACTGCATCGCGCTCCCGCTCCCGCTAAAATTGGGACGGCGGCGCGGGAGCAATTGGTCGCGCGGCTGGGCGCGACCGGCGAGGCGTTGGCGGAACGGATCACCGTGGTTTTCGATGGCGCGGGTTTCGTCGGCGAACGTCAAGCACAACCACCAGCGCCAGTGGAGGTCATCTATGCGACCGCGGCCCAGACCGCCGACTCGGTGATCGAGCGCCTCGCGCACGAAGCGACGCGACCGGAAGAAATTCTGGTGGTCACTTCCGACCGCGCCGAACGCGAAACGGTGGACGCCGCCGGCGTGGCAACGTTGGGCTGTAGCGACTTTCTGCATCACTTGGCGGCGACGGAAAATACGCTACGCCGTTCCGCCTCCAACCTGAAACACCAAGCACCCCCAGCGGTCCTCGGCGATTTTTTTCCGAAGCGCGATCAGAAGTCGTGATGTTGATCGCGGATGCAGCGGAAATCCGACGGGCGTGGATCGGCTTCGACCTGCCGCGCGATGTTGATGAGCACCCCCACCATGGCGTAGGTCAGCAGGATGCTGGAGCCACCGTAGCTGATGAAGGGCAACGCGAGACCTTTGGTGGGCATACAACCGGTGACGACGGCGATATTGATCGCGGCCTGCAACGTGATCATCATCGTGATGCCAAAGGCCAGCAGGCGGCCAAATTGGTCGGGCGCGCGGAAGCTGATGCGCATCCCCAGAATGAAAAAAACGATAAAGGCCAAGACGACCAGCAGCGTGGCGATCAGGCCGAGTTCCTCACCGATGATGGGAAAGATGAAATCGGTGTGCGCTTCCGGGAGGTAGTGTTGTTTTTGCATACTGGCGCCGAAGCCGACGCCGGTGGGGCCGCCCAGCACGAAAGCATGGAGCGCTTCGTTGAGTTGGAACGCCTCGTTTTTAGCGTATTCGTCGGGCCAGAGGAACGCGAGGATGCGGCGGGAGCGGACGGAATTGTGCATGATCATCGCCGCAAAGCCAAGCAACCCGCCCATGCCGGCCACCGCCAGATATTTGAAGCGCGAGCCGCCGAGATACATCAACAGCATCCCCACAAACGCGATCAAAAACGTGGTGCCAAAATCAGGCTCCACCATAAGCAACACCAAAATCAACCCCAGCCCCGCCATCGGCATGACAAGACCCATTTTGAAATCCGTAGCACGCCGCCGGACATGCGACATCCACCACGCCAGCCAGCAAATGACGGCAAACTTGGCCAGTTCCGAGGGTTGGAAGTTGACCGGCCCCAACATGAGCCAGCGATAGCTGCCATTGATCTTGTGCCGCAACGGCGGAACCCGCACGGCAACCAGCAACACCACCGCCAACAGCATCACCGGCAGCGCCAGCTTGATCCACACCCGATAGTCCACCAGCGCACAGCCCATGCCAACCACCAACGCCAGCGCCAAAAATATGAGTTGGTGCTCGACGAAAAAATACGGCCCGTGTTTCATCTTTTCCGCCTGCGCCGGACTGGCGCTGGCCAGCATGATGATGCCGAATGTGGTCAGGATCAGGACCAGAGCAATTAGCAGGCTGGTGGTTTTTTTCATACGGCAACCGGGTCCCACGTCGTGCGCGAAAAATTCAGCGTAGAAATGAAAAACGCGGCGGGGGCGTCAGCCCGCCGCCGCGTTCTGGCGCACCCGAATGATTATTGGATGGGCGCCGGAATCTTGATCCGCATGCCGGGCTTGATCTGCGCGGCATCCGTAGCGCCATTGGCCTTCATGATGTCTTCCTTCTTCACCATGAACGTCTTGGCCACGCTGTCCAGCGTCTCACCTTCTTGAACGGTGTAATCAAGAAGCGCGGTCGGCGCGGCTGGAGCCGGAACCACCGCCGCTTCGCCGGTTGCCGCAGGCATGCCCGCCGCACCCGCTGCCGCCACCGCTTCAGGCGTCGCCGCCGGTGCCGTTTCCGACGCAGCAGCCTTGCCAGGAATGACGAGCTTCTGGCCGACGCGAATCCGATCACCACTGATCTTGTTGGCTTCACGCAACGCGCTGATCTTCACGCCGTTGTGTTTCGCAATCTTCGCCAAGCTGTCGCCCGCTTTGACGACATAGGTGCCCGCGCCCGCCGGGGCTTCCGTCGCTGCTTTGGCCGACGCTTTCTTGCTGCTCGTTGCTTTCTTGCCCGCGGTCTTCTTGGCCGAACCCGCTGCCAGCTCCTTGGAATAGGCCGGAAGCGTAATCTTCTGGCCGACGCGCAGCATATTGGCGTTTTTGATGCCGTTGAGTTCCATCAATTCGCGCTGCGAGACGCCCGCGTGATGTGCGATTTTCGAGAGCGAGTCACCCGCCTGCACCACATAGGTCTTGCTCGCGGCGGTTTCTTTGGCGGCCGGCGCCAAATCCACGGGCGGCGGCGGCGGAATCATCGGCTTCTCAACCACGGGCGAGGGTTCCTTGGTCGGCGGCATCACCGGCGCGGCAGGGGCCTCCGGTTTGGGGGCCTTGGTCGTGCTGCATCCGTAGATGAACAACAACGCGCTGGCCGCCACAATATGTACGCCCGCGACGGCACAGAACACCGCGCGCGATTTCCACTGACTCTTCTGCTCAACTGTTTGCATGGTTTACTCCTGTCCTTTTCCCTTTGCCGATTCCATTTTTTGCCCCAGCGCGGCCACCATGTCGGCGAAAAGGTCGCCACGCTCTTCAAAATTCCTGAACTGATCAAAACTGGCACACGCCGGTGCGAGCAACACCGTTTCGCCCGCCCGCGCCTCGGCTGCGGCCTGTGCCACCGCCACCGCCAAGGTGCCGGATAACCGGCACGACACAACCTCCGACCACGCTTGCGCCAAGGTCGAAGCGGCACGTCCGATAAGATAAACCGTTTCAACTTTTTGTGCCAGTAAATCTTTCACCGCACCGAAGTCTTTTTCTTTGATGAGTCCGCCGGCAATCAAGCGCACACGGCCCGGCGTCATACGCAGCGCCGCCGCCAACGCCGCGAGGTTTGTGGCTTTGGAATCATTCACCCAACGAACTCCTTTCAACGCAGCGATCAACTGCATGCGATGCGGCAGCGGCTGAAACACGCGCGCCATTTGTACCGCGTGCGCAACATCCACGTTGGCCGCTTGCAAGGCCGCCATCACTGCCGCGCCCGCTTGCCCCAGAACTTCATTATCGAAACATGTACCACGTAAATCTGCGACCGCCCGCCCACCGTGCCATACGCGTCCCGCGTCGAATCGCCAGTCCGCGTCTGCCGCGAGGCCGAACGACGCCCATTTCCCCACCCCACCCGCCAAGGCGCGGATGGATCCTCCTAACGGCGCGTGCACCAGACAAAAATTCTCTGGCTGCGTTCGTGCAAACAAATGTGCCTTGAGCGCCGTGTAGGTCGCCATGTTGCCGTGACGATCGAGGTGATTAGGATGAATGTTGAGCAGAATACCGATGTCGGGCCGAAATTGTTGACAGGTTTCCAATTGGAACGTACTGACCTCGAGCACGAGCCAATCAAGCTGTGGCTGCTCGACCACCACGCGGGTCACCGGCACGCCATAATTGCCCGCCGGTGTCGCGCGTAATCCGGCCGCCTGCAACGATTCCGCCAGCCATTTGACACACGTGCTCTTGCCATTGGAGCCGGTGACCGCGATGGTCTTGCCGCGATGACGACTCCAGCCGAGTTCTAATTCTGCGAGCAACGGGATCTTGCGCCGCCGTAATTCCTTCACCCACGGCGAATCAAGGGGAATGCTGGGACTCAGTACCGCAACCTCGAAATCGCCGACAGGAATTTCCGCCGCGCCGAGCAAAACGCGCGCACCCTCCTTTTCCAGGGCTTGGAACTTGTCACGCAATGCCGAAGAATCGTTGCTATCGAGCGCCGTGACCGCCGTACCCTCACGCCGCAACAGGCGCGCCGCAGCGAGGCCACTGGCACCCAGTCCGCACACCAACGCTTTACGAAAGAATTTCATGGACGCGGATTCGACGCCGATGGAACACGGGATAGTTGTTGGAGCACAAAACGTTGCGCCCCCTACCGGCGGAAGGCTGTATCTTTATAAGAAATTACTTTGGCACGCCCACCGCTGGCGCGTCGTTTTAACGTCACTTTTGAGCCCCCAAAAAGCATGACCGCATTTTCATCTGGCGCGACGGCAAGTCAAGTGTGGAATTTGCGCAGATTCAGGTGCGGAAGCGAGTGTCCCGCGGTGGCTGAACGCGGGGCGGCTTTGACCATCTCCGTGCTACACCGCGGACAGAACAGCGGATCAACCTCCCAAACGCGCTTGATCAGCTCCCGCCACATCGCGGACGCTACGGGCCGTAGGGCCGGCGTGATTAGAGCGTTTCCATAAATGATGTGGCCGGCTGAAGCCCCGGCGTAGATGCGGACTCCGTCCGCATCAGGAAAAGCGACCGGAGGTCGCTTCTACGTGGCGCGCGGCCAACATCACGTTTGTTTCGCGGCATCTGCGCTACATGATTACCAGAAACGCTCTAATTGTTTGAAACGGGCAAAAAAAATATTTTCCGCTGGCGACGAGTTCCCGCATTTGATGAGTTTTCACAAACTGTGCGTCACTTTGCAGTATCTGATCCACAAGGATGTGGCCCACCTAGGCACTTGAATAATCAACAATTTGGATACGCACTTTTTTTACCCCCAAACTCCGACACATCCATTCCTCTGGTTGGAGCACCTCAAATTTTCTGACTGGTCCCACCGCCACCGATCTGGAGCGCGACGTGGCCAACGCCTGCGCCAAGAACATCGCCGCGGCGATTCGTTCGCACTAGAGCCTATTGGGACGCATCCGCCATCCCCTCACCCGGCGCACCTTTGCAGTGCTAGCGTTGGCGTGGATTGAGACGCCATGCGGTCCGGGTGGGAGAATCCATCGCAGCATTGTCAGCTCCTAAATTCGTCTATTTCCGCAAGAGCTTCAAAACATGGCACCCGGAGGTAAGCGCAAGGTTCGAGCCGGCATCCCGGTCGAAAACATATCCGTCTGGCGCGAGAGCCGTTGCGGAGGTGTTCGGTGGGACAGTGACCTTCCATTCGACTGCGCCATCGGGCTGTTTTTTCCATTCGGAACGGATCGTACCATACAGGGATTCGTGGGAGGCGTTCACCCATTCCAGGTCTTTCGGAAATGTCGGAGTCAACCGGATTTTTTTGAAACCCGGCTGTTCAGGGTCGGGTCGGATGCCGGCGAGGTAGCGGTAAAAATACCCCCCCACGCAGTTGAAACCCTGATGGGGATCGCCACCATCCCATCTCTCCCAGATGTGCTGCGATCCGGAACGTATCATGTACCCCCAACTCGGGGACTCGGTCTGTGCGGCCACTTTGTAGGCGGCATCCCCCTGTCCCCCCAAGGGCAACACCTCCATCAGCGCCTGGGTACCAAGAATCCCCGTGCTCAGGCGATAGTTCCGGGCTGCGAGGTTGTCGGCAAGTCCCTTCACAATCTGCGTCCGCCGGTCATCGGGAACCAGGCCAAAAAACAGCGAGATCGCATTGGGACTCTGGCGGTAATCCGTAATGCGCCGCTCTTCACCCCGATAGCATTTCATTTCCGGATCGTAAAATTCACGGTTGTATACTTCACTGATCTTCTTCGCCAACTCTGCATAGCTGTCCGCATCCTTGTCCCGTTTGAGAACTTTCGCAATCGACTCCATGGTTTTGGCACATTGGTAATAATAGGCCATTCCGTAGATGTCCGATCCCTCAGGAGGGACATGAACCAATTTCTTTCTGCCTTCCAGCAACGGAAGCCCCTCCTTCGGCGGAAGCCAGTCGCCATAGCGCTCATGCAGGATACCCCGCTCGTCTTCTTTAGCCGTCTTTTGCAAGGCATCCATATAGCGCCGCATGGAATCATACCCCTTTGCCAATAATCCGGCATCGCCGTAATACAGATAATAAGTCCAAGGAACAATCACCCCTGAGGCAGTCCAACACGGCAGTCCTACCACGCCACTCTCGCTGGGGCTGGGGGCGTAGATTCCAAAGTACCCATCCGCCCCTTGCGAATCCCAAAGACCAATGATCCAATTCCGGTGAAAGAACGAGGTGTTAAAATTGTAAATCGTCGCCTCGGAAGAAAGGCGCCCTTCCGTCGCCCAACCCATCTGCTCACGCTGGCTATCGGTCGGAATACCGTGCGCTCTGTCCAGCAGCGTATTGCGAACTGCGCGGTGGATGTCATTGAGCAAAGGGTTCGAGCATTCGAAGTGCCCCGCGTCTGGCAAGTCGGTATGGACAACGACCCCTGTAAGACTCTTCGGCTCGGTCCCCGCAGGCACCCCGGAAACAACCACATAGCGGAAGGAGGTGCGGAAAAATCGCGGTTCAAATTCCTCGACTCCCCGCCCGGACAGAATAAAACCGCTTTGCGTGAAAGGATATGGTTTGACGGCAAGCGTTTCGTCTACTGCGGAACTCGAATAGCGCAGGAGAATTTCCGTGCCGACGGGGCCGGAAAGCTTCAGGCGCGGCCAGCCCGAAATGCTCCGGCCAAGGTCATACACATAGACACCCGGCTTGGGATTGGAAACGGCGACTGGAAGCACCTCTTCCACCGTGCGAATCGGTTCGATGCGCTGAACTTCCAAGGCACCGGCGGGCGCGGGGGCCGGGGAAGCTTTCGCCCATGCCGAGTCGTCGAATCCCGGCAAGTCCCATCCTTCAACCGCCAACCGGGCATCATGGACTTCCCCCCGCCGCGGGCAGTCATAAACGACTGGGCCACCTTTGACCCGCCAATCCGGACCGCTCACAATATCCTTGGTGGTTCCGTCCCATAACTCGACCATGAGGCGAAGCTTCAGCTTTGGTTGCCCGAGATATGTAGATCTTTGAAATCCCCATGTGTCATTCGCCAGCAGTCCGTAGAAGCCACGCCCCAGCATTACGCCAATCGCGTTTGGTCCGGATTTCAGATCCTTGGTTACGTCGTACGCCACGTAGCACACGCGATCACTGTAGTCGGTCCAGGCCGGGTCAAGTTGGTGATCGCCGACGCGCTTCCCGTTGATCGTCATCTCATAATATCCAAGACCCGAGATATAGACCCGTGCACTCCGGATTTTTTGGTCCAATTTGAACTCCTTGCGGAGCAGTGGTGCGGGATCGTACGGCTTTTCATGGAACCGCATGAGTTCGAAGATATCCAATCGGGATTGCGAAAGGAAAGGCCACACCTCCGCTGGTCCTTTTGCCCCGGCCATCTCCTTTTCCTTGCGCACCTTCCACTCCGCGCTCCAGGTCTCCTGCGGTTTCCAAGCGATCCATTCTGCTCCATGCCAGTCCTTGGCGTCGAGCAGAGCCGTCTCCCAGAAGGTCGGTTCAGACCATGGACGCTCTTTTCCGTTCTGATCCCAATACCGGACTTTCCACCAAACCCGCTGGCAGGCTTCCAGTGGTTTGCCCGCATAGCGGACAAAGGTCGTTTGTGCACCGGACACTTTTCCGCTATCCCACAGATCGCCCTCGTTGCGAGCCAATTTCTCCGCGCTGGACGCCGCAAGGATGCGATAGGCGGTTTGGGCCGCGCCATTGCGCGGATCGTCGAGCCTCCA